>CAYQUT010000003.1:128577-140907 GCA_964420985.1 uncultured Chryseobacterium sp.
CGTCCATCTTTCATGGGCTGAATAAAACACTGTCCCCCCATGAATGCGAGGCAGCCTTTTTCACGTTGATACTGGTGCGATTGCCATGCAACGAAATGAGCATGGGACGTGTCTTGAAGATAATGTGGAATGTTTTGCATGGTGTTTATGTTTTATGCAAAACTTCCACTAGATATTGTAACCAATTTACAATGTGAAATTTAATTTTAAGTTATATTCGCAGGGTATGAAAAACCGAGGCATTTCGATATTCGTTTATTCGATTCTTTTCACCACCATATTTATGGTATCAGGCCCCCTTTCCATTTTCGGACAAGATGAGCCCAGTAGCGCTTTTACCCAAGATCCCACAACAGGATGTATATCCATTAACGTGGATCCTACACAATACACTCCATCAGTCAACCCTGGTGGTCCAGGTTGTGCCAATAACCCGAGTTGGGCCGGCAATCAGCAACCTGATGTTTGGGTTTTAATCAATGTCCCCAGTACAGGCGTTTTATTTTTAAATCCATCAGGGACAGTGGACGCCGGAATGGCAGCTTACACTTTCAACGCTGCAACGAACACCTATACCTTGTTGGACTGTGATGACGATACGGGTCCTGGTTTGATGCCTCAAATCACGGTAACGCAGCCAGCAGGAACCCCCATATATGTTCAACTTTGGGCATATGGTGGTGGAAATATCTCTTTTCAAATGTGCAGTGCAGAATGTGCTAGCCCACAGGCCTACAGTCCTGATGCCGATGGTGATGGATACGGAGAAGCAGGCGTTACAGTAACAACGTGCAACCCTGAACCCGGTTGGGTGACCAACACTGGAGACTGCAATGACCAGTGCGGTACCGTTTACACCGGAATGCCTTGTGATGACGGAAATCCTGAAACCGTAGGAGACGTGATTGTCGGAAGCAACTGTATGTGTGAAGGAACAATACCCACCAACAATCCATGTATACCTGCAGGAGCGGAAAGTTACACTTTCACACCGAACAATGCCCTCACGGCTCCCGTTTTGGGATCAAATGTTCAGATCTGTTATTCCATTGATTGGGCGCAAGCCTCAGGATCATGGATGGATGGTATTCAATTTCAATTGGGTCCAGGATTCACCAACATTGTTGGGGTTACTGCACCAGCCAATTGCAATGGCGGTGGTGGAAATTGGATGTATAGCACGACCATTAACCCTACGTCTAATTGCGCTTTGGCCATAACTGATGACCTTTCCGCAACCAACAATACTGTTGGATATTATTTCGACAATGGCGGCACTGGAAATCCAGGGTCTAATTGGGGTGATGCTGGAAGTTGTGTTTTCACTGCATGCATATCAGCTACTGTGAATAGCGTCAATGTCAGTGATTTGACGGTGAATACCTACGCCTCAGGGGATGACTACTTCGGAAGCTATGGCTTATGCGGTCCTTGCGAACCACAAGCATTTCCATTTCCCTCATCTACAACTGGACCCGCCACATGTGGCATTAATCTTCCTGTTTGTGTTACCCCTTCCCTTTGTGACGAAAATACTGGGTTGATTACGATTGACAACACCAATCAAAATTTTGTTGCTTTTTTCAATCCTCCGGCATCGGGCAACTTAATCATTGAGGTGAACGGTCAACAAGTACAGAGTATCCCTGCGCCATTTGTTGGCAGCCCTGCTGACATGGATTTCACCATGTATGCCAATGGGAGCGCGACCAATGTTGTGACGGCCTATTTTGATGCCTTACCCACATGCACCGCTACGTCCAACTTGGCGTCTCCTGCAGCTTGTGGATGTCTAGTTGAATTTCAAAGTGTAACTGCTACTTGCCAGCCCATGCCGGTTGGTGGTTCAGGTGACAATTATTATGATGTTGAAGTGGACTTAAATGTCAACGCATTGCCCATTGGTTCTACATTGACGATGGAATACGAGTGCGGTGGTACTCAACCTTGGTTGATTAACAACAATCTGGTCATGACCACAATCAACGACAACACATGGTCTTTCGGTGTATTTGCCCCACTGAATACCCAAGGAGCATTGGCGCTTTCCAATGATGGTCTTTGCGATATTACTTTCACTATCGTAGATGCTGGTGGCAATGATCTTGGGGGTATTTGTACTTTACCCGCTCCAGAAACAGTTACGATTCCTCAAATTGAGTTGATCAATCCTTCTGTTACCAATTGCACTTCAACCGCCCAAGGTTCCGCATTTGATGTTGCACTTACAGCGAACATAGCGGGATTTGATGTGATGTCCGCCAACAACATCCTATCTTTCTTCAATAACGGCGCTCCCATTGCTGTATCAGTGAATGGAAATCCTGCAGCCAACACATTTGATCTTACCACCCTACCCGCAGGAACTACAACCATTGATTTGGATTATACCAATGTTGTTTACAATGACGCAAACGCCTTAAGCTTTTCCATTTCGGATGGGGCTTGCAATTTCAACGCTTTGGTAAACGAGACTGATCCCGCCACTGCGGCTGTTCTCTCCAATGCTTTCAACTTCACCATCAATAACACCGCTGGCAATCCATTTTTCTCTGAGCCTTGTACCTGCGAAATTACCAATCTTCAAGTCACCAATGCCACTCCTGATTGCATTGGCTACGGCAACTTCTTTGAATTAGAAGTTAGTTTTGATTTCGCCTACCCTCCCAATGGTGTTGATGCACACGTCTATTTCACTTCCACTCTGGACACTGTTGCGAATCCGGTTTTCATTAAAAACACATTGAATCAATATCAAAACTTTTCCAACACCTACACTACAGGGAATTTCCCACCGCTTTCTTACTTTGCTCAAATTCCAACCCCACCCGCTGGTGTTGGATTAACCGAGGCCTATACCAATAATTTGGTTGTTGACTTTGAATATCCCAATGGGACAGGGTTGACTTGTACTGCCATTGTTCCTTTTACGCTTCCAGGTGCTTGTAATTGCGATATTGTTGACATGGGGACATTTAGCCCTGCAGTAACTCCGGCAGGAGCAGCAACTCCTAATCAGATGGTTCTTTGCCCCAACGAAACCATCAACTTTGTATCCAACAACAACTTTACCCCTCCTGCCATTGCCTACGCTGAGATTGCCCCGAACGATTATCAACCCATACCTGACGAGAGAGCATTGGGATTGATCTTAATCGATCCAACAACTGGTCAACAAATTTTGTGGGATTACCAAACGATTGATTTTTCTGGTGCAACCCCCACCATTTCCAATCCATTGAGCATTGACAATTCCTACAACGGCGCTGCCTATACCACACAAGATCAAATCATCACTTTGCTGAATTCCACCAACGATCCGATGGAAATGCCCTTGGTACTAAACGCGCGCATTGTGACCATATATAACATTAGCGACTTATTGGGAGCAGGGTCTGTGCCCATGTTGTTGCCCGCATCACAAATCAATCCTGCTGACCCTGCTGTTCCGTACAGCGGAGATATTTTTGCAACAGGTGTAGAACCTTTCCTCGGAAGCCTTGTCTGCGGTGGTTTTACAACGGATTGGGAATTGGTATTCACCCCCATGATTGAAGTGGAAAACGTCACCCCAGATTGTCCAACAAGCACCATCACCTTCGATGTTCATTCAGGAAGTTATGCTTTTGATTGGAATACACCAATTTTAAATTCAGCAGGTGGTCCTATTGCAACCATAAACAATGCTGCAAATGCAACAGTGGCTAACATCACTTACTCTGGATTAACCACAGGTTATGTTTTGGATATCACGCTTGAAGATGAATATGGTTGTACTTTAGATCAAACTTTCTCACCATTTATTGCACCGACCATTGGTCAAATATCTTTGAATGAATTGGGGGGAAATCCTGTTTTGCTCCCTTCTTCCCCCAATCAGACTATTCGTTGTGGATCTGACCCCAATTTCCAATTGGTGGGTCAGTGGGCCAATACCGGGAACAACAACCCTCAGGCGGGTGAATGGGAAATTATTTGGAACGGTAGCACATTTACAGGACAATTGAATGGATACATCAATCCAGGACCCAACAACATAGGCTCGGCAAACGCCATCGACTTTAGTCAATTGTACAATGATTTACTCAATGATGGTCTTTTGAATACCAATACTACATTATTTCCTTCCAACCAACCGTTGTATTTCAGCTTGAGATTTAACCCTACCGTTGCAGCTCCTGGTTGCTCTGAATGGTCTAATGAATATCAAATTGCCTTCTTGGACAATTTCATTCCCAATGCAGTCCTCGCGCCTGCAGGTACCGACGCTTTAAGCAAATGCTTGAACGAAGCCCAATTTGATTTATCTGCAATTGGAGGTCTCCCATTGAATGGTACTTGGCACATTGGTCCGATTGATCCAACTACTAATACTGGGGCACAAGATTTCATTATTGAAAATGGGTCAACTTTTGATCTGAGCAATGTGGCCAATGCAGGACAATACGAAGCCTACTATGATGTCACTGGTGTAGCGGGAGTTGAATGTCCTGTGCTTTCGAACGACTTCATCACCATCACCATTCATGACACTACAGACGCTGTCGTTACTCCTGATTTATTCGAGGACTGTATGCCTCAGGCCGATTTTGTACTTACCAACACATCTGATCTAGTCAATGGAACAACAGATTGTGAATGGTATCTTGATGACATATTGCAAACAAGTGGAGATTGTAATGGATTTAATCTGTCTCTTATGATGCCCAAAACATTTGACATTACCCTTGTCATCACTGACATCAATGGCTGTGTTGACACAACGAGATATGAGGATTTACTTGAAGTGCATCCCCAACCAGAGGTTGCATTTTTATACAACCCCGCTAAAGTTTCAATGGATGACCCCGAGTTTCAATTCTTGGACAACTCAGAATCTCCTTTGGTAAGTTATGCTTGGAATTTTGCCAATTACGGTAGCTCCTCAGAACCTTACACTTCATTTAATTTCAGTGAAGTCACGGAGCCTGGAAGTTATGATGTTGTGCTCACTGGAACAGATGCAAACCAATGTTCCACAGAGGTCACAAGACAAGTGATGATTGAAGAAGGATTTGTTGTATTTATGCCATCATCATTTACCCCTGATGATGACAATTTAAATGAAGCCCTTCGCCCTGTCATCTCTGGTTCTGATCGAATTCGCTTTTATAAGTTCGTTGTATTTGACAGGTGGGGAAATATTGTTTTCGAAACCAATGATTTCAAAGAATGGTGGATCGGTGATAACCAATCCATGTCTGGATACTATGTCCCTAATGGGGCTTATCAATGGCGAATGGAGGTAATCTTGGAAGGTTTAGAGGATCGGAAAATATATACAGGAGCCGTTACCATTATTCGATGATGTAAGTAACTAACGAAACGACGTTGAAACTTCCTGCCCAAAAGGTGGGAAGTTTTTTTTTTGACCCCTACCTTTATATCATGCGTTTGACATCACTTCTGTTTTTTATCATCATTCCATTATGCGCCATCACGCAATCGTCTTTGGGAACATTAACCGTTTCGGAGACCAATAATGACGGCATTATATGTTATGGTGAAAATTTCAGCTTCAACCTGTTGGGCAACAACTCAATGCCAACAAACCTTAATATCCCCGCAGTTAATTACAATCCTGGAGTGGGAATGGCCATTTTTTTGGCTCCCCCTTCCTACACCAACAACGAGGTTGTAACTGACCCTTCATTCGTGGGGATATATCAATCTCAACCTTACGCTATTTTGATGAATCCCTTTGTTTTTGATTTCAATAGTTTCATTGCTTCCATCCCACCACCGTTTACTGGGCTCAATGCACCCATTACGCTTTATTTCCAGGCAATAACTTTGTATGACATTGCCATTAATTTGCCCTATGTTAGTGTTCCTGGTAATCCTATTGATGCGGCTCAATCCAATACCATCGCACTTACAGTACAACCAGAAATCATTATTACAACCAACCAAGATTGCCTGAACAATTGGATAGAGTTTTCGGTTGAACAAGCTGGGATGGGTAATATCACTTTTGACATTAACAACGCCTATCCTGTTGTCGCTAATTTCCCGAATTCAATCAGTAATCAAACTACTGAAATCATAAACAATATTAGCGGTAACAATGTTCCTTTTGGTATGCTCATCACCAATCCTGATGGATGTTCAACTGCATTAAATGACAATTTCATTGGAACATTCACGGCCACGTTGGCCCCAGTTGGAAACCTCTGTGAAAGTGACAATCCCATTGTTTTAGTGGCTTCACCTGCTGGAGGAACCTGGATGGGTAATCCTCAAGTTCTAAATAATGAAACTTTTACCCCATCTGGAGTTAACATCAATTCGAACACCATTTACACGGTTGTCTATACACCGCCCACTCCACCAGGGGGATGCGCGGTGTCCGCGAGCATTGACATCAATGTAATCCCTGATGCCAATAGCCAATTCACCGCGCCAACAGCGATGTGTATCAATGAAAATCCTGTTACCCTGCAAACAGCGGTAGGGGGCGGTGTTTGGTCATCCCCCAACAATAGTGTTAGTAATCAAGGTATTTTTACACCCTCCTTGTCTGGAGCTGGTATACAAACAATCATTTATTCTATTGGAGGTACTTGTCCGAGCTACACCACACATGATGTGGTGGTACATGATTTGCCCACCATCCAATTTGATGCGAGCGCAACAGAAGGATGTTTACCATTAACCATTGATTTTTCGAATACAACGGCAGGAACAGTTAGCAACTTTATTTGGACTATCGATGGCATCACTGAAGCCATTGGTGTTGATGCATTTAGTCACACTTTTGAAAATAGTCTTTGTTCCAGCATTGGCTTAACACTTACAGACCAAAATGGTTGTACCCATCATTTGGATTCATTGAATCTTATTTGCCCATACCCCGATCCAGTTGTAGACTTTGAATACAACCCGATAAAACCTTCATTGGCTGATTATGAAATTTCATTCAATGAAACCCTTGGCAATACTGCTGTTAATTATTGGGAATTTGGAGATGGACAATCCTCATACGATTGGGCTCCCACACACTTTTATGATGTTCTCGTCCCATCAGAATTTGAGGTTTGTTTAACAGGGTTTGATGTTTTGGGATGTGAAAGTAAAATTTGCAAATTCTTACAAATTGAAAGCGGTTTTGAGATCTACTGCCCCACTGCTTTTACTCCAGGCAATGATGGCTTGAATGATGGCTTTAAACCAATTTTGGTAAGTAAAAAAGAAATCTTCAAATACACCATGCGCATTTTCAATAGAAATGGCGAAAAGATTTACGAAAGTCATGATATCCATCAAGCCTGGTATGGAAACAATGATAAGGGAGACCTTTATGTTGCGGACGGTGCCTATACCTGGATCATTGACATCACCCTAGAAGGTTTATCTGAAAAACAAACGTTTAAAGGAAGTGTGGTTATTGTACGATAAAACAAATTAAGGTGCTGACTGACCTTCCAGCTTCTTAATCACTTCTTCATCCGACATACCAGTCCATTGGAGACTTTGATTGGCCGTCTTGGCCCAAGGAGAGTCAGGATAACGTTCAATGGTAGCTCGGTAATACTTTTCAGCTTGCTGTGGTTGCTTTAAAAAAGCATCATACTGGTAGCCGACAAGATAGGTTGCGTAATCCTTTTTGGACGCGCTCGGATGTTCAACGTAATTCATTAAAAACTGAACGGCTTGTTGGTACTTCCCAATGCTCGAAGACAATTGAGCTGCATCCAGCATATAAACCGCAGATAATGAGTCTTGTCTGTATTTGTTAGAATATTCCGTCAGATACTTCAAAAGTTGCTCACTCTTGGCGAGATCCATCGGTTGGTTGTTTTGATACACCTCTTTGGACAATTGCGAAATCTGATTACTCAATTTCATTTGCTCTTCCCCTCTTCCTTTGGGGGTATTGCTGCACGCCGAAATAACGACGATGACCAACAGCAATAAAACACTGAACTTACAACGCATCATGAAACTTCATCCTATAGTTAACATTCACATTTCCCTTGGCAATATTGTTCAACTTACTTTTCAATAAGGTTCTCTTCATGGGACTAACGCGATCTGAAATCAATATACCTTCCAAATGATCATATTCATGTTGCACAACTCTTGCAGGAAAACCGTCCAACTCTTCTTCGTATAAATCCCAGTTTTCATCATAATATTCAATTTTTACGATAGGCTTTCTGTAAATTTCAAGTCGCATGTGAGGCAAGCTTAAACAACCTTCCTCCATCGACCACTCCTCTCCTTCTTCTTCATAAATGATTGGGTTGATAAAAACCCTTTTGAAATCTTTGCAATCTGGATCCGCATCCTCACCCTCACCGTATTGAGAAACGTCCACCACGAATAAACGTATTGGTAACCCCACCTGCGGTGCAGCTAGGCCAACTCCTGGAGCCTTGTGCATGGTCTCAAACATATTGTTCACCAACTCCTGAAGCTGGGGATAGTTTTGATCAATCTCCTCTGCCTTTTTCTTGAGGACAGGATCACCGTAAGCTACAATGGGTAATATCATGGGACAAAAATAAGTGGTAAAGCCATCAATGATACGAAAATGGCTGAAATACTATTCCAAATGAGTGTACCAAATTAGATGGGTTAAAATTGGACCAAGAATAGTTGAACTCCCATCGCTTGGTCGTGAAACCAATTCCCATAGACATTCCAACCAAACCTGGAGCTGTTTCAATTTGAAGAGATTTGCGTCGTTCGTAATTGAAACCTGTGAACAATCTCATTTGACCAAACTGCCACTCCATCGCTGTGTGCAAATGACGCATGGCATTGTCACCCCATATCCATCTTTTCTCCTTGACGATATCTCCAGAAATAGGATCGACCGTTTCATCTAAAGTTTTTTGATCCTCGGACAATACATCCCATTGCTGTAATCCATACAAGGTCAATAACAATCGAAAAGGAGCATTCTTGGGCTTTTTACTCACCCCGAATTGAATATCAAACGGGCTCTTTTGATCTACTCCATACACTTTTCCCATCCCTTTGAAAAGCAGAGCTGCTGACCAAGTAGAATTGGGCTCTTTGTAATAAAAGCCAATATCTAACAGTGATGCAGTTACACTGTTTTGGGGAAGTTGAACCACCGCCTGCTGAAGTGAAGCACCTACTTTCAAACTGGAATCTACTTGATAGCTCGCTATCCCTTTAAAGGAAAAATCTGAAGCTGACCATGTTCCAATATTATTCCCATTCTGATCGAAGGTCTCATTTTTTCCATAACCCAGATACTTGAATCCAAATGCATATTGAAATTTACCTCTTTGCCCCATTGAGTATCCCAACTCGGTTGCATTTGTCCTGCCAATATATCGCGTATATCCCAAGGAAAGTTTACCCTTTGAACTGCTATCCAAAAAAGCAGGGTTGTACAAGTACATTGCAGATTGTGTTTCAGTATAAGAACTGGAAAATCCACCCATTCCAATTAAAACAGACTGAAATCCCAATTGTGAAGTCTGAAAAGTACTCTCGCCTGCCCCGTTCTGTGACCAAGACCCTTTTGTATTAAATAACAAAACGATAAGAATGAAGAAAAAAGATTTTCTCATCTTTTGAAAACGATATTTCGTCAGAATTATTGCCACGTCTTTTTGGTAACCTTTTCCTTTAATAAGGCAATATCTAAAACTTCAAACATCTCATTTACAAAGTGAAATTTAAGTCCTTTCAGATAGCGTTCATTGATCTCTTCAATATCCTTTCTATTCTTTTCACAAAGGATTATTTCCTTGATGCCTGCTCTCTTTGCCGCTAATATTTTCTCCTTGATCCCTCCAACTGGCAATACCCTTCCGCGCAAGGTTATTTCACCTGTCATTGCTAAAAATTTCTTCACTTTTCTCTGCGTGAAGGCAGAGGCCATGGCTGTTAGCATGGTAATACCGGCGCTAGGTCCATCTTTGGGCACCGCGCCCTGCGGAACATGAAGGTGAATATTGGATTCATCAAAATCTTTGATTTCAGCGCCGATCAACTCAGCATTCGCTTTCAAGTATTCCAATGCAATGACAGCCGATTCCTTCATTACATCCCCTAGGTTTCCTGTAAGCGTTAGTTTTCCTTTTCCCGGGGTTAAACTAGTCTCAATAAAGAGTATGTCTCCACCAGTTGGAGTCCAAGCCAATCCAGTGACAACACCAGGTACATCATTATCTGTGTACCGGTCCTTTTCATAGCTCGGTCCTAAAACCTGAACCACTTCGTCACGCTTTAATACTTTGGTGTACTTCTCCTCTAATGCAATCTGCTTGGCGCGGTTTCGAATTAATTTTCCAATCCGTTTTTCCAAAGAACGAACACCACTTTCGTTGGTGTACTCCTCTACAAGCATCGTTAGAACATCATCAGTAAATTGAATCTTAGTTTCTGTAATTCCGTTCTCTTTTAACTGTTTGGGCAATAAATGACGCTTGGCAATTTCCAATTTCTCTTCTACGGTGTAACCTGAAACTTCAATGATTTCTAATCGATCTCTCAAAGCAGGTTGTATCGATGACAAGCTATTGCAAGTAGCAATGAACATAACTTTAGAAAGATCATAATCCAACTCAACATAGTTGTCATAAAATGCACTATTTTGTTCTGGATCTAGCACCTCCAAAAGCGCGCTGCTTGGGTCGCCATGAATACCTTGTCCTACCTTATCTATTTCATCCAAAACAAACAAAGGATTACCAGTCCCTGACTTCTTCAAGCTTTGAAGAATTCTTCCTGGCATAGCCCCAATGTAGGTTTTGCGATGACCTCTAATTTCTGCTTCATCGTGCAAACCGCCCAGTGCCATGCGTACATATTTTCTACCCAGTGCTTCTGCGATGGATTTTCCAAGCGATGTTTTACCTACACCAGGAGGACCATACAAGCAAATGATCGGAGACTTCATATCTCCTTTAATTTTCAATACTGCCAGGTGCTCAATGATGCGTTCCTTTACTTTCTCCATCCCAAAGTGGTCTCTATCCAAAACCTCTTTGGCATGTTTCAAATCAAAGTTATCCTCTGAATATTCTTCCCAAGGTAAATCCAACAACAGATCAATGTAATTGGCCTGAACACTGAACTCACCAGCTTGAGGGTTCATTCGTTCAAGCTTTCCCAACTCCTTAAAGAAAACCTTGGCAACCGACTCCGGCCATTTCTTTTCTGCTGCTCTTGCTCTCTTCTCCTCTACCTCCTCTTTGTGCGGATTGGCCCCCAACTCCTCTTGAATTTGACGCATTTGCTGTTGCAAGAAATACTCTCTTTGTTGCTTCGAGATATCTGTATGAACCTTCTTATGAATTTCATTCTTCATCTCCAACATTTGTATCTCTTTGGCCAAATGTTCCATCACCATTTGCGCTCTTTCACGCAAATCAGCCACGGCCAAAAGCGCTTGCTTTTGCTCAACATTGGCCTTCATATTGGAGGAAATAAAGTTGGTTAGGAAACTCAATCCTCCGATGTTTTTAATGGCGACAGAAGCTTCTGTGGGAATCTCAGGGGATATCTGAATCACCTTGAGCGCTTGTTCTTTGATGGATTCGAAAAGTGCTTGTTGTTCTTTTGAAGCATCGTCCCTGTTGACCTCGGGAAACTCCATGACTTGCGCTTTGAAATATGGATCCATGGAAACCATGCCTTGAATTTCAAATCGCTTTTTTCCTTGTAAGATGACCGTTGTATTCCCATCAGGCATCTTCAACATTTTAATGATGGTGGCTTGCGTACCTATTCTATACAAATCATCAAAACCTGGTTCATCAATGTCCGGGTTAATCTGCGCCACAACACCAATGGTTTTTTTTCCTTTATTGGCGTCTTGGATAAGGCGGATGCTTTTATCTCTGCCCACTGTAATTGGAATAACCACGCCCGGAAAAAGAACGGTGTTTCTCAGGGGCAATATGGGAAGCACCGCAGGGGTTTCCTCCTTGTCCATGGCATCTTCATCCTCTGCTGTAATGAGAGGGATATACTCATGGTCAGCCATATCTTCTGGTAATAAATTAAAAAATGATTCTTCCATACCCACTATTTTCACTCGGCCCGTTCACAACAGCAGTGCCAATTTGCGCATACTGCCTTTGTGGCCAATTTTTATTTTTTAAACCCGAATTGCTTGTTTAATTCTGACAAAACATGCCATTCTCTGTCAGACAATTCAAGTCCTCTTCTCTTTTTTACCGCTTTAATGGTTTCAATGGCCTTGTCAAATTGATAGACTTCTATTTCACCTGACCCGCCCCAAGAGAATGAAGGAATGTGCTTAGCTGGAAAATCAGCTCCGAAAATATTGGCGGCAATCCC
>CAYQUT010000003.1:141007-167843 GCA_964420985.1 uncultured Chryseobacterium sp.
CCCTCACTGCAATTGATTATACTTCCAGGTTGAATGATTGCGTCATCAGCCAATTTCAAATTGGAATGATCGCCAATTACCACAACCCCATCCGGAATTTTGTTGCGAAAATGAACATTATTGAAAGACACAAAATCAAAGTCCAAAATCTTTCCCAATTGAGAAAACAAGTCTGACAAACGCTCCAAGCAGATGACATCACCTCCGTATTTCACCTCTTCATTCTGCTGACCTACGGTTGTATGATAAGCCAACACTTTACCATCTTTGGTCAAATACTGACCAGCAATGAGTTTTTTCAATTGTTGAACCAAGTCATCATTGGGCAATATATTCCCGAGTATACACAAGCCTTCACAAGGGGATGTAAGGTTCAAATAAGCTCGATTAGTATGCAACGCAACATCATCAAAATACATTGACCATTTCTCTAGTATGGT
Organism: uncultured Chryseobacterium sp.; assembly: GCA_964420985.1. Classification (GTDB taxonomy): domain Bacteria; phylum Bacteroidota; class Bacteroidia; order Flavobacteriales_D; family Sanyastnellaceae; genus CAMCTV01. Next base: position 141,448 of record CAYQUT010000003.1, read on the forward strand.
AGATGCTCCCCATCGTATTTCTGCGACATGTCGGGTCATCGCAATGGGAAAAAGATCTGTGATTTTGGTATCCTCAAACAAAGTTATTTTCATTCTATTCTGATGGAAAAGATTTTGTTTTTACTTTTCTGATGCAAAATAAGCAAGGAATTGAACAAATGTGGAGATTGATTGGTTTATGAGAGAAAATAACGTTGTGAGAGAACAGGTTTTTACCATCAAAGAATTGGAGAGTTTTACTGGGATCAAGGCTCACACCATACGTATTTGGGAGCAACGGTATAATTTGCTTCAACCCGATCGAACGGATACCAATATCAGGAGGTATACCGACACGGATTTGAAGCGTCTGCTCAACATCGCTTTGCTCATAGGTTTGGGTCATAAAATTTCCAACATCGCCAAGATGACCGAACAGGAAGTGCGTGATGTGATCCTCAACGCCAATGACAAAGATTCAGGTACTGAAAATCATCACCAACATGTATTGAAAATAGCCATGCTGAATTACGATGAAAATCTATTCAGCAATGTTGTAGACAGCTACATAGAAGCAAAGGGACTTTCGGCCACTTTTGTCGAAGTCATTCTTCCCTTCCTACATGAAATTGGTGTCATGTGGCAGGCAGATGCCATCTGTCCCGCGCAAGAGCATTTCATTTCTTGCTTGATCAGACAAAAATTATTTCATCATATTGAAAATTTAAAAGGCTCTCCCGTAACCAAGGAAAGAAGTTTGGTGTTATTTCTACCCGAGTTGGAAATTCATGAAATCTCATTGATCATGATTCAACACATCTTCAAATCCAACGGTTACAAAACCATTTTCTTAGGACAAAGTGTCCCATTGGAAGATTTGATACAGGTGCATCAAAGATTAGGAGAGGTTGACTTCATCTCCATCTTAACCACCAATCCACTTCCTTTATTGATGCCAGACTATTTGAAGAAAATATCAAAACATTTCACAGACACGGGTTGTCATTTTCACTTTACGGGTGTCCTAACAAAGGGTATGAAATCCCCTGACTTTCAATTGGTCTCCTTCTATCCAGGGGTAGAGCAATTGATTGCCAACTTTGTATCATAACACAACGAACACTGCATAAAAAAAAGGGGCAATGCCCCTTTTTTTATTATTGTTCTACTGAGTTATTTACCCAACTCCTTTGCCAACATGGCGTTGATTTTTTCCAACTGCTCATTGGCCAGAATGCTATCTACCAAAATACGACCACTGTGCTCATCCACAATCACCTTCTTGCGGGCAGCAACATCCATTTGCTTTTGCGGTGGAATGTGAATGAATGAACCAGCAGAAGCCTCACGATCAATTGGAACAACTGCCAAACCGTTGTTGGCTCCCTTGCGGATACGCTCATAAGAATCCAACAAACGTTGATCCAACAATTTCTTCGCATCAGCGCTCTTTCCCAACAAAACCGCTTCTTCACGTTCCGTTTCTGCTATGATTTCAGACAATTGTTTCTTTTTAAAATCTAGATCATTGGTTCTATTTTCCAATTTTTGCTGACTGGCTTCAAGGTTGCTCAACTTGGTCTCGTGCAGCATTTCAGCTTCTCTGATTTTCTTCTTGAACAATTGAATCTCCAATTCTTGGAATTCAATCTCCTTGTTCAAAGCTTCGTACTCACGGTTGTTTTTCACTTTATCCAACTGCTCTTTGTACTTTTTGATTTGAGCCTCAGCGTCTTTGATGCCTTGTTTTTTAGCTGCAATATCCTCTTCTACTGCATTGGCTTCATCTTGCATTTTGCCAACACGAACCTGAAGACCTGCCACTTCATTTTCCAAATCCTCCACCTCTAGTGGCAATTCGCCGCGGGTTGCATGAATTTTATCAATGCGTGAATCAATCAATTGAACATCATACAATGCTCTCAATTTGTTTTCAATGGTAATTCCGCTGTTCTTATTGTCTCCTTCGACAAAAGCAAAACGATTTGTGGTTTTCATATTTTCTTGGGATTCCTTTTTTTCATTTTTTTCTACCTTGGCCATTGGGGCGAACTTGACATTGGCCATGCCCTCGGGAGTAACAACAAAAACAGGGTTGGCTGTTGGTCTGGCTTCTCTCACGTATTCTGTCAAACGGGGCTTTGGTCTTTCAGCAACCAAAGGATCCAATGTTGGCAATTTCTCTCCTTCTGGCTTTTTGGAACTGGTCTTTTTTGTTTCAACTGGTTTGGTTTCAGCCTTCACCTCTTTGGTTACTGGAGCCTTCACCACTGCCTTTTCTGAAACAGGACTTTTCTTTTCCTCTGATTTGGACTTCACCGCCTTTGATTCTGTCTTGTTGATTGTTGGCTCTGCTTTTACCTTGGCGGCCGGAACGGCAGCTTTCTTGGCTGAAACAGCTTTTGACGGAGCTTTCTTCTCAACAGGCTTAGCCACTACCTTCTTGGATGCAACTGGTTTAGATGCAACTGATTTGGTTTCTGTTTTTTTGGTTGCCAAAGGTTTTGAAGCTGCGGTTTTTGTTGCCGCTACCTTTTTTGCTGGTGCTTTTGTTGTTTTTGCAGGCATTGCTTTCTTCACATTTTTTTTCTCCGGTGCTTTTGCCTTAACGGCTGCAACAGGCTTGGCCTTTTTTGCAACAACAGTTTTGCCTTTACTCACCGGCTTTGCTTTCACTTCAATCTTTTTCTTCACCGGCGCTGACTTCTTTACCTCTTTTTTCTCTGCCTTTTTAACAACGGGTTTTACAACCTTGTTTGTCTTCTGGGCAGGCTTAGAGGATTTGATGATCTTTTTCGCCATTTCAGAAATAATAATTAACGGGATTGCTTACAATCTCCGTTTTGTGGATGGCAAAAGTAGTAAATTTTTCTGTAAACCAACCATTTAGTAAGTCAATAACACAAGATTCTGTCTCATAATGTCCAATATCACAAATCATGATTTTGTCATTGTGATCAAAAAAACGATGGTACTTAAAATCCGAACTGATGAATGCATCCGCGCCTTGACGCATGGCGTCTTCTAACAAAAAGTCTCCACTGCCCCCGCACCAGGCCACTGTTTCGATGGCTTCCTTTGTAAAATGGGTAAACTTGATCACCTGACAACCCATTCTCTTCTTCAAGTATTTCAAAAACTCCCCCTTGGTCATTGCCGCAGGTAAATTTCCAATCATTCCGGAGCCAATATCTTGATGAAGATTTTCAATTCTCACCCACTCATGCGCCAATTCCTCATATGGATGAGCATTCATCATTGCCTTGTGAACCTTACTTTTTAAATGTGCAGCAACCAAAACCTCCAGCCTCAACTCATCTTGTTTTTTCCTTTCACCAATTTTGCCCTCATGGGGATTGGCTCCTGACAAAGGTTTAAAACTCCCTGTTCCTTCCGCTACGAAAACACATTCATCATAATTCCCAATTTTTCCTGCACCCGCCTCAAACAATGCGGATTCCAAGGATTCATAATATTTTACGGGAGTAAAAATGGTCAACTTCAACAACTCGCCTTGCTTCGCTCGTAATATTCGCATATCCGAAACACCCAATTTTTCCCCAATCATTCTGTTGACACCGGTGTTTATATTGTCCAATGAAGTATGTGCTGCATAAATGGCAATGTTGTTTTTGATGGCCTGAATAACCGTGCGCTCAACATAGTTTTTCCCATTCAATTTCTTTAATCCTGAGAAAATAATAGGATGATGGGCTACAATCAAATTGCAACCATTTTGGATTGCCTCATTCACCACTTCTTCAGTGCAATCCAATGTGAGCAATACACCAGTAACCAACTGTTGGCCATCACCTACCATCAATCCCCCATTGTCATAGGATTCCTGCAAGGACAATGGGGCCCAATCTTCTAGCTTTTGGATTACTTCGTTAATCGTTGTCATCTGTGTTGTATTTTGCAATGCGCAATTTAACGCATTCATGCTTCTGATTCGTCAAACCATATCCTGGCTCCTGCACTTTGCACTTTCCATTCGTCATTGGTGCTACAACAATGGCGTATTTCAATCCAACCATTCCCCCATCAAAACCATCGTCATTGGGAATTTGGCCATTGGAGGTTCAGGGAAAACGCCTTTCACCGATGGTTTGATTGAACAACTGAAAATGCAATCCAAACTGGCATTTCTGTCCAGAGGATATGGTAGAAAGACCAAAGGGATATTCCCCATCCAGGCCAATCATTCCGCCGTTGAGGTGGGGGACGAACCCAAATTGATTTCATTACATCACCCAGAAATTCCCGCCTTTGTAGGAGAAAAACGCTGGGAGGCTTGTCATGCCATACACAACAACCATCCTGATGTAGAGGCCATCATTTTGGATGACGCCTTTCAACACAGGGCACTTAAAGGGGACATTAATATTTTGCTGTCGCGATATAGTTCCCCCTTTTACAATGATCACCTTTGGCCATGGGGAGGGCTTCGGGATTTGAAATCAAGAGCAAAAAGCGCCGACCTTATCATCTTCACAGGCGCTCCAAAAAAATTGAATGAAAGCGTAAAGGAGAGAATGACTGCCGCAATGCGCGTTTATAGTCATGCACCCATTTTCTTCTTTCATACGGAGACATTGCCCATTCAGTCGCTTTTTGGCCATACTGAAACGGCCATTAAAAATTGGGGGGCATTCTGTGGCATTGCCCATCCCCAGTCGTTTCATGATTCGGTTTCTAAAACTTTGAATATTACTGATTCCTTGAACTTTGCCGATCACCACGCTTTTGCACAGAAGGATTTGACCCAGTTAAAGGCCAAAATGGTTAACTTTGGCGGCCGTGTGGAGGCTTGGGTCACAACAGAAAAAGATGCAATGCGCATCAAAGATTTGGAAGACTGGAGCAGCATCCCCATTTTTTATTTGCCCATTGTATTAAAAATCAACGAAGAAGAAGAAAACGAATGGAATCTTTGGTGGAAGAAAAAAATATAGCTACCCTGCCCATTGACCAATATGAATTGGTGGTGGGATTGGAGGTACACATGCAATTAAAAACCAATTCAAAGGCTTATGCAGCGGATGCCAATTTGTTTGGTGAATTGCCCAACACTTTGGTGAGTCCCATTACATTGGGCCATCCTGGCACTTTGCCCATGGTAAACAAAACCTCTTTTGACCATGCCATCAAGCTGGGATTGGCCATGGGTATGGATATTCATCAAGAGGTTTATTTTGCCAGAAAGAATTACTTCTACGCGGATTTGCCAAAAGGTTATCAAATCACTCAAGATAAAACGCCCATATTAACGGGTGGATTCTTGGATATCAAAGATGAAAATGACCAACCCAAGCGCATCAATATCACGCGCGCTCATTTGGAAGAGGATGCGGGAAAAAGCATGCACGACCAAGATCCGTTTGATACGCTCATTGATCTGAATCGTGCCGGCGTTCCTTTGATTGAGGTTGTTTCTGAACCCGATCTCAGAAGCTCCAAGGAGGCTTACAACTACTTGACTGAATTGCGTAAGCTGGTTCGCTATCTGGACATTTGCGACGGAAACATGGAAGAAGGTTCCATGCGTTGCGATGCCAATATTTCCGTAAGAAAAAAAGGAGACACGCACTTCAATACAAGATGTGAGGTGAAAAACATGAACTCAATCCGCAATGTGCAACGTGCCATTGAATTTGAAATGCGACGACAAATAGAAATTGTAGAGGCTGGTGGTGAAATTGTTCAAGAAACAAGAAGCTTTGACGCCGCTAATGGAACCACCTTCTCTCTGCGCAGTAAGGAGCGTGCTCATGATTACAGGTATTTTCCAGAACCTGATTTGTTGCCCGTGGTCATCAATGATGAGCAAATAAAAAATATTCAAGAAAAGATGCCCGCTCTGCCGCAGGCATTGGTTAAAAAATATGTATCTGATTTAGGATTGACAGAGTATGATGCACTCGTTATTACTGCGGAAAAAGAAACAGCACTTTGGTTTGAGTCTCTCATAGAAAAAACAAAAGAATTTAAAACTGCTGCCAATTGGCTCATGGGCCCCATCAAAGCCCTGCTCAATGAACGCGCCATGGACATTCAAGATATGTCACTCACTCCCAATCAAGTTGCTGGAATTATTGAGTTAATTAAATCAGGCAAAATTTCTTCTTCAGCAGCCGCCGAAAAAATTCTACCTGTGCTCTTTGATGAATCCAGTAAAGTGGCAGAACAAGTTGCCCAAGAACTCAATCTGATTCAAGATGCAAATGATGATGATATCGAAGCCATGGCTAGAGAGGTCATTCAAGCTTGGCCAGACAAAGTAGCCGCCTACAAATCAGGAAACAAAGGTCTTTTGGGTCTATTCATGGGAGAGCTCATGAAAAAATCAGGGGGTAAGGCCAATCCAAAAACGGCATCGGGAATCGTACAAAAAATATTATCTGAATGAAGAAAATCATTTTCTTTTCTATACTGCTCACCACATTCTTCAGTTGCAGTAAAGAACAACAAAAAATAAAAGGCACCATACATGGAGGAGAAGGACAAACCTTGTATCTCTATGCCTTCAGAGATGGAGAGGACATCATCTTGGATAGCACTGTTATTGGAAAAGATGAACAATTTGAGTTGCGTCCACATGAGGGATTGGTCAAGGACATCTACCGTTTGGGATTGGGGGAAAACGATTTTTTTATACTCATTACAGACAGCACAGAGAATGTCGAATTGGAAGGGCAATTTGGACAAATGCGAAATATTAGCAATGTCATTGGCTCACCACATTCTGAAAAACTGGCTCAATTTTCAAAAGAGATCAATCCCATTATGGACAGTTTGATGAACACCTTGGCGATGGAAGAGGAAGATACCAATTTTAAAAAGGTGAATTTGAATTTGCGCAATGAAATTGAAAAAACGGTTTTGAAATGGTTGGACAGCAATCACTCGGAGCCAGGAGCTTTGGTAGCGCTGCAATACTTGGACCCCACCTTGCACAATGACAAATTTATTAAAGTTGCAGAGGCATTGAAGGCATCGATGTCCGATAGCGAGTACTTCAACAGCTTTGTAGATTATGTCAACAGCATTGCAGAGGAAATCAACGGCCCAAAAAGACAAGCATTGGATCAAGCCATCGCTGTAGGAAAAGAACTATCAAATATTACCCTGCCTGACCCCATCGGCAAAAACAGATCATTAACGGACTTGCGTGGTAAAGTTGTTTTGGTAGATTGCTGGGCCTCTTGGTGTGGTCCTTGTAGAAGAGCCAATCCAGAGGTTGTCTCTACATACAACAGCTTTAAATCAAAAGGATTTGAAGTTTTCTCGGTCTCTTTAGACTCCGATAAAAACGCTTGGACGCAAGCCATTGCGCAAGACAAATTAACCTGGAGCAACCACGTCAGTGACCTCAAAGGATGGAAATCACTCGTGACCTATCAATGGGGAATTGAGGCCATTCCCTACCCTATTTTGTTAGACAAAACTGGAAAAGTTATTGCCCATGGCAACGATGCCATGGGAGAAAATTTAAAACAATTGATTGCCAAGAATATCTAAAAATGAAACACACATTTGCCATCATTGCGCTATTCATTAGCCTTGTAACACTCGGACAGAAGGATTATTTCCAACAAGAAGTCAATTTCACTATCAGTGTGAAATTGGATGATCAAAACCACTTCCTATCTGGTTATGAAACGTTAATCTATACCAATAAAAGCCCTGATGTATTGGACAAAATTTATATGCATCTTTGGCCCAACGCCTACAAAAACAAGAACACCGCATTGGCCAAACAATTGGCACGCGATAGAAATTTTGTATTGTACAGCACCCTAAAAGAGGACAAAGGGTTCATTGACTCTTTGGACTTTAAGGTCAACAATGAAAAAATCAATTGGGAATTGGATGCCAATAACATTGACATTGGAATATTGTATTTAAAACAACCTTTGCAACCCGGTCAATCCATCACCATCACCACTCCATTCCGCGTAAAACTTCCCAGTGGAAGCATCTCCAGATTGGGACATATAGGACAGAGTTATCAAATCACGCAGTGGTATCCCAAGCCAGCTGTTTATGATCGAAACGGTTGGCACGCCATGCCCTATTTGACACAAGGAGAGTTTTATAGTGAATACGGCAGCTTTGATGTTTCCATTACTCTACCCAAAAACTATGTGGTAGGTGCCACCGGAAATTTGCAAACAGCCAGTGAAATAGCTTGGCTGGATGAACTGAGTAAAAAAGAAGAACCTTCGGATAGCATCTCCTTTGGCTCTGAATTTCCAGAAAGCAGCAGTGAATGGAAAACCATACAATACAAGCAAAGAAATGTACATGATTTTGGATGGTTCGCAGACAAACGATGGATCGTGAGAAAAGGAAGTGTGGAAACACCTTATACCAAGACCAAAGTAACCACCTGGGCCATGTACACACCAGACAACAAGAAAGTATGGAAGAACGCCATTGAGTACATCAACGACGCCACTTTCTACTACTCAAAATGGAATGGTGATTATCCTTATACTCAGGTAACCGCTGTTGACGGAACCATCAGTGCCGGAGGAGGAATGGAATACCCCAATGTCACCGTTATCGGTAATGCGGGAGACACCCTTCAATTGGAAACGGTTATCATGCATGAAGTTGGACACAATTGGTTTTATGGCATTTTGGGGAGCAATGAACGCGACCACGCATGGATGGATGAAGGTTTAAATTCCTTCAATGAAGATCGCTACTTGATGACGAAGTATGGGGCCAAAAGTGCGAGCATCAATATCGGAGCAAAATTCTTGGCCAAAAGTTTTCAATTGCCTTCATTTGATGCACGCAACTTGTCTCAATTGACCTATATGCTCACCGCAGCTTATGATATTGATCAACCCTTGCGCTGCCATTCAAACGATTACTTAAGCATTAATTACGGAGCCAACGTATACAAAAAAACGGCTGTTGTCTTTTATTACCTCCAACAATATTTGGGAGAGGAATTGTTTGACAAATGCATGCAATCTTATTTCAATCAATGGAAATTCAAACATCCACAACCCGCTGACATCAAAGCTACCTTTGAAAAAACCACTGGTCAAGATTTGAGTTGGTTTTTTGATGAGTTCATTGAAGGAAAAGGAAAGGCAGATTATTCATTGTTGAACGTTGCTAAAAAACACAACGTTACCAAATTATCTGAGGGCAATAAAGTGGATTATTTTTACCAAGCTCGTGTAATGAATACAGGACAAACAGAAGGTCCATGCTCTGTAACCATTGAATACAAAGACGGCAAGAAGGAAACCAAGTGGACTTCTGTCTTGAAACCAGGTCACATGGGCAAGGTGATTTTTGACATTAAAGATTACAACAACCAAACAAAACCAACTGTGCAAATCAACGCAGAGAAGTCCATTCCTGAAATATCATTCACTAACAATACTGTGCGCAAAGGAAGATTAACGCCACGCATTGAGAAGATAGATTTTCAACCTTTCACTGGAATTGCCAATGAAAAATCAACCCAAATATATTGGGTACCTGTTTTGGGATGGAACAACTACGATAAGTTTATGCCCGGTGTTGTATTTCATAACAAAAATGTATTCAATAGAAGATGGCAATGGTCTGTGACACCTCTTTACAGCTTTCATCAAAAAGATTTGTCCGGATTAGCAAAAGCTAGTTTGCGTCTGGGTAAGTTCACTTTGGGTGCCAATGCCAAACAGTTCTACTTTGCAGACTTAACCGAAAACCTCAATGGCAATGAAATCTTTTTCCATTCAAAATATCAAACGGTGAAACCGTATATCACCTTTAGTACAAAAGGGAAACCTGAGAATTACCACAACAAGTTCAATTTTGATGTTCAATTGGCTGGAATTGTATTGAAGAAAATGCACACTACCAATATCACCGGAAGCGAAACCAAAAGCACACAATTACAAGACTTTGCGCAAACTACCATACAGACAGGCAGAAACTTTGGTTTACAGCACAGAGTAGAATATCAATTACAATGGACAGGTGCTCTAGAGAATGGCAAATGGGATGGTGATCAACGAACCACACAAATGAAGTACTCGTACAACTATAACCGAAACAATGCCAAGCGAACCATTGATTTCATTTTATTCAGCGGAGTGAACAACTACCGAACACTAGCCGCCTTTAATCCTGAAGGAGCAACTGCCGAGACTGACTTTACATTCAACAATTTCTATTCAGGTAGAACGGAAACAGAAGGTGCATTGAGCAGACAAATTCAAGATGGGCATGGAATGTTGTACACCCCAACGGGAAGAAGGTTTGATATCCGAATGATTTCAGGTCAAATCAGATATCGCTTACCCATTAAATTCCCATTGTCTTTGTATACAACGGCCATGTACGGCCAGCAGAGCAATATCAACTACATTTTATCTGATAGTCGAATTTTGGATCGGAACAATTACAATAGTCAATGGTTGTTCAGCTCGGGGGTCATTCTTCCGATTATAAAAGATGTGGTTGAAATTTATGCACCCATCGTTATGTCCCAAGAGCTCAAAGATACCCGAGAACAAATGGGCATCAAACCCTACCAATATATCATGTTCAAAGTGAACATTGCGGCTATGGATCCCTTTAAAATAGTGGCCAAGAACTTATCTCGCTAATGAAGAAAAAATATTTCATTTCCGATCTCCACCTCGGCAGCCCCAATCACGAAGCCAGTTTGGATCGTGAGAAAAAGTTTGTCACCTGGTTGGATGAAGTATCCAAGGATGCAGATGAAATATTTTTGGTGGGGGATGTTTTTGACTTTTGGTTTGAATACAAAAGAGCTGTACCCAGGGGATTTGTGAGATGCCTCGGCAAAATAGCGACATTAACCGATCAAGGAATTAAAATACATTGGTTCACGGGCAACCATGACATGTGGATTTTTGATTATTTGCCCAAAGAATGTGGCATCATACTCCATCGAAAACCCATTGTTATTGAATACAACAACCAGAAAATGTACATTGGACATGGAGATGGATTGGGACCCGGTGACCACAGTTATAAATTCATGAAACGTTTTTTTGACTCTCAATTGTGTCAATGGTTGTTTGCTAGGCTTCACCCCAATTTTGGCGTTTGGTTGGCTTCAAGCCTCTCGGGATATAGTCGAGGTAAAGGCATGGAAAAGGATAAGATTTTTCATGGTGAGAAGGAATGGCTGTTTCAATATTGCAGGAGCTTAGAGAAAGAAACCCATCACGACTATTATGTCTTTGGACACCGTCACTACCCCAACGTGATGGCTGTGGGAGAAAACAGCCAATACATCAATCTAGGAGATTGGATACAACACTTCACCTATGCCGTTTGGGATGAAGATGGCGTAAGGTTGGAGAAGGCATAAACAAAATGTTATGCATTCCTATTCGTTTTGATTCGATTGAAAATTGTGGAAAAACGAGCCGTTTTGCTCATAAATCACGCATAAAGTTTTCTGTAAAAAAGAAGCTGTCAAGCGAAAGATAACTGAAATTCGCAGAAATATTTAAACATGTCAAAGCGATTTCAATTTTGGTATTTAATCTTGAGCCCAGCGCTCTTTTTATTGAGTTGGTACATTGGACATCGATTGTACACGCACTTTATTGAGAATGCCCAAGGCCTTGGGGTTCAACCGGACCGATCGCTTTGGTATGCCACAATATTTACTAGCATATACCTGGTTGCATTCCTAGTTATCAAAGATCTTTATCCCAATAAAGAAAAAAATTAACCGTTGTAAATTGGTTACAAGCTAGAGTGAAAACATTTGTAAAATTTAAAAATCTAACGCAATGTCTGAAGTAAACAAAGAAAAATTGAAGGCCCTTCAAATGGCCATGGATAAATTGGAAAAAACCTATGGCAAAGGAGCCGTAATGAAATTGGGAGATGATGTGGTGGAGGCCATGGAAGTGATTCCCAGTGGATCGGTTGGCTTGGACAGTGCATTGGGCATTGGCGGTTATCCCAAAGGTCGTATCGTAGAAATTTATGGCCCTGAATCTTCTGGTAAAACCACTCTTGCCATTCATGCCATAGCCGAGGCACAAAAGCAAGGCGGTATCTGCGCCATCATCGATGCTGAGCATGCCTTTGATAAATTCTATGCAGAAGCCTTGGGCGTTGATACTGAAAATTTATTGATCTCTCAACCTGATAATGGCGAGCAAGGTTTGGAAATTGCTGACAACTTGATTCGCTCCGGTGCCATTGATTTGATTGTCATTGACTCCGTAGCGGCGTTGACACCTCGTTCTGAAATTGAAGGTGAGATGGGTGATTCCAACGTAGGTGTTCAAGCGCGTTTGATGTCCAAAGCATTGCGCAAGCTCACAGCCTCTATCAGCAAAACAAAGTGCTGCTGCATCTTCATCAACCAATTGCGTGAAAAGATTGGAGTGATGTTCGGCAATCCTGAAACCACCACGGGTGGTAATGCATTGAAGTTTTATGCGTCCGTTCGTATTGACATCCGCCGTTCAACGCAAATCAAGGATGGAGAAAATGCTGTTGGTAACCGCACCAAAGTAAAAGTGGTGAAAAACAAAGTGGCACCACCCTTCCGTCAAGCTGAGTTTGATATTATTTATGGGCAAGGCATTTCCTTGTTGGGAGAAATCATAGACATGGGGGTTGACCACAATGTCATCAAGAAAAGTGGAAGCTGGTTCAGCTATGGTGATACCAAGTTGGGTCAAGGAAGAGATGCTGTAAAACAGTTGTTGGAAGACAACCCAGAATTGAAAGAGGAAATCGAAACCAAAGTGAGGGCGGCCATTTCTACAGCAAAAGCGGAAGCTTAATTTTTCCTATCCGCCCATAAAGAAAAAGGTTTTTAGACGTCATTACCCAATAGCAAGGACTGCATCTGCAGTCCTTGTTTTTTTGTAGATAATTCGGCTAGGCTCTTTGTATTTTCGTAATCCAAATGAAAGAAATGCAAAAAGCAATAATAGCGTTGATGGGAGTTGTTTTCACCGCCATGGTTTGGACGGCCTGCGGAGGAGGAACACCGCCCGAAATGATGACCAGTACCAACGGACCTGATGCCACATTGGACTCGCTCAATCAAGCCATTAAGGATGAACCTGACAATTACAAACATTACATTTCCCGCTCCAAGTATCTCAGTTCAAAATCAAGATTTGCAGATGCCTTGAGGGATTTGGATCGCGCGTTGGGTTTGGATAGCATGCAAGCCGAGATCTATTTGGAGAAGGGAGAATTGTATTGGATGCAGAAGGATGTTAAAAATGCTTTTGCCCAGTACAAAAAATCGATCGAAAAAAACAACCAATACGTACCTGGATTGATCAAAACAGCCTCCATTGAAATTGTATTAAACAACTACGACCAAGCATTGAAATATTTGGACGACGCCTTGAAAGTTGAGGTCACCAATCCAGAGGTGTATTACTTCAAAGGCCGATTGTTCAAAACCAAAGGGGACACCGCTACGGCCATATCTTCCTACCAAACAGCTGTTGAATTGAATCCACAATTTTATGACGCCTACGTTGAATTGGCCTTGTTGGTGGCGAATCAAAAAAATGACTTGGCGGAGGAATATTACAAAACAGCCATTGGCGTAAGACCCAGAAGCGTTGAAGTATGGTACAACAGAGCCATGTTCTTACAGGAAAACGGATACAGAAAACCAGAATACTATACCAGGGCATTGGCCTGTTATGATACCATTGCACAGATAGATCAAAACTTCTCGGCGGCCTATTACAACAAGGGCTTTATCTATTGCACGTATTTGAATGAGTACACCAAGGGGATAGAACAATTTACCAAGGCCATTGAGCGCTATCCTTCCTACTTCCAGGCATTTTATAGTCGTGGGGTATGCTATGAAAAGATGAATAACCGCAAGCTCGCTTTGGCGGACTATGAGCAAGCCCTAAAAATCAAACCAGACTATGATGACGCAGCGATAGGAAAAGGAAGGATTTTGGGGAGGTGATTGGGGGAAGTGGGAAGAGGTAAGAGGAAAGAGGAAAGAGGAAAGAGGAAAGAGGAAAGAGGAAAGAGGAAAGAGGTTCTCTGTCTCGTCTTAAAATAGGTTTATAAAAAAGGCAAAATTGGAAAAAAATTTAACCCAAAATTAGGACGAGTCCATATCCCCTCCTGCTTTTGTGAAACAAAAGAAAGGAGGGGTGTCCCGACGAGCGCAAGCGCTGTCGGGACGGGGTGGTCAATGTTGATGCCTGATTTAGCTTAATCGTTTTTTGTAAATCTTTTTTAGGACGAGACAGATATCGCAATGAAAAAAACAACCCATTCTAATCTGGAGCACTAATTTGCGGATTGACCCCGCGCCAGGGATGGGAGCGGCATCCTTTTGGGGAATGAAGAAGGTTCGAAGCATGCTTCGAACCGACGAAATGAACCAAAAGATACAGCGGACAGCCCGGTGAACGGTGGCGAAGCAAAGCGGAGCCAACGGGCAGGCGCCAGAATCAAAGGGATGAGGGAACAAGTGATGAAGGGATAAAGGGATGAAGGGTTGAAGGGATGAAGGGATGAGGGGATGAGGTAGCGAGAGCATGAAATGCGATTCGCTATGTAGGGGCGAATTGACATTCGCCCGGTTGGAAGAAAAGGATGCCGGAGCGAATTGACATTCGCCCCAAATGGATGAATAGGTTTGATTTAGTTTGACCGTTCTTTTGGAAACCTATTTGAGGATGGGACAATTAAATCCCTTCCCAAACACCACAACACGAACCCCTACTCCGCCTTCCTGCTGTCCCTTCTCTGCTTCACATTGTGCATGCGGATGTTGAGCATCTCAACACTCAAGCTGAAGGCCAAGGCGATGTATGCGTAGGTCTTGATGTCCACACCGTGTGGCAAATGCAAGATATGCGCGTCTTCCAAAGCTTCTAGGAAGAGGATCAAGCCGATGACCACCAAGAAGGCCAAGGCCAACATTTTCAACGTGGGATACTTCTCGATGAACTCACTTACATAGGGTGCAAACAACAACATCACTACCATCGCTACGATAACCGCCATGACCATGATGGGCACGTTGTTGGATAAGCCAACCGCTGTAATGATGCTATCAAAGGAAAACACGATGTCAATCAAAGTAATCTGCAAGATGGCTTGAACCCATGTCAATTGGCGAGAATTGGGCTTCTCCTCATGGTCAGCTTCCTTGAATTTGTGGTAAATTTCATTGGTGGTCTTGACCAACAAAAACACTCCTCCACCGAACAAGATTAAACCTCGTCCAGTAATACCAAACTCTCCAATGTGAAACAATGGCGTCACCATGTGGGCTATGAAAGAAATGGTGGACAACAAGATGATGCGAACCACCAAAGCCAATGTCAATCCAAAAAATCGCGCACGTGCTGCATCCTTCTTGTTGGGGATCTGCCCGCAAATAATGGCAATGAAAATGATATTGTCGATTCCCAACACAATCTCCATTAAAATCAACGTAAACAAGTCGATGATTCCAGCGACGCTTTGAAAGGGAGCAATAAAATCTGATACTGACATAGGGAACAAATATAAGTCGGAATGCACTATGCTTTGCGCAGCATTTCCTTTATCCACCGATCAAAAACAACTTGGTCCCAATCCGATGCTTCGAAAAATGAAACCGACTCATTTGGACGCCATTGACCAGAACCTAAAACGATGTTTGGGTGTTGGGATCTGGTCTCTTGAAAAGACCAACCTTTGGGATATTTTTCTTGAAACAAAGGCCCAAATGCCGCCTCGTCATGCCCATAGATCAACTTCCAAAATCGTTGATCATTGTTAGAGGTTAAACCTCTTGGCTGCTCCCTTCCCATACTCCCATCCCCTTGCGAATATTGCTCCAAGATATCCCATCGGTCCAAAATCACCATTGTATTGAAAGACAACTCCTTTACCCTTTGGATCCAAAGGTTCAAATAGTCAATGGGCATCAAATAACTGGCATCGATCCGGAATCCTGAAACTCCGTTCTCCATCCAATGCTTGGCATTGGACACAAAGTATTCCAATACTGCAGGATGATGATGATTCAGCTGTGCTACATCTGTCCAATTGGTTCCTGAGGGATGGTGCAATTGCCCATCGTCATTTTTTGAATAATAGTCCTTCTTTGTCAATGACCAAGGATGATCCCAGGCCGTATGGTTCATGACCCAATCCATCCAAAGTGTCATTCCATTTTCTTGAACCGCGTTGCGTAGGACATTCCAATCTTCCATACTCCCCCAAGCGGGGTTCAATGCTTCGAAATTAGAAATGCAATAGGGTGAACCCACCGAGCGCTTTTCACCTTTCTGAAAAAAAGGCATGAGATACAACACCTCAACGCCGATGGATTGCAGCGATGGTAAAATGCGAATCAACTGCTGGCATTGATGGGATTTTCCCAATGCACAAGGATTGACTTCTAAGACAACCATGACTACTTGAACTTCTGCGCGTATTCTTTGGCGAAATAAGTCAAAATAATATCAGCACCGGCGCGACTGATGCTCAACAACATCTCATGCATCATGCGATCATTGTCTAACCAACCTTGCTGCGCTGCCGCCTTAACCATGGCATACTCTCCACTGACATTGTATGCGGCAACGGGTACATCAGAGCGATCTTTGATTTCGCGAATGATGTCCAAATACAACGTAGCAGGTTTCACCATCACCATGTCCGCTCCCTCATTGAGGTCCAAAGACAATTCACGCAATGCCTCCAAACGATTGGCGGGATCCATTTGATACGTTTTCTTATCGCCACTGCGCGGAGCTGAATCCAAGGCCTCACGGAAAGGACCATAGCATGCACTGGCATACTTGGCCGTGTAGGACATGATGGATACTTTATCGTATCCAGCTTGATCCAATGCATCACGGATAAAACCCACTCTACCGTCCATCATGTCTGAAGGACCGACGATGTCTATTCCAGCTTGCGCTTGCGCAACAGACATATTGGCCAAAATGGGCAAGGTCTCGTCATTGACAATTTCACCCTCTATCACCAAACCATCATGACCATCAGAACTGTAGGGATCCATGGCCACATCACTCATCAAAGCGATGTGCGGAAAATGCTGTTTTATTTTTGTAATTAAATGCAAATAAAAATTATCCTCCGCAAAACTCTTGGTGGCCATTTTGTCTTTCTGACTTTCAGGAAAGACTGGAAATAGAACAAAGGCATTTATTCCCAATTGCACACACTCCTCAATTTCCTTCAAAACCTCATCAGCTGACCAACGGTAAATACCCGGCATTGAGGCAATGGGAATTTTTGGCGCGTTGCCTTCAAAGACAAACAATGGATAGATAAATGAAGAAAGGGAAACTGATGTTTCCCTTACCATGGAGCGGATGGCCTCCGACTTCCTATTTCTTCTTGGACGAATTATCATTGAATTTCAGATTCGATTTGAGAACGCAAATCATTGAAAGAACTTTGTGCTTCCTTAATGGCTTTCAAAATATCCAAATCCTTGGCTTCAGGACCAAATGGATTTTCAACCCCGTTCTTTTGCTCAGCTTCCGTAGGCAACAACTTGCTATTGATTTTCCAATCCTCTAATTTGCTCTTGGCACTTTCAATCAATTCCTTTTTGGACATCAAGGCAACAAACTCTTTGTACTTGATGGTATCCTTGGCCATGGTGCTGTCTTCAGACATGATGGCAATGGTTTTCTCTACATTACCTGCCTCAACATTCAATACAGAATCCAAATCTGATTTTTGCTTTAAAAGACCAGTTTGTATGTTGCGGGCCTCCTTCATCATCTCACTTTCTGATGCTGCACAAGCCATGAATAAAACGGCCAATAACCAAATGGCCAGTCCACGATAATTTTTCATTTTATTTTCTTTTTTTGTTTTCATTTTTCGGTACTGGATCGTAACCCCATCCACCCCATGGGTGACAACTTCCAATTCTTTTTATTCCCATCCAAGAGCCTTTCATCCATCCCCACTCCTGCAATGCTTCAATGGTATAATGGCTGCAAGTAGGCTGATATCGGCAATTGGGACCCAACAATGGTGATAAATACTGTTGGTACAATCGAATCAGGAAGACAAAGAACTTAGTCATTGTTTCGGGTCAAATATAAATCACCGATGATTGAGCGGTTTCTTAAATTTTCTTTTTTTGTTCTTCTTGTTCACTTTTCTAAATCCATCTTCCAAGAAATCATTCAACTTATTGCCTTGAATGGTTTTTACTGCGGTTAGATCTTGAATATGGCTAACATCCAATTTCCCTTTACTCAAATACTGAAGGTCTTTTAATACAACATCATCGGTCACCGTGTTGCGGTTCCAGTTCAGTGCATTCTGCTTCATAAGATTAGCAATGGCCTGGGTAAATTGTTTTTTCTCTTCACCTTCCTCCAATGCGCTGCACTTGTCAATCATTTTTTCGACATAGCGACCATAATGACCAAACTTCATGTCACGTTGTGGATAGGGAATGGGGTTGGGTTTCACCACCAACTCCTCACGAGCAGGCATGGGGTAAGGGCTGTCCACATCCAATTTAAAATCAGACATGATCATCAGATGCACCCACAATTTGTGTTGAAAGTCTTCCATGTCCCTCAAGTATGGGAATAACTGCCCCATCACAGACAATATCGCTTTGCAACATTGGTTGCGTTGTTCGCGGTCTTCCAATGTCATGGCATACTCTACCATCTTTTGAATATTGCGACCATATTCCGGGATCTTCAAATCCTTTCTTAAACTGTTGATCTCCAAAATATGCGGCTTCAACGCCTCTCCTGGTTCACGAAATGAACTCGATGCTCTCATGTGTATTCTTGATTAATTAACCTTCAATCGATGATGGTTAGCTTGGCGAATTTAAGCAGTAATTGCTTTTGTCCTTCAGATGGGAAGAAAATGGTTGCCTTGGCATCGGCACCTTCCCCCTCCACCTTGAGGACTTTCCCTTTTCCAAACTTTTCATGACTCACAGTCATGCCGGACTCCAATTGCAAAATAGGTCCAGCCGGTTTGGATTGTGCCGCATCCACTTTCTTGAAGTTGCCTGTGGGTATCACATCCTTCTTCACCGGTGGCGTGAAGTTCACCGGAATGTTCGGTGTATCACTCAGCATGCGGGGTTCACGCTCTCCGACCCTACCCGAATTGAATCCTTGCCTTTCTTTTCCAAAGTCAATTTTAGGACGACTGAACTCAGAGGGTTTATTCATCGACACTCCCTTCTTATCGATGAAATTGTCGTCAATCTCGTCAATGAAACGTGAGGGTTCTCCGTAGGTCAATTGTCCCCAACGGTATCTTGTAGTAGCATAGCTGATGGTGACCTTTTTCTCTGCTCTGGTCAATGCCACATAGAACAAGCGACGCTCTTCCTCCAATTCTTCCCTAGAATTCAAGGCCATCATTGAAGGGAATAGATTTTCCTCCAATCCGACAATGTAGACATAAGGAAACTCCAATCCTTTGGCCGCGTGGATGGTCATTAAACTAACTTTCTCTTTTTCGGCCGAATCTTCATTGTCTGCGTCGGTCAACAAAGCCACGTCTATCAAAAATTCAGAGAGCGTATTGACCTTGTGGGGATTGGCCGGATCTATTTTATCTGAAAATTCCTTGATACCATTCAACAATTCTTGAATGTTTTCATACCGAGCAACGCCCTCTGGGGTTTTGTCATTGTACAATTCTTTGAGCAATCCGCTGCTGCTGGCAATGTTATAGGCCACCTCATACGCTGGAGCAGTTTCCAATCCAACTGCAAAACTGCGAATCATGGTTGTAAACTCGGACAACTTTAGTGCAGTACCGCTATTGACGCCGATCTGCTGTGGCGTGAGGATGACCTCCCACATGCTGGTATTGCGTTCGGCCGAAAGCACCTGTACCTTTTCGAGGGTTGTCTTTCCAATTCCACGTGCAGGATAATTGATGGTACGCTTCAAAGCTTCCTCATCCTTGTGATTGGCCACCAATCGGAAGTAGCCAATCAAATCCTTGATCTCCTGGCGTTGGTAGAAGCTTGTTCCTCCATACAACTTGTAGGGAATATTCAGCTTGCGCAATGATTCCTCGAAAGAACGGCTCTGGGCATTGGTTCGGTACAAAATCACAAATCCGTTGTAATCGATGCCCTCCTCTTTCTTGGTGGCAAAAATATGATTGGCAACATACGCGCCTTCTTCGTTATCGGACACTGCCTTGTACAAACCAATCATGGAACCTTGGTCATTGGAGGTCCAAACGTTCTTTTTGATTTGATCTTTATTCTTGGCAATGATGCCATTCGCTGCATTCACGATGGTTTGCGTACTCCGGTAATTCTGTTCCAATTTGTACATCTTGTAGTCCGGGTAATCTCTCCTAAAATTCAAAATGTTTTGAATATTGGCTCCGCGAAAAGAATAGATACTTTGCGCATCATCCCCTACCACACAGACATTCTCATGGGCCTTGCCCAATTGCTTTACAATAAGATATTGAGAAAAATTGGTATCCTGATACTCATCGACCAAAATGTAATGAAATTTGTGTTGGTACTTCAACAACAGATCGGGATGATCCCGAAAAAGCACATTGGTCTTGAACAACAAATCGTCAAAATCCATGGCACTGGCATTGAAAAGTTTGTTGTTGTATCGTTCATAAATTTCGACCATGCGCGATTTTCCGCTCATGTGATCTTCATTGATCAAATCAATGTTATTTCTATAATCCTCCGGACCTATAAGATTGTTTTTGCACGAAGAGATGCGATGCAGCACATTGCTGGGTTTATAAATCTTATCATCCAAACCCAATTCCTTGAGCACATCCTTGATCATGCTCTTGGCATCATTGGTATCGTAAATGGTAAAATTCCGGGAGTAATTGATGCGCTCCGCCTCATTGCGCAGAATGCGTGCAAAAATGGAGTGAAAAGTTCCCATCCATATGTTGCGCGCATCTGCTTCACCCACAAGGGCCGCAATACGGTGCTTCATTTCAGCCGCTGCCTTATTGGTAAAGGTCAATGCTAAAATTTGAAAAGGGTCCACCCCATTTTGAATCAAATGGGCAATGCGATAGGCCAATACACGGGTCTTGCCAGAGCCAGCACCGGCAATAACCATCAATGGGCCTTTGATATGGGTAACAGCTGCCCTTTGGGCGTCGTTGAGTTCGTTCAAGAAAGACATTCCTACAAAATTAGCTTTGTCCTTCCCGTACAATTGAAAAAGTTTTCCAATGTTGATATTTTTCGTGAGAGAAGAAACACCCCCAGTCTAAGGTACTCAAACCGAAAACAAGTGGCCCAGACCAGGAGTGTTCTCTAACGCTGCTTTTGAATGCGCCTCCTGTGCATCTAATTGATACCGCGGATGCGCGATTTGGGTACGATGTACTCACCATTGCCCGGATTCTGAATCATCTGGTAAAACTCTTGACACAGGTAATTCAAGGACCGGTTGAAAGTCCTATTCTCCAAATAACTTTCCCAAACTTCCATGGCCAAACGTTTGGTAACGTCCCAAGCATAATGGTTGTAACCATCTGGACGAGAGAAGGTATCGATGTACCTTTTTACTTCTGTTAAGTTATTCATATCGCAACAATGTTTTGTTTAACGATACAAACTAACTTTACGACATTGTAAAGGATTTACAAGCCAAAAAAAAATTGAAAAAAAATAATTTACCCCCTTGGCTCAAGAAATTAGGATGGGCTTCTTTTTGGTTCTTTGTGATCAAAGGAACCATTTCCACCTTGCTGATTCTTTGGGCTGGATCTCAGTTTTTTTCCTGCTGATTACTCCATCATCAGCGACTGCAATGCACGCAACTCACTTACTTTATTGTTGTCTTTTATTGCAATGGCCTGATTGATCAACAAATTGATCATGCGTCCTACCCATTCCTCTTTGGTGCAATTGTGAAAAAATCGCTCATCCAAGGGATACTGCTTTTCATGCAGCAAGTCAATGATGTCCTCTCTGGACAAGATGGAACCATTTTGATGGGGATGAACATAAAACAAGGTCTCCGTATCTCCTCCCAAGTCTTCTTCCTGATAGGCCAAAATACAATCACCTGGCACGTTGATGGCCCGCATATTGATTTCCAAACTCTCTGCCAACCACGAATACAATGCCCCTACGATTAAAGGCTCGCCTCTGCGGGTATTCAGCAACTCCCCCAATGTGTTATGTCCTTGACTCACGTGGGTTACCCCCTCCAATGCATACACCTTGAAAAGTATTGTATTAAAAACATTCACGGCCTCAATTGCCGTCAAAAAATCATTCAGCTCCAACCAAATGTCTTGTCTGATCTTGAGCACTTGTGCCTTTAACTCCTCCTCTCTCCCTGATGGATGATTTACACGGTTCAAAATCAAAAGTGCCTCCAACAGATCCTGTTCTGGACTCTCTTTCCATTCCCTTAGTCTTTTGTAAACCGCTTTGTGATTCAACTCTTGAATGAGTGACTCGATGCGCTTGTTGAATAAGGGGCCGTAGACGTTGTATTCCCAATAATGCTCGAGCTGAGGAATCAAAGCTTCACCGTATCGGGTGAGCTCCGTCCGCACTTGTGCAAAAATCTCTTCATCTGGATCTTCTATCAACTGTATCAATGCACTTACTTCTCCCTGCATATTGCTCGTTTTGGTCATTCAAAACTAACGGGAAGTGAGAAGGGTAATTGTAGGAAAATGATTTGTTATTCACACCAATTTTTTAAAAGGCCACGATAGCCTTTTGTATCAAGCTTTCAACAGCCTGCTCTGGTGTTTCAGTAAATTCCTGTGTTGCTCTATTTGCCAGCAGAACGCAACAAGTGAGCGCTTGGTGACCCAACATACTGGCCAGCGCATACATACCCGACGATTCCATTTCAATATTGGTTATCCGCATCCCACCCCATTCAAATTTTTGCATGTGCGTCCAATCCTCGTTCTTGGAATGCAAACGAACCGACCTACCTTGAGGTCCATAAAAACCATTGGCCGTGTAGGTAATGCCTTGGATATCAAAAATGGGATATCGCTGCAACAATTCTTCGCTCGATTGCGCAACGTAAGTGGTATCAAATGTCAAAACCCTTTCTTTTAAAGACGTTAGCAACTCCTTTTCTTTGGCCTCCATCTCAGCCTCATAGCTCAAAGGAACGCCATCGTGCGCAAATGAAAATCGCGCAGCAACGATGGTGTGAATTGGAATCTCTGGACGAATGGCACCCGAAGTTCCCAATCGTAAAAAACGCAATTGACGCAGCTGCGGATTGATTTGTCTCGTGGCGGGATTCACGTTTACTGCGGCGTCCAATTCATTGATTAAGATATCAATGTTGTCCACGCCTATTCCAGAAGAAACCACGGTCAGTGGTTTACCCTTTAATAAACCAGTATGCAAGACATATTCCCTGCGATGCAGTTGTACTTGAATACAATCAAAATACTTGGATATTTTAGGGACGCGCTCTGGATCACCAACGATCCATATATCGTCTGCAATTTGATCCCCCTTAACCGCCAAATGGTAAACAGACAGATCAGAATTGAGTATAAGGTGAGTATTCGGAATGATTTCCGATGCAGAACGAAGCCTCCTCGCCTTCATTAGCTATTCAACATCACCGGCATCACCAACATCAAGATGTCCTCACTCTCGTCCACCAATTCCAGTGGTCGCATGATTCCCGCTCTATTGGGAGCACTCATTTCTAGGGTAACATTGTCGCAATCCAAATTGCTCAACATTTCAGCCAAGAAACGGCTATTGAATCCAATTTCCATATCATCGCCCACATAGGTGCAGGTCAAACGCTCATTGGCCTCGTTGCTGTAATCCAAATCTTCTGCAGAAATGTGCAACTCGCTTCCTCCCATTTTCAATCGAACTTGATGCGTTGTCTTGTTGGCAAAGATGCTCACACGACGGATGGACTGCAACAAATCGGCTCTATCGATGGTTAACTTGAAAGGATTTTCTTTTGGAATAACAGCCTCGTAGTTGGGGTATTTACCCTCAATCAAACGACACATCAAGGATACATTGTCAAATGTAAATTGTGCGTTGTTGTCTGAATAAGCCACGCTTACATCCGACTTCACACTGCCCAAAATACCCTTCATCAAATTCAATGGTTTTCTTGGAACGATGAATGTTGCTGCGTCACCACCCGCATCGGTGCGGGTATAACGAACCAACTTGTGCGCATCCGTCGCGACAAAACGCGTCTCGTTCTCGTGCACTTCAAAATAAACACCGCTCATCACAGGGCGCATGTCATCATTGCCTGCCGCAAACAATGTTTTATTGATGGCGCGGGACATCACATCACCAGGAACTTTGAATGATTTGTCGCTGTCCATGGCGGGAGCCTTGGGGAAATCATCCCCATTGACTCCAGTCAATTTGTATTTTCCGAAATCAGAAGAGATTTCGATGCCATACGTTTTGGGATCAATGGTAAAATTCAAAGGATGTTCAGGAATCGACTTTAAAATATCCATCAACAGTTTGGCAGGAACGCACAATACACCTTCACCTTTGGTATCAATACCGTCTAAGGTTACGGTTATAGCGGTTTCCAAATCGGATGCACTAACGGTCAATGTTTGAGGACGAATTTCAAAAAGAAAATTGTCCAAAATGGGCAAAGAATTGTTGCTGTTCAACACACCACCCAACAATTGCAAAGACTTGTGCAAGATTGAACTGTTAACTATAATATTCATGTCGTTTGTATTCTAGATTGGAGCAAATATAAGATGGGATAAAAGTAAACCCTCAAACCGAAGGATAGTTTATCAACAATCAAAGATGAAATGGTTCAACATGGGTATGCACTGCATAAACCTGAGTCACACCCGCCTTAATGGCATCATTCACTTCATGTGCAATGGCATGTCCTTCCTCAACAGTGAGATTTCCATCCACTTGAATCGTAATATCAACAAACCATTCAAATCCAGTTTTACGCACAAAACAGGATTCCACCTTTCGAACACCGTGAACCTGATTGGCGCATTCCACAACCGCATTGACCTGCTCCTGCGGCAAAGCCCTATCCATGAGCTCCGAGAGCGATTGAAAAAAAATCTTTCCTCCATTCCAAGCAATAAAAACAGAAGCCAAAATAGCCGCCCAATCATCTGCTGTCTCATAGCCTGGACCTCCTATCAAGGCAATGACAATGCCGACAAACGCTGCCAATGAAGTGAATGCATCTGCCCGATGGTGTTGCGCTTCGGCCTGAACTGCTTGGCTATCGATGTCCATCCCGGTGCGGTTCACCATTCTAAAGGCCAATTCTTTTCCGCCGACAATGGCCGCCAAAACCAACAAGGTCCACCAAGCCGGGGATTGGTGAGGAGTTTGAATATAATAAATGCTTTGGGATAAAATAATGGCGGCTGCTCCAAACAACATGATGCTCACAACGCCAGCAGCCATGGGTTCTGCTTTACCGTGGCCGTAAGGATGATCCTCGTCTGGAGGCTTGGCAGCGGTGCGCAATCCTATCCAAACCAAAATCGATGAAAGCACATCACTGCCACTTTCAATGGCATCGGCCACTAAGGCATAACTGTGACCTAACAGACCTGCAATCAGTTTTACAATGGCCAAAAAAAGATTCAGCAGAATCCCTTTCTTTACCGCTTGAATTCCCTCTAGCGCGGGATGTGCGGGATCAATGTTCTTCAGACTCATGTGAATCGTCGTGGTCTTCACCTGCACCTTGTGGTGGCGTTTGATACAACTCCGGATGACTCAACTTTCCCCCTTCATGGGCTGCGATGGACATGGTAACCAAAACACCCACCAAACCCATCATGGCGATGAAAGGAAAGACCTTGATTTGAATTTGTTTTTTTCTTTCGATAAAAAATACAATGATGGCCAACACAGCAACACCCAGAGCACTGAAGTGCGCTACCTCGGCCAGTTCTTCGTGCTCGTGAATGGCCCTGTGGCTCATGCCCCATTGTTCCATTACTTCTTCGGCTTCCTCACCTGTGGCCATTGCCGCAAAACTCATCAGCCCCATCACTACCATGATGATCATGGCTAAATTTTTAAGAATTGCAGTGGGTTTAAAAAAATTCACCACCCAAAGGATCAATGCAAACAATGCCAAGAACATGGGCATGTGATTGAAAAGAAAATGCAGTTGTACGCCGTTCATGAGGCGAAGATAGTTCAGAGAAGTGGGAAAATGGAAAGTGGAAAGTAGTATTTGGCTTTGAACTCTGCAGGGACATCATATTGCTTGAAGAAACGCGACGGTTACATCTCCCTGTCTCGTCCTAAAATAGGTTTACAAAAAAAGGCAAAATGAAAAAAAATGTAACCCAAAATTAGGACGAGTCCATATCCCCTCCTGCTTTTGTGAAACAAAAGAAAGGAGGGGTGTCCCGCAGGGACGGGGTGGTCGGTGTTCATG
>CAYQUT010000004.1:0-147419 GCA_964420985.1 uncultured Chryseobacterium sp.
CATCGACACCATTTCCACAAACTTCGATTCCTGATGCATTGACCATATCATTGCTGTCATCACAATCATCATTGTATTCAACACCACAAGCATCGATGGTCATTGAACCATAACCATCATTATCAGCATCCAAGTAAGTAATAGCAGCATCGTTACAATCTTCCATATTGTTTACATAGCCTACAGGAGTTGAACAAGCGTAAGCCACTTCTTCCATGTTTCCAAAGCCGTCACCATCTGCGTCAGCGAAGTAAGTATTCAATACAAACTCGTCCACTTCACCATCGCAGTTGTCATCCAAACCATTGCAAATTTCAGCCACGGGCATCACACAAGATCCGTCATCTTCGGTTGCAATTGCATCATAGTTGCAAGCAGTAGCATCTGTACAGCCTAAAATTGCACAAGCATCATCTTCACCTGAACAATCTTCATCAATGCCATTGCCACAAACTTCAATTCCCGCTGTATTTACACTGGCGTTGCTATCATCACAATCATCGTTGGACGTCACACCGCAAGCATCGATGGTCATAGAACCATAACCATCATTGTCTGCATCCAAATAAGTAATAGCAGCATCGTTACAATCTTCCATATTGTTTACATAGCCTACAGGAGTTGAACAAGCGTAAGCCACTTCTTCCATGTTTCCAAAGCCGTCACCATCTGCGTCAGCGAAGTAAGTATTCAATACAAACTCATCTACTTCACCATCACAGTTGTCATCCAGCCCATTACAAGTTTCTTCCATTGGAAGAATACAAGATCCATCATCATTGGTAGCCGCTGCATCATAGTTACAAGCAGCAGCATCAGTACAACCTGCAACCTCAATTTCATCACAAACGCCATCCAAATCGGTATCGTGAATGCACAAACCATCACATGTCAAGAAACTCTCCGTTGGATAAGTACATGATCCATCTTCAATATTAGCAGTAGCATCGTAGTTACATGCACTTTCGTCTGTACAACCCTCGATAGTACATTCTGTATCCGAACCTGAACAATCTTCATCTACACCATTTCCACAAATTTCAGTAGCTTCTGCATTGATCTCTGCATTGGCATCATCACAATCATTGTTGGAAACTGCCCCGCATGCATCCAATACGTCCGAACCAAATCCATCTCCGTCATTGTCTGCATAAGTTAACAACGCGTCATCGCAATCATCAGAATTGTCAACGTATCCCTGAGGTAATGTACATGCCAAAACCACCTCATCGATATTACCTGCACCATCACCATCTGCATCTGCATAAAAAGTTGTTTGAACGTACTCATCAATTTCTCCATCACAGTTGTCATCCAGCTCATTGCAAATTTCCTCACCAGAAGCCATCACATTAACCGCTACAATATGTGTAGATTGATTTCCAGAATTATCTGTTACAGTAAATTCAATCTCTGTTAATCCAACAGAAAGTACGGAACCAGATT
Organism: uncultured Chryseobacterium sp.; assembly: GCA_964420985.1. Classification (GTDB taxonomy): domain Bacteria; phylum Bacteroidota; class Bacteroidia; order Flavobacteriales_D; family Sanyastnellaceae; genus CAMCTV01. The sequence continues at coordinate 1,447 of CAYQUT010000004.1, forward strand.
CGATTGAAGATACGATATCAAAAGAACAACCCTCTTCAACAATTAAATTGAATGGGGCAACACTTAAAGAAGAACCGCCTTCAAATACTGCACCGTTGGTATAAGGAATACCAACACCAGACTCGTCATTGGCGTAATAATTATTGAAATTGGTTACAATATAATTGGCATCATCATAAATATCACCTCCACCGTCATTGATACCGACAGGATTGTTATTGTCATCTGTTACAAAGTCATCCTCTATATTAATTGCGTAATAATTACCGTCGTTCAATAAAGTAGCGTTGATGTTTGAAACAACTGAACCCATGTGCGCACTCAAGCCAGAGAGATCAAATGTCTCCGTTAAGTAAGGACCGAAACCATTCGCAATGTTTTGTGCCACCTGTTGTACAACCTCTATATCATATGGAACTCCATATTCCAATGAAGAGAATAAGTAGTAGAAATAAGGCTTAGGCGTTCCCGTTAATCCTTCGATGACAAAACGATGATCACAAATTTCATAATCAATGGAAGTGGTGGCCTCAATTTCAGAAACTGGAACAAACCACAATTGATGGGTCAACGGATCTCCTGTGTTGTTCATAATTGAATAAAACACATTGAATGATGCACCATTTGGAGTGGTAACAGCAAAGTTTCCGTCAATAATTTCACCATCACAATCTGCACCAGAATTACCATCCACACCAAGATAACTCAAACCAGCACCACCATTGATGGCGGCATAAAATGAACCTTCATGTTGATTGGTTAAGTAGGTAGAACCAGAACCGAATGCGGTAATAGGATTAAGAACAACATTCCAAGTAATCGTGGTATCACAAACTCCTGCAGGCAACACTATTTGAACTTCTTGCTGGTCAGAATAAACGTTAGGAGGATTATAATCTGCAATGGATTCAAAGTAAGCATAGAAATCATAATTTTCATTTTGATCATCCTCGAAATAACCATGAAACTCGGTCCAATCTCCCAAATAGTCAAATTCAAATTGATAGTTATATGTAGTACCGTAATAAGTGATACCATTCTCTACCAATGTAGTATCATTGCTAGACAAGAATAACAAATTCTCGATAGGAGCTGCACTATTATTGTACGACTCAATATAAGAAATCGACTGCCCTACACCTTCAGTAGAAAAAGCATAAGTGACAGAAAACGTTCCGATAGAATCTCCACAAGTCAATTCCCAATCATTTTGTACATTCATGATGGGATAGCAATCTGTGAAGTACAAAGTTGTTACCAATGTATCTGAATTACCCAATGGATCGGTCACTACTGTTGTGGCAATGGTACTACCCAAAACGCCGTTGGCATTGAAACCAATCCATGCACCATCAAACCAATTGTCAAAATAAACGGGAGTGGTGGACTGAACATAATTGGTATCTTCAAAAGTGGTAACAAAGGTCAACTCATCCGTTGAATATCCATATCCACTATTTACTCCGACATAAAAGTCAAAGCTTGTACAGGCATCATTAGAAGTCTCTGTTGTTCCCCAGATTTCCAAGGGTGGAGGACACTCGCCCAAATTAATGTACACGAGCAACGTATCGCTGTAACCCATGTTGTCATTCACAACAATCGTCAATGCATCTCCACCTACTATCTCCAAAGGCTGTAAACCAAAAACAACCTCTGATCCATAGAAATTCAAATCAAAATTGGCTGTATCAATTAAACCATTTTGACTTGATATGGTGTAGGTCATTGTGCTTGGATCTTCGTTAAAATCTTGTGAGACAAAAGCTGAATAATTGAAGGCGTAACAAGCATTTGATCCGATTGAGCTGGAACCTGATATGTTCAACGGATAATTGGGTTCAACAATAAAATAAAGATAAGATCCTCCATAATATTCCATGTAATCAATCTCAACAGTAGAAGTTGAAGTCAATGTTCCCGTCCAAACCACATTATCCATATAATTGTTGTTGCAACATCCGGTACTCCATACCAAAGCTCCATCTACATATACTTGAACGTCATCATCCCATGAAGGAATGGTGATTGAATAAGGGAACTCTGAATCTGCAAAACCTTGACGTTTGAATTTCATTGAATGCAACTCATTGGTTACAAAACAACCCTGATAACCAACGGCCTCGGATGGTGTTCCTTCCCAACCAAAATCAGAAATGGTGTTGTAAGAATTTCCCTCTCTTACATAAAACCCTTTGTAAGTGTCATAATTAGAACCTTGGAAGGCGTATGCATTCCAAACACCTTCTCCCCATACACTGGGATCACCGGGAGGGCCAGACAACAAAGCATTGTTATCATCACAATCATCATAGTTACTTACAAAGCCCTCTGGAGCAGCACAAGCGTAGGCAGTGTTGTTTGGCGTACCCAGACCATCGCCATCACCATCATAATAGAAAGTAGATGGGAAGACGCAAGAGTAGTCCATGATTTGAGCGTTCGCATCATAGTTACAAGCACTCTGATCCGTACAACCTGAAAAAACCTGATACATGACAAAAACACGACCCGTTGATTGCCCCAATAAAGCCTCAAGAATTCCATCACCGTTGATATCTAAAAACTCAAAATTACTGTTGTACCACGACCAAATAGAGAATTGAAACTCAGCAACACCATAAATAGGATTGGTAGCAGAACCTGAGTTAACCATGTAAAATACCTGGTTATCACTTTCGCTCATACCAAAAATATCCAAGTCACCATCGTTGTCCCAATCGAAGAAAGTCAAGTTGGGAACATTCCAAGATGTCGCAGATACAGCAGAAATTTCTATCCCGTTGGGATTGACATCAACCGTTTCAAAAAGCGGATTACCAGTCGAACCCGTATTCAACATCACGGCCACACGATGATAGCCCAAAGCACTATTGAATTGACCAATGATGAAATCCTTTTGCCCATCTCCATTGAAATCTGCAATGGTCAATGACTTTGCCTCATCCAACAATTCGGAATAAAGTGTGGTGGGCGTTGAAAAAGCTGGAGTCGTTGATGTACCTGTGTTGATCCACAAAAGGATGCCATCCACATCAGGAGATACAGCAAATATGTCCAAGTCACCATCGTTATCATAATCCCACAAATCTGTATGAATCATACCTGCTGGTGTAACGATACCGTAGGGATTGTCACCAGAATAGGTGAATGATACGTTTGGACTTGTTCCATTATTGATCCAAAATCCAATTCCGTTGTTTCCCCAGTTATTGCGCATTCCTCTTACGAAATCGACATGGCCATCGCCATTGATATCCCCTGGAGAAATAAAAGCTTCATCCGCGTAACCCGCAAATTGATCCATTCCCAGGGATGCTTCCATTGCCGGATGGGTAAACTCCAGCGTAGGCCCCGTAAGAATCTGTGAAAATGCTACTCCAATGGATAAGGTGGAGAGCAACAGCACAGCTGTAAAGTGTTTAAAATAATTCATAAATAGATTGTATTATCCGGCAAAGGTAGTTCCCAACACCCATGACCAATGTCATTAAAAGATTAGATTATGAACAGAAGCCATGAAAAAAAAGAGCCCTCAATGAGGGCTCTTAACGGACTATTAACCTAATCTAATTAACCTATTAACCTAACTTTTTATCACTCAATGTTGTCCTTGAACTGATCATCAAACTTTTTTCTCAACCAATCTAACGACTCCATCAGTCCACCTTTCCTTTTTTGTTTAGACTCAACTTTTTCTTCCACTACTGCCGTTACTTCTTCCGTTGACTTAGCCTCTTCATTGACTTCTAAAACAACATCTGGAATAGGTTCCGCTACCACTGGCTCTTGGAACAAATTCTTTTGTAATTCATTGTTCTCATAAGTCATCAACAATCCTACACCAGTAGACAAAATTGGAGTAAGCTTGGTTGCATCATCCTTCGACGAGGAAACATGAAAATGTGGATACCCTACTCGGCAGTGCATTCCCGTATGATACTCTACCAATTGCTTCATGTGTCGCAATTGGGCTCCTCCTCCAGTCATCACAATGCCCCCAATCAATTGCTTAGAAAAACCGGATGACACAATTTCGCCGTGCACATAATCCAAAATCTCCTCCATGCGCGCTTGAATAATTTGTGTCAAACGTAGCGTTGAAATCTCTCTTCTCGGGTGTCCAGCTAAACCTGGAATTGCAATTACAGCGTTTTGATTAACAGCCTCTTCCAAAGCAAAGCCGTGATTTACTTTTAATACCTCAGCATATTTAGGCAGGATATAACAACCGTTTCTGATATCCTCTGTAATAATATTACCACCAAATGGAATAACAGCAGTGTGGCGAATGATACCATCATGGAATATGGCAATATCCGTTGTTCCACCACCAATATCTACCAATGCCACACCAGCTTCCATTTCCTCATCCGTCAATACAGCTGCAGAACTCGCCAATGGCTCCAAGGTCAATTTGGCCACTTCCAAACCTGCCTTCCTGACGCAACGGTAAATGTTATTGATTTGAGAAATTTGACCCGTAATTACATGGAAATTGGCTTTCATTCGGATACCCGCCATACCAATTGGATCCTTGATGCCTGACTCTTGATCAACCGTGAAATCCTGTGGCAACGCGTGAATAATATCCTCACCAGGCGCAACGGGAATGCGTCTGATATCTTGAGACATAATATCGATATCCACTTGTGAAATCTCATCATCCATGCTACTGCGTGTACGCGTTGCCTGGTGCTGCGTGCTGCGAATATGTTGACCTGCAATACCCACATTCACAATTTTAATGTCCACGTTACTCTTTTCAGAAGCTTGACTTACAGCCTTTTTAATCGACTCAACCGTACGGTCGATGTTCACTACAACCCCTCTCTGCACACCCACACTGTCTGACTTCCCGATGCCAAGAATTTCTACTTTTCCATGCTCATCGTAACGACCTACGATACAAGCAATTTTGGTGGTTCCAATGTCCAGTCCTACGATAATTTCGTTTTTCATGGTGCGATATAATTTCTTTTTATTCCTACAATTTGATTGATAAAACGAGCGTCCAAAACAGCATATTGATCCAAATCGATATTGGGCAATGTTTTGCTATAAAAGACAAACAGATTTTTCATTTTAATGTCAAAATTTTGACTGTCGCCAATCCAAATCTCTTGGTCCCCCATCCTTGGAACGATGCGCCATCCGACCGGCCCTTTCCAATAGATTTGATCTATTTGAGCATTCCACAAGGGGTGCGTTTGAATGGATTTCGCCATCCAATACACACTTTGATGAAAGGCATTGCTGTGGTCATCTCTGAATACACTTTCAGACAACAAAGGCGCTCTAAAATCACCTAAAAAGATGGGTACATCGGCCAAAGATCCTTTTTTCATGGGGAGCAATGATCCTTCATGATCTACATAATATTGTGAACCCACCTGGTCCATAATAAGCGCAATGGGTTTTCTCAATTGAACATCGATATTGCATCTGCCATCCAATGTCTGATACACCTGTGCTCTTCTCACATAGGGATTAGAAAGCAAAGCACTCCTCACAGCAGCCAAATCAATTTGATCTGCCACTTTTCCCATCAATCCGCCATTGGCCTCTTCACAAATTTGTTGGATTTCCAAAGCAGAGAGAAAAGCGTATCCAGAATCTGACTCTTGAACGTTTACCGCTACTTGCCAACATTTCAATTGACCTTGGTGCACATTTGAAAAAGCCATTAGCGTAATGATGGAGGAAAGCAATAGCAAATACAGCAGGGCAATCCCTACTTTCTTCCATGCTATTTCTTTTCTACTCATTTGTCTATTTTCTATTTTTCAATTGAATGGCCAAGGGGTTTACCAACTGATCAATATCTCCAGCTCCTAACGTCAAAACAACCTCCCAATCTGCAGGTATTCCAATCTCCAATAATTCACTTTTTTCCAATAACTTTTTATCCAAAAGTGAAATCTTATCAAGTATCAATTGTGAATCAACCCCTTCAATTGGGAGCTCACGAGCTGGGTAAATGGGAAGGAGTATCACACCATCTAATTTTTCCAATGCGGAAACAAATCCATCCAAGAAATCGCGTGTTCGAGAAAACAAATGCGGCTGAAAAACACCTCCAATCTTTTTGTTCGGAAACAACATTCTTGCACTAGATATAGCCGCATTTAACTCTGTGGGATGATGCGCGTAATCGTCGATCATCACCACTCCATTTCCGTCGAATATTCTTTCAAAACGGCGACCTACTCCTTTGAATGACGCCAAGGCTTTTTTAATATCCTCCGGTTGGCCTCCACAGGCCAAGGCTATGGCAATGGCGGCAACCGCATTCTCTACGTTGTGTTGTCCCGATAATCCACATACAATATGATTGATATCGCTTTGACCTTTGTAATCAAAGACAAAGCTTCCATTTTGAACAACAATGTTTTCCGCTCGACAATCTATTGTCTGATCCAAGGTTATTCCGTAGTTTACAATAGCGGTCCCCTCAGACAATCCAATAAAATCGGTTGTCACATTGGATTGCTTCAACAAATGACCGTTGGGCTTAATCTTCTTGGCAAACGCTTGAAATCCTTTTTCAAAGGTTGAAGCATCTCCATATATATCCAAGTGATCCGGATCTACTGCGGTAATCACAGCCCATTCAGGGGAAAGAGTAAGAAAACTTCGGTCAAACTCATCGGCCTCCACCACAACCCAATCACTCTCTGCCAATACCAAATTAGATTTAAAATTGGCCGATATCCCACCTAAAAATGCATTGACTTTAAAACCAATTTCATTCAAAACATGAGCGATCATCGATGAGGTAGTCGTCTTACCGTGGGTTCCTGCCACAGCAATGGTATGGTATTGCTCGGTTATTTTCCCTAACAACACACTCCGTTTCATCATCGGAAATCCATTGTGTTCAAAGTATTGTCTCAAAACACTTGTTGCGGGTATGGCAGGTGTATAACAAACCCAAACCTTTTCGGATGGTGTCAGCCGCAACAAAGATGGAAGATGCAGCAAATCATCTTCATAGGTGATATCAATACCCTCTTGTTCCAATTGTTGCGTCAAGGGAGTGCTCAGGCGATCATACCCCAAAACAATGTGGCCCTTGGCGTTAAAAAATCTGGCCAATGCCGACATGCCTATTCCCCCAATTCCCAGGAAATAAAAAATCGTCTCCTTGTTCCAACTGCTATTTTCCATCACAATCCTTTTTCAATTGCTCAACGATATTATATCCGGCATTGGGTCTTGCCCAAAGGGCCATGCGATCCGTCATTCCCAGACCATCCCATTGACCATCTACTCCTTGTTTCAACACTCTGAGCCATTGCTCCTGCAATTCTTTCTCTTTGATGATTAACGCTGCCTGATCATTGACCAATGCCATTGCATTATGGGTTTGATGATCCTCCGCTACATAAGGTGAAGGAACAAAAACAGTTGGCTTGGCTACCCAACACAATTCAGATACGGACATGGCTCCAGCGCGACTGATGATGATATCTGCCGCTGCATACGCCTGATGCATCTCCTGGATAAAAGGTCCCACCCACAACCCATCACAATTTTTCCATTTGCTCTGCGGCAAATAGTTCTTTCCCGTTTGCCAAATGACTTGAACGCCCCACTCCAACAAAGTCTCCAAATTGGTCTCCATGGTTTGGTTCATCGCCCGAGCACCTAAACTTCCTCCGACCATTAAGATGGTCTTCCTTCCCTCTTGTAAGCCAAAATGAGACAAAGCCTCCTTCTTTGGATAACGATTATTGTCCCAAACAAATCGAATGGGATTCCCTGTTTGAACAATTTTATCTTTTGGAAAAAATCGCTCCATATTGGGATAAGCCGTAAATATGCGCGTTGCTTTCTTTGACAATATTTTATTGGTAACCCCAGCAAAAGAATTCTGCTCCTGAATAAAAATCTTTCGACCCAAAGCATGTGCCGCCCAGAGTGTAGGACCACTAGCATAGCCTCCTACCCCAACAACGGCATCTGGTTTGAATTGCCATATCAAGCGCATGGCCAATATCAAACTCCATAATATTTTAAATGGAAGCAGTAAATTTTTCACATCCCATTTGCGTTGCAATCCGGCTATGGGTAGGCCAACAATTTGATATCCAAACTGGGGAACTTTCTCCATCTCCATTCTTCCTTTTGCGCCAACAAATAATATCTGTACTCCAGGATTTTGTTTTTCCAATTCCTGCGCAATGGCAATAGCAGGAAAAATATGACCTCCTGTTCCACCACCCGATATGACTACTTTATTGAGCATTTTCTACCGTTGAAATGGTTTGCTCTTCTACAAACTGATCTTCATCTACCTCACCTTTTCCTCTTGTAACACTGATGATCATGGCAATGGACAAACAGGTAAACAAAGTAGACGTACCCCCCAAACTAATGAGAGGCAAAGGCTGTCCAGTTGTTGGAAATAAACTAACCGATACCGACATATTAATCAAAGCTTGAATGACGATGATGGAAGAAAGACCAAAAACCATCAGTTGCCCAAATCTCGAAGGACAAGTCAACGCAGTTCTCACTGCCCGAAAATAAAAAACCAAGTAAACAAAAATCAACAGTAAGCCGCCAAAAATTAGCCCATACTCCTCAATGATAAAAGCGTAAATCATGTCTGAGTAAGGATGAGGCATAAAATTCCGAGAGGATCCGGTACCGGGTCCTTTGGGAATCAATCCTCCTGAATAAATGGCATATTTAGCCAAGTCTGCCTGATAATTTCCTTCTGCATCGCCTTCCACTTTGTTTAATATCCTGTTCTTCCATGTCCCGTAACGTGGCAATATTTTTTCAGGACCATACTCACCCACTGCTATTACCAGACAAAGCAAGAGTCCCACTCCGCCAATGATGGTCAACAAAAATTTCCAAGGGTAACCAGAAACCAATAACATTAAAAAACAAACCAATCCCAACATGGCACTGGTAGAGAAGTTGGCGGGGAAAATCAATCCACACACCATTCCAATCGGAAGGATGATGGGCCAAAAAGTTCTTCTCCAATCTCCAAATTCTGATTGTCGCAACGTCAATATTCTCGCTAGATAAACCAACAAGACCACTTTGGCCAAATCACTGGTCTGAAAAGAAATTCCCAAGCCCGGTATTTTCAGCCAACGGTCAGCATTGTTGATATTGGCTCCATAGAGCAGGGTTACAGCCAATAATCCCACTGTAACCCATATCAATAATTGAGCAAACTTTGAAAAGTAACGATAGTCAATTCGGTGCACAACGAGCATAATGGCCCATCCGCCCAGTAGCATAACCATATGCCTCCTCAACACACCAAAATTTCCTTCTGCATTTTTTCCCAAAGTTGAAATTCCGCTATACACAGCCAAAATAGATACTACGGTGAGCAGCAATGCCACCATCCATATGACCTTATCTCCTTTTAAATAGCGAAACATAATCGAATAACCTAGCTGCGCTTACAAACCTTTTACTGCTTTCTTGAATTGACGACCTCTGTCTTCATAGTTGTCAAACAAGTCAAAACTGGCACATGCTGGTGACAACAAAACAGTATCGCCTTCCTTGGCCAACTCATAGGCAACACGAACCGTATGTTCTGCATCTGAAGAATCGACAATGGTGTCTACCACTTTCTCAAAAGCCTTTCTGATTTTACTGCTGTCTTTGGTTAAGCAGATGATGGCTTTAACACGCTTAGAAACCAGGGGCAACAACTCGTTGTAATCATTTCCTTTGTCTTGACCACCGGCAACCCAAATGATTGGGGTGTTGATGCTCTCCAATGCATACCATGCTGAGTTAACATTGGTAGCTTTGCTGTCATTGATAAAGCTTACACCGTGCACTTTGGCCACAAATTCCAAACGGTGCTCAACGTTTTCAAAATTCTCTAAACTCTCACGAACGACTTCCTTGCGCAAATCAAGAATTCTTGCTGCAACGCCGGCTGCCATTGAGTTGTTCAAATTGTGCTTTCCTTTTAAAGCTAATGAAGTGATTTTCATAATTACTGGGTTTTTATGGATGTTGATGTTGATGTTTTCATTTTGAATAAAGGCTCCCTCAAACTCTTCCCCCTCTTGAATGTCATTCAAGGTGAAAGGAATCATGGTGGCACCCATTGTATTTTGAGACAAATACTTTTTTGTCTCTGGATCATCTTGACTATAGATGAAATAATCTGCGGATGTTTGATTTTGAGCGATTCGGAACTTAGACGCTACGTAGTTCTCCATCTTGTACTCATACCTATCCAAGTGATCCGGTGTGATGTTGGTTAGGATGGCGATATCCGCTTTGAATTGAAACATTCCATCCAATTGGAAACTGCTTAATTCAAGTACAAACCAATCGGGCTGCTCACCTATCAACTGACGTGCAAAGCTCTTGCCCACATTGCCTCCCAAACCCACCTTTACCCCAGCTTGTTGAAGAATATGATAGGTGAGCAATGTGGTAGTGGTTTTACCATTGGACCCTGTAATACAGATGGTCTTGGCTTTGTTGTATGGAAAAGCAAATTCCATCTCAGATACCACTGGGATGTCTTTTGCGATCAATGCCTGAACAATGGGTGCTTTTTCTGGAATACCGGGACTTTTGACCACTACATCAGCATTAAGAATCAACTCCTCAGAGTGCTGTCCTTGCTCGAAGGCCACTCCATTGGATTCCATCTCGGCAACATACTCCGGCTTGATGATCCCTTTATCAGAAACAAAAACGTCATATCCATGGTGCAAAGCCAATAGAGCCGTGCCCGTGCCACTTTCACCTCCACCTAATATGACCAAACGCTTCTTCATTATCTGGTCTTTAGGGTGATGATGGTGACGACAGCCAAAATGATTCCGACAATCCAAAAACGTGATACGATTTTAGCTTCATGCATTCCTTTCTTCTGAAAGTGATGATGCAAAGGGGACATCAAGAAAATTCTTCTTCCCTCACCGTATTTCTTTTTGGTGTACTTGAAATAAGAAACTTGAATAATGACTGATAAATTCTCTATCAAAAAAATACCGCACAAAACAGGAATCAACAATTCCTTTCGAATGGCGATAGAAAACGTTGCGATAATTCCTCCCAAGGCCAAACTCCCTGTATCACCCATGAAAACTTGCGCTGGATAAGAATTGTACCACAAAAAACCAACACATGACCCGACAAATGCTGCAATGAAAATGGTCAACTCACCACTTCTGGGGATGTACATAATATTTAGGTAATCAGCAAAAATGTAATTACCCGATACATAAGCCAATATGGCCAATGTCACCCCAATAATGGCACTTGAACCCGCGGCCAATCCATCTATTCCATCCGTGATATTGGCACCGTTTGAAACCGCGGTAACAATCAGGATCACGATCAATGTAAATACAATCCACAATGACCATGCATTGCGCCAAGAAGCGGGTAGCAGCCAACTGTAATCAAACTCATTGTCCTTGATAAATGGGATGGTTGTCTTGATGTTTTTATTTTCCTCCCAACTGGCTACAGCACTGGACTGACCTGTTTGCTCAACCGCCTCTGAAGTAGTTGCCTCGTGACCCGTTCTTTCTTTGATGGTTACTGTTGGATTCCAATACAACATCGAAGCGACGATGATGCCTGCTCCTACCTGACCAATGATCTTGAATTTCCCTGCTAAACCTTCCTTGTCTTTTTTAAATACTTTGATGTAATCATCCATAAACCCAATCATTCCTAACCACACGGTAGCGATCAAAAGAGTTTGGATGTACACATTGGTTAAATCGGCAAACAATAAAGTGGGAACGATGATGGACAACAAAATGATAATCCCGCCCATGGTTGGGGTACCTGTCTTTTGCATTTGACCATCCAATCCTAAATCTCGGATGGTCTCTCCCACCTGCTTTCTCCGCAACCATCCAATCAAGTGTTTTCCCATTACCATTGAAATCACGAGCGAAACAATCACAGCAGCGGCAGCCCTAAAACTCAGGTATTGAATCAACCTTGCTCCAGCAAAATCGAAATGCAAATCCAAATATTTAATGAGGTGGTAAATCATATTATTGCTGTTTTAATATTTCCTGTACCATTTGAAAATCATCAAATGGATGCTTCACTCCTTTTATTTCTTGATACTTCTCATGGCCCTTACCTGCCACCAATACGATATCACCAGGTTGTGCTAAAGAACAAGCAGCTGCAATGGCCTCATCCCGATTGACCATGGTTAAAACTTTCCGCTTTTCAACCGGATCCAAATCATTGACAATAGCCTGGATAATGTCCTTCGGCTCTTCACTGCGCGGGTTGTCACTGGTGACAACAACTTTATTAGATTTTGCACAAGCAATTTGTCCCATGATGGGACGCTTGGCAGCATCACGATCGCCACCACATCCCATCACACAAATCAGTTGCTCATTGCCGCTGCGAATGGTATTGATGGTGTCCAATACATTGGACAATGCATCTGGAGTATGGGCATAATCCACAATAGCGATAACACCTGTGGCTGATCGGAAATATTGAAATCTTCCTTCTGGTGCATTTAAAGTACTCAACACAGTCAACACGCTCATCTCATCCCAACCCAATTGCATGGCAATGCCATAAACAGCAAGGAGATTGTAGGCATTAAATTCCCCAATGAGTTGGGTATATAACTCATGGTGTTGAATGGTCAAGGACAATCCGGAAAGTGCATTTTCAACGATGCGCGCGCGATAATTGGCCATGGATTGCAATGCGTAGGTATACACCTTGCCTTTGCAATTTTGAGACATCACCTCGGCATGTCTGTCATCGGCATTGATCACAGCGAATGATCTGCTGCTCAACCCATCAAACAATAACTTCTTGGCATGGATATAGGCATTGAACGTACCATGATAATCCAAATGATCATGCGTAATATTGGTGAAAGCTGCACCCGTAAAATGCAAACCCGCCGTTCTTCTTTGATCCAAGGCGTGCGATGAAACCTCCATAAATACATGGGTGCAACCTGCCTCAACCATCTGCGCCAATAGCCGTTGCAACTCAACCGCATTGGGCGTGGTATGGGTAGCAGGTACTGATTGTGCGTTGACTTTATTGACAACGGTTGACAATAATCCCGTCTTGTGACCCAAGGCCATGGATAACTCGTAACACAATGTGGCCACCGTCGTTTTTCCATTGGTCCCTGTGACGCCAACAATTGAAAGTTTTTCAGACGGATTTTCATAATAATTCGCCGCCACTATTCCTAATGCCTCCGCTGAGTCGTTTACTCTTACATAAGTAACATCAGGATTCAGTGAATGCGGAAATTGTTGACATAGAATACAATTGGCTCCTTTTTCAATGGCCTTATCAATGAACAAATGCCCATCTACGGCGCTGCCTTTGATGGCAACAAACAAAAAGAAGGATCGCACTTCTCTTGAATCCATTGTGATTCCTTCAGTAGCAATGTGCGTATTGCCCAATACTTCTTCAATGCGCACTTTGTACAATATATCCTTCAATAATTTCATTGCAATTGAAGTTGTATGGTTGAACCTTTTTTCATTGTTGTTCCCGGTTGTACACTCTGTGAAATCACCCTTCCTTTCCCATTCACTTTGTAATGCAAACCAGCATGCTGAAGCGCTTGCAAGGCATCTCTCATCCCCATTCCTAAGCAATTGGGAACAATTCCCTCACGAACATTCATGGCCATTAGAGATGCTGACTGTTGATCTCGGCTTAAATAACTCCAATCCGATCCATTGTCTTTTGGGATAACTGGCAAACCAAATGCTGTCATTAAGGCGTGGGAATTCTTAACCATACCTGGTCTTAGATTGGGCATGATAGTAGGACCGCTAGCTACCCAATTATTACCATGAATATCCAGTGTTGTAGCGTATATTTTATCTGCCAACTCCCTGAATACGGGCGCTGCCACCTTGGAAGCATAATACACCCCTCTTGGATCTTCAATGACAACGATGCAAGAAAATCTGGGCTTATCTGCCGGGAAATAACCCACAAACGATGCTCGGTAACGGTTGAGTTGATAAGTTCCATTCTTCCACAACCAACTGGTACCTGTCTTTCCAGCTACCTTATAAGGAGATTGCTTAAAAGCCTCATAAGCGGTACCACCTGGCTCCCCAACACTCTCCATCATCTTCCTGCATTGGGCTAAAGTATTCTCTGATGCCAAATTGTCTCTTAACACAACCGGATCTACTTTGCTAACCTTACCATTTGACTGTTTGATTCCTTGAACAAACGATGGTCTTACCATTTTTCCTCCATTGGCTACGGCATTGTAAAAAGCCAATATTTGTATGGGTGCAAAAGCTACCTCATAACCGATAGACATCTGCGTCAAGCTGGTTGCACTCCAATTTTCATCTTTTACTGAAGCATAAACACTGGGCTTTCCCTCCCCCTTAAGATCTATTCCCAGCGTACTTCCCAAACCAAATCCATTCAAGTAATCCAAGAATTTCTGGGGCTTAGAAGCAAACGCTTTTCGAACGCCCAGCGCCGTTCCTACATTAGAGGACTTGGCAAATACATCTTTTATCGAGATACTACCATATCCACCTTTATGACTATCATGCAAGATCATGCCGTTGAATGTCTTCTCGCCATTACCTGTATTGACGGTATCCTCTATGGAAATACTTCCCTCTTCCAATGCCGCCATAATGCTCATGAGTTTCATCGTAGATCCGGGCTCTACTGACTGACTAATGGCGTAATTCATCAACTCAGAATAGGTACTATCCTTGGTGCGACCCAAATTGGCAATGGCACGAACATATCCGGTCTCAACCTCCATGAGAATGGCACATCCCCATTCGCCATTCAACGAATCCAATTGCTTTCTCAAAGCGTGCTCTGCAACATCTTGCAGGTGCACATCAATGGTAGCGATAATGTCCAACCCTGGAATGGGTTCCTGAATGAACTCATCTGTCATGGGTTTCCAAACACTTCCAGGAATTAATTCTTGCAGTTGTTTGCCTGGTCTCCCAGATAAAATGGAATCATAAGACAACTCCAAACCCACATTGTCTGACTCACGAAACAATCCTATTGTTCTAGAAGCCAAACTT
This sequence comes from uncultured Chryseobacterium sp., assembly GCA_964420985.1. Taxonomy (GTDB): domain Bacteria; phylum Bacteroidota; class Bacteroidia; order Flavobacteriales_D; family Sanyastnellaceae; genus CAMCTV01. The sequence goes on from CAYQUT010000004.1 coordinate 16,506, forward strand.
CCATAGGGCTTCACACGTTTTTTTGTTTCTTCAAAAAGAAATCCAGTCTGATTGCGGCCCTTCTTTACATAAGTCAATCGCTTAAAGGAATTGAGCTCCTGAAAAGTCATATTTTTGACCAAGAGTTCATAGCGTGACTTTTTTCTCACTGCATTATCCAAGACCCGGATAAAATCTCGTTTTGACCGCTTGGGATCTATCGTATTCAGAACAATTGCGATGGAATCTTTGGCCTCATTAAATGCAGCTTGATCCTGCATCGCTTGGGTATCCCAACGCAAGGCATATTCAGAAACGGTGGTCGCTAAAAGGCTTCCATCTGAGGACCATATCTGACCACGCGTAGGCTCAATGGATCTAACTTTGCTGGTAAAAGATGAAGCCAAAGCCGTGGCATTCTCATCTGGAATAAACTGCAACATGCCCGCCTTTCCGATGATTGAGGCACCCACCAATACCATCACCACAAAAATGATGTAAGTCCAAGTGCTATTTATTTTCACTGAATTACTCATTTCTTTTTTGTTGAATCGATATACTCCAATACAATAGGCGGCTTGGACAATTCCTTTAGACCAATGTTCTCAATATCCTTGGCTACTTCACTTTGCCTTCTTTTGGTTTCCAGCGCACTCATTTGTTCATTGTAAATGGTGCGTTGCTCATTCAACTCCTTTTCTCGTTTGATAATCAGCTTATGATAATCTTCAAATTTGTATTGTAAGGCAATATCTAAAATGAGTAAAATGGCTACAAAACCTATCAAACTCAGGTGCTTTTGAACCCACTCCCCAGTCAAGACATCACCGCCAAAAACTGCAGCCACAAATCCCTTTTTGGGTTTTGCATCCGCATTACCATTCACAGCATTGGATGGGGCAGTATTTTCTGTAGTCTCACTCATGCTAATCTCTCGGCTACCCGCATTTTTGCACTACGCGCACGTGAATTCTCATTAATTTCCTCTGCTGAAGGCAGAATAGGCTTGGCGTTCAAAGGCTTGAATGGGCGAATGATGTTGCCAAAAAAATCTTTTTCTAATTGATCCTCAACATTCCCGCTTCTGAAGAATGATTTAACCATTCTGTCTTCAAGACTGTGGTAGGAGATAACCACAACTCTTCCTCCCACTTCAACGTAATCTTTTAATTGAGAAAGAAATGTTTCCAACACCTCCATTTCTTGATTGACTTCAATGCGTAGGGCTTGAAATACTTGGGCCAAATATTGATGATGAAATTTCCAATCCTCCTCACCTATCAAAACATGAATCAACTCATGGGTTGTGCGTATTGGACGCGCATTGACCATTTTATGGGCAGCAACATGTGGACGTTCCACCTCACCATAAACACGCAAAATTCTAATCAAATCCTCAACCGGGTATTGATTAACGACCACACTCGCATTCAACGATGATTGTTGATTCATGCGCATGTCCAATGGTGCATCGAACCGAAAACTGAAACCCCTATCAGCAGTATCAAATTGATGGCTGCTCACCCCCAAATCGGCCAAGACGCCATCTACCTTTTTAATACCATTAAAACGCAACCAATTTTTTGCATCACGGAAATTCTCTTTGATCAAAGTAAATTGGCTATTCTCTGGAGCATTTGACCAGGCATCTGAATCTTGATCAAAAGAAAACAAACGACCTGTTGTCAAATGAGACAAAATCTCCTTTGTATGGCCTGCAGCGCCCATCGTAACATCGACGTACGTTCCAGTAGGATTAATCTGCAAAGCTTGTATACTTTCTTGGAGCAAAACAGCCCGATGATAAGAAGACTGATTGATCACGTCCGTCTGCATTTTATTGATTTTGCGCGTTACGTTCAATATCCTTTCTGACGTCTTCAGCCAGAGAACCGAAATCAAAATCTTCATCCAAAATCACTTCATCGTGATTTTTCGCACTCCACAACTCCATCTTCTCACCTAAACCAGTGATGACACACTCGTTGTTTTCGTCAATGTCAATCTCTGCGTACTCCAACAACGCAGCAGGAAGCAACAACCTTCCATTTGAGTCCAACTCTATGAGGGTAGCCCCTTTCATGAATTTTCTCTGAAACAACTGATGTTTTTGATTGTATCGACTCAATCGGCTCATCTCTTCATTCACCTTATCCCATTCCGGTTTGGGGTAAATCACCAAACACTTCGAGAAGATGTCACGATTAATCACAAGACCATGATGGATATGATGCTCCAATTGCTTACGCAACTTTCCTGGAAAGAGCAATCGCCCTTTTGGATCCAGTTTGCAATGATGTTCGCCGAGCAGGTTAAGCATTTGTGGTAATGTGTTGGGTACGAAATTAAAACAAATTTCCCACTTTTTACCACTAAGCTACCAAAATTCACCACTTTTTAATAAAGACCAACAAGTACATTTGAAACAAAATATTCATAAAACTCAATATTTGCAAGGGTTTTAGGCCTAACTAAACCCAAAAACCAAGTGGTGGTAAAAAGTGGGAATGTTAACAACTTTAGGTGAAAAACTTCTGAAATGAATTTCACCTCAGTGCAACGGGCGGCGTTTGATCAATCCCCCTTTGGTATCTTTAATGGGATGTTGGATGATAAAAGCATTGGGATCAACGCTTTCTACCAGGGCAATTAAATTAGAAACCTCTAAACGGGTAATGGCACAAAAAATAATGCGCTTGTTTTCATGGCTTGGAGAGACATCCCTGAAGCCAAATTCACCCTTGTAAATGGTCATTCCTCCGCGCAATTGCTTTCGAATCATCTTCTCAATCACTGCTGAATGATGGGATATGATGGTTAAACCGATGTATTCTTCCCAACCGTTGATAATGAAATCCACCGTCTTAGAAGCCGCGAAGTAGGTTAAAATAGAATACATGGCGCGCTCAATACCAAAAACCCAAGCAGCAACAAAAAACAAAACCAAATTGAACACAGTAATAAAATCACCCACGGTTAAGGTTGATTTTCTGCTCACCGTTACAGCCATGACTTCCGTACCATCAATCACTCCTCCACCCCGCATGGCAAAACCAATACCACCGCCCAAAAAAACACCTCCAAAAACTGAAATCAACAATTTGTCATTTGTTACAACTGGGATTTCAATAACATGAACCAAAATGGCCAAACAGATAATGGCCAATGCTGATTTGATCGCAAACAAAAGATTCACCTGCTTATATCCCAAAATGACAAAAGGAATGTTCAGCACCAATATCAATATGGACAAATCCCAACCCCATTTGGCTTGCACCAACAATGAAATGCCCGTAACACCCCCGTCTAAAAATTGGTTGGGCAGTAAAAAACCTTTTAACCCTACGCTCGCCAACACCACCGCTAGCGACAATAGCAAGGCATCTTTCATATGGTTGAACCAAGACAATTTTGCCAAATATTTCTGCATGCACAAATCTTTGAACTAATCAAATGCTCCTTGCTTTGAATTCAAATTGTTGTGAGCCTTTCAATGTTAAAAGGTATCTCCTTCCTCAAGCTGTTTCAGATAAAAATTGGATACCTTCGCCTTTGATTCAAATCCCAAACATGGAAGCGTATTTAAAAACAGAAGGAGAATTTCAATTCATTGACAAAGGAGAAGGCAAGCCACTCATATTGCTGCATGGCCTATTTGGCGCACTGAGCAATTTCAAAGAAGTATTGGACGAGTTTTCACAAACGCATAGAGTATTAATCCCTATGTTACCGCTATACACCATGCCGTTGCTATCGACAGGGGTAAAATCTTTGGCTGAATTTCTTCATCGATTCATGGAGCATCACCAGTTTCCCAAGGCCTTATTATTGGGCAATAGCCTAGGTGGCCATGTCGCATTGGTCTATACCAAAATGCACTTGGAACGGGTTGAAGGATTAATTCTCACTGCCAGCAGTGGTCTATATGAAAATGCTTTCGGATCCAGCTTTCCCCGCAGAGAGGACAAAGAGTTTATTCGTCAGAAAGTAGCCCTGACTTTTTATGACCCAAAACATGCTGACGACGCTTTGGTGGATGAATGTTTTGAAGTGGTGAACGACCGCAATCGCGTGGTTCGCATATTGGCATTGGCCAAAAGTGCAATACGCCACAATATGGCCAATGACTTGGTCAATATGCACACACCTGCCTGTCTCATTTGGGGGAAAAATGACACCATCACTCCCCCGGAAGTAGCAGACGAGTTTCACAAACTTCTTCCACAATCCGATCTATATTGGATTGACCAATGTGGACATGCCCCCATGATGGAACACCCTTCCACATTCAACGCACAATTGCGTCAATGGCTTACGTTAAAAAATCTTTGATATGCACATCTTAGATGCCGTTTTTTTAATGTCCAATACCAATGTGACGGGTTGCCCACCGGCCAACCTTCCAGAAGTAGCATTCATTGGGCGTTCTAATGTTGGAAAGAGTAGTTTAATCAATATGTTGGTCAACAAAAAAGGATTGGCCAAAACATCCGGTACACCTGGGAAAACACAAACCATCAATCACTTCGAAGTTCAAGTTAAAAAGGGAACCAATTGGTATCTTGTCGACCTACCCGGATATGGATACGCCAAAATTTCCAAGTCCTCACGTGGCGACTGGAAAAACATGACCCGACATTATTTGAAAGAACGCGAGAACTTAAAATGTCTCTTTGTGTTGGTCGACATTCGTCATGAAGCGCAGAAAATTGACATCGAGTTCATGGAGCAGTTGATTAACGATGAGTTCCCGTTTTGTTTGGTGCTCACCAAGGCTGACAAGCTGAAAGAAAAAGCAGTGGTGCAAGCGTATGAGAAGTATGAAAACACCCTTATCGAAAGATGGGGAGATGCGCCAACCATGCTCGTCTCATCTGCAGAGAGCCAATTGGGAAAAGATCAGATATTGAATTTAATAACAACCCTTTTTGAAGAGGAAAAATGAACCACCCCACCATTCATTGGGCTCATGAGTTGACGGAGCTATTTACTCCGTTCACTGAATCAATGTCTGCTTATTCTAAAATCTATTTGCTCATCGATGAGCAAGTGAGTTCAATCTGGTTAAATGATTTATTGGAGCAATGCCCTGAGCTGAGTCAAGCCAATGTCATGGAAATTCCGAGCGGTGAGGAGGGAAAGGATTGGGACATTCTCAAACAGATATTGGATCAATGGGTAGAAGATGCCGCAGACCGTCATTCTCTCATCATCAACATTGGAGGAGGTGCCACCACAGATTTGGGTGGATTTGCTGCCAGTATTTACAAACGTGGTCTAGATTTTTTTCACGTTCCCACCACCCTTATGGCCATGGTAGATGCTTCTCTGGGAGGTAAAAACGGCATCAATTTTCATGGGGTGAAAAATGTGTTGGGAACCTTTGAAGCACCCAATGAGCTCATCATTTGTCCTTTGTTTCTGACTTCCCTTTCAGACGAGGAATTGCGCTCTGGAATGGCTGAAATGTTGAAACATGGATTGATCAAAGATGCCTCAATGTGGGAAGCCTTGATATCCTTAGATGAAATTACAGCTGAAACTTTAACTCCATTTATTCAGCGCAACATTCAAATCAAATTACAAATCGTAGCGGAAGACCCCTTTGAAACGGGAGAACGTAAACTATTGAATTTTGGACATACGATGGGCCATGCCATTGAGAGTTACTTTTTAAACAAAGAACAGCACAAAACGCATGGACAATGTGTGGCATGGGGGATGGTCTTCGCCTGTCTGGTATCAGAATCCGATGGATTGATAACAAAACAGATTTCAGATGAAATCATCGAAAATGTAATAGACATATTCCCTTTACCCGAAGATTTACCTCTTTGGAATGACCTTTGTGAAATTGTAATCCATGACAAAAAAAACAAAGACGGAAAACTTCAACTTACATTGATCAAATCCATCGGAAAAGGGTTAATACATCAGACCAAATCAATTGAAAGTCTTGAGCCCATTTGGAAAACATTTAATGGGTTGAAATAGTAAACTCATCCCCATCCCTTAACACCGGAAATTGGGACCTGTATTGTTCCAATTCTTCCTTGTTCAACTCAATCGTACATACTCCTGCAACATCTGTTTGGGTCCAAAGCGTATTTCCTTTGGGATCAATGAGCGCACTGTCACCTGAGTAGATGTTTTCTTTTTGATCCGTGCCTACTCGATTTACACCCGCAACATAACATTGATTCTCAATGGCACGTGCTCTAAGCAAGGTTGACCAAGCCTCCTTGCGTGCACTGGGCCAATTGGCTACATAAATCAGGACATCATAATCAGCGGCTCCATGCGCAAATCGATTCCTACTCCAAACGGGAAAACGCAAATCATAACAAATCAAAGGACATATTTTCCAACCTTTCCAATGCTCAATGATGCGCTGAGATCCCTTGGTGTATGTCTTTTCTTCACCCGCAAAAGTGAAGAGATGTCGCTTATCGTAATGTGAAAACGTCCCATCTGGCCGCACCCAAAGCAACCGATTGTACAATCCCTCATTGTCTTTAAAAGCAACACTTCCACACATCACCGCGTTAAGATCCTTTGACCACTTCCTCATCCAGTTCACGGTTTCTGAAGACTCGGAGAATAATTCGGCTGCCGCAGGATTCATTGTAAATCCCGTGGTAAACATCTCAGGTAATACGATCAAATCCGTGGGTTCCAATTTTTGCAGAACGCCCTCCATTCGCAGATAATTTTTTGCGGGAGACTCCCAACTCAAAACGGTTTGTACCAAACTCAATCTCATGACACAAGATTAAAACAAATTATCGTTGGCACAATTCTCTGAATTCACAAAAACGACAAGAGCTGATATTTTCAGTGCACGTAAATTCTACTTTGGCCTTTGGAATATTTTTAATGATGTCGACATTCATGGATTTCAACTCCAAAGTCTCTGCCTTCATTGTGTCGATGAAATCTGTAATGTCAGCGTTTGTGATCTCAGGACGAACTTCTTCAAATCCCTCTTTTACGTAGCAAACCATGGGCACAATCTCATCAAAATCATGGGCAAAATGATATCTTGCAAAGAGGGCGTAACCAATCAATTGCTTTCTATGCTTAACCAAGTCTTGTTTGCCTGTTTTCCAATCTAAAATGTAGATGACACGCTCATGGGGCAACATAAAGTCAACTTTACAATAAGCCTTGATGTCTTCAATGCGCGTTTCTCCAAATCCGGGTGGTTCAATAATCCAACGGTCTTTTGATGACTGAGGAAGATTGCGTATCCATTCAAAACGTTCTGATGTAACAATATTCTTCACGGATTGAAAAGCACGTTGCCCTATTTCTTGTGCATCTATCCTCTCCAATTCTTTGTAATGAATCTCAGAGAATACCTTACTGTTCACATACTCTTCTGAGCGGGCAAAAACAAATTGTTCCAGCTTGTCCAATTGAACCGGTGAACTGGATTTCTGCAAACGGTGCAAAATGGTTTCTACCACATCATGAACAATATTCCCTATCTCCAAAGGAATGGTGGTCATCGCCTTTAATTTGGCAATTTGCTTAATGTCAAAGTCTCGATCATACTTATCATAGTACCGATAAAAGTATTTCCTCTTACAAGTTTGATAAATTTCGAAACGGCTAACTGACCAGCCAAGCTCAGAGGTGAAAGGAAATGTTTTCATGGTACAAATTTCTATCGAACTTAAAGATTTTTTGCCTTTCAGGACAAACATAAATTATGCACATATTCGTTTTCACCTTATTTTAGGGCATGTTCCGACTGATAATTTTATTCACAGTTCTTCCTTTTCTGCTCTCTGCACAAAGTTTTGACATGACCAGAAGAAAAGGAGGAACCTATTTCTACAGTCAATATTTTGATCAATACCAGCGCCCCTTGCACGGAACATTTTCCAATATAGAAGAAGAAGTTTTGGTTACCCGAAAGTTTGAATATGGCATTCTCATGATGGAAACGAGAGAGGTCAATGGATTCACTAGCCACCTTTTTCAGCGAGAAGATTCTCAATTCCCCACAGCCACCTACCGCATTTGGCACAACCCCAAACAGCTCAATGAGTTTTGGCAATTCACAATTGATGAAAAGAAACACTTGAGAATTGAGATCTCTGTTTTTCAAGAAAACGGATTCCCATTGATTCATCAACAATTCTATCCCTTGAACACAGCAGAACACCAAACGTACTTTGGACTACCGGAAAAAGAGGAGAAAATAGACCCCTTGGGCTACACCAACACTTGGATGCCTTGTGGGATTTACCAAGAATGGAATGAAAAAGGCATTCTGACAACTTGGAAAGAATACCGAGATACTGTTATCAATGTGCCTGAGGAAGAAAGAAGAAAAGGCAAATATTTGGAAAACTATTCAAATGGCTCCTCCAAAATTGCAGGGCAATATGATGATTACGGGCACCCCATTGGGGATTGGTTTAGCTACCATGTAAATGGATCAATAGCAAAAATTATATCCTATCAATATCCAAACAGCTATTACCTCATTGAAAACATGATTGAATACAATGATCACTCCATTAAAATTGGAGAAATCAAGCTAGATGGTAAAGGAAGTGGATATGAAAAAAAGTGGACTGATGTGGGGGGCATTCAATATGAACGAAAAATAAAAAACTACAACTGGGAGCCCAAGACAGCATGGGAAAGATGGTATTACGACAATGGAAAAACCATGCGCATGATCCATATGGACAACCCCAATGACACGATAGAATCCAAATATTTTTCTAATGGTTTAATATGGTATGTGCACACAGAGAAAGACAATGTATCTGTGCAAAGAGAATTTTATTTCAATCAAAATAAAAAATGGGAGATGATCCAAAACCGAGACAATGGAGAATCTTTTTATACAGAATGGAATGAAAACGGAGATACTTCAAAATCAGAAATCACTAAAAACGATATTAAAAGCATTAAGGAGTTCGAAAATGGAAAGGTGGTACGGAAATACAACAGAACCAATACAGGTATCAACGGCGATTATTGGGAATTACGTGACAACAATTGGATCAAACATCATTATATTGACGGAATACGACAAATCGAAACCCTTCCTGTTTTGATTCAATACCCGGATGCTCCACAAACCTTTAAAAAATTGTATTCCCAATATTCGGCAACATCCCTTGGAGTGCATGGATTCAAGGAAGCTTCTGAATTGAACAATACTGACCAACATTATTTGGTGGAACATTACGAACAATTGCAAAAGCTTTTTACGGAGAAAAAAATAAATACCCAACAGTTTGAGATTAGCTTTGGAAGAAGCATTGACTGCAGCTTTTTCTCCCTAAGACCCGCATTTGGAAGTCCGGTAATTTTCGTTATCTATGACAACAGTTACCAAGAATTTTTGAACCGCACCAACGATTGGACATCTTTTGAATTGTGGAACGAGCAATTTAATTTTAAGTGGAACTGATTTGATTTTCCATCTCAAATTCTCTGATAATCTGATCACTCCAATAGATAGCATTTTTTGCCCATAGGATCATGGCATCCCATTTTTCCTCCTCTGATGGAGGGAAATCACTTTTTAACTTCATTGTCTTTCGGGACAACTGAGCAACTGCAATACCTGTAGCAACGGAAACATTCAGGCTTTGTGAAAATCCCGACATGGGAATAATCACTTGAGCGTCTGCCAACTCTCTTGCAACATCAGAGATCCCAGTTAACTCTGTACCCATTACCAGCGCTACAGGTCGCTTGGGTTCAAAATCTTCTATTGCCACTGCTGACGGAGAAAAATCAGTCACGACCAAATCAAAACCTTTTGATTTTAATGACAACATCAAATCTCGCGCATTTTTCTCTCTTTGGATGTTCATCCAATCCATAGCGCCTTTGGAAATCTTACGATTGATTTGCCATGGATGTTCATCCTCCAAGACATGCAAATAATGAACACCCAGTGCATCAGCCGTCCGAACAATGGCGCTGGCATTCAATGACTGATAAATGTTCTCTAAAACAAGATGCAAGCAAGTGTTGCGCTGCGACCATACCTCCTCAAAACGTGCTTGTCGCTCAGCTGACAAGACCGAGCAAAAACGTTGATAAAGAGATTTTTTTTGATCCAAATTCATGACACCCTAGATGAAAAAAAAAGCCGCTCCAATTGGAACGGCTTTCTGACTTAGGAAAGTATTAAACTTTAGCAGCCAATTCAGAACCAGCTTTGAAACGTACAACGTTCTTAGCTTTGATTTTGATCTCTTTACCAGTCTGTGGGTTACGACCGATACGAGCAGCACGCTTAGTAACGCTGAAAGAACCGAAACCTACTAAACCGATACGGTCGCCTTTTTTCAAAGCTTTAGTAGTTACTTCGATGAAACCTTCCAATGCTTTCTTAGCATCAGCCTTTGACAACTTCGCTGAACCAGCGATAGCGTCGATTAATTCTGCTTTGTTCATTTTAATTTGTTTTTTTAGGTTAATAATGTTGAACAAGACAAATGTAAAAGCAGAAAATCTTGAAACGCAAGTATATCAAGCCTTTTGAGTTGATTTTGTTGAAAAATGTTTGATTTTGTTCATAACCATAGCGTATCAATCGCCAAAAGCCTTGATTTTATTGGGTTCCAGAGCTTATCCACATTCATTTCAAGTCGTAACATGATTAGTCCGTACTTTGCAACATGCAAGAAAAAGGCCTTTCGATTCGATACCAAGACCTACTCAAAGTATCCCTTCCGATGAGCCTGGGAGCCTTTGTACAATTCTTTGTTGTATTTACAGACAACTACTTTGCAGCCCAGTTGGATGGCAAAGCCATGAGTGGAGTATCGTACATTGGTTTGGCCTACATCACCTTGGCCATGATAACCACCGGTATTGCGAGTGCCATTCAAATTATTGTGGCACGCAGAATGGGAGAACAACAATGGAGTGTCATCCCCTCTGTAGTAAACAATGGTATTTTTCTCGGTTTATTCATTGCTGCTTTGCAATTCTCTGCACTGTATTTTTTAGGACCACGTTTCATCGAGACTTTTATCTCCGATTCGGTCACAAAAAATTACATGATCACATTTTCCAACATTCGATCATGGGGATTTTGGATTTACACCCCAACCATGCTCTTGCAGGCCTATTGGACTGGGGTGGCCAAAACCCGTGTGGTATTCAGTACGATGCTCATCACCTCCATTGGCAACATGATACTGGCCTACTTGCTCATTTTTGGCAAGGGTCCTTTTCCCGCTTTAGGAGTAAGCGGAGCCGCATGGGCTACGTTGAGTGCGGAGGCACTAGCGTTTGTTTTTCTTTTTGGATACACCTTCCTCAAAAACCCAATCATTGTTCAAAGATTGATTCAGCCGATATTCAGTCACACCCGTTCTATTTTACAATTGGGCGTTCCCATTGTCTTGCAGTTGCTCATTGCATTGGGTGTTTGGCTGGCGTTCTACACCATGGTGGAGTCAAGGGGACCTGAATCACTACAATCCGCATTTATCGTTCGCAACATGTACATGCTGGCTTGGGTAAGTGTGATGGGATTTTCTTCCGCCATGCGCACCTATACCAGCGCCCTCATTGCAGAGAACAGGTATGCTGAATTGAAAAAACTCTTTTTCACCATCGCTTCATTTAATTTCATTGGCGTACTACTTTTGAGTCATGGCCTCTGGTTGTATCCAAAGTGGATTTCAGGTCAATTCACCCAAGATCCAACCACTATCCGATACACCGTGGACACCATGCTCCTCATCGTTCCTGCTATGCTCATTTATAGTTTTACTTCCATTCTACTGGCCTGGGTTGAAGGCAGTGGTGCAACGGTGGCGGGCTTTTGGATTGAAGTAATCACCTCTTGCATTTATATCATCACCATCTACTCCATGGTCCATTTTACACAATGGGAGGTAAGTCTTCTGTGGCTCTCTGATTATGTCTATTTCATTGTCATGGGAATATGCTCCGGTATTTATTTGAGATTTGGGAAATGGCGGTTGAATAAGTTATAAACATCAACACAAAGTTGAGCCATCTCCAATGCGCAATTCTTAAATTTGTTGGAGACTTTATTACCTAAACATGTACATCATTTTTGATACGGAAACCACTGGTCTTCCTGAGAACTATAACGCGCCCATTTCTGACACTCAAAATTGGCCTCGGATTGTTCAAATTGCCTGGCAATTGCACAATGACAATGGAGGATTGATTTCCGCTCAGAATCTCGTTGTCAAACCAGAAGGATTTAGTATTCCTTTCAACGCTGTCAAGGTACATGGGATCACGACCGAGAAAGCAAACGAAATTGGCATTCCTCTTCAAGTTGCTCTGAGTCAATTCATACAAGACGTTCAGAAAGCAAAGTATGTTGTTGGACACAACATTGACTTCGATATTAAAGTAGTTGGCTGTGAAATGTTCCGTCAGCAATCTGATTTTGACATCCTTTCTGTGTTGTCATTGGATACAAAAGAACAAGGAACCGAATTCTGCGCTTTGCCAGGAGGAAAAGGAGGTAAATTCAAATGGCCAACGCTAGGCGAATTGTACCAAAAGCTTTTTGATTCGCAAATGATCGAGGCGCATGATGCCGCCTATGATGTGGAAGCCACGAGTCGTGCATTCTTTGAAATGCTTAAAAGACGCATCATACAGGTGCCCGAATCCAAATCGATAACATCATTTGAATATGAGGCTCCTGTTCTAAAGGCTAGTAATTTTAGTCAAACCAGCGATAATCAGGCTGAGACCGCTGATAATACACCTGCGGAGAGCAATGAAATTGATACTGAAGTTAACTTTGTACATCTGCATGTTCATTCACAGTTCAGTGTACTTCAAAGCACCTCCGAAATAGGATCCATAGTCAAAAAAGCTGTTTCACAAAATGCTCCCGCCATTGCCATTACCGAGCATGGTAATATGATGTCGGCATTTGTTTTTAATCAGGAAGTAGAAAAATACAACAAGAAAAACGGCACACACCTAAAGGCCATTGTGGGATGTGAATTGAGTGTCTGCAAAAACCGATTGAACAAAGAGACCAAAGATGATGGATTCCCTGTTGTATTATTGGCCAAAAATAAAAAAGGTTATCACCACTTGGCCAAACTATCGAGTATCGCGTTTACCGAAGGGTTTTACTACATCCCCAGAATAGATAAAGAAACACTGGAACAATACAAAGAGGATTTAATTGCCACTACTGGTGGACTCTGGGGAGAAGTTCCTTACCTCATTCTCAACGTTGGAGAAGAGCGAGCAGAAGAGGCATTCATTTGGTGGAAAGAAAAATTTGGAGAGGATTTCTACGCTGAACTTTTGAGGCATGGATTGGAAGAAGAGGATGTTGTCAATGAAACGCTGATCCGATTTTGCAAGAAACATGATGTCAAATATTTTGCGGCCAACAACACCTACTACACAGAAAAAAAAGAAGCACAAGCCCAAGATGCATTGCTCTGTGTAAAGGATGGTGAATCATTGGACAAGCCCAAGAAGTACATCGGAAAAAGAGGAAGAGAATATCGCTTTGGACTGCCCAACGATGAGTTCTACATCAAATCACCGCAAGATATGGCCAAACTTTTCAGTGACCTGCCAGAGGCCATAGAGGAGACCATACGAATAGCTGAAAAGTGCGAGCAATACTCATTGGGCCGTAGTATTCTACTTCCCAAGTTTGACATCCCAGAGGAATTCGTTGACCCAAAAGATGAGATAGATGGGGAGAAAAGAGGAGAAAACGCATTCTTGCGTCATCTCACTTATGAAGGTGCTGTAAAACGGTACGGGGAAATCACCCCTGATATTGCGGAGCGATTGGATTTTGAATTAAAAACCATTGCGCACACGGGATATCCAGGATACTTTTTGATTGTTCAAGACTTCTGTAACAAGGCCCGAGAAATGGGTGTTAGTGTTGGACCGGGTCGTGGATCTGCCGCAGGATCTGCCGTGGCCTATTGCATTGGCATCACCAATGTTGACCCCATCAAATATGATTTACTTTTTGAGCGTTTCCTCAACCCAGAGCGTGTGAGCATGCCCGATATTGACATCGACTTTGATGACGAAGGGAGAGGAAAAGTGATTGAATATGTCAGGGACAAATACTCCAAAAATGCGGTAGCGCAAATTATCACCTATGGTTCCATGGCTGCCAAATCAGCAGTGCGAGATTCAGGACGTGTGATGGGTCTGCCACTTGGGGATACCGATAGAATAGCCAAATTAATTCCAGACAATTCCAAGTTAAAAGACATTGTATCTAAAGACAACAAGGAATTAGAAAAGGCATTTGCAAGAGATGTTGTTGAAAATGCCAAAGCATTGAATGCGCTGTCCAAGGCCAGTTCTGAAGAAGGTAAAGTGGTGCAAATGGCTTCACTCTTGGAGGGTTCTGTTAGAAATACTGGAATACATGCTTGTGGGGTTATCATCACTCCTGGCCCCATTGATCAATTTGTACCGGTGGCTACAGCCAAGGACAGCGATATGTGGTGCACGCAGTTTGACAATGATGTTGTGGAGAAAGCGGGCCTATTGAAAATGGACTTCTTGGGGTTAAAAACGTTAACCATCATCAAAAACGCCCTAAAAATCATCAAGCAAAGACACGGCATAGACATCGACATCGATCAGATTCCATTGGATGATCCCAAGACTTTTGAATTGTTTCAGCGCGGTGATACGGTCAGCATTTTCCAGTACGAAAGTCCTGGTATGCAGAAGCATTTGAAAGATCTAAAACCAACCGTTTTTGAGGACCTTATTGCCATGAACGCCTTGTACCGTCCCGGTCCAATGGAATACATTCCCTCCTTCATCAAAAGAAAACACGGATTAGAGCCTATTCAGTATGACTTGCCTGAAATGGAAGAATACTTGAAGGATACGTATGGAATTACCGTTTACCAAGAGCAGGTCATGTTGCTATCTCAGAAATTGGCCAACTTCACCAAGGGGCAAGCGGATAGCTTGCGGAAAGCCATGGGTAAAAAACTGAAAGAGGAATTGGACAAGATGAAAGGTCAATTCATGGAGGGAGCGCAAAACAATGGACACCCCAAAGACAAATTGGAGAAAATTTGGACAGACTGGGAGGCCTTTGCGAGCTATGCCTTCAACAAATCGCATTCTACATGTTACGCATGGATTGCTTTCCAAACAGGATACCTGAAGGCCAATTATCCCGCCGAATACATGGCTGCAGCCATGACTGGATCTTTGAGTGATCTGAAGCAAGTGACCTTCTTTATTCAAGACTGCAAAAAAAATAAATTGCCTGTTCTTGGACCCGATGTCAACGAATCTGATGCCTTTTTTAACGTCAACAAAAACGGTGATATCCGTTTTGGATTGGCTGCTGTAAAAGGGGTGGGTGAAAGCGCTGTTGAAAGCATCGTTGAAGAAAGGATGAAAGGTCCTTTCAAAAGTCCTTTTGACTTTATCAAACGCGTAGATGCCCGCACGAGTAACAAAAGGGTCATTGAAGGTCTAGTATATAGTGGAGGCATGGACAGTTTTGGAATTGCCCGATCTGCCTATTTCACCCCCGATGGCAAGAACAGCACCTTTATCGAGACTTTGATTAAATATGGGAATGCCACCAAAGACACTTCTCAAAATGGGATGGCAACATTGTTTGGTGAATCAGAAGATATTGACATTCCAGAACCCTCTATACCCGCACACCAACCATGGGATACCTTTACCCAATTGGCTCATGAAAAGGATGTAGCCGGCATCTTCTTGAGTGGTCATCCGCTGGATGACTACAGGATGGAAATTGACAATTTCTGCAGCAAAGGAGGACTAGAATTGTTGTCTGATATGCCAACGGTTAAAGGCCGTGAATTGAAAATTCCAGGATTGATTAAAAACGTGCAGCACAAAATCAGTAAGGTTGGAAAGCCATACGGATCTTTTGTATTAGAAGACTACACGGGTACTAGAGAGTTCAGCCTATTCGGTGAAGAATATTTGAAATTCAAATCTTTTTTGGATAACAACTACCCCGTTGTTTTGGTTGGTAAGGTGTCCGCAAGATGGCAACGACAAGATCAGAAAGGACCTGAAGAATTGGAATTTAAACTTCAGCGCATTGACTTGCTCAGTGATGTTAGACAAAAGCAAGGGAAATTCTTGAACATTACAGTGGACCGTAGATTTGTTACACCGGAACTGATTAATATTTTAGAAAGCCAATTGATTTCAGGCCAAGGTGGCGCTCAATTGCGCATGAAAATTTATGATGAAGAATCCATGTTGACCACCCTCTCTGGAAATAAATTTCAATTGGACCTGAATGATGATGTTCTTGAAAACCTCAAGAGAATACCCAACATTGACTTCAATATTTCAGAAAACTAATGCGGCCATTTATTCTCATATCCTTATGTCTGTTTTTTCAAACCACGTTGACAGGACAAGAATCCCAATGGAATAGTGTTGGAAAAGAATTTTTATTGGGAAAAATCAATTATAGCAAGGATACCCTATTCCAAAAAATACCCGCTACGATCAGCACAAAAGAAAACGCTTTTTTACTGAAAGAGGTATATGACTCCCTACAGAAAATGATAGATGCCGCTCACTCAGATGGGGTCGAATTTAAAGTGATTAGCGCATCTAGAAACTTTGACCAACAAAAAGCCATCTGGGAAAAAAAATGGATCGCGCGAAAAGGTCAATATCCAAAGGGATTGGATCGGGCCAAAAACATTTTGCTCTACAGTTCAATGCCGGGAACTTCAAGACACCATTGGGGAACTGATTTTGATTTGAATGCATTGGATCCAAAATACTTTGCTCAAGGCAAAGGACAGAAGGAATACTATTGGCTGTGCATCCATGCCGAACGCTATGGGTTTTATCAACCTTATGATTCAGCACCTGACCGTACAGGTTATAACGAAGAAAAATGGCATTGGTCTTTTTTTCCGATTGCGCAACAACTTACAGCTCAGTATTTGGAGAAGATTCAATACACGGATTTAGCTCCTTTTCAAGGGGCAGAATTTGCAAAAGAGCTTAATGTCATTCAATACTACGTCAATGGTATTCAACCACCTCCCACTAAAAAAAAATAACATACTTTTCTTCTGCTTGATTTTATTGTCATTGAAATCAACTGGACAACAAGATACGTTACCACAACAGTTGATGAGACCTTTGATTTTTATTGGTCTTGAGAAAGATCAATTACAATCGGATGAATCCCTTTTCATGGTTGACATTCAGCAAAAAGAGATCTTGCGATTGCAATCCCGAACCAGTGCTGATTTGCTCAGTAAAAATGGAAACGTCTTCGTTCAAAAAAGTCAATTCGGAGGGGGTAGTCCCATTTTAAGAGGATTTGAAGCCAACAGAATTCTTATGGTCATTGATGGTATCAGAATGAACAATCTCATTTATCGAGGGGGCCATCTTCAAAACATCCTGTCCTGTGATGTCAATCAATTGGAAAAAATGGAGGTCATTTTTGGTCCCAGTTCATGTTTATTTGGCAGTGATGCTTTGGGCGGAGTGATTGAGATGGAAACCATATCACCAAGATATCAATCCCAAAAGAAATGGCGGACCATCATCCAAAACCGATATGAGACCGTTACCAATGGGTGGATGCAACATTTCGAAACCCACTATGGAAAACGAAATTTTGCTACGCTCACGTCTTTCACAATGCTACAAAACAACCGTTATTTGACGGGCAAAGGGAAAAACCCCTTCTACACCAAGAACTTTGGAACCCAGAAATTTTATGGTGTTTGGAATGGTGTCAATGATGAAATGGTCTTAAATCATGATGCGTATGAAATCAATAACACCGCTTATACCCAAACAGATTTTTTACAGAAATTCAAATGGCGAACTAGAAAGCAAAAAAATGTAGAACACCATTTGCAGCTACAACATTCCAACTCCACCAACATCCATAGAAACGATCGTCTATCAGAGTGGAATGGAGACCACCTCAAATTTGCAGA
This sequence comes from uncultured Chryseobacterium sp., assembly GCA_964420985.1. Lineage (GTDB taxonomy): Bacteria > Bacteroidota > Bacteroidia > Flavobacteriales_D > Sanyastnellaceae > CAMCTV01. Next base: position 34,460 of record CAYQUT010000004.1, read on the forward strand.
ATGGTATTATGGCCCTCAAAAAAGAGCTCTACTCAGTTACCATAGAATACAACAAAAACCTTTTCAACTATTTCAAAGAAATGATTTGATTGTATCGGTTCAAAAAATAGAAGAGAGCAGACAAAGCCGCAAATGGGATAACCCTTGGCTAGAATCGCGAAAGGAAAGTGTTGGGATTGCTTCGATAACACAAAACTTCTACAGCATTTCAGAACATCATGAATGGCAAGCCGGCTGGGACTATCAATACAATCAACTCTCCTCTACTGCTCAAGCCATCCACAAAATATCGCAAGAGCAAAAACAGACTGGCGCTCGATATCCGACAGGTAAAAACAACATGCAGTCCATCTCTGTATTTAGTGTGCACACTTTTAGACCCAATGAAAAATGGACTTTTCATGATGGATTGAGAGGTGGGTATTCCATCTTGCACTCCGGTTTTGATGACCGGTATACTTGGCTTTCCACGGGAAAAGATATTGAGCAAAAAATGCCCTACTATTCTGGATCTTTTGGCATACAATACCACATCACCTCCCGACAATCCGTTACCACGCAATTGTCATCTGGATACAGAGTACCCAATATTGATGACCTGAGTCGGATTTTTGAAACGGGGCAAGGAAACGTTATTGTGCCCAATTCCAATCTCAGCCCAGAGCAATCTATGAATTTTGACATAGGATACAAATGGAGAAGTGATAAACTTCAATTTCAAATCATGTACTATGAAGCCAAAATTAGAGACATCATCGCTTTGGCTCCATACAGTATCAATGGAAGCAGCACCATAATATGGGATGGAGTTACGAGCAATGTCCTGGCCAATCAAAATTTTGATCACGCCACCATCAGAGGAATACAAGGTCAATGCAAGGGTCAAATGGGATTAAAAACCAATTGGCAACTTCAGGGACAATACACTGATGGAACGATTGACAAAGACCAAGAGCAACCATTGGATCACATACCCCCTGCTATGGTTTCAGCAGGAATCCATCACCAATGGAATCAGTTCCTTCTGATGTTTCAAGGACAATACAGCGGTTGGAAAAAAATAGCTGATTACCGTTTGGAAGCGGAGGACAATGAACAATATGCTCCGGTAGAAGGAACACCGGCTTATTGGCTATTTGATTTGAGATTGGAGTGCGCGATTAATGCGCAATGGACAATATACTCTGGCGTGGATAATATATTGGACACGCAGTATCGCCCATTTGCCAGTGGCCTCAATGGCCCGGGTAGAAATTTCTATTTGTCCTTCCGCTGGATTCCCGGCCAATAAATTGGGGCATACCCCGGATAGTAGTGGAAAGCCCGGAGGGCCGCGCAGCGGCCCGAGGACTTGCAACGGATAGCCGGAATAGGTCCAAAAAAAAGGACTACTTTCGTAGTCCCTCGTATCTTGATTTAAGGTGCATTAAAGATGCATAAACGCTTTTTTCTGCAACAAAGATTCTTTGCTTTCTCTGTAGTCTGGATCATCCACACAACAATCCACAGGACAAACAGCAGCGCATTGGGGTTCATCATGGAAACCCACACACTCCGTGCATTTGTCATGAACGATATAATACACATCCATGCTTTTGGGTTCCATCAAACCGTCTGCGTCTACCTCTGCCCCACCTGTTATGGGATTAATAATGCCTCTCAGGCCTGTCCCATCAGAGTACTTCCACTCAGCTCCGCCCTCATAGATGGCGTGATTGGGACATTCTGGTTCACAAGCTCCGCAATTGATGCATGCGTCGGTAATCATGATTGCCATATCTGTATCGCTTTAATGTAATTTTGCGGCGCAAATGTACGCCATAACGTTTTAATAATGAATACAACCCTAGAACAACGAATCAAAGCTTTTGTTCAGCTTTCCAAAACCATGGAAAGTCTTTCCCGTTCAGCGGCCTGGCCAGGTTTTGATTGTGGCCTTACTGAAGATGAATACCAAAGTGCCAATGAAGTGGTAGCTACGCAAGTAGCCTACAATGGTTGGTTTACTGAGAGCAATACCAGAAAAGCCATTGGAGAATGGGCCTGCAATTTAACAGCGGAAAATTTAAAACAATGGGTATCGCAATACAATATTCCTGATGTGCCCAATGAGCGACAAACGGTGGCGATTATTTGTGCCGGTAACATTCCGATGGTAGGGTTTCATGATATCCTGTGCGTGTTGCTCAGCGGACACAAAGCGCTGATAAAACTATCCAGTGACGACGCACGACTCATCCCTTTGTTTCTGTATCTCATCATGAAATGGGAGCCCGGATTAAAAGATTCTATTGCTTGGGCAGACGGCAAAATGGAAAATTTCAACAGAATTATTGCCACTGGCAGCGACAATACCTCTCGCTACTTTCACGCCTACTTTGATAAGTATCCCAACATCATAAGACATTCAAGGATCAGTGTTGCTGTGCTCAATGGAGAAGAAACAGAAGAGGAGTTGAATGGGTTGGCCCATGACATCTTTGATTATTTTGGAATGGGATGCAGAAATGTGTGCAAAGTATTTATTCCTCAAGGATATGATTTGAATATCCTGATCAAAGCCTTATTGCCCTTTCAGGATGTGATTAAACACAACAAGTACGCCAACAACTATGATTACAACAAGGCTGTTTGGCTATTGAATCAGGTAGATTTATTGGAAAACGGATTTATGCTTTTCAAAGAAGACAGCGGTTGGGTAGCCCCAACAGGCAGTCTATTTTACGAGTATTATACGCAAATTCAAGAGGTCCACAACAGGGTTCAAGAACACCAAGAACATCTTCAGTGTGTGGTTGGCAAAGACTTCATTCCTTTTGGACAGGCGCAGTGTCCCGGACTCAGTGATTACCCGGATAATGTTGATGTGATGAAGTTTCTCCTTTCCTAACTATATTTGAGCCATGCGAAAATTAGGAATCGGGTTATTGGGTGTATTGTTGACTGTGCTTGTTTTTCATGCATGTACCACTGAAGTTGAACTCAACGCACCTTATAAAAGTACGACGGTTGTATTTGGATTGTTGGATCCCAAATTAGATACACAATACATTAAAATCAATAAAACCTATTTGGGTGAGGGAAACAACTATGATTTTGCACAAATCAGAGACAGCAGTGAATACAAGTGGGAAGAGTTTAAGCGCTTGGCCATTGAAAAGTATGTGAACAATACCAAGGTAGATGAGTGGGACTTGGAACCGCTTGAAGTAGCCAAAGATCCTTACGGATTATTTTACGCCCCACTTCAAACCGTGTACATCCTACCAACAGTTGGCGGAATGGATCCAGAGGCCACCTACAAATTGGTGGTTGATTTCCACAATCGCCCAGATGTATACGCCACCACTGACTTGGTGAAAACCAATGAAGTGACCATTCAAAATCCATTGCCCAACGTAGCCATGATTTTGGCGCAATTCAATGCATCAACGCAAGACATCAATTACAAAGATGATGTTACCGTGAAATGGACACCTGCGCCCAATGTGTCCTCTTACGATATTACGCTTCATTTTAATTATCTTGAGCAAACGTATGCTGATAATGCGCACACGCAATTGATTAAGACGGATACATTGCGATTGGATTACTACATTGGAAATTTTGATAGTGATAATTTAGAAACCAATGGAGGCGCTGTATCGGCTAGTTTTGCGGGCGAGGGATTTTTCAGTTATTTACAAAGCAAGTTGTCCGTTAATCCAAAAGTTAGACGGATTCCAGGACATCAGCTTCCTGCTGCAACGGCCAAATGTTTTGAATTAACCATAGGAATGGCCAATGAAGAGTTGGGAACCTACTTATCTGTGAATGCTCCTGTCACCGGTGTCATTCAAGAAAGACCGACGTATAGCAACGTCTCCAATGGACTAGGGTTGTTTGCTTCAAGAAGTGCCATTGTGCAGAAGGATATCCGATTGGTTGGTCAAAATGGACTCACCGGAAATTTATATGCTCTGGTTCAAGGATCGTATTGCGCAGCCTTAAACTTCTGCGACCCCGACCCTACTTCTGATTTCCCTTGTTCCAATTGATCCATGCTTTGTACTCTTCCGGAAGATTTTCAGGTAGATACAAAGTGTCTCCGTTGTAATCATTGATCATGTAGTATAAAGTTTTTTGTTGGAAGGAAGATTGGTCTTCTTTCCATTTCCCTTCCTCCCAATGCAATTCCCTTCTTTTACCGAATCGCTCTGTAATGACACGCGGGTATTCAGCATCGGGTTCAAAATAATCCCTATAATCCTCGCCCACCAACTGCAAAACATTTTCCTTTCCTTGAATGTCTGATGGGAAAATAGGGGAATCCCACACAGAAAACTCTCCATCCGCCACTCCCCCAATAACCAATTGATCCACAAATTTTTCTCCATCCCAAAACAACCAAACGGCACCGGAAAAATGACCGCAAGATTCTCCACTCTCCTCTACAGCTATTACGTCCTTAAACATCGTAAATCCTCGGCTTCCCGTATTGATAACATTCCAAACGGGCTCCCAAACTTCAAATCTGTACTTTGAAATCTCTTGATGATTTTTCACCGCCCTTATTTGCATCCATGTGGTTTGACGACTCGATGTATCTTCAGGATTGTACGGGGTAAATTGCTCATAGCCGATAAAAAATTTCAACTGAATATCCGCTTGACTTCCAGCAAACCACCTAGTCATTAAACCTCCCCAAATCCAGCCTTGACCAGAATCTGTTTGCACTTTGTACCAAACACTCTCTATTCCATTGATGGCCAAAGTGTCATGCGATTCCTCGAGAATTTCACACCCAGTTCCTATGGGCAAACGAGCCACTGGACGGGCTTCTTTACTGGGCTTTGAACGCAATGTTGCATTATCCACCCAAGTAAATGCATCTAGGCAATCAAAACAAGGAACGGTGTCAAAATAATGAGCCACCCACACGTTTTGCCCATAATAACAAGTTGCACAAAAAGACAACAATACAATTAATAATGTTCTATTCATCTATTTTTTCAAATGGTGATGTAGACTTCCCCTCTTCTGTTTGAATGGTGAGAAAGTAAGTTCCTGAGGGCAATTGAGCAATGTTCAATTGTACATAATTCTTGATCCAACTGGATGTCCATTCTATATTGGATACTGGCTGACCTAAGGCATTGGTAATGCGCAATGATAAAACAGGAGACCCTTTGGTTTTTACATTGATGACGTCCTTGGCGGGGTTTGGGAAAATACAATCCAACTGGGTACTCGGTAGAGACGCATTCTCGATTAGTAAATGATATGCCCACCAAAAATCAGGTATACCGTATCCCAAATCAAAATTATATGTTGGAAACAAACTGGCTGTTTTTTCAATGGTATTTCTAACCGCTGCTGGGGAGTAATCTTTCAAGGCAGAAAGCAAAGATGCCACTGACCCTGCTATTATCGGTGAACTGTATGAAGTTCCATTTCCCTTTCCAACTTTGTCATCAGAAAACGGGTAATACGTTTTGACACCCATGGCTGATACATTGGGTTTGATGCGACCATCATAAGTTGGTCCATGCGATGAAAACCCTGCTACTTTGGCCAAACTATCTACTGCACCAACCGTTAATATGTCCTCTGCATCAGCGGGTGCAGTAATAAAATACCAAGGACTATTTCCAGAATTACCTGCACTATTCACCACGATCACTCCCTTCTTAGAAAGTTTTTCAGCGGCTATGCTTGCCCTTGAAACCTGACCGTCCATGTCTGTGTACTCATAATTCATGGTAGTATCATCAAACAACGAGTAACCCAGAGAGGAATTAATGACATCCAATCCCAAGGAGTCTGCAAGCTCAGCCGCTGCTACCCAATTGTCTTCTTCAATTCTATACTCTGAATCAACATCCTCCGTTTGGAACAGATAATAATTGGCCAATGGAGCTGCGCCCATAAATTGATCTTGCATCACTCCTGCCATGATTCCCCAGACATAGGTACCATGAGCGCTTTTATCAAAAACGTTGGGCGCGAGGGGGGATACAAAATCCCGAGTCTTCACTAACCTTCCTTCCTCTCTGATGTGAGAAAACGCACGCATTTGATCAGCCCCCAACCAACCACTATCAAAAATACCTACATCAATACTTTGACCTTTAAAACCAGCTTCATGAAGCAAAACCGTGTTGACCATGTTGAGCTGATGGAATCCGAGACCATAGCCGTTTTGACTGGGGACATTCAAACCAATAGACCGTATCTCATCTGTTTCAACATTGCGCTTGGCCTTTTGGGTGGAATTAATGACAACAAACCGTTTTACCTCTTGCACAAAACTCAATGCAGCAATACTATCCACCGCATTCAGCTGCTCAAGACTATCGAGGGACGTTAAATTTAGCGTAATGCTATTGAACCACTTGGACGTGTGATGCAAAGAGCCTCCCGTCAACGCCAGCACGCTTTGAATGTATTGTGGATTCACAGGCAAATCTTCTTCTAACAATGAAATACCCAATCTTATTCTTCTGTCAATTGATTTGGAAGAGAGAAAAGCCTGAGGGTAGGAAAGATCATAGGGAGTACCTTGTTTGTCTTTAAAAACAACATAATAAAAACCAGGGGCAGTTTGACCTTGAACTTGATAAGTACAAAGCAGAACCAATACAACAAAACAGCAAATCGAACGCATACTAATTCTTAGGTCCATCCATCAATTTTCCATTTTCCCAATGCTCTATTTTCTCGATATCACCATTGGGCTTTCTAAACACAATTTTACCTTCGTACTGATCATTCAAATATTCGCCCTCTACCCTAGCCACGGTGCCTACCAGTTTTTCCCTTTGATAAATACCAATCTTTTTATCTTCTTCAGACCCTGGAATCATTTCAAATTTTCCGACATCATAATACTCTTTGAAAGCACCCTCTCGCTTGCCATCAATGTACGTGCAGATCAACTTAGGAATTCCGCTTTCATAGTACTCTTCCACATCTGCGTTGATGTATACTTTCTTGACCACTTTTCCTTTGTCATAATGTACAAATGCTTCTTGTTTTCCTTGGACATTATTGAATTTCCATACTTTGTCGTAAGCGCCGTAATAGTACTCGCCTTGCATCTTTAATTTTCCATCATCAAAAAAGTGCTTGGCTAGACCATGCATAGACCCCTTCTCATAATTGCACTCGCGAATTTTCTTTCCTGCTTCATTCCATTCCAAAAAAGCTCCATGTAATTCTCCATCCAAATAAAAACAGGAGGAGACCTTGGTTCCATTGGCCAAAAACAGTTCATACAATCCTTCTCTCTTGCCATTTCTTAAATTCTCAATGGTGGACAAAGCTCCGTTTTGATGATACAATTTCCACAGACCATCTTTGGATCTCTTCCACTTCCCTTCTACTAACGCACCCACATAGGTTCCTTCAGCCATCAATTGACCATTGGCGTAAAACATTTTTACATTGTTGATGGTGGAGTCTTGGATATGATCCACTTGAGAAATTAGTCTTGACTCTTGATCATAGAAATTCCAAATTCCTACAGGTTTACCATGGTCGTATTGACCCTTGTAATAAAGTACATCAGGCTTATTCTTGTATATGCGATACCAATCACCGTGACGCTTTCCTTGACCATCCAACACATTGTAATCTTTACCATAAGTTCCTGATGGCAATAAAGAAGACCCCGGCTGTGCTTGGCAAATGTTTGCCATTAACATGACCAATGAAAGAAGAAAACCTTTGAAAAGATTCATTAAATCATTCATAATAAAAATTTTAATGATGATTGTTTCGTGCAAATATGGTTCCTTAACGTAATATTGCCATCGAAAATTTCTCAAGAAAAAATAAAAACCATGAAAGTTACCGTTGTAGGCGCTGGAAATGTTGGAGCAACATGCGCTGATGTGCTCGCTCACCGCGAGATTGCCAACGAGATTGTATTGGTGGATATCAAACCTGGTTTTGCAGAAGGCAAAGCTTTGGATATCTGGCAAACCTCTCCCATTAATTTGTATGACAGCCGCACTGTAGGTTCTACAGGAGACTATGCCCGAACAGCGGGTTCTGACGTCGTTGTCATTACCAGTGGTCTTCCTCGCAAACCTGGAATGAGTCGCGATGATTTGATTGCAACCAATGCAGGTATAGTAAAGAGCGTAACAGAGAACATTATACAGCACAGCCCCAATGCCATCATTGTTGTGGTATCTAATCCATTGGATGTGATGACATACTGCGCTTATTTGTCTGCAAAAGTTCCTAGTAACCGTGTGTTTGGTATGGCCGGCATTTTGGATACAGCGCGCTACAGAGCGTTTTTGGCGGAGGCATTGAATTGCTCTCCCAAGGATATTCAAGCCGTATTAATGGGTGGTCATGGTGATACCATGGTTCCTCTTCCCAGATACACCACAGTGGGTGGTATTCCTGTCACTGAGTTGATTGATAAAGATAAGTTGGACGCCATTGTAGAGCGCACAAAAGTAGGTGGTGGAGAGATTGTGAATCTATTGGGTACCTCTGCATGGTATGCTCCTGGCGCTGCTGCCGCTCAAATGGTTGAAGCCATCGTTCGCGATCAAAAACGCATCTTCCCTTGTTGCGTTTGGCTACAAGGAGAATACGGATTGAAAGACATCTATTTGGGAGTACCCGTTGTTTTGGGGAAAAATGGAATCGAGAAAATCATCGAACTACAATTGAATGCTGAAGAAAAAGCACTTTTGGATTCTTCTGCTAAAGCGGTGAAAGAAGTAATGGACGTTTTGGACAAAATGAACGCTCAATCATAATTGAATCCCATTCCTATTGAAAAGAGGTTGTTAAAAATAACAACCTCTTTTTTTTTAACCTTTTCCGGCTATCCGCTTCAAGTCCTCGGTCGCTGCGCGCCCTGTGGGCTTTCCGCTACTATCCGGGGTATGGCGCACTTCATCTTGAAGTCACAATGTCAAGTCTGCTACTTTTTTGCCAACCCAAGTTCCAATGGCCACTCCCATTCCTCCCATTCTGACCCCTACATAAACACCTTCACTTAACTTCTCAATGATGGGACCTTTGCTCTTCCCCATCCCCATAATTCCCGACCAAGCATAGTCCACCTTCACCTCTTTTTTTCCCAAAAGTTGTATCAAAAAATCTTTTAAATACTGCTGATTTTCTTTGTTCTCAGTCATCACATCCGTGGACTCCTGTTCCATAAACAAATCACGTCCACCCCCAATCAGCACCCTTTTCCCAATGCTTCTCAGGTAAACATAACCCTCACGGAAATGAAAACTTTGATTCCAAGGTTCAGTTAGCGTCTCCTCTGTTACCAAAACTTGATTACGCGCGGGAAACACATCTAAATCTGGCAATAACTGCCGAGCAAATCCATTGGTACAAATGACAATATTTTGCACTGGAATATAATTGCCTCTAATGATCAAACCAGGGCCATTGAAATCCAACTGGTCAATGTTTACTCCGTATCTAAAAGTTACTCCGATAGAATGACATTTTCGTTGCCAAGCATGAATCATTTTCCCAGGATGCAAAATACCCTCACCTTTTATCCTCACCACTGCTTCAACACCATGAAAGCCCCAATGGTTATGGTCCAAAACATAAGGTTTGAATCCAATGTATTGTTCAGCAGCGTCATTCAATTCCTCCATTTTTTCCAAAACGTCATGGGACAATGTAGGATCGTCTTTTAAAAATATTTCAAATCCGTCATTCTGATAAAAATCCATTTCATGATCAGACACCATGCTCCTGAGCAAACCCAAACCTTCCCAGCGCATGGCCATTGTTGAAAATACGTCATTCATGGGCTGATTTCTCATGTCAGCAAGTATTTCCGATGGACTTCCAAAACAGGCAAAACCCGCATTTCTCGTGGACGCTCCTTGCGAAACAAAATCTCTTTCGAACACAACAACCCTAGCATTGGGGTGCATAGCTTGAATATGATATGCCGTGCTCAACCCTACAATACCTCCTCCGATTATGGCGAAATCAATATTTTTTAACCAAATTTCGTGTTCCCAATAACTAAAATTCATATTTTTACGTATAGAAATCATGCTAAGATAAAAGCAGGTCATTAATGAAGAACACCAGCACAATCAAATATTCCATTTTGGTCATTGCCTTCATTACCTTGAGCGCAATAAAAAGTTTAGCTCAATCCAATAGTGTGATCACATTGCTGATAACAGTAAAGGATGAGGAAAACGAGACTAAATTGGGCGGTGCTTCCATGACCATTTACAAGAATGGTGGTCAATTTGAATCCCTTACCGTCCCTGAAAATGGCAAAATCAAAAAAGAATTACAGCTGGGCCATACCTATGACATCAAATTTGGGATGGAAGGATATGCACAAAAGATTGCCAGAATAGATACCCGGAATGTTCCCAAAGAGGAGCAACCTGGAGGATATGAATTTACAATGGAAGTTTTTTTGTTCAAGCCGGTTGGAGGTTTCAATGTAGACATCATGAAAGAGCCAGCAGCCAAGGCCATTTATATGAGTGACATTGACAAAGTGGATTGGGATGAGGAATATATCCGAAAACAAAAAGAGAAAATTGATGCGGAATGGAAACGCGTAAAAGACGCGCGCAAAGCAGATGAAGCCAAGTACAAAGAATTTGATAAATTAATCGCAGAGGGTGATGATGAGGTGATTGTGAAGCGATATGAAAATGCCATAGCCAAGTATGAAGCTGCTCAAAAACTTTTTCCCGGAGATGCCTTACCCAAACAAAAAATTGAAAAGGTCAAAGAGTTGATGGGACAGGCTGACGAGGCCAAGAAAGAGGAAGCGCGTTACAGAATGTTGCTCATTGATGGTGAAGAAGCCATGAAGAATAGTCAATGGGACGTTGCACAGGCAAAGTTTAACGAAGCCAAAAAAATGAAGCCCAAAGAAAAGGAGCCCAATGAAAAATTAGCTGAGTTAGACAAACGCATGAAAAATGCGGCCAAATATGCCCAATATGATGCCGTCATCAAAGACGCCAACAGGCTTTTTGACGCAGAAAAGTGGGAAGAATGTATGGCCAAATACAAAGAGGCCAGCAATATGATGCCGCAAGAAACTTATCCCAAAGAACGTTTTGCCCGGGCCAAAGAGTTATTGGATAAGTCTAAACTAGATGCCGACGCCCAAAACAAGAAAAACAAACGATACGCAGAATTGATGGCGTTGGGACAAAAAGGAATCGATAAAAAAGATTACAGTACTGCTATAGTCAATTACCAAGAGGCCGCAGGATTAAAACCCGATGAACAAGCACCCAAGGATAAAATTGATGAAATCAACAGATTGCTAAAAGAGCAAGAAGATGCCGTTCAAGCCAAAAAAGTAAAAGAAAAAGAAGACTTGGAAGCCGCCCAAAAGAGAAAGGAATACCTAGCTGTTCTAAAAAATGCGGATGAAATGTTCAAAGCTGCTGCATCAAAGGATTTGGCCAAACTTTCCCAATCAAAAGAATTCTACAATCAAGCTTTGGCCATTCTTCCCGCAGAAGGATATCCCAAATCGCAAATTGCAGAAGTAGAAGCACTCATCACCAAATTGAAAAGTGAGATGAACGCTGCTGAGTTGGAAAAGCAAATGAAAGAGGCTGAGCGACTGAAAAAAGAGGCTGAAATGAAACAAGCGCTCATTGATCAAGAAGAACGCGCCTTAGCTGAAAGAAGAAGAAGAGAAGAAGAAGAGGCTGAAAAGAAAAGAAAATTGGACGAGGCGCTCAATGGCGCAACCAAAGGAAGTGGCGGAGGAAACATGAGTGGTAGTGCTGCAGAAGATGCCTTAGATGCATTCTACAGAGAGGCACGCAAGCAAAGATCGCAACTGCGAGCAGATTCCATTGAACAAGAAAAAAGGAAATTTCATAACTACGATCGCTATTTCAGTAAGAAAAATGAAATGCGATTGGAGGAAACGGTGAAAGACTTAAGTGAGCTGTCTGAAACCAGCAATCGAATTCACATCCGTGGAGGAAAAATTCATGAAGTCAACGTCAAAACTACAGAAGAAGAGAATGCCCAATTTGCAGAGACCAACAAAAAATTACTTCTTTCATCAGTAAAACAACGTGATGAACGCATTGAAGAGACTGAGACCTTTAAAAAAATGATTTTGAACGTCAGTACAAAGTCAGAAAGCATGCGTGAAAAGAGCAGCCGCATCAGTGTTCAAAAGCAAGAATTGGCCAATGAGCAAAATACTTATCAGCAGCGCTCTACAGACAGAACAAAAATGGCTGTGCGTGATTTGGAATTGCAAAGAAAGGAATCAGAAAAAACTTTGAATTTTGGTCAAGAATCACAAAAGGCTCGTGTAACCGATTTCATCGAAGCCAATGCTGTTCTCAATGCCAACAATGAATACTTGGCTTCTGCAGCGGATTCCAAAAGAGACATGAACATGACCAATGTGACCAGTCAAAAGGAAAGCTTAATCGCCAACAGCGAGGATAAGAAAGATATTCGTGATGAAAATCTCATGGCCATAGATGATGTCAAATACAATACTCAGTTGAATTTGAGGGCCAAGAAATCAAGCGCTGAAGAAGATGGATTTCAGAAGCGTGACGAACTATTTAAAGCTGCTGTTTTGCCCAAACATCAAACAAGATCAGAAATCATTGCCAATGTGCAAGAAGAAGATGATGCCATTACTGAAAGATCTTTTGATGTAGGAAATAAAAAAGTACTAGAAAGAACAGTAAAGACAGATGGACAAACTTTGGTTTACCGCAAGATAGTTTCTACTGCTGGTGTATATTACTTCAAAAATGGTTTGAGTATCACTGAGCAAACATGGAAAGATGAGACCACAAATTTGATGTCCAAGTAAATGTCGTTCAAGATTACAGTCATCAATGGTCCCAATCTTAACCTCCTCCATTTAAGGGAAACTTTTCTTTATGGAAATGAAGGGCTCGACAAAATAGCCGACCACCTCAAGGCAAATTTTCCCAACCAAGAGTTTGACTTTTTTCAATCCAATATTGAAGGAGAAATCATAGAAAAAATACAAGGTTGTATCAAAGAACAATCGGCTATCATCATTAATCCCGGTGGTTATGCGCATACTAGTGTGGCCATCAAAGACGCATTGGAATTGGTTCAGCATCCAAAAATTGAAGTACATCTTTCCAATATTCATAACAGAGAGGAATTCAGAAAACACAGCATCACAGCAACAGCTTGTCATGGCGTAATAGCCGGTTTAAAAAAAGATGGATACCGACTAGCCGTTCTGGCTATTCATGCATTAGCCCTTTGAGTAGGCCTTAATGGCACTATCCAAGACACGAACCAAGTTCTCCGCAGAACGCACATCCAATTGTTTCCCAATTCTGTATTGAGTTGAACCATGAAGGAAGCCCACGCGTTCACCCCCGATGATCCAAAAGCTATCATCCAAAAAAGCCAAAAAATTTCCTGGATCTGATTTAATTAAACCCAACTTTTGGATTGACTTTAACTTTAATTTTTCCTTCTTCCCTCTTTTACCAAAAGCATTTTGAATTTCCATTTCCCCTTGACGAATCCATATTTTCTCCATACCCATCCTTCTCCACAAAAATGCCTTGCCTATTCGAACAAAAAAATACATCCACAGTGAGGAGCAAACAATAAAGAATATCCGATCAGAAAGTACCTGGGCTACTAGAGCATAGTAAATAAAAACACCACCACAATAGGTCCAAGCCAATAACCATGATAAAAGCACACTCAATTTCCAGCGTTCGACTTTCTGATCAATTTCAATATAAATTTCTTGATCTGGAGTTTTACTTACCAAAATCCGAGGAGCAATTTTTTGTGTACTATTTTTCATCTTTTATTCAATGCATTTTGGTAAACGCTGAGATATTCAGCCGAAATCTTAAGCACTTCAAATTGACCTGCAATTTTCCTTGCGCCCTCTGAAAATCTTTTGTGATCCTTAAAAATTTGTATAGACGCCTCTGCCATCGATTCAATATCCCCGACAGGACATAGAAAACCCGAAACATTTTGAACATTCACTTCTGGGAGTCCTCCAGTGTCAGAAGATACCACTGGAACTCCTAAAGCCATTGCCTCTAAAGCACTAAGACCAAAACTCTCTGACTCTGAGGGAAGAATAAACAAATCCGCTCCTGCCAATATTTCTTGAGGCTCTTTTACACTCCCCACAAAATAAATTTTGTCTTCCAATTCATTTTCTCTGCTCCATTGCTCTGCTTTGTGTCTATCTGGACCATCACCCACCATTACCAATTTGGCATCCGTTTGATTGACTATTCTTTTAAAAATAGACAGCACATCCATTACCCTCTTTACAGGTCTAAAGTTTGACGTATGAACACAAAGTCGCTCATCGCCACTAACAAATTCTCGTCGAACAATCTCCCTCCATTTGTCGCACTCGGGAACCACTTGGATAAAATTAGGAATCACTGATATTTCTTTCTTGATATTAAAAAAACGATAGGTGTCTTCCTTTAAACTCTCACTCACTGCTGTAATGGCATCCGAGTGATTAATGGCAAAGGTGATCACAGGTTTAAACGAATCATCTTTTCCCAATAAAGTGATATCGGTACCGTGTAGTGTAGTAACAACGGGAATATGAATTCCTTCATCCATTAATATTTTCTTGGCCATGTAGGCCGCTGAGGCATGCGGGATAGCGTAATGAACATGTAAAACATCCAATTTCTCAAACTTCACGACATCTACCATTTTACTCGCCAAAACCAACTCGTATGGGGGGTAAACAAAAAGCGGATATTCACTTACGTTCACTTCGTGAAATCGGATATTCTTATTTACTCCATTCAAACGGACTGGCTGTGAGTAGGTGATAAAATGTACTTGATGACCCTGATTGGCCAGTGCAATTCCCAATTCTGTTGCTACCACTCCACTACCACCATAAGTGGGGTAACCCACCATTCCTATTCGTAAAGGTCGCAATTCATTCATTGTGGCAAAGTTACAACACCCCTATTGCTTAGTGGAACAATTGATGATAAACTTCTGTTTGAATCTTTGTTCGATAATTGCCTTGAATCAACTTCTTATTGTCCACAGAAGGATGTATCCTATTGCTCAAGAATACAAATATTACATCATGCTCCGGATCCACCCATCCCATTGTCCCAGTAAATCCGGTGTGTCCAAAACTGGTATCAGAAACCAAAGCAGATGCACTGCCTCCACCCGATGAATTCAATGCAGGTTTGTCCAATACCAATCCACGTCTATTGCCCGCAATATGCCGTTGATTAAACAAATCAACCGTTTCTGGTTTAATAAACTGCCGTCCACGATAATTACCTTTATTATTCAACATCTGAAGAATTACCGCTAAATCATAGGCATCTGAAAACAGTCCAGCATGTCCAGCGACGCCACCCATTAAGGCCGCGGTCTCATCATGCACATATCCATGAATCAACTGATGCCTAAAAACAGTGTCATTCTCAGTTGGTGCAATTTGCTCTCTTGTTAATCTATCCAAAGGCAAATAGCCAATTGTGCTTAAACCTAGCGGATGGTAAAACTTCTCATTCATGAATTCGTTCCATTCCTTTCCGGTTTTGGTTTCAACAAATTCCTTCACAAAAAAATATCCCAAATCACTGTACTCATATTGTGCCGGAACTTTAAGAGGGGTTTCAAGTATTTTTTTTCGAATGTAATGAATCACACAACTATCTGCATACAAACTATCTGCTACTATTTTATCACCAGAACTTTTCCTCTTATTATGCCAAGCGGATGAATTGAGCTCGTTGGCAAATGGAATAAAACTTTTAAATCCGGCCTGATGAGACAACAAATCTTTCCACTTCACTTTTGCATAAGGCGACTTTCTGGGAAATTGAAGACTCTCTCCCATCGTCGATTCTAAATCCCAATAACCGTGATCAAACATCCACATCATGGCCAAGCCCGATGCCGCCAATTTGGTAATGGAAGCCAAATCATACACTGAATTCAGTTGAACGGGTTGAAGGCCCTTATTGTCTAAATAACCATACGCCCTGTCATAAACAATTTCGCCACCATGAGCCACTAATAATCTGCATCCGGGAAATGCTCCTTCACTCAATCCTTTATTGATCAAAGAGTCAACAGTCTTCCACTCATAATGGTATTTAAAAGTATTCTTTTTCTGAACTGTTTGAAACATGTTCTCCTGATACTCTTTGTTCTTTGATACAACAATATTTCTTGACTTAACCAGTTCCAACTGACCAACTGAAGATAGAACGGCTTTGGACAACACATTCTGTTTTGGAATTTCTATCCCATCACCGCATTTCCATATGGAACCTACACTGACGGGCAATTTTCCAGAAAACCCTCTTGCTCCAGCAATGGCCTCAATCATTAAATGTTGGGTTAAATCATCATCCTGATAACCAATAGATAGAATATCAAAATTTGAAATTTCTTTTTCGTTTCCCAAAGCGTATGGATTGGCAAACAGCAATAACATTTTATTTTTCTGATTTTCCCAAGTGGAAATCCAATTCAACCAATTCGGGGAAACGCTAAAATTCTTGGATGCTTTACTGGAGGTATTAACAAATGCAAAACCTACTTGCTGATATCCATTGAGCAATGAAAGCAGCACCTGGGCTGTATCACGCCATGTAGTATCAACATCACGTTGCCAGAAAAAACAATCAACATTTCCCAACATATCAGCTGATTTGGAAATTTGAAATGTCGAATCGCCTCCAATAATGACCACGGCCTTTCTGTTTTCAGGATTTCTCCATTCTACAAGTGCCGCAGAATCAGATTGAAGCAATGTCAATGCTGCGGCATTAACCTCTTCATACATCTTCAGTGCATCTTCATTTCCAAGATCGTTCATCACATTTTCCTTTTTCAGATGAACAGGCGAGTTTAATCCACACCACTCTTTGCTCTGTAATATTTTATAACAACTTTCATTGATTCTCTCCATTGGTAATTCACCCGTTGATATTTTGGATTTTATGGCCTCAATGGCCTTAGGAATATTAGACGGAAATAATAAAATATCATTACCCGCCTGAATAGCCATCACTTCCATTTCACCTTGCTTGAAGTGTTTGGCGACACCTTGCATATTCAACGCATCAGTGACAATAAGGCCATTAAAGCCCATCTTCTTTTTGAGTAAACCTTCTATTAATGAGGAAGATAAAGAGGCAGGTATTCCCGGGCGATTTTCATATGCTGGAACATAAAGATGGCCTGTCATTACGCTAGACAATCCATCTTTAAACAAAGGAAGATAAGGATACAATTCTAGGCTATCCAATCTCTCCTTGGAAAATGGGATAACTGGCATATCTTCATGGCTATCTGTATCTGTATCTCCGTGACCAGGAAAATGTTTGGCACATGCAAGAATATTATTGTCTTGTAAACCTCTCATAAAAGCTTGACTAGCCTTCAAAACCGTTTCTCTACTCTCTCCAAATGAGCGATTGCTAATGACAGGGTTTTGAGGATTATTGTTAATATCCACCACTGGTGAAAAGCTAAAATGGACACCTAATCTTTTCAATTGTTTAGCCGTCTCTGACGCGTAATTCTTAACTATGTTTAAATCAGAAATGGCACCCAAGGTCAGTTGCCTTGGATACAAAATTGTAGAGTCCAGACGCATACTCAAGCCCCACTCAGCATCCATTCCAATCAATAACGGAATACTAGAAAAATCTTGATAACGTTGAGTACATTTCAATTGGTTTTGTGGACCTCCTTGAAAAAAAATAATCCCACCTACACCATATTTGGTGATCCACTCCACCATTTGCTTATCATTAAAATACATGTGTTTTGGGTCACTCCAAGCAGGAACCATAAACAACTGTCCAATTTTTTGATCCAATGATAGCGTTTGAAAAACAGAATCCGCCCAAGGTGTTGGAGCACGCATAAAAACAGGTTGCGCCCGAGCTCCCATGCACACAACACTCAGCATTAAAAAATTTAAAATTACCCTTCTCATTAACCACCAAAGTAATTCAGTGGAGAAAGGGATAAGAATGATTAATGAAAAAAGGCAAACAAAGGTTTGTTGAATTACTGATCAATACGTTTGACTGCCTGTGCCATAACAAATTCAAACTGCTCATCAATGGTCAAGTTAGAATTATCAACAACAACAGCATCTTCAGCTTGTCTAAGGGGATCAATCTCACGTGTGGTATCAATCAGATCTCGGTTCGTAATATTGCTTTTGATCTCCTCAAATGAAACATCTAAACCCGCAGCAATGAGCTCATCATATCGTCTTCTAGAACGAACATCAGCATCGGCCATCATAAAGATTTTCAACTCAGCCTCAGGCATTACAACGGTTCCAATATCACGACCATCCATCACGACACCCTTTGACTCTGCCAACCTTTTTTGTAATCGCACTAATTTTACCCTCACCTCTTTCACTGCACTCACTAAGGACACGTGATTAGAAACCTGTATGGATCTAATTTCTCTTTCAACATTTACTCCATTCAGATAAATTTCTTGTTCGCCTGAATCTGTATTGTACTTAAATGAGACCACGACATGATCGAGTAGACGAACCAACATAGGTTCATCAATGGCTTGATCTTTCTTGATACAATTGTTTTGTAATGCAAACAAGGTAATTGCGCGGTACATCGCTCCTGTATCCACATAAAAATAATACAGTGCTTTAGCGACGGCTTTGGCAATGGTACTTTTCCCGCAGGATGAGTAACCATCGATGGCAATATTTATCTTCTTCCTCACGGGTGTCGAAAATACAACAGGTATTTCAAACCCGTTGTATTTTCATTGAAGAAATTTTCATTACAGTCCAAATCCGTAGTAGGCTCTAGTACCGTTGGGGTACACACCCTCGATCATGATTCCTTCTCCTTTATTTTTGGAACCCAAAGATCTTTTTAGATCCTCCGGTGTTTCAATCATTTCCTCGTCTACCTTGGTAATGATAAAACCAGGTTGTATACCCGCTGACTTCAATTTACCAGGACTAATGGATTTGATTTTTGCACCGCCTTTAATGCGCAACTTGGCTTTTTCTTCATTGGTTACTAGCCCAAAATCCGCTCCCAAAGAACTGACATTGGCTGCTGCTTCTGCCTCAAAATTACTCAACTCCGCCTTGCCACTTCGATTCTTCAATGCAACGGTAATTTCTTGCCACTTGTTGTTTCTCCAAATACCCAATTTCACTTTATCGCCAGGGCGATATTTGGCCACTTGTTCTTGCAATTGGGGAACGTTTTTAACTGGACGATCACCAACTTTCAAAATTACGTCACCCTCTTTCATCTCTGTATCGGCTGCAGTAACACCATTGACCAATATTCCAGCCACCTCATTTAAACCTTTGTCTTTCGCTATTTCCTCTGAAACCTCAGAAATTTTCACCCCTATGAAAGCTCTTTGTACACGACCAAACTCAATAATGTCTTGTGCCACCTTTCTTGCTATCGTAGTGGGCACTGCAAATGAGTAACCTGAGAAAACTCCTGTTCTTGAAGCAATGGCCGTATTGATTCCCACCAATTCACCTCTTGCGTTTACGAGCGCCCCTCCACTGTTTCCAGGATTCACCGCTGCATCTGTTTGAATAAATGACTCTACCGGAAATATCTCCTCTGAACCATTGTTTCGGTTTCCAATCAAATTGATATTTCTGGCTTTTGCACTTACGATGCCAGCCGTTACGGTGGATGTCAATTCAAAAGGATTCCCAACTGCTAAAACCCATTCTCCTACTTTTACATCTTCACTATTTCCCCAAGCGATGGCGGGTAAATTTTCCTCATCAATTTTAATGACAGCGATATCCGTACTAGGATCACGCCCCACCAATTCCGCAGTATAATTTTTATTATTGTTCAGTGTGACAATCAATTTTTGCGCGCCTTCAACAACGTGATTATTGGTGATAATATAACCGTCATTGGAAATGATCACGCCACTACCCGTGCCTTGTTGTACCTGGGGTTGTTGTTGGTAACCAAAAAAATCAAACCAAGGATTATAAGCTGGACTAACCGTGCTTTCTGTTTTCACATGGACAACACAATTTACGGAACGATCAGCAGCGCCCACAAAATCAGCGTTCATATCCCCAACCACACTTCCGGAGTAAGAAACTTGATGAGTTGGTATTCCATTGCTGAGATTAACCCCTGCGTTCATTTGCAATAATGCACTACCGATTAAAGCAACTCCTCCACCCAAGAGGGCTGCGCTTGATAATAACCACCAATTCTGTTTCATCTGCAATACAATTTTCTGTTTCAAAATTACAACCGAAAAAAGATAAACTTGTTGCAGTAAAAATTTGAAGAAATGTTAATGAACAAATTCGTTTGGGGAAATCCCCCCTTACCTTTGATACGTGAAAAATATAACTTTCCTTTTTTCTGCAGTGCTCATCCTTGCTCTTACCTCATGCGAGAAAGAAATCACTGTAGACCTTCCACAAGCTGAGTCGCTTATTGTAGTTGAAGGAACCATTGAAAACGGCTTTCCTCCTATCATATTCTTGAGTCAATCTCAAGGATACTTTGATCCCATCACTGCGGAGACACTTCAAAACTTTTATTTGTGCGATGCAGTAGTTACCCTTTCGGTAGACGGCTTGACTGATACATTGGACATCATTAGCGCTGCTAGTTTATCACCAGAACAATTGGAACTCGTGGCTGATTTAATTGGAGTTCCTGCTGAACAAATCGTTGCCAATAATTTTTGTGCCTACACAACATTTAACCCTGCTTTTTGGGGACAATTCAACAAAGAGTACAGTTTAAAAGTACTTCACAACGGAAGAACAGTGACCGCCAAAACCAAACTCAATACCGCAATTCCACTAGACAGTTTGTGGTTTGACAGTCCATCTGGAAATCCTGCGGACTCTTTGGGCTTTTTGTATGCCAGTATCTCTGATCCTGACACTTTGGGCAACTGTTACAGGTGGTCTGCGAAGCGCATCAATAAATACACTTACGCACCTGCAGAAGAGTCCACTCTTATTGGTCAAGTAAAAGACCAAGATTTTATTTATCCTTTCAATTCAGTGACGGACGATGCCTTTTTCAATGGATTAAGTTTTGAATTTTCGTACTACCGTGGTCGCGCATTAAACTCGGAGAAATTTGATGACAAAGGTGAAGAAGGAGGTTACTATAAATTAGGAGATACAGTTGTGGTAAAGGGTCAAACCATTGATTATCCCAGCTTTCAATTTATTTTCGATTTTGAAAACCAAGGAGGAGGACCTTTTGCACTTCCTTACAACTTGAAGTCTAATGTTGTGGGGGGATTGGGAGCGTTTATCGCCTACGGATCGACACTGGACACTGTGATTTGTGTGAAGTGATTTTCATCACAGTAAAAAAAAATCAAATCAACTTACCTTTGTGCTCCATTAATTCATTTTTATGAGCACCTTTGTTTCTGCCATCACCTTCAAATGTCCCGCTTGTCAAACAGGCAGTATGTATGAAAATCCTGCTTTATATACCCTCAAAGATTTGAGTAAAAACAAAAAACATTGCAGTCATTGTGGAGCAGATTTACAACCCGAACCGGGATTTTATTTTGGAGCTGCATACGTATCTTGGGCATTAACGGTAGCCACGTGGGTGGCGGTTTTGGTAGCGCTAAAATGCTTCAATTGGTGGGGATGGATGGAGTTCGGATTTCTTACCCACCCTGCTACTTTTCTTTTCTCAGGAATAGGAACGAGTTTGGTACTATTCCCATACATGTTCCGTTTATCCAGAAGCATTTGGGCTCACTTTTTTATTGCATACAAAGGAGAGGAAAAAGCCTAGCCTAGTTCTTGTAATTCAACCAACGTTTTGTACAATCCATCCTGTGACATCAGCTCAAGGTGGTTGCCTTTTTGTACAACTTGTCCTTGATCAATGACCAAAATACAGTTTGCATTTTGAACGGTACTTAAACGGTGCGCGATGACAACACTGGTTCGATCCTTCATCATGTTCTGAATAGCCTCTTGAACCAATTGTTCACTTTGGGTATCCAAAGCTGACGTTGCCTCATCTAGGATCAATATGGGAGGATTTTTATACAAAGCCCTTGCGATACAGATTCTTTGCTTCTGGCCTCCTGATAACTTACTACCTCCATCACCTACATTAAATTCAAATTGACCAGGCGATTGTTCAATAAACTCCAAGGCATTTGCCATTTTGGCCACTGCTCTTACCCTATCCATATCTACAGACTCTGAGCCCAATGCAATGTTTTTGGCAATACTGTCATTGAACAAAATTGAATCTTGGGTAACGACACCAATCTGATTTCGCCAAGAAGAAATAGACTTACTGATGAGCAGTTCCTCATCCACCCAAATACCACCAGATTGAGGATCCATCAAACGCACCATCAACGATGCAATGGTTGACTTTCCACTTCCTGAAGGGCCTACCAAAGCGATGGTTTGACCTTTCTCAACGGTGAAGGACACATTCTTTAATACTGATTTTTCTCCGTATCCAAAAGAAACGTTCTTAAATGCAATTGACTTTTCAAAGGCCAACATATGCTTTACATCTGTTCCGTCTTGAACGGACTCTTCTGCATTCATGATCTCATTGACTCGGTCCAATGAAGCAGCTCCTTTACTCACCTTAAATACGGCCTCCGAAAGTGCCCTTGCTGGTTGTATCACTTGAGAAAAAACCACCAAATACCCTATCAATAATGCACCTGACATCTCGTGATCCAACACAATTTTGCCACCAACAAATAACAATATCGCAATAACGGACATGGATATAAACTCAGACATGGGAGAGCTCAAATACTCTCTGCGATAAAGCCTATGCATCAATCTAAAATAGGATTCATTTTCATTATTGAACTTTTCCGCAAAATACTTTTCCGCATTGAAAACTTTCACAACACGCATACCGGTTAGAGTCTCTTCAATAACAGAAATCAATTCGCCAAGGCTTCCTTTCCCCCTCTTTGCTGCATTCTTAAGGCTTTTAGCAATTCTTGAAATCAATATTCCACTCACGGGAAGAAAAATCAAGGCAAACAAAGTCAATTGCCAAGAGATGACAAACAAAGTAACTATAGAAATAACCAGCATAATAGGAGCTTTGAGTAATGCCTCCAAAGCGCCAATCACTGAAAATTCAATTTCCATCAAATCGTTGGTCATCCTTGAAATCAAGTCGCCCTTTTTCTCATGGGAATAAAAAGCCACAGAAAGACGCAAAATTTTATCATACAATTTTGATCTCAAATCCCTTGATATCGCTGTCCTCACCTTTGCGATACTGAGTAGTGAAAGATAGTTCGTCAAGTTTTTTAGCAATGCCAAAACCACTATGACCCCGCACATCAGCATCAACGCATTGATTTCTCCATGCTCACTGACATAACCATTCAAGGCCTGCTCTGCGATTTGCCACCATTTATTATTGGCCCCCGCAGCATTTTGATTTTGCACCTTAAACAAGATGTACAAAAAAGGAACAACACTCAAAAATGTAAAGAGGGAGAAAATGGAATTGACAATATTCATCAGGAAGTTAACCAATAACTCCTTCTTATAAGGCGCACACAACGCTATGATATCTCTAAAAGCCTTTGACTTCATTTAATCTACCAAATCCATGAGATGAACACCGGTATAATTGTGCGGGGTTATTTTCCGCATTTCAGTCTTGATGCTTTCGCTTACATCGAGCTCATCAATAAATTGAGAAATAGAAGTTTGAGTAATCTCATTGCCTCTTGTCAATTTCTTAAGGGCTTCATAAGGTGCTGGATAATTTTCTCTGCGCAAAATGGTCTGAATGGCCTCTGCTACTACCGCCCAATTCTTGTCCAAATCAGCTTTCAACTGCGACTCGTTCAACAATAACTTCGACCAACCTTTTTGAATGCTCTTTAAGGCCAATATAGTATGCGCCATGGGCACACCTATATTTCTTAGCACTGTACTGTCTGTCAAATCTCTCTGCAAACGTGATATCGGAAGTTTGGAAGAAAGATGCTCAAATAACGCATTGGCCAATCCCAAATTTCCTTCTGCGTTTTCAAAATCGATAGGATTTACCTTATGTGGCATAGCAGATGAGCCTATTTCACCTTCCTTGGTTTTTTGTTTAAAATAATCCATGCTGATGTAGGTCCACATGTCACGACACATGTCCAACAAGATGACATTCATTCTTTTTAGGACATCAAATGTGGCAGCAAGGTTGTCATAATGTTCAATTTGCGTTGTGTACTGGGAACGATGCAATTCCAATTTATCCTCCAAAAAGTCATTGGCAAATTCCACCCAATCTATTTCAGGATAGGCCACAGCATGCGCATTGAAATTTCCGGTAGCACCACCAAATTTTGCCGATGCAGGAATCTCCTCTAATTGATCCAATTGTGCTTCCAAACGTTCAACAAAAACACAAATCTCTTTTCCCAATCTTGTGGGTGACGCGGGTTGACCATGCGTCTTGGCCAGCATGGCAATATCCTTCCAGTCTTTTGCGCTCTGCAAAATCTGATCGATTAATTGCTCCATCTCTGGCAAATAAACCTCATCCAATGCATCTCTTACACTGGCTGGAATTGCGGTATTGTTAATATCCTGAGAAGTCAAACCAAAATGCACAAACTCCTTCACGGCAGACAAACCTAACGTCTCCAATTGATCTTTGACCGCGTATTCTACAGCTTTCACATCATGATTGGTTGTTCTCTCGTAGGCCTTGATTTTCAGTGCATCTTCTTCAGAAAAATTCTCTACCCAATTGCGCAACTGCTCACCATGATTGGGCTTAAACGCGCGCAACTGGGGCAACGGTATTTCAGACAAGGCAATCAAATACTCCACCTCAACCCAAACACGGTATTTGATGAGGGCAAATTCAGAGAAATAATTTTGTAAAACTTCTGTAGAGGATTGGTATCGTCCATCAATTGGCGAGATAGACATCAAAGGATTGTTGCTCATGGAATAAATTCAAAGCACAAAGGTAAGTTATAAATGTATTGGTTAATTACCTTTGCGCAAAGGACGCGTTATGACAATTCACCCCCTAGATACAGGATTTTTCAAATTGGATGGAGGCGCCATGTTTGGTGTTGTTCCAAAAGTTATTTGGAGCAAAACCAACCCTTCAGACGAAAACAACTTGTGCTCTTGGGCCATGCGATGCCTACTCATTGAATCAGGCAATCGATTAATATTGATTGATACTGGGATTGGCCAAAAACAAAGTGATTTATTCTTTGGCCATTATCATTTGCATGGAGAAGGGGAATTGCACAGGAGCATTCAAGCCGCCGGTTTTCACTCTGACCATGTAACAGATGTTTTTCTCACACACTTGCACTTTGATCATTGTGGCGGTGCAATTGTTAGAGAATCACAATCAGAAAGGTTGATCCCCGCCTTTAAAAACGCTCATTATTGGAGCAATGCCCAACATTGGCAATGGGCCACAGCGCCCAATCCGAGGGAAAAAGCGAGCTTTTTGAAAGAAAACATTTTACCGATTCAAGAAAGTGGACAATTAAAATTCATTGACCGGCTTGCCCAATTTCAATCTTCCGACTTGGGTTTTGAAATATTCTTCGTTGATGGACATACGGAAAGCATGATGATTCCGGTTATTGAATACAAGGGAAAGAAATTGGCCTTCATGGCTGATTTACTGCCCAGCGTTGGACACCTGCCATTGCCCTATGTCATGGGATATGACACCCGACCCTTGATTACACTTGCTGAAAAGGAACTCTTCCTTCAAAAAGCCTTGGATGAAAATTGGATTCTGTTTTTTGAGCACGACGCTGTTCACGAATGTTGCACTTTAAAACAAACTGACCGAGGAATACGAGCAGACCAAATCCTAAAGTTCAACGAAATCTAACCCTTATTGTTTGGACTCCAATTGAGATTGAAGGAACTTAATCACTCTATCAGAGGGCTGATAACTTGAATCAATAGGAGTATTAGGGTGGTAACCAAATAATTGATAATCTTTGATGATGGTATCCACATAAGTGGGTACCATTCTTTCCCATCCTGCATAACCTGCTTTGATCATGGCTAACACATCACGAGAGAATATATCAAGGATTTCAGGATTGTAGTCTTCGATGTCTTTCAAACGTTTATTGAAAACCAAATAGTCATACAGAGGTTTAATTCTAGGATGTATATCGGCATTTTCTACCGTTTCTAACATTCCTGTTTCCTGCTCCCTCCAAGGATATACATACATCTTTAAATCTCTAGAGAACATTACCCCAAAAACCTCCAATATTCCACCATTGACATCGCGATAATATTTTTCATCAAACAGCTGGTACAACATATTAGCACCCAGAATGATTCCCATTCTTTTTGAAGAGTGTGTAGAGAAATACTCCACCAATTTGTAATACTGAGAGAAGTTGGAGACCAAAACGGTTTGTCCTAAAGAACAAAGGATATCAGCACGGTCTAAGAAATCCTGCTCATCTACCTCTCCGGCGGCAGATAGATTGTTCAGCGTAATCTCAAACAAAACTTGAATCTGTTCTGGGTCTACTTTGGGATCCTCTTGGAAATGTTTCATTCCCTTTAAGATCATATCAATATTCACTTTTGTGACGGGTCTGAAAGAACCTCGAATGGCCAATAT
Organism: uncultured Chryseobacterium sp.; assembly: GCA_964420985.1. Classification (GTDB taxonomy): domain Bacteria; phylum Bacteroidota; class Bacteroidia; order Flavobacteriales_D; family Sanyastnellaceae; genus CAMCTV01. The sequence continues at coordinate 61,120 of CAYQUT010000004.1, forward strand.
ATTCTTTTTATACAGTACATCTGCCGCCTGCAGGTTAGCGCCATCGGGGGAGAAAATGACAGCTTCTGTCATACCGTTTTTCACCAGTTGCAATGAAAGCAAACGGTTGTCCACATCTACAAAATCAGGACCAATCATTTCAATCATATCAATCTCCACTTGATCACGATGCAAATTATCATACAAGGACAAAAGCAATTCTTTGGGATCTTGATAAAGATTAAAGCAACCGTAAATCAAATTAACTCCAAGAATACCCGTTGTAGCCTGCTGCAAAAGGGCATCTTGTTCGTGCAAGCGCGCGTGCAAAATAACTTCATTGGGTTCTTTATTGGGGTCAGTTTGAAATTTCAAACCCATCCAACCATGACCCTGAACAGTTTTGGAAAAATTGATGGTAGCAACCGTGTTGGCGTAAGAAAAGAAAGTTTTGTTGGAGTGGTCTGCCCGTTTCAAACGTTCCTCAATCAATCTATATTCATGATTGACCATATTGATCAAGCGGGGCTTGCATACATACCTTCCTTTGGCTTCTTTGCCATAAATAGCATCAGAAAAATCCTTGTCGTAAGCACTCATTGCTTTAGCAATGGTACCACTGGCACCGCCTGCTCTAAAAAAGTGACGAACCACTTCTTGGCCCGCGCCTATCTCAGCGAAAGTGCCGTAAATAGACGGATTCAAATTAATTTTCAGTGCTTTCTGATTGGGGGTTAAAATTACCCGCTCTTGCCCATTCATACCCATGATTTTCCTATGAATCAAAGGTAAACATTTCCTTTGAATGGACAAATTGAAAATATCATTTGGCCACTTTGGCCAAATCATACAAATGCTTCATCGCTTCATAAGTTGCAGGGCAACGATGAAGGTTGGAGGCATACAACTCCGCCTGATCAAAGAAATCCTTGCGGTGCAGATGAGGAAACTTAGCACAATCGTGAGGACGAAATTCATACACCGAACAAAGCCCATTTTTGTCATCAAAAAATTGACAAGGCGTAGAATTGTTGCAAATGTCACCTGTTGATTCCTCGATATATAACCATTTATCAAAGAATTCTTGGTAAGTCATTCCCAAATGTGTGGCCAACTTTTTAACCTCTGCCTTTTTCCAGGTGGGGGTCATGGTTTTACAACAATTCCCACACTGCGTGCAATCCACTTTTTTCCAAGCATATTTTTCCGCCTGACGAACCAATGGATAAATGGACTTGTCACCCTTCTTGACCACTTGTTTTAAAAAAGCAGCAATCTTCTTTTTATCACGATACGCCTTCTGACGATAGGATTTGATATTGATGGGGGTGCTCATGGTGGAAAAAAGTAAAGGCAAGCCCCTCATATCGCACCGCTACAACCATCTACCTTTGCTGCCTTCCGACCCTGGAGGGTTTGACGGGAGCTGGTCGTATGAGACTTGCCTTCGGGGGCAAATGTAATCACAATCTTGTTATTCAAACAAGTATAAATTTCGATTTGAACGTTTACCTTTGTTGCAATGGAGAAACTGAATCTTTCAATTGTTGTCCCCTTGTTCAATGAAGCAGAATCATTGCATGAATTGTGTTCGTGGATCAAAAGGGTGGCGGATTCTGAGCAATTGCGTTACCAAATCATTTTGATCGATGACGGCAGTACCGACAATTCATGGGATGTTATCCTAGATCTCAAAAATCACTTTCCCATCAAAGCGGTTCGATTCTCTGTCAACCAAGGCAAGAGCGCTGCTTTGCACATTGGATTCCAAAAAGCACAAGGTGATGTGGTGATTACCATGGATGCAGACTTGCAAGACTCCCCTGACGAAATCCCTGCGTTGTATCAAATGATAACCCGTGACGGATTTGATTTGGTAAGCGGATACAAAAAGAAGAGACACGATCCCATCAGCAAAACCATACCCACCAAATTGTACAATTGGGCTACTCGCAAAATGAGTGGCATCCATTTAAACGATTTCAATTGCGGACTCAAAGCATACAGAAACAAAGTTGTGAAACGCATTGAAGTTTATGGTGAAATGCACCGCTACATCCCCATCTTGGCGCACAGAGCAGGCTTCAAAAAGATTGGTGAAAAAGTTGTTCAGCATTACCCAAGAAAACATGGCGTTTCCAAATTCGGATGGGAACGTTTCATCAATGGATTTTTAGATTTACAATCCATCGTCTTCATCTCAAGATTTGGAAAAAAACCAATGCACTTCTTTGGGACTTTGGGCAGCTTGGTTTTTATGATTGGTCTACTCTCTTTCTTATGGTTGGGTGGAAACAAAATGTATTGTATCATCAATAACATCGTTGAGAAAAACATTGCGGATCAATCCGTCTTCTATTTGGCATTAACCAGTATGATCATTGGAACGCAATTATTTCTGGCTGGGTTTATTGGCGAACTCATTGCACGCAATGCTCCACACAGAAATGAATATTCCATTGAAGAAGAATTATAATCATGGCCAGCAACACTTGGGGGAAGCATTTTAGGTTAACCACTTTTGGAGAGTCGCACGGGCCAGCCATAGGGGGTGTTATAGACGGATGTCCAAGTAATTTTGTTATAGATACCAACGCCATACAACATCAACTCAACCGGAGAAGGCCCAACCAAAACGATTGGGTAACCCCACGAAACGAGGCTGATGAAGTGGAATTTCTTTCCGGTATTTTTGAAGGAAAAACCACCGGCTCCCCCATTGGCTTTGTCATAAAAAACAACGATCAACATTCCAAAGATTACGATCAAATCAAAGAGGCCTACCGACCTGGCCACGCTGACTATGTTTACGAGGCCAAGTATGGTCATCGCGATCATCGCGGTGGAGGCCGATCTTCAGCAAGAGAAACCGCATGCCGGGTGGTTGCGGGAGAAATAGCCCGGCAAATTCTCGCGGCTCATTCCATTCAAGCAAGAGCTTATGTCAGTAGCATTAAAGATTGCTGGATTCCAAAAAACCATGCCTTTCTTGATTTGACAAAAATAGATTCAAGTCCAGTTCGTTGTCCAGATGAAAACACTTCCAACCGAATGATTCAGTTGATTGCACAGGCTAAAGAGAATCAAGACAGCCTTGGCGGTATCATCACTTGTGTGATTGAAAACGTTCCTGTAGGTTGGGGGTCACCCATATATGAAAAACTAAATGCTCAATTGGCCCATGGTGTTTTTTCATTGAATGCAGTGAAGGGATTTGAAATGGGAGATGGATTCTCTAGCACATTAAAATGGGGAAGCCAAAACAACGATGCGGTTATGGGTGGTTCCAACAATGACGGAGGCATAACCGGTGGAATTTCCAATGGAAAAGACATCTGGTTCAAAGTAGCCTTTAAACCCACCAGCTCAATTGGAAAAAGCCAACAAACCATCAATAGCAAACAAGAAAAAATAGAAATTTCCCTCGAAGGTCGGCACGACCCCTGCGTGGTCATTCGCGCTGTGCCCATCATTGAAGCCATCGCATATTTTACTTTGCTCAATAGTTACTTTGAAAATAAAATAGAATCGATATGAAAAAAGCACTTAAAATCACAGGTATAACACTGGTGAGCCTTATCGTCATTTTGGCCATCATTCCCTTTGCTTTTGAAGGAAAAATTTATGAGACGATCCAAAAAAAGGCCAATGAAAATTTAAATGCCACCCTAAGTTTCAGTGATGTAGATTTGAGCTTGTTGCGCAATTTTCCCAACTTGCGTGTCAGTATCAATGACCTGAAGGTGGTGAATAAAGCTCCTTTCGATGGCATAAGCATGGCGGATATCAAATCCTTCTCTGTTGTCATTAATATCAAAAGTTTATTCACAGATGAAATCGAAATTCGCCAAATCCTATTGGAGAAACCCAATTTGGATATTCGCGTTTTGGCGGATGGCAAAGCCAACTACGATATCGCCATCCCGGATTCCGCAAAACCAGAACCAGAGGAACCCTCCAAGCCAGTGAAATTATCGTTAAAAAAATACGCTATTGACGAGGGAAATATTCGTTTCGACGATAAAAGCCTAGCGATGGTGATGGATTTCAAAAATTTAAACTTTGAAGGAAATGGGGATTTTGCCGAAGACGTATTTACAATGAGCACCCTCACAACAGCGGACAAAGGAACATTCTGGTTTGATGGTGTGACCTATGCCAATGAGGCCAATACTGAAATAAAGGCGGATTTGGCCATGGATTTGGGCAAAATGCGATTTGAGTTTAAGGACAACGAGGTTCGATTGAATCAACTTTATCTTCAGGCCAATGGTTGGGTATCCATGCCAAAGGAGGATATTGACATGGACATCCAATTCGGCGCAACCAAAACAGATTTTAAAAATCTACTGTCCATGGTACCCATGGAGTTTGCAAAAGATCTAGAAGGTGTTGATGCGACAGGGAAGATAGGACTTAATGGATTTGTAAAAGGAACCTATAATGATCAGAGCATGCCCAATATTGGACTAAAGGTCAATATTGAAAACGGAAGGTTTAAATATCCCGACTTACCCAAAAGCGTGGATGACGTTCAAGTGGATTTGAATGTCTATGCGGACATGAACAATGAAGACAATACCGTAATCGATCTTAATAAATGCCAATTGAAAATTGCCTCCAACCCTATTGATATGGTGTTGCACTTAAAGACACCTAAAAGCAATCCATACATTGACTTTAAAGGTAAGCTCAACATTGATTTATCGACCCTGAAAGATGTGATACCCATTGGGAAGGAAGAAAAAATAATGGGCATCATTGACGCTGACATGATGTTTAAAGGAAATGTCAATGGCGCAGAATCTGGAAATTTTAATGGTTTGCAGGCAGAAGGCAAACTCAACATTAAGAATTTTGATTACATCAGTGACTCATTGCCTTACGACATATTTGTAGAAGATATGGCGTTGAACTTCACTCCGCAGCAGGCCAACCTGAGCAATCTTGCAATAAATGTTGGTAAGAGTAAAATAAAAATGAATGGAAGCTTAACCCATTACCTTGAATATGCCATTAAAAATGAAAAACTGGTGGGCGTATTGAATTTTGAGAGTCCTGAAATCAACCTAAATGATTTTATGTCTACGCCAGAAGAAGAGGTGACCAAATCAGAAGAAACCGCTGAAAATAAAGAAGCTCCAATAGATACGACCTCAAGTGTTGTTGTACTTCCCAACAACATTGATTTCACTTTGAATTCAAAAATTCAGAAATTGACTTACGACAAAACGGATTTCACGAACGTTGGTGGACAAGTGAGAATATCAGGAGGTAAAGCCATCATGAATAACCTTGGCTTAAATGGATTAGGGGGAACACTTACGGTGAATGGCGAATATGATGGGAATGAAGGGATTCAACCTTCCATGAATATGAATATTGACATGAACAATGTCGATATCAAAACAACTACAACGACGTTTGTAACGCTTGAAAAGTGGTCACAAGCGGCCAAAAATTGCGCAGGAAAAATTTCCATGCGTTTGGATTTGAAAACAATGCTGGACAAACAAATGATGCCCATCAACGCAAGTGTTGATGCCAAAGGAAACATAAAAACGGATGATGTCGTGCTCACTGGATATGTTCCCATGATCAAACTTGCTGAAAAAACAGGACTGGATAAGTGGAAACAGCCCATTCACATCAAAGATGTGAACGTCAATTTTACTATTCAACAAGGCATTATTAAAGTACAACCATTCACAGTGAAAGTAGATGATATTCCAGTAAAAATGGAAGGACAAGCTACATTGGATCAAAAGATTGATTACACCCTAGAAACGGATGTTCCGTTGGACAAGTTCCCTTCAGGGCTAATCAACCAGGCCAATAGTTTTATCGGCCAAATCAACAATAAGTTGGGAACGCAATTAAAACCTGGTAACAAAATCAACTTGATTGCAAGAATCACGGGAGATGTTACCAATCCCGAAGTGAAGGTAACCAGCAAGGCGCTGGGAGAAGAGGCTGTTCAAGATCTCAAAGAGCAAGCGGTGCAACTGGTGAAAGAAGAAGTGGTAAAACAAGCTACTGAATTCAAAAACGATGCACTTGAAAAAGCCAAGGCTGAAAAAGAAAAGTTGGTTCAGGAAGCTGCAAAACAAGCAGAGAAAATAAAATCAGAAGCGAGAGCTGCGGCCGAAAAAGCCAAAAGCCAAGCTTATGCAGAAGCTGAAAAAGTAGCGAGTAAAGGCGGAAACTTCATAGAAAAAGCAGCGAATAAAAAATTAGCCGAAGAAATGAAAAAGAGTGCTGATAAAGCCTATGCCAAATCCATTGCAGAGGCAGACAAAAAAGCAGATCAATTGGTGAAAGATGCCAACACCAAAGGAGATCAGTTGATTCAAAAAGCAAATGAATCAAGTGATCAACAAATCAACAAAATCAAATAAACCCCGAACAACTCCATTAAAAAAGGGCTGAATATTTTCAGCCCTTTTTTTTAGTCTTTGTCGTAGTCAAAATCTCCTTCTTTCAGGGGCCTAGTATTCCTTCTTGCAATTTGATAATCTTGAAATCTATCCTTAACAAAAATCAAAAACTCATATTGCGAACTTGACTTCATGAATTCATCCGAGACATTGAGATAGGAAATGAAATCATCAAAATCTTCCGTACTCAATTCAATGATTTTATAATCAACATATATGGTGAACAATTCCTTGAGTAAATCTCTTCTGCGATCATCATTCTCTAGTTCAGCCACGATGCGCTTACTAGCCTCTTTTTTACTCAATTGCTGATATAAAAAGGTAATTGGACTGACAACTGCATTGATGCCTGAGAGCATATAATCTTCCTCGTTGTACCCCAAAGATTGAATATCCTTTTGTATATCCTCTAAATCTCTTGGAGCAAAAATGTTCAGCGTTGAATAACTGTATGTTCTTTCGTTCAAAAAAATTCTAGGATAATACACCAATTTCTGAACAGAGTCTTTGAAACAAATTTGCCTGGCATAATAACCCAAACAAGTAACCGTCAACGTATCTGATTTGTTGCACTCAATAACAAAACTTCCATCGGGCAAACCAAAGGCACCTTTTTTTGTTCTGGTATTTAACACGATAGAATTGGGCACCGGTTGCCCCCTCTCTTCGAGCACTCTACCCTTGACTCGTATCAGGGATTCTTGGGCATTGACAACAATAACCAAGAGCCAAAAAACAGAAACCGTTAACCATCTCATCCAACAAAAATGCACCATTCGAGGGACTTCTGCATCATTTTGTATTTTTTTTCATAACACCATTCTGCATCAGTGTGAAAAGTACACTTTGTTTATATTTGTTTTCAACAAAATGAAACCATGAAAAAACTACTTCTCGTATTGTTCATTCTGACAGCCCAATTTGGATTTGCTGTTGGTATCACATTTCAGGTAAATATGGCCCAACAAACCATTTCCGGCAATGGTGTATTTGTCGCTGGTTCATTTCAAGGTTGGAATGCCACAGCCAGTCCAATGACAGATACAGACGGTGATTTGGTCTATACTTTTACAACAGATATCGCTCCCGGGACGAGCATAGAGTACAAATTTATCAATGGCAATACGTGGGAGCAAGTTCCCTCTGCGTGCGGCATTGGTGGATTTTCCAACCGCTCTATTACGGTTGGAAATTCAGATCAAACATTGAACCCAGTCTGTTTTAACAGCTGCACCAATTGCGCTGCAGTAAACATGGTGGCCACTACATTTCAAGTCAACATGAACGGCACCACGATTGACCCCAATGGAGTACACATTGCGGGTAGTTTTCAGGGCTGGAATCCGGCGGGGACTGCACTAACGGATAGCAATCTTGATGGAATTTACGACGTTACGGTAAACATCATTGAAGGAGAAAGCGTCAATTACAAGTTCATCAATGGCAATACGTGGGGAGGATCCGAAATAGTACCAGCCGCTTGCGGCGTTGGCGATGGATTTGGCGGCTACAATAGAAATCATGTTGTAACCAATAACAATAACCCTTCTTTGGTTTGCTTCTCCTCCTGCGAAAATTGTCAAGTAGTTGGATGCACCAATGTTGACGCATGTAATTATAATTCAAACGCTACATCAGATGATGGAAGTTGCTGGATCATTGGAGAAACTTGTAGTGATGGAGATAATTCCACCACCAATGACGTGGTCCAAAACGATTGTATCTGTGAAGGAACACCCGCCATACCAACCATGGTTATTTTCCAAGTGGATATGACCAACGAAGCTGTCTCGCCCGCAGGTGTTTTTGTCGCCGGTAGTTTCAACGGTTGGGATGCCACCGCAACACAAATGTCCGAATTTCAACCAGGACAATACCAAGCTGTGGCCTTTGTTTTCCCTGGCGAAGTGGTACAATATAAATTTTTAAATGGCAATGATTGGTTGGGTGTTGAAACTGTTCCCGTCGATTGCGGGGTGGATGATGGCTCAGGAAATGTCAATCGATCTCTTACTGTTGGAACAAGTGCCATCACTACCCCCATGGTTTGCTTCTCTTCCTGTTCTGCCTGTATTCCCATTGCGCTTTCCTCTGTCCAATTCATTGTCGATTTATCCAATCAAACCATCAGTCCAAATGGCGTGCACATTGCCGGCAGTTTTCAAAATTGGGACGCTGCCGCTACACCGATGAACGCCATTGGGAATGGTCAATATTCCTACACCGCTCAAATTCCCACCGGTACTACCATTCAATACAAGTTCATCAATGGAAATGATTGGAGCGGTTCTGAAGAAGTAGCCTTTGCGTGTGCGTTTAATGATGGAACGGGCAACTACAATCGCTCTCACAATGTTGTACCAGGAAACAACAACATTGGTCCAGTTTGTTTTGGTCAATGTGAAGCCTGTCAACCTACAGCGGTTGTTGTTGTCAGGGTAGACATGAGCGATGTAACAGTGGACCCCAATGGCGTTTATTTTACCACACAACTGGACAGTTATAATCCCACGGCCCATGCAATGAACGATTTGGGTGGAGGCATTTGGGAGGGCTCTATTAACGTGCCGGCCAATAGTGATCTTTTTTATCGTTTCGTCAACGGGAACACATCAGCAGGTTTAGAAATAGTTCCCAGCGCTTGCGGATCGTTGGACAACGGTGATCTTCAAAGATTTGTTGCTGTCGGCACATCCAATTTAATCATTGAGGCCATTTGTTTTTCCAGCTGCAGCAATTGCGTGGGATCATCAGACGATGTAACCATTACCTTCCAAATGGATGCTTCCAACATCACCGTTAGTCCCAATGGCATGCATATCGCAGGGTCTTTTCAAGGTTGGGATCCCGCCACCTCTGCCATGACCGATCAAGGAAATGGCATTTGGACTTTTACCTTTACTACCAATCCCAATCTAACTTTTCAATATAAGTTCATCAATGGAAATGATTGGGCAGGTTCAGAGATGGTGCCTGCAGAGTGTGGTGTAGACAACGGACTAGGCGGATTCAATAGGGAGCTTATCACGGGGACAAGCAGCCAGACATTGACCGCTGTCTGCTTCAGTGAATGCAACCCGTGCAATGTTGGAATTGATGATTCTTCATTCCATTTTGACATTTATCCCAATCCCTTTACCCACTACTTGCAATTAAACATGCCTGAACAAAGTCGAGTAAAAATTTATAATGCAATAGGGCAATGTATCATTCATCATCCGTCTTTTGCTGGTGAGCCAATCAATACTACAGACTGGCCAAGTGGGGTTTACACGCTCGTCACAGAAAGTAAAACAAAAAAAATCATTAAGCATTAAAACCAACAAAGGGCAGTTTTTCACTGCCCTTTTTTCATTACGAAACACTACTTTAGCGCTATGAAAAATCTTTTTCTCCTATTGGGTTTATCCCTTTCTATTTGTGGTTGGTCACAAAGCTCATCACCCAATAATGATGATCAATTATTAGCAGATATTGCAGTGCTTACTTCTGATTCTTTGGAAGGCCGTTTGGTGGGAACAGAAGGAGAAATCAAAGCATCCAAGTACATTGAGAAAAGAATGATAGCACTTGGTCTATCGCCAAAAGGTTCAGTGGGTTTCATGCAGTATTTTCAATTCACGCCAAAGGCATCTCCGCATAAAATGAGCAAAGAAGGAGAAACAACTTTGGGCACAGGTTATGTCAAGGAACAAACTGGTAGAAATGTCATCGGTTTTTGGGATCGTGGATTCATGAAAACCATCGTCATCGGTGCACACTATGACCATTTGGGATGGGGAGATGAAAACTCATTGTGGAGCGGTGAAAAAGGCATTCATCGTGGAGCGGATGACAATGCCAGTGGTGTGGCCTCCATGCTATGGATTGCCAACTATTTGAAACAACAACCTGCACAAAATTTAGGTGAATCCAACTTTTTATTCATCGCATTTAGCGGAGAGGAAAAGGGATTGTACGGCAGTAATTATTTCTGTAAAAACCCTACCGTCGAAAAGGATCAAATCAGTGCCATGTTCAACATGGACATGGTGGGACGATTGAAACCAGAAAGAACTCTAGCCATCAATGGAATAGGAACATCACCATTTTGGAATAAGGCCATCAAAAATCAAAACAAAAAATTAAAGCAGAACAAATTTGAGTTGGTTTTGTCCACCAGTGGAATTGGTCCTAGTGATCAGACTTCTTTTTACAATATCGGAGTACCAGCGATACACTTCTTTACGGGGCAACACGGTGAATATCATAAACCAACGGATGTTGTTTCACTGATCAACATAGATGGTTTAAAAGACATTTCTTATTTCATCTCTCAGCTGGTGCTGGCGACTGGAAAAGAAAATAAATTGACTTTCACTACAACCAAAGACGAATCCAAAGAAAATACAGCGAGTAATTTTAAAGTTACTTTGGGTGTGATGCCAGACTACCTGTACTCTGGTGAGGGACTAAAATTAGATGGAACCAAAGAAGGCCGACCAGGAGCCAAAGCTGGATTAAAATCAGGTGACATTATCGTACAATTAGGGAAATTTGAAATCAAGGATATCTATGCCTACATGAATGCCCTTGGAAATTTTAACCCGGGCGATAAAACGGAGGTTGTGTTTCTGCGTGATGGAAAGAAACAAAAATCTCCAGTCACCTTCGAGTAGATTCATTTTTTCTGTGCAAAAACACACAGTATCCACTCACAAAAAAAACTAAATTTGATCATGGCCGATTTATACGATGTGCTAGATCAATTGATGTGCTGGAGTGAAATATTGCCCTTGTTCATTGTTGTTGGATACTACCTGTCAAATAAGAAAACAGCTCCGCTTCGATGGACCATATTGGCCATAACCGCATTTTTTGGGGGCATATACGAATTCAGCAGTAGTTATCTCCCAGATTTTGTATCCCTTTATTGGTATTACATCTTCACCTTGGTAGAAACCTTTGCCATTACTTTTTTCTTTGTTCCCTACACCAGTACAAAAAGAGGTTTTATCATTTACACACTATTTTGTATTATCACACTGTTGCTATTTACAACAACAAGCACTGAGGAAAATTACTACCATTTTGGATGGGTCTGTTTGCTTGAGTTGGTGCTCACCTTGATTGGTGCATTTTCATGGGGTAAACATCGCTTTCAAAATATCGCTTATCCCTCATTGTTTCAGGACCCTGATTATTTTATCATTATTGGCTTGGTCTTTTATCTGAGCGCGTGTACACTTTATTACTTGCTCTACCCATTGATGATTCAATTTCCAAATGACAATGCACTATTTTATTGGATCATTCTACCAATCGCAATACTCATTTATGGCATTTCATTAATCATTGGTTTACTGAGAATACTGAACAATAAGTCTTAATGGAGCAAACCCGACAAATACTGAACTTGTATTATTGGATTGGTTTTTCAGTTCTATTTTTCGTTGTGGGCATTATTTTCTCCATGAGTTATTTCTATTACAAACTTTTGTTTGAAAAGCAACAGCAGTTTCAAGATCAGTTACTACAAGAAATCATCAAATCAAAAGAGGAGGAACAAATTCGCATCGCCAGAGAATTACATGATGGCATATTGGGGGATATCGCTGCACTTAAAATTGCCCTTGACCTTCAAAAAAAAGTATCCAATTCTGTTGAGGATAAGTTCTGGAAATCGACCGATGAGCAATTAAAGAAAATTATCCAAGAAGTCAGAACCATTTGTCATGATTTGGTTCCCCCTATGTTGGATACCGTGGGATTGATACCCGCTCTTCAAGCTGTTATCGAAGACAAATCCAATAAAACCAATAAAAAGATAAAGCTTCACTTGCACTTCATACCAACATTAAATGTTTTGGATGAATTACATGTATTCAGATTGATTCAAGAATGGATCACCAATCACCTCAAGCACAATCAAGCAGACTGTTTTGATATTACCTTTTCCAGTGACCATCCATCTTCATGGAAAATTACATTAGAAGACAATGGTGATCCATTTCAATGGCATCAACTTTTACAGCAAGGCAAAGGAATGGGTTGGAAAAATATGCACACCCGAATTCTCGCTCTAAATGGACATTTTGAGCAAACAGCCATAGATAAAGGAAACCAATTAAACTTAATCATTCCCATTAAATGAAAAACATTGCCATTGTAGATGATCACACTTTGTTCCGCTCATCATTGGCGGCGTGGCTTAATCAAGATTCACGATTTAAAGTGTTATTGGAGTGTGAGAACGGAAAGGAATTGACCTTGTTCATGCCACGACACGAGATAGACGTTGTATTACTCGACATCCAAATGCCAGAGATGGACGGAATTGAAACTTGTAAATGGTTGGTTCAACAATACCCTGGAGTTCGAATTCTGGTGGTATCCTTTATCAAGGATGTTGATGTCATTTACCAAATGATTAAGTTAGGAGCTCATGGTTATTTTTCCAAAGAATCAGAATTGGATGAATTGGCCAACGCCATACTTTCTTCCGATTATGCATCTTTCTTTTTTGACCATGGCATGCGCCACATCGTGCAAGAGGCTAAAAAATGGGACAAGAAAAAAATCACACCATCAACAACCCAAAATACGGCATCCATTCAAGATCATCTTTTCACTACCAGGGAACTGGAAATCTTAGCATGGATAAGTCATGGTATGAAGAGCAATGAAATTGCTGAGAAATTAGGAATAGATACGAGAACTGTAGAAACACATCGGCGCAACATCATTGAAAAAACACCGGCAAAAAACATGATTGGCGCTGTGCTCTGGGCTATCAAAGAAGGCTATATTCACAACCTGTTTGAATAATCAATCCCTAACAACCCATCGGAAGAAATTGCGAAAACTTCCATGCCCGTAGGTAATAATGTAAATGCCCGGCTTAGGAACTTGGCCATGTATTCTTATTCTACCACCCTCTTGAACAGCTGAAATACCCTTAATTTCCTTGCCATTGACATCTGATACCACTACCCACCAATCACTGACTTCCAGTTGACCTAAATCAATGAAAATATCCTGACCATTCAGAGATGGATTGGGGAATAATACATGACTCCCAAGGGTGTTGCTGTTGTATTCAAAATGGAATAAAACAGATTCATCCGCCTTTACTTGCGCCAATCCACCAATAGATGTAAAAAGGGCAAAGAAGAATATCAATATACTATTTCTCATTCCTCAAAAATCTATCAACATGTTGAAATCTGCCTCAGTAATTTCACGGACTTCAAATTATCTTTGAGGATATGATTTCCAGAAGCACCATAGATCAAATCTACCAGGCCGCATTGATTGAAGATGTGGTTGGGGAATTTGTTGCATTAAAGAAATCAGGTAAATCATACAAGGGACTATCCCCTTTTAGTAGTGAAAGAACCCCTTCCTTTTATGTGGTACCAACCAAGGGAATTTACAAGGATTTTTCGTCCGGTAAAGGCGGAAATGTGGTGGACTTCCTCATGCAACATCAAAAGCTGACTTACCCTGAAGCCCTGCGGTGGTTAGCCCAGAAATACAACATCCCCATTGAAGAAACCGAAGATAGTGAGCAGCAAAAGGAGGAAAAAACGGAAAGGGAGCAACTTTCACGCGTTGTAGAATATGCCAACACCTGGTTTCAAAATCAGCTTCATGAAACAGAGGCAGGCCAAAATGTTGGTCTCACCTATTTTGAACAGCGCGGATTTAGAAATGAAACCTTATCCAAGTTTCAACTTGGATTTGCCCCGGCAGGTTGGGAGAATTTTAAGAAAGCTGCACTTGCCGCAGGATACAATGCGCAATACCTTGTAAAGTCTGGTTTGCTCAAAGAAAAAGAATCCGAAAATACCACAGAAGATCCGGACAATAATGAACCCAACAGAACCTATGATGCTTTTAGAGATCGGGTAATGTTTCCCATTCACTCAGAATCTGGGAAAGTTATTGCATTCGCCGGCAGAACACTTCAAGCAGACTTAAAAGGAGCCAAGTACATCAACAGTCCAGAGAGTGAACTGTTCCATAAGAGTGATGTTCTCTACGGTCTACATTTGGCCAAAAACACCATTGTTAAAGAGAATGTCTGCTATTTGGTGGAAGGATACACAGATGTGATATCCATGCACCAGGCAGGAGTATCCAATGTCGTTGCTTCATGCGGAACTAGCCTTACTGAAGGGCACATCAAAAAAATTATCCGTTACACCAAGAATATCACTGTTCTTTTTGATGGGGATGCCGCTGGTATCAAGGCCAGCCTAAGAAGCATTGAAATGATTTTGAAGCAGGGCATGAATGTGCGTGTAGTTCTCTTCCCTGACGGTGACGACCCTGATAGTTTTGCCCGTAAACATGACAGTGATTTTATTCAAGACTTCCTTACCAAAAACGCAACAGACTTTGTTCGGTTTAAAACAAATTTATTGTTAGAAGAAGCAGGAAAAGATCCATTGAAAAGGGCCGAGCTCATCAAAGACATTATCCTTTCCATTTCCATCATCCCAGATGTCATTCAAAGAGAAGTATACATTCAAGAATGCAGTCAACTATTAAATGTCTCTCAAGAAAGCCTGATACTGCAGCTCAATCAGACCCTCAGAAAGCAAAAAATACCAGCTGCTGATTTAGCACAAATACAGCAAGCCGATCCAGAGATCAATCAAACCCAAAACACCACCATTCCCATACCGGAATATTACACTTATTTTCAAGAGAGGGATATTGTCCGCTTATTGTTGACCTTTGGTGACCATGAAATTCAGATCAATACCGTGAACGAAAACAATGAGGAGATTCAAATCGGTGTTTCACTTGCGGAATTTGTAATGACCAATATCGAGCAAGATCAATTACAATTTGAGGAGCCACGGTACCGAGAAATTTATCGTCAATACATGCAATTTATTCAGGAGCTTACCTATCCTGAACTCAAGCATTTCACTTTCCACGACAACAATGAAATTAGCCAGTCCGTTACCGATTTGATTACTTCTAAATATGAAATCAGTAAAAATTGGGCTGCACACCATATTTACATTGAAACAGAAGAAAAAAACTTGAGAAAAGCCGCATTGGATGCTGTCAACAGACTCAAACTGGCTAAAATCAAAAAGCTACAAGATGAGCTGATTCAACAGATGCAAGAGCAAACTGAACAAATTGAATTGATTGACCAATTGCTTTCTGATAAAATCAAATTAGAAATGGCCAAAGCCAAGTTGGCTGAATACTTTGGATCAGTTATTCTGTAGCAGGGGCTATTCTAATCAGCCAATTGTTATTGCTCTTTAATACCACAATTTTTGCACGACCATGTATAAACCAACTGGAAAATGGCAGTTGCGCAAGTCCTGAAAAATCCCCCAACAGCCCTTCAAATAAGCAGTATTGCTCCTCTGAATACCCCTTAAAATCGGCTTTCCAATATCGTTTTGACGAATCCCCTATGGCTTCGCGAATCGACAAACTATCGTTGGAAAGATATATTTTACCGTTGCTTTTAGAAATAAATTTTGTGTCCATTAAAAAATCACCCTCCCCAAATTGAGGAATCCATTCAGGATGAGTTACAGAGATGACCTTGGCAGATGTGTCTTTCAAAAATGGCTGCATCACTTTGTATGGATTCTCCTTATACACTTGACTGGCCACCCAATATTGACCATCATAGGTTTGATACTTCCATTGTTCGTCTTGCCATGCAATCCAAGACTCCAACACATTGCATTGACACATGGTATCCATAGAAAACACCCGCTTTTTTTGTTTAACATCATCAATCATTGTCGATGGATCAAAAGCCATCCATTGGGTACCCATTGCGTTTCCTAATAATGAATCTTTCAATTGAAGAGGCTTATTGTTTTTAAGCCACTCTCCATCTTCAACAAAACCAAACCACTCTCCCTCGTTATAATCTAAAACAACTTTCGATTGATTAGTAACACTCATAAAGTTAAAAGCAGCTTCACCATCTGATTTTGAATGAAGGAGTGTCCACTGATTAACGGATTCAGCACCCATCAATTTCCATGATTGGGTGTCAAAACTGCGCTCATTCCATACCAAACAGGTTTCCCATAATTTCAAATTGGGAATGACAGATAACAATTGATTCTTCTCATCATCACTCCACCGATCAGGTATAGCAAAAAATAAAAACCATCCTTGCTCTCCCATGTGTATCCAAAAAGCACTTTGGCTGGACAATAGCTCTCCCACAAGAGGATTTGTCCGCTGCCAATTCATCCATAATTTCCAATCATTGAATAACTCCTTGTGTAGCGGAAGACTATCTTCTTGAAGATAATTTAAAAATATTGCTCCATCATTTACCTTGATTATCCCATCCGTAGAGGACGTTAAAAATTCCATTGGATTTGATGCAGAGCGAAGATATTTCTGGAAAACCAATATGTAGTAGCTACAGGTGACTAAAACAACCGCAACAAAAATGAATCGAATCACAATCTTCTTTCGCATACTTTAAAAATAATGGTTAAGTCATTACTGAAATGAGAGCAATGGGAGACTATTAAACAACTTTTTGTTGAGTATATTGGCACATGCCAAAATGCTTTTTATTTTGCTTCTGTTGTGCTCTAATCAGCACAAAACTATTGGGACAAAACTCCATTTCTATTCAGATAAAAGATGCCAAATTCGACAACCCTTTGGCGTTTGTATTTCTTTCCGACTCCTTGAAATCAAAAGGCGGACAAACGGATATCAATGGATTTATCGGTATTCCATTGAAAGAAGGAGATTGTATTTACACAGAGTTATATGGATACAAAAGCCAAAAACAACATTGGAAAGGTCAAAATCCATGGATAATACTCTTGGAAAGCAACGACCTCCTTTTATCTGAACTTGTTGTCAAGGTCAAAGCTGACCCTGCATTCAAAGTAATCCAACGTTGCATTCAATCTGCGGCTTTCAACAACCCTGTCGAGAAATTGGATTATCAATTTGAACAATATTCCAAAATGATCGTCGACTTTGAACGAAAAGGCGATAGTACTTTCCTGAAAACGTTTGAAGATAAAAAACTCTTGCTATCAGAAACTATTGCGCTGCATCAACACAGGGCTCCAAATGACAATAAAGAAACCATCATCGCCAATCAAATGAGTGGTTTTGAGTTTCCACAAAGCACCATCATCGGGTCACAAATGCAGAGTTTTTCGGCGTATGAACCAGATTTTCAAATTCTTGACCGCGTGCTCATCTCTCCCCTTGGTCCCAGAGCGATGGACAGATATGACTACACCATGCTGGATACATTAATGGACAATACCGATTCCATCTTTGTTATTCAATACCTTCCCAAAAAAAGATTCCAAGGAAATGGTCTAATAGGGGTCGCACACATTAAAACGCCGGAGTATGCGCTCATTCAATTGACTGCTGAACCTTTCGAAAAAGAATCATCCTATTATATTAAAATACAACAAAAAATTGAAAAAAAATGGGATAGTTTCTTTCCAATAGAAATGAACTCTTATTACAAATTAACCCAATCCTCACCTGAAATTTTTGGAGAAATCCAAACCCGATTCAAAAACATAGAACTTCGAAAATTTGAATCCAAAGATTTTGACGACGTTGTTTTTGATTTCCCATCTTCTGCAAATACTGTTTCTGAAAATCAATGGGAAAGCATGAGATATACTCCTCTTAGCCTAGAAGAAAAAAACACGTATTCATTCATGGACAGCATTGGCAAGGCTTACCAATTAGACGCAAGAGTAAATCGATTGCAAAGTCTACTCCAAGGACAATGGATGTTGGGAAAAGTGAATGTCGATCTATTTCAAGTGTATCGATACAACCGATTTGAAGGCAGCCGTTTGGGCGCTTCAATCAGCACCAATTCACTGCTTCACAAAAGATGGAAATGGGATGGACATGTGGCCTATGGATTCAAAGATCATCAACCCAAGTTTGGCACCGGCCTAAGTTGGACATCACCCAATGATGGGGTATTTTTTAGATTGGGTTACACGGATGAAGTTCAAGAAAGTGGTCGAAATGGGATGGTATCTTACAGAAGAAATATCAATCAACAAGTGTATGATTTCTTTGTAACAAAAATGGATTACGTTCAAGGTGTAACATTGGATGTGCACATGCCCTTGCTCAGAAATGTCAGACTCTTCTATTTACAATCACACCTCAAGAAAACATCCCACATTTCTTTCTCTGACAACCTACCCAAGCCGTATGATATCACACTCAACCGCTTCATCATAAGATGGACACCGGGAGAGAAAAAAAGAAGAGTAATTGATCAAGAGGTCATTCTCAATGGTTATTGGCCCATCATTCAATATGGTTGGAGTCACGGGAGCATTGATCAAAATGCTCCGTTCTTCAGACATCAAATAGAATTGGAAAAAACTTTTCATTCCACCTATTATGGTGATGTTAAAGTGAATGTCGAATGCGGAAAAACAATGGGCTCAGTCCCGATGAATGAGCTCAACGCTTTAAGAGGATCAAGGCTTCCAGATGCCAGAATAAACATCGCTGTGCCAGAAACATTTGAAACTGCTTTGAATAATGAATGGTATGCTCGATCCTATGTTCACTTTTTTGTTCGATACAAATGGAAAACCCCCATTTACCAGCATTCCATGTCATCGCCCAAAATGATGATTAGCTTTAATGGAGGCTGGGGCAGTTTGGGTGCAGATGATGAACAACCCAGTAGCATCCAAGATTACCCAAAAGGAATATTTGAAAGCGGTATTGGTTTGAATGACGTTTTAATTTCCAAAACGGGAGGAATCGGTGTGGGATGCTTTACAAGAATCGGAGCCTACAGCAATAGTCATCCAACCCAAAACCTCGTTTTAAAACTCACAACGAATTTCTTGTTTTAATCCTGTCAAATATCAGTTGGTTTGCGCATTCCTTTTGTATCTTGCCCTCGTGGAAATTTTTGATTTTATTGGAAGTCTGTTCAACCCTGAGAGCATCATCCATTTTGGTGGTCTGGCTCTTTTGTTGATTATCATATTTGCCGAAAACGGTTTGATCATTGGTTTTTTTCTACCAGGAGACTCCCTGTTGTTCCTCTCGGGATTGATTTGCGCCACACAACCAGAGTTGTTGGATGTTCCCGTAGAAAGGCTAATGATCTACCTCTTTATTTTTGCTAGCGCTGGAAGCACTTTCGGCTATTGGTTTGGTTACCATTTTGGAAAAAAAGCCTTGGACCGAAAAGAATCTTGGCTCTTCAAAAAGAAATATGTTGAGATGACCACTGATTTCTACCACCGCCATGGTGGAAAGACACTTATCCTTGGAAGGTATCTACCCATTATCAGAACTTTTGCGCCTATCCTAGCGGGGGTAATCAAAGTTGAATTCAAAACGTTTATGTTCTATAACTTGATAGGTGGTGCAATGTGGATTGGCACCATCACGACAGCAGGTTATTACCTAGGACAATTTGAATTCATCAAAAATCACATTGATCTCATCATTCTTGGATTTGTAGTGGTAACCACTGGAGTGTTGGCCAATACATACATCAGACAGAAGAGAAGAAATAAAAATCAGCAAGACATTCAAT
This sequence comes from uncultured Chryseobacterium sp., assembly GCA_964420985.1. GTDB lineage: Bacteria > Bacteroidota > Bacteroidia > Flavobacteriales_D > Sanyastnellaceae > CAMCTV01. The sequence goes on from CAYQUT010000004.1 coordinate 81,100, forward strand.
CATGAAATTTGGAACCAAGGCCATACATGCCGGCCAAGAACCAGACCCCACCACTGGGGCTATAATGACGCCCATTTATCAAACCTCTACCTATGTGCAAGCCGCACCAGGCCAACACAAAGGCTATGCCTATGCGCGCGGAAAAAATCCAACCCGCGTAGCCTTGGAAGACTGTTTGGCTGCTCTTGAAAATGCGAAACATGGTCTTTGTTTTTCGAGCGGAATGGGGGCAGCGGATGCCATCATTAAATTGTTACAGCCCGGTGATGAAGTCATCGCCTCTGATGACTTGTATGGAGGAAGTTATCGCATGTTCACAAAAGTTTTTGCCAAATACGGCATCACTTTTCACTTTGTTGACATGCACGATGAAGTTGCGATAAAAAACAAAATAAACACCCAGACCAAAATGATCTGGGTAGAGACACCCACCAATCCCATGATGAAAATTATTGACATCAAAAGAATGGTGGAGTTGGCAAAAATTCATGAGTGCATTTGTGTTATTGACAACACATTTGCTTCCCCGTTTTTACAAAACCCACTGGACTTGGGCGCAGACATCGTCATGCATTCCGCTACAAAATATTTAGGCGGACACAGCGATGTGGTCATGGGAGCTTTGTGCACCAATGATGATAGCCTACACGAGCAGTTGGCCTTTATCGCAAACTCATGCGGAGCCACACCAGGACCTCAGGATAGTTTTTTGGTCCTTCGCGGACTGAAAACGCTGCACATCAGGATGGAAAGACATTGTGCCAATGGTAAAGCCATTGCGCATTTCCTCAATAATCACCCCAAAGTTGAAAAGGTGTACTGGCCTGGATTTGAAAGTCATCCCAATCACGAAGTAGCCAAGTCGCAGATGCGTGATTTCGGAGGCATGATATCTTTTAGTTTAAAAAATGATTCTTTTGAACAAGCATCACAACTGGCGTCCGCCACAAGAGTATTTTCTTTGGCTGAATCACTAGGTGGCGTTGAATCATTGATAGGCCATCCTGCCAGCATGACCCATGCTTCCATCCCCAGAGAGGAAAGAATCAAAACAGGAATTACTGACTCGTTGTTAAGGTTAAGTGTTGGGATTGAAGATGAAGAGGATTTGATTGAAGATTTGAAGCAAGCGTTAGAAAAAGTGAACATTGCATGAGTAAAGAGCAGAACATCGCCATAGTAGGTGGTGGATTAGTTGGAAGTTTATTGGCCATTTATATGGCCAAAAGAGGGCATCAAGTAAATGTATTTGAAAGGCGTTCCGATATTCGGAAGATGAAAATCGTCCAAGGAAAAAGCATCAATCTTGCTTTAAGTGATCGAGGTTGGAAAGGACTTGACGGTGTGGGAATAAGAAGTGAAATTGAAAAGGTAGCTTTGCCCATGCATGGTCGATTGATGCATGCTGTTAATGGTGAGTTAACCTATCAACCCTACGGAAAAGAAGGTCAAGCTATATACAGTGTTTCTCGTGGACTTCTCAATCAAACTTTATTGAATTGCGCAAGCCAATTCCCAAATGTTAACCTTCATTTCGAACACAAATGTAATGATGTGAATTTGTCTCAAAAGACCATTTCATTTCAGCATGAAGAAAATGAAATCACCACACCTTACGATAGACTTTTTGGTACAGATGGTGCTTTCAGTGCTGTCAGAGCTAGGATGACCAAAATCGATCGACATGAATATTCCCAAAAATATTTGGCGCATGGATACAAAGAATTGGAAATTCCTGCACTTCCAGATGGTTCGCATCAACTGAGAAAAGACTGCCTACACATTTGGCCAAGAGGAGAATTCATGATGATTGGTTTACCCAATCCTGACGGCTCTTTTACCTGTACCCTTTTCATGGCATTTGAAGGTGAAGTAAGTTTCGAAAAAATCAAAACAGAAGCTGATGTTCATGCATTCTTTGATCAGTATTTCCCGGATGCTAAAGCATTGATGCCGGAATTGATTCAAGATTACTTCAATCATCCCACCGGAAGTCTTGTAATGACGCAATGCAATCCCTGGAACGTCGGATCAGATGTTTGTTTATTGGGAGATGCCGCTCATGCCATCGTTCCTTTCTATGGTCAAGGTATGAATTGCGGATTTGAAGATTGCTCAGCACTCGAGGAAATCCTCACCGCAACAGAAGAAGACTGGGAGCAAGCCATACCACAATTTGCGCGTGAGCGCAAACCCAATGGTGACGCCATTCTTGAACTGGCGCTGAGGAATTATATTGAAATGCGCGACCTCACAGCTGACCCTAGATTTCTATTGCAAAAAAAGATTGAAGGTTGGTTCAGTACAAAACATCCAGATAAATGGATGCCTCTATACTCTCAAGTGACCTTTAGCCATATACCCTACCACATTGCATTGGCCAATGGTAAGAGACAGGATGAAATCATGACGCAGATACTTGACATGCCCAATATTGAAGAAGTTTGGAACAGTGATGAAGTTGAAAACAAATTATTGAGTCTTATTCAATAATGTAATTTCACGTCATCTTTGTTGAAACATTCTAAGATGAAAGTCATTCTTGTAGTTTTATTCGCACTTATCCAACTTTGTCTTTTAGGTCAAAGACAATTCAGGCCCCTTCATGCCGAACCCGACTACCTTGATCATGGTTGGTCTTTTGGAGGAGGAACCACTGTAATGCTTCCGTACAAGCTAAAAACATCTGTCAACAATGACAGCGCAGATCGCACTGTCCTAAAGTACAACGGAAATATTTTCGCAACTCCAAAGGCGGGTTGGGCCATTGAAGCCAATAAAATGTGGTTCAAGACCAAATGGAACTATTTCGACTATTGGGAAGTGGGTGCTAGATATTATTGTTTAAGAGGTTTGGAAAGATTCAACGGTGATTTTGATGGAAAAGACAATTCTGGCGGTATCGCTTCTGATCGCAAAACAAAATTTAACCTGCACACCATTGGCATAGAAGCAAGAGCCATGGACATGCGACAATTTACAGATCGCTCTTGGTTTCATCATGGGCCGGTTCTAACAGTGGATTATCAGGCTTTTCAAAGAATCAAAAAGAAAAACAATGAAATGATTCCACTACCTGAGGCCCTACCATCAAGATTCTCAGGAGGAATCAATTACCAAATCGGTGTAGGCAGAAAAAAATTCCCAGGTCTTTTTGTGCTTTACACCCTCGAAACGCCCCTCTTCACATTCTATCCTTGGGATGAAAAATGGCCGCAAATGAAGGTGCTCAACACCAATTGGCAACCCATTCTCATTACAGCGCGATTGGTGCTACTCAAAAAAAGGCCTTCCAAAGCATGTGAAAATCGACCTAACGTCAACCTTGAAATTGACAAAGATGACCCTGGTCGTCACAGCCGGAAAAACGGACTTTTTGAAGAGAAAATAAAAAGAGTTAAAGTAAGAAAACGCAATTAACGAATTGTATCTTGACACAACTCAATCAACACTCCATTCGTTGATTTAGGATGAAGAAACACAATCATCTTTCCATCCGCCCCTGGCCTAGGATCCTGACTTAGTAGGACAAACCCTTCATTGACAAGCCTTTCCATTTCAAAGTGGATGTCATCTACATCAAATGCAATATGATGGATGCCTTGTTTGTTTTTTTCAAGATACTTCGCAATTGGACTTTCATCGCTTGTGGCTTGCAACAATTCCACTTTACTTTCTCCTACTTGAAAAAAGCTGGTCATTACCCCCTCCCTCTCCACAACTTCCATTTTATAAGGAGGGATATTGAGCAATTTTGCAAACAATGTATTGGACTCTTCAATGTTGTGAACAGCAATTCCCAGATGCTCTATCTTTTTAATCATGCGTTACTTTTTAAAGACAAAATATACAGCAGCGACCATACAAGTCATTGCTGCTAAATGATTCCATTTCAAACTTTCTTGTTTAAACAATACCAAGGCCATTATCATAAAAACAGATAATGATATAACCTCTTGTAAAATTTTCAGTTGAAACAGATCAAATGGACCTCCATATTCCTTGGACCCTAATCGATTGGCGGGGACCTGTAAAAAATATTCAAACAAGGCAATACCCCAACTTATAAAAATGATGGTGAGTAACCCCCAAGATTTAGACCAATCAAACTCTCTAAACCGCAAATGACCATACCAAGCCAATGTCATAAAAACATTACTACCTATTAAAAGCAATATGGAGTAAAAGGCCTTCATCAATTGTAAAAATATAGCACTCCTGTAGATGGGTCGAAGGAATAATTATACTGCAATAAATTTTGTGAGGCTGAACCTTCAACAATGGTTCCATCCGTCAAAAGCCATTTTGAATCGCCGCATGGATCCTGAATAAATACATGGTCATCATCCACAACACAAATACAAGGATCATCAGGATTGTGTGTACTCCTCGCATCATAAATATTGAACTCTTCCTGATTTAATCGATAAATAATCAACTTCACCGTACCTCCATCATAATACAAAAACCCTGTAGCAACGGACAAATCAAAATAGGCGGGCTCATTAATGTTGATGGTAAATGCAAAACTTACTTCTGGAAGCAATTGACTTCTATTACAACGGTCACAACCAACCAAAAATATCAGCAGAAAGGTCAATACAAATATCTTCTTCATTTCTTAGAAACAGTTGGCACGAATGGTTTAACGTATACCGGCTCAAAGTAAGCCAAATCCACTGGCTCTCCCAAATCCAACCCCTTCATACAAATAGACTTCACACTTGGTAGTGCGTCTATCAACGTTGTTTCTTGGGGTAAAAGTGCTCTCAACTTAGATGCATTCTCGCCTAAAACCACCAAAGTATGATGAGCATGTGTAGCTATAAAATCATCATCCACGATAATGGCCGCTGGATCATCAAGGAGCCCAGATTTTCTTCGCCATGCTCCAAACACTTCATTTCGACGTGCATCCATAACAACCAAAACTTCTTTCTCGCTTTCAATTGCACTTTGAGACAACATCATTTTTAACCCGGAAATTGCATACAAAGGTATTTGCAAGGCCAAAGCCAAACCTTTGGCAGCAGAGACACCAATACGCAATCCCGTGTAGGAACCAGGACCACTTCCCACGGCAACCCCTTTTAATGCTGAAAATGATACCCCTGCATGCATTAACAAACGATTCATCTCTTCATGAAGAATCTCAGCATGCAAAAAATCTTCACTAACCCGATCAAAACTCCCCAATAACACTTCTCCTTCCCACAAGGCAAGGCTGCAATTTTTAGAGGAAGTTTCAATCCCTAGAATCATTTTTCTGACTTCAACTGTATATCACCCACAACAACAGCATCACCATTATTCAACGTTTTGGCCACCTCGTCATAAGGCCCCGTAATAACTTGGTCCTCTTTCTTAATACCATCCACAATATGAATAAATTGATCATCCTGTACCCCTGTCTTCACATATTTAACCTTGGCCTTGCCATCCGTTTCTAAAACAAAAACACAAGTTCGCATTTCATCTGTCTTCACGCTATCGGGTCTAGTAGTAACAGCTTTTATGGGAATACTTAAAACTTGCTCAACTTTTTCAGATAAAATATCTACCGTAGCAGTCATGCCTGGTCTGAAAGGTGAATCAACACCACCCGATTGGAGCAAATGCTGATAGGATTCTGGGAGTATACTAATTTTCACCGAGAAATTGGTTACTTGGTTATTCGATGCTCCTGATATGGCTCCTGTTGTCATTAAGTTCAACGCTGTATTTCCAATTTCAGTAACAATGCCTTTGAATTTCTCATTTCTAAATGCATCAACAGTAACAATAGCAGTATCGCCCAATTGAACTCGCACAATATCACTTTCATTGACTTCAACATTCACCTCCATGCTACTCAACCCAGAAATTTTCATAATCACGTCACCGCTCGTCATATTATTTCCCAAAACTGCTTCACCAACTTCCTTTGTTAAGGCCGTAACGGTGCCATCAATAGGTGACAAAATGGTTGTTCTCTTCAAATTATCCGCTGCTTCATTTCTGCTTGCTTCAGCACTAGCAATGGCAAACTCAGCACTTTTAACGCTCTCTTGAGCAGCAGAAACCTCAGCATTTGCCGTTTCAAAAACAGATCTCGCATTGTCCATCTCAGAAATTGAAATGGCCTTTTCAGCGTAAAGCTTCTCATTTCTTTTAAACGTCAGCTCCTGCAGCTTGGATTGCGCTTGAGCTTGAAGTAATCTAGCTTTTGCGCTGCTCAAATTACTTTTTGAGGAGTTGAGTGTTGCTTCAGCACGTTGCAATGCTGAAGTGTATAAATCAGGATTGATTCTAACCAGCAATTGTCCCTTCACTACATGATCTCCTTCCTTAACGGGCAGAGCGACAATCTGTCCACTGACATCGGATTGGATTTTCACTTCTGAGGAAGGCTGAACTTTGCCGCTTGCACTTACTTTCTCAACAATGGTTCTTACAGCAGGCAATTCCGCTTGAACATTGCGTTGTTCTTTATCCCTGGAAAACCACACTCCAAGTAAAATCAACAACAGCAATACAACTGCTATAATCCAATTTCTTTTCTTCTTATTTTTCATGGCTGTAATTGAATGGGTTGATTCAAATAAAAATTCAATATGTTGCGTTTAAAGACAAAATCAATTTTCGCCCTTACCAATTGCGCCTTGGCAATATCCAATCTATTCCTAGCGATACTCAATTCAGTTGCATTAATGAGTCCATTATCATATCTGGTTTTCGACCATTGATAAGATTGCTCGTTGGATTGCATGCTGAGCTCATTTGCTTTGTAACTGGCAATAGCCGCTTCTGTGCTTGTGTATGCCGTCTCAATATCCATCTTTAGTTGCTGTTTGGCCAACTCCCAATTCAATTTAGCACTTTCCACTCCCAAACGTGAGCGCTGAATATTGGTGTGATTTTGAAAACCATTAAATATCGGCACCGTCAATGAAAGGAAAAATGATCGATTGACATTATCCCGCATCTGGGCATCAAAAGATTTAATCTTATAATCTTCAGAGGTGTAAACAGGTTGAGAATAGGACATGACCACATCTCCTGTCCCAACAACCGTTCCGATTGGAAAACTGAGATAATCCGGAGTGCCATTCACAACGCGGGCAGCACCAGAATAACCTGTCCCCATGGAATAAGAGGCCGATAAGCGAGGTGATAATCCGGACTTGGCCATTTTGAAAGAATATTGAGCAGAAGAAATGGAAGCTAAACTGGATTGAATACTGGGTTGATTGCCCAAGGCCGTTTCGATAATTAGTGACTTGGGAGGCAATTGTTCTGAAACACCCAATAAAGAGATATCAGGAAATACTGCTTCAAAAGCTGATGCATCTTTTTCCTCCAACCGCATCACTTGCATCAAGGTCATTTTTGCAATTTTCCTGTTGTTCTCTGCAACAACTTCATTGGCCAAATCTGATTTATGCTGAGCTTCCGTCTCGGAAAGTGTTCCTGCGTTGATGGTTCCTATCTCAAAAAGTTTCTTCAACCTGTTCAATTGCTCCAAAGAAGAAGAGGACGTATTTTGTGCAATTTTCAATAACTCACTGGTCAATATTACATTCAAAAAAGCATTGGCGGTTTGAAGGGCAATTTGATTTTTGACATTCTCCGTATTCCATTGACTTGCTGCAGCATCCGATTTGGCTTTTTGATAATTGAACCAATTCTGACCTCCGGTAAACAAATCAATGGCACTAGAGACACCAAAGCTGTTGCTTTGGATCCTTTCACTTGCAAAGCTATTGGTAAATGGATCGATTCTCTGCCCCCAGTTAAATCCATGGCTCGCTTGACCATTGATATTGGGCATCATAGCACCAACCGCAGTCCATTGACCATAGGCCGCGATTTGCTCATTGATCAGTGCCTGCTGCAGTTGAATATTATTGCCTATGGCTTGCTCTATACACTTCTCTAGCGTCCATTGTGACAATGCTGAAAAACGTACGGTAAAAAGAAAGGTGAAAAATAATACGATGCGCATGGTGCTAAAGTACGATAGCCACTCCTTCAATACTTTAGATTATAGAATTTTAGGATTAAAAACCAATGACCTCGATTTCCACTCTGCGATTAAACTCCAGCTCCTCCTCTGTTTGAGGGTTGGGAAATTTCACAGCCTCTCTACCTCTTCCCATCGTGCTCAATCGATGCTTGGACACACCATGGTTGACAAGATAATCTTGTATATTCTCTGCCCTTTTTTTGGCCAAGGCAATCAACTGTGAATCACTCAACTTGGTCTCTGCATTGGCGTTCACATGACCAATAATTCTGATGCGCACACTAGGGTGCATATTCATGAATTCAAGTAAAGATTGTAAGGCATCGACAGAGGAAAAATAAATATTGGTATTGTCTCCTAAAAAAACAATTCCCTCCGCAATAAAGGTGGCTCCTTCAGAAAGTGCGGTCATGGTCACCTCCTTCTCGGAGGACTTGAAATCCATCGGAAACAAATGAAAAAAATAAGGAAGATAATTTTTAGCCAAAATAGCACCCTTCAACTCTCGGTAAGGGTAGGCATCTATCGACTTTCCATCCATGGAAATAACCTCCAATTCCCCAGTATCCAATCTACCCGAAATACGACCAACAGGATTTAACACCATTTGATGATCATTGGATTGAATAGAAAAATAAAAGGGCTTCATCACCTCTTCCCCATCATAATCCGCACGCTCTTTGACAAACCTAGGCTGAGCAATCGTCATCATACAAGACAACAATGCAAGGGAAAAGATGAGTAGTTTTTTCATTTTTAATCTTTAAAAAACGAGATGATTCTTTTTCTAAAAAAAACCAATCCGCCAATGAGAAACAAAAGGTAAGGCAAAAACATAAGATACACAATACCTGTATTCAAACCTTCTGCAATTCCACCATTATCAGCGGAGGCTTGCTCAGCGGTTGCTCTGCACATTGCGCATTGAGCATTACTTAAAAATGATAACACGCAGAATAATACAATGGAGGCTATTTTCTTGCTCATTGGTAGTAAGGAGAAATCATTAAATACACTACAACACCTGTTACAGCAACATAAAACCAAATGGGCCAAGTCCACTTGGCCAAACGCTTGTGCTCTGCATATTCTCCAATCAGAGCTCTGTAGGCACTGAATAAAATAAAAGGAAGAATAACAGCAGCCAAGATAATGTGGCTGATCAAAACGATATAGTAAAACACTTTAAAGTCGCCGGCATAAGCAGTTTCTCCCGAAAAAATATGATGTCCGATATAGGAAACCAAAAATCCAATGGACAACACCATTGCAGACATCATTAAACGTTTGTGTGTTTTATAGTTCCCTTCTTTCACCATCCATAATGCCAGAACAAGAATCACGGACACCGTGGCATTGATAACTGCGTTAATATCTGCAAACAAGTGCTTACTAAAGGGAAGTTCGACATCCAATTTGATGTATTTTAATGCAACAACAGCGACAAATACTATTGCAGAAACCAAGTAAATCAAAAACTTGGCTTTGGCGTCATTCTTTTTAAATGTAGGTTCTAGCATGAAACAAATTTAATGTTCTTCGGCCATTAACAAGCTTAAATCTTTGATTAATTGATCCACTGCCTTGGTGGATGTACCATCATAATATCCTCTGATGTGAAGGCTCTCGTCTATGAGTGTCAATTGGTCCGTATGGAAAAATCCACCATCCGCATCTACGGATGGAAATGCACTCAACAAATAACCCTCTTGGGCCAATTGATAAACAGCGCTATCAGCATTGACAAAAGTCCATATTGCAAAATCGGCTCCATGGGTTTGTGCATATGCCTTGAGCACACTAGGTTCATCATACAAAGGATCAACAGTGTGAGAGACCAATGCTACTCTCTGCTCCCAACCATTTTTTTTTATTTCATCTTGCACCCTTGCCATTTGAGAGGTCATTATAGGACATATACTCTTACAACGGCTAAAAAAAAACTCAGCAACAAAGACCTTTCCTTTGACATTATCAAAAGAAAAAGATTGTCCATCCTGATCCTTTAATCCATAAAATTTGGGAATGGTATAATGTACAGTATCACCATCTACAACATCATGAGTGCCCAGATACGGTAAAACCGTGACGTCCTGGCATGAGGAGAGGACAAATAAGACAGCACAAAAAAACCAATTACTCCGCGGCATGTCTCTCCTGATAACGAGCAATATCCACCTCTTTTTTGAGAAGGGCTATGTCTTCAATAATACTTTGCATATGATACTCTGTATTGCCGTATAGTCCCCTAATGTGCCCCTTGGTATCTACCAATCTGAATCGAGCCTCTTTGGATAAATCTTGAATAAAAAAACTCTCCTTTTCTATTTTGGAAACAACTGAATCATCCGCCATCAAAAACTTCCACTTCCCATCAAACTTATTGTATTTGGTCAATCCAGTCAAATAGGCTTGAACCTCTTCCTGTTTCAAAGAATCCGGTTTACGTGATATCACCACCAACCCGATGTCTGGTTCATTGCGGTATTTAAAATTGACGTTGAGCAAGCGCTCCGTTATTTTTCCAATGTGCTCATCGGTCAAATCATAAAAACATGCCAACCATACCTTTCCTTCCAACTGCTTCAAGTGAAAGGGCTGAAAACGCTCATCCATTAACACGGCGTCCGATACACCATGCGACAATTGAGTGGTATCACCATCCAAATGCGCCGCATCGTAATAGGGAAGTGTATTAAAGTGATGTTTTCCCATCACCCCAAAGAATAGCACCCAAATGAGTGGAAATAAAAAAAGTACACCAACGAGTAAGGTGTACTTTTTCCAATTAAATGATTTCATGACTATTAAACCACTATCTCCAAGTTGAGTTCAATTCCTGAACAGAAACTCCTTCATAAAGACCTATAAAAATCAAATAAAGGATGAACAAAGCATAAGGCAATAGTATCACATATTTCAAGCTTTTCTTTTCATCGCCTAAGTGCATAAAAATCAATACAATGTAGGCTGCCTTGACAAGAGTTAAAACAATAAAGCCCAATTTGATGGTTTCCCAAGTAATGGTGCCATTGCGCTTGAAGAAAACACCCATGAAAACCTCGATGATGGTAATCACGGTCAACAAAACCGTTACGTTGTACAATTTCTTGCGAATCGCTTTACCCTCCTCGTTGGTGTGGGTGTTATTAATCGCGTAGCTGTCGTTTACAATTAAATCGTCTCTTTCCATAATCTTATCATTAAACTAAATAGAAGAATGTAAATACAAATACCCAAACCAAATCTACAAAGTGCCAGTACAAACCAATCTTTTCAATGGTTTCATAGTGACCTCTTCTTTCAAACTCTCCACCCAATGCCATCAACCAAACAATAATATTGATCACCACGCCAGAGAAAACGTGAAAACCATGGAACCCCGTTACAAAGAAGAAGAAATTGGCATATTGTTGTTGCACTGCATATTCATTTTTGTGCATGTTGGCGCCAAACACAACTGTCTCATTGGCTTTGGCTTCCCAGATCTTCTTACAATCCTCGCCGGTAACTTTAACCTTACGGATGTCCTTGTTGTCTTTGTTTTCCAACACATACTTATTCAAAATCAAAGCTTCAGGATGGATTGGAGCCGCGTCAGCATTGGCTTCTGCTGGAGCTTCCGCACCATGAGCTGCATGCGCATCATGACCATGACCCTCAGCCGCTGGGGCAGCATGACCACCCTCTAAAGCATGTTCGTAAGCGTGACCAAATTCAGATTCCATGTGAACCCAACTACCTGCATTCAATGTCATTTGAACCTTTTCACCATTCTCCATTTCACCCGTTACAGTAAGCGACTTGTTCACTTGAAAACCACCACCTGAACCATGAATAAAGTGAGACCATTCCCATGCTTGTGAACCCAAGAAAAAGAAACCACCAATAATGGTATATCCCAACCACTTAATCACACCCGCTTTATCTCTTCTGTGACCAGCCTCTACAGCCAAAACCATCGTTACTGAGGAGATAATCAAAATGAAAGTCATCAACGCGACGTACATCAACGGATAAGATCCGTGAAGCATCGGAAGGGCTTCAAATACTTGTTCACCTACGGGCCAGGGATCAGAACTTCCGTGACGGATAACTCCGTAAGCAGTTAAAAGTCCTCCAAATGTCAATGCGTCTGATACCAAGAAGTACCACATCATCATCTTACCGTAAGAAACACCAAATGGTGAGGCATTACCACCCCACAACTCGTCTTTTGTTAAATTTTGTGTATGTCCAGCCATTGTTTATGGTTTTCGGTTGCAATGTTAAGCATAAATCCATAAAAAAAGAAAACCCTTGACGAAATTAATCAAGGGTTTTTCCACGGAATATGATCAATAAAATGTTAGTAGATGAAAAACAAAAAGGCAAACAAATAAATCCAAAGAATTCCCATGAAATGCCAATACATTCCGTTGGCATGAAGGGACATATAATTCTCTTGACTTAAAGCACCTATTCTCAATCGGTTAAGATTAACTCCTAAATAGATCAATCCAAAAAACAAATGAATCAAATGCACATAAACCAAGACACTAATCAAAGCACCCGAGGCATTGAAAGTAGACATCACTTCTGTTGTTTTGGGTTGCGTATGATTAACATCAGATTCCGCATAGAACTGTCCATTCCAAAGAACCAATGGCGCATTTCTATATTCAATCCAATAATCTACACCATACTCTCCGGTGAATTTACCCAATGGATTCCATTTGTAGGATTTCAATCCTTGCTCATTTTGAGTAATGGTATAACCCATTCCTTTGTCCTTCAACCCGGCCCATCCGCTCATTTGAGTAGCCGTGAAAATCAACCCTAAAATAAGAGTAGCAGCTACCCCTAGCATGGCATTTTTCACACGGCCTGCCTTCAATGATTGTATGGCCCAGTACATGGTGGCACTTGAGGCTAATACTGAAAATATACTCATCCAAAATGCAGTAGGAACTGTTACGTGCATCCACATCAATTTGCCTTTTAAGACAATCAAGGCACTGGTAACACCACCAAACAACATAACGACAGCGAAGATGATGAACCACATCATCATTTTTTTTGTTCTCAACTTTACCTCGGGAGTAACGGAGTCAAAAACATCCATTTCTTTGTTCTTTACAATGTCTTCCATATGTCAATTTTTTATATTCGATTAAATACGTCGGCAAGTTGCACCACAGGGAGATAAACAAAAGAAGAAAACATCAAAGATTTTGCATCTTTTATTTCACAACTCCTAAAAAGTTTAAATGCATAATAGGCCATCATCAATCCCATCAGGACAGAAACAATGGCTGCAATCCCACCAACCATTGGTTGCTGAATGGGCAATGCCCATGGCAAAAGAGATACAGGGATACAAAACAGCGTATACACCAAAATTTGGAAGGCGCTTCGTTTGCTCCTACCCTCCTCAAAGGGTAGTAATTTGTATCCAGCCCGGGCGTAGTCATCTTGAAGCACCCATGCTATTGCCCAAAAATGAGGAAATTGCCACATGAATTGAACGGCGAAGAGCATTCCTGCTTCTAGTCCAAAATTTCCTGTTGCTGCAACATATCCAATCATCGGGGGCAAGGCTCCAGGAATAGCCCCTACAAAAACGGCAATACTTGAAATCCGCTTTAAAGGTGTATAAACAAACACATACAATATAAAAGCGGACAATCCCAAAACACCTGATGCCAAATTTAGCCCTCCCCACAAAAGACCAACACCTATGACCGCGGCACAAATAGAGAGAATGGTCGCCAATTTTAAAGTCATCCTATCCTGCGGTAAGGGACGATTCATGGTTCTGTGCATCAATTTGTCCAATTCAATTTCCCAAACTTGATTCATCCCATTGGAGCCTGCCGTAAGCAATACGCCCCCAAAAATCAAATAAATCAATTCTCTTAAATTCCAAACTTCCACTCCCATTCCATATCCCGCAATTGCAGACACAATAACCAATGAGGACAATCTTAGTTTGAAAAGGGTAGCAATATCACGACCCAACGAATGTTTTTGTTCAATTTGTAACTCACTCATGCAGGGCACAAAAGTACTGTCAATTAGAGCTCATTGTATTTACTTATCACCCTTTTGATCATCATTTTTTGAAGACCTTCTGCACCGCTCGCTGCAGTACTTGACTTGCTCCCAGTCTCTCTCCCACTTTTTCCGCCATGAGAAAGGTTTCTTACAAACCTCACAGTCTTTTTGGGGTAGATGCAATTTCTTATGCGCCATGTCCCTTTTTCCACATTTGCACCCAATGGAAAATGGCCATTCCCCCGCTAACGGCGACATTCATGCTGTGCTTGGTTCCGTATTGCCTAATTTCCCAGCAAGCATCACACATCCCAATGGCCTTTTCGCTTACTCCTGAAACTTCATTTCCCACGACCAAAGCAGTGGGTAACTTGATCGCAACAACGTCATCTAAAAATACTGCACCGTGAACCTGTTCCAAACAAACAATCTGATAACCTTTGTCCTTTAATTTCATCAAAGCAGCATCTATTGTTTCAAAATACTCCCAGCTCACACTTTCTGTGGATCCTAGGGCTGTCTTTAATATTTCACGATGCGGTGGAACGGGAGTGTAACCCACACAATACACCGCCTCAATACCCATCGCGTCCGCGGTTCTGAAAAAACTACCGACGTTCAGTCCACTCCTTAATTCATCCAGCACCAAAATCAAAGGAAATTTCTCTTGCTTCTTGAATACCTCAGCATCCACTCTTTCGAGTTCCACCATTTCCTTTTTTACAAAATTTTCCATTATCTCCAATTCCAAACCATCGGTAATTGCGCGTAAACACCCGGATGATCAATCATATTTTTCACTTGCTTCCATGCAGGATAGTGTGCACCAGCAACCTCTTTCAAAATCAAATCAGCTTTAGCTTCAGCCACATCCTTGAAAAGGGCTTCAATGGGATCTTGCATCTCTGGCAACACCTTTACATTGTCTTTTAATTCAACACCAATTTCTTTTGCAGCATAATTCAACGCAGCTGACAATCCGCCCAATTCATCTACTAGCCCAATTCGTTTGGCATCCAATCCTGTCCACACTCTTCCTCTTGCTACACTATCCACTTGCGCTATGGTCATCTTTCTTCCTTTTGAAACCCTCATCAAAAAATCGTCATAAATCTGCACGATGTGCTCGTTCATTCGTTGCAATTCAAAGTCATCAAAAGGCTTGGTAATACTATAAAAATCAGCATGTGGATGTGTTTCATAACGATCAAAAGTGATTCCCAATTTATGATCCAATACATTCTGAAAATTGGGAATGATTCCAAATACCCCAATGCTTCCCGTAATGGTTTGAGGATTGGCAAAAATCCTATCCGCAGAGCAAGCAATGTAATAACCGCCAGAAGCTGCAAAATCGCCCATGCTGACGATCAACTTCTTACCTGCTTGTTTTATCAGCTCGGTTTCTCTCCAAATTACATCTGAAGCCAACGCGCTACCACCAGGTGAATTGACACGTAAAACAACTGCTTTAATCTTATCATCCAATCGCGCCTTGCGCAATGCTCCCGCTATTCGATCACTTCCGATAACCTCATCTGAACCTTTACCTGATTGAATTTCACCAACTGCGTATACAACGGCAATGGCCGCATGATCCGCTGGCATTTCTGCTATTGGATCTCTTTTCAAATCATGGTAATCGCTGTACTCCACCTTGGGCATTTTCTCCGTCAATGACACACCCAATTTTTCATTGACCAAAGCCATGATCTCATCATAATGCTTTAAGCCGTCTAAAACACCATCCTCCACTGCTCTGGTTGTGTTCACATAGCGCAATTCAGAGGCTGCCAAATTCAATTGATTGGCTTCAATTTTTCGAGCATTAGAAATATCCACGATCATCTCATTCCAAATGCCATCAATCAAAACCTTCATCTGCTCTTTGTTGGGTTCACTCATTTTATCATACAAAAATGGCTCTACCGCACTTTTATACTTGTTATCCCTTCCGCGTATGACTTGTGCATCAATTTCTAAATTGTCCAACATCTTCTTGAAGAACATAACCTCCGCGTTTAACCCAGTCCAATTAAACATACCTGTTGGATACATGTATACCTCATTGGCCGCTGAGGCAACGTAATAATCTGCTTGACTATAATTTTCGCCATAAGCCAGAACCCATTTTCCCGATTTTTTAAAATCAAGCAATAAAGTCCGTAAATCACGCAAAGTACTTGGAGACCCACTAACACCATCTACCATCAATAAAATACCTCCTATTTTCTCATCTTGAGCCGCATACTCCAAATCGCGCTTTAAAAAATCCAAATACAACTCATCTTTCTTCTCAAATGAATTAAAATCAAAATTCAATCCGTTATCATTCCCTCTTTCCATTATGGGCTTGTTCAATGCGATGGTCAGAACGCTTGTCTTATCAATGGGTTCAATACTGTCTCCAGAGGAAACTGCGATTAATCCAACGATGAATAAAACAAAAATTATACCTGCGGCAACAAACGCTATTAATGTTCCCAAGGCTGAAGCCAACAATGTTTTTCCAAATCCCATAAAATCTTTTTTAATGGCACGAATCTAAATCGTTTTTCTCCTAATTGGTGCTACTTTCGTAACCACGATGAATGATTTGGTTTTTTTTAGCATAGGCGGTAATCTCGGTGACCGCATGGCCCTTATTGAGGAGACATTTGATTTTATTGATTTCAATATTGGAGATGTCATCATCAAGTCTAAAGTGTATGAATCATCCGCATGGGGAATGCCTGAAGGTACACCTCCTTTTCTCAATCAAATTTTAGGTGTAAAAACTTCTCTGAGTCTAGAGCAGATTGCGAAAGAAATTGAAGAAATCGACGAATATTATGGCAGACAGCGCAGAGGAGATGGTTATCAAAATAGAGAAATGGATGTTGATGTACTTTATTACAAAAATGAGATACATGAATCACCTTTAATAGTACCTCATTCCAAACTAGCTGAACGTGCGTTTATCCTTATACCTTTGGCTGAGATAGCGCCAGAAATGGTCAACCCTTCAAATGGACTCACCACTTCTGAAATGCTTAAAAAATGTTCCGATAGCGCTGAAGTAAAAGCATTATGAACACTTGTCCCTATCAATACCTTGTCATTGAAGGGAACATTGGTTCCGGAAAAACATCCTTGGCGCAAATACTAGCCCGGGACTGGAATACTTCCTTGGTCCTTGAAGAGTTTGCCGATAATCCCTTCCTGGCCAAGTTTTATGAATCGGCTGAACGATATGCCTTTCCATTGGAACTCAGTTTTCTTTCTGAGCGATTTGCCCAATTAAAAAAGGAAGTCAATCGGGATTTGTTTCAACCCAAAGTAATTGCCGATTATTTCATCTCCAAATGTCAAATTTTCGCTTCCAATAATCTCAAAGATGATGAATGGAACTTGTTCAATAAAATGTTTGATATTGTATCCAATAGTCTTCCTCAGCCAGAAATAATCGTCTATTTGTATGTTAATACCGATAGATTGCAATCCAACATAAAAAAAAGAGGAAGGAGCTATGAACAAAAAATAAGTGATCAATACTTAAACAATATTCAATCCCAATACCTCCAATATTTTCATCAACATCCTGAGCTAACGATCTTGATGTTAGACACGACTTCAATTGATTTTATTGAAGATCCCAATTGGATATCGGTAATTAAACAACACATTGTACAGAAATACAATCCAGGAATTCATCGGGTGATGATTTCGCAAACTGAAAAAGCATGACAAGTATTCCCTTCAGCGCGCTTGAAATAGAGCAATATTTTGATCGGCTTTGGCCCATCTGCCGCAGCATAAGTGGTGACGGCCTTCGTACTTCTTTTCAAATTCTTCAAGAACTCATTCCATTAGAATTGAAAGAATATGCTACTGGTCAGAAGGTTTTTGACTGGGAGATCCCCAAAGAATGGAATATTACAGACGCCTATATTATTACACCTTCAGGTCAGAAAATATGCGACTTCAACGTGAACAACCTACATATCGTCAGTTATAGTATTCCGTTTGAAGGCGAGCTACATTACAATGACCTTCTTCCGCACCTATTCACCATAGAAAATCAACCCGATGCTATCCCTTACATTACCTCTTACTACAAGGAGACATGGGGTTTTTGTATCAGTTGGAATGAACTCCAGACTTTGGATAAAAACGGTGTTTTCAAAGTTGTTATAAAAAGCAAATTAGAACCTGGAGCAATCACTGTTGGTAGTTTGGTTTTGGAGGGAGAAACCAAAAGTGAAATTCTGCTTTCCACCTATCTCTGTCACCCCAGCATGGCCAATAATGAGCTGAGTGGCCCATTGTGCATGGCCTTCTTGTACAAAGCACTTTTAGCAATACCCAAAAGGAAATACACCTACCGATTTGTAATGGCCCCAGAGACCATCGGCGTGATTGCTTATTTGTCTGATCACGGTGCAGAAATGAAAAAAAACACAGTCGGTGGATATGTCATGACCTGTTGTGGAGATGATGCCCCATTCGTTTTCAAACAATCAAAAAACAAAAATGGGTTCCTGGAAAAGTGCACGGAGCATGCTTTAAAACAATTAAAACTACCCTTCTCGGTTATCCCTTTTGCTGTTGGGGGATCAGACGAAAGACAGTATTGTTCACCAGGATTTAATCTACCCATTGGTTCCATCACCCGATCCATGTACCATCGATACAAAGAATACCATACCTCTTTGGATAATAAAAGTTTTGTTTCATTCGAAGCCATGGTCAGAACCATCGATGTCTATTTACAATGCATCATCGCCATGGAACAAAATATAATCCCTATTTGCCTTGTGCCCTATGGTGAGCCTCGGATGGGCAAACGCAATCTTCTGCCCTCTTCCATTGAGCCCAATGATAAAAGAAGAAAGGACATTGATCGCATGTTTCACCTTATTTCTTGGGCAGATGGAGAACATGACATGATTGAAATAGCTGAGAAACGAGATGAAAGCGTTAGTGACTATCAAGACATTTTAGCCAAGTTAATAGATGAAAAGTTAATTGCTATAAAATGAACCAAGGCGTCACCATCGTTATTCAAGCCAGAATGGGCTCATCACGACTTCCTGGAAAAATGATGATGCCATTGTACCAGGAAAAGTCCCTTCTCTTTTGGCTCATCCAAAGGGTAAGGCAAAATCAATCCACTCAAAATATTGTTGTTGCCACCTCTGAAGACATTCAAGATGATCCCATTGCATTAGAATGCAATCTATTGAATATTCCCTGTTTCAGGGGCAGTGAATGGGATGTCCTGAGTAGATTTTATCATGCAGCCCAACTCATTCCTAACCCAATTGTCATGCGCATTTGTGGAGACTCTCCGCTCATTTCGGGTGAAATCATAGACTTTGCCATAACGCAATTTTCAGAGAGAAAAGTTGACTATTTCTCCAATGGAAATGAACCTCCCCACTTTGCTGAAGATGGATTCTGTGTTGAATTATTTTACAACAAGCATCTAGAGGAAGCTTTTCAACAGGCTGAGTGGTTAAGTGAAAGAGAGCATGTAACACCTTACATTAAAAAAAATGAGCAATTAAAAAAAGCTTGGCAACAATTCAGAGAAAACTACCGACACAAACTTTCTGTTGATACACCGCAAGATTTTGAACACGTGGCTTGGATTTTTTCAGAACTGCAAAATCCAATAACATCAAGTATGGATGAAATTTTAAGCTTGTTAGAGAACAATCCAAACTTATTTCCTCAACCAGCTAAACTGAATGAAGGCTATCAAAAAAGCATTTCTCAAGACCGCAAGATCAAATAAATGGAAAAAGATCTACACTACATGAAATTGGCCATTGCCGAGGCCAATGAAGCATTGAAAAAAGACGAAGTTCCCATTGGTTGCGTTATTGTCTGTGAAGACCGAGTTATCGCACGTGGACACAATTTGGTAGAAAGACTTAAAGACTTTACTGCCCATGCAGAAATGCAAGCCTACACAGCGGCATCAGAATATTTGGGAGGAAAATCATTGGAAAAATGCACTTTGTATGTTACCCTTGAACCCTGCGTAATGTGCGCAGGTGGCGCATTCCTTACCAGAATGGGCCGAATAGTTTATGGGGCATTTGATACAAAAAGAGGATATTCTCAGTTTGGCAACCACGCAGGAAATAATCAAAGTATCCTGCATCCCAAGACAGAGATTATTGGGGGAATAATGGAAGAAGAATGCAAAACACTATTGCAATCCTTCTTCCAAAATAAAAGAAATTGATTAACGCTTTTTACCAGCTTTTGCAGGAGCCTTTTTAGCAGGAGCAGCTTTCACCGCAACCTCTCTTGCTGGAACTGTAGATGTTTTACCCATTTTCAAAATTTGGTAAAGCTCATCTTTCTCCTTTAAAACATCGCGCAACATGGAATTTTCCATTCTGCACAAATCCAAGGCATCAGACTCCATTTCGGTTCTGAACCTTTTGGCGTAAAAGGTGAAAAAGTTGAAATCAAGAACTTCACAAACACGCGCCAAAAGGTCTGTATCCATGCTCTTTCTTTCGAAAATTTTATAGACATTAGGCGTTGATACATTCAACAACTTAGCCATTGTCTCAGTCCGCATGCCCTTCTTTTTGGCACGCTTTCTAATTTCTGTTCCTATGTGTAAATCTTCCATGCGGCCAAACTATAAAAAATATAGCCTCAAGTCCATTGTATTGAATGTCAACAAGTGTCCAATTCTATCGAGAAAAGATAAAAATACTTGCAACAACTTGAAAAAATATCAGTAAAATCAATAGGTCCATGAAGGTCCATGAAATAACCCTTGGTAAATCGCAGTAAAATAAATTTATCCGAAAAAATGAATTTTTAACACATTCTTAGACCTTCAACAAGATTTAAAATGACTTTTCAACTTTCTCTCTGATCAACAACTCCATTTCAAGCGCTTGTTTCTCGAATTGATTTGCCTTTTCAATTAAAGTGTCCGTAAAATTTTTATCCTTAATTCCGCCTGCATTGATTTTCACATTCATTACCGCACCTAGAACAGCAGCTCGGATACACAGTGCGCCTACACCTGCATCTGTTATGGAATTGGGATTGCCATTTTCGACCATTTCCAAACAGATGGACATTGCACTCAAGGCAACCTCAGCTGTTCGCAATGGAATTTCCATGGCATATTTTGATGCTGATTCAATAGCATTCGAACGGATTTTTTTTTCATCATCATTTCCTTTGGGCAGAGCAAAGGCTTCCATAATCAGATTAAATGCATGCGTATCTTCATCCACCAACCTCAATAATTCTTTTTGAATTTGCATTCCTTTCTCAGCAACATCTGAGAACTCCTTCCAACGATTGTCCCAACCTCTTTTATGGCTGCTCAAATTGGCTACCATCACCCCCAATGATGCTCCCAAGGCACCAACATAGGCACTGACCGAACCTCCACCCGGTGCCGGACTCTCACTTGCCGTTTCATTCGCGAGTGCTTTAGCTGACATAGAAATAAGACGATTCTTTGATCCCATCTTTCTCTCTAGAACATACTCGATGATTTTTTCATTGGCTTGAAACGGAGCCAAATCATCCAAGCCAAGAGACTTGACCGCAATTTTAATTTTCTCTTCGTCCGAGATACCCAATGATCGCTCTTGCTTGATTAAAAAATAATCAGCGGCATCCAACATGGATTGCAAAGGAATCAAACCCACCAATTCAGAACCAGTGACTCTGATTCCACGCTCTGCAGCCTTTTTGCACGCCTCCTCAAAGGCAAGATGCACTGGCGTAACTGAGATATCTGTAAGATTTAAAGAAAGCTGCGCTATTCCGTATTCATCAATGTACCAACCAATCCCCTTTACACTTTTCAATGTTCCAGGGATCCTTACAGGCTCGCCCTTTTCATCTAAAACGGGTTTTCCTGAAACAGGATCACCCTCTCTTAAAGTTCTTCCCGCCTCTCTAATATCAAAGGCAATGGCATTGGCCCTTCTAGTAGAGGTGGTATTTAAATTGACATTGTATGCCACAAGGAAGTTTCGAGCCCCTATGGTTGTTAGGCCAGATTTTCTGATTGTATCCGTTACCGCATTTGGTCCAAAGTCTGGCTTACCTTCTGTGGTTGAAATTTTATCCAAGGCTTCATACTCACCTTTTCTGCACACCGCCAAATTCTTTCTCTCCGGAATCATTGCTGCCGCTTCATAGTAATATCCTGCAATTCCCAATTCCTCTCCTACTCTTTTGCCCAATTGTCTTGCAATTTCAACACATTCATCCATACTCACTCCAGCAATGGGAACAAATGGACAAACATCTGTAGCACCTTGTCTGGGATGTTCTCCTTTGTGAATGCGCATATCAATTAATTCCGATGCTTTTTTTATGAGCAAAAAAGCTGCCTCTTGCACTGCGCTTGGCTCACCAGCAAAAGTAATTACCGTTCTATTGGTTGAGGCCCCTGGGTCGACATCCAATAACATCACACCCTTCACCTTTTCAACTTCAGCAACAATGGCATCAATTTTTGCTCTATCTCTTCCCTCTGAAATATTGGGAATACACTCTATAATTTTTTTCATTTTTTTACTTTTCTCAAAACACAATAGTAATACGCTTTCGCTCTTTGAGCAAAGCCTCTTTCCAATCTGATGGTAACCTTCCCTGTTTCATTGACTGCAAAAAAAGGCCAGAAGGAAAAATCTCTCTTGAATTTACCTCAACCAACTTCCATTCATCACCCCATTGCTTTGTGTATTCCAAAATCAAGGACCGATATGATTCCAAAGCACTTTGCACATGATAAATCCCCATCAGCAAATCTTCAAAATCTTCACTTTTATGAATCATCAATTTTATTTTGGAAATGCCCCTTTCAAAATCCATGAGATCTTCAAATTGATAGTGATCCAAATACACGAATCTTTTATTTGGATCAATCATTTGAATAATCCTTTGACATTCGGCCCTGCGTTTTTCTATCAACTTGGGCAGGTAAATTTGATCATACACTAGTCGCTTCAATTCAAATAATCGTTGCACATATAGATCATTCCAATCTTCCTCTTTCAAGGTCTCTTCAACGCCCCAATATTTACACAGTGCCAAATTCATAAAACAAAGTTAATGGCATGGTGTTGGATAACAGAATGTTTAATTTTGTTTTTATGGAAAAGAAATTTTTATTGTCATGGTTTATCCTTGCTCTTAGCCTTCAAGTTTTTGGCCTACAGCCAACTAGAACCACAATCAAAGGAAACTACACACACAACAATTTCAAAACGATTATTATTTGGTCTACCATCGGAAAAGTCATGGAGGTGGTGGATTCAACAAAATTAGTCAACGGTCAATTTGAATTCAAACCCAGGTACTTTAAACAAGGTATGTATCTCATTGGTGTCAATGAATCCAATCATGTACCCATCCTATTAGACAACGAGCCCCTTGTCGAACTCAGCGCCAACGGTCCAAAAATGGAAACCAATTTAAAGTACCTCCAATCCAAACAAAACATCGCTTACATCGAATATATACCTAAGGAAATAAAAATCAATAACGCCATTCGTGCAGCACATAAAAAAGAAGGCAATGACAGCACAACCATTCAACTTAAAGAATCGAGATTGGCTGAGATGAGAGATTCTATCCGAAAAGTTTATTCTGGAACTTTTTTAGATAAGCTCATTGGATGGAAAAGTGACATCTTACCGCTGCGTAAATCAACTTTCTGGAACAATTTTGATTTCAATGATACATCCATTGTGCGCTGCACTGTTCTAAATGATAGAATTCAACGGTACATGCGAAAATTTTCGAAAGGTGAGAATGCAGGGTACATTCAGTGCATAGAAGAAATACTATCAAAGGCCTCCATCAATGATGCCGTCTATGAGTTTGCCGTTTATCAGATGATTACCGGTTTTTTCGAAAGTGGAATGGACAATATCACGGCTTATTTGATTGATCAAAAGTTAAATGGAGAAAGTTGCGGAGAAGATGACATCCACAAACTACTGACAAAAACAGCCAATTCCATTCAACAACTAACCATTGGACATAACCCTCCTAATTTCCAGGCTAAACTCAGAGATGGCAGTGCTTTCGAATTAAAATCAGCCGTTGCCAAAAACAAATATACCGTGCTCATGTTTTGGAGTTCGTGGTGTGAGCACTGCAAAGCTGCAGCCCCTGAAATCAAAGCATTTCATGAGAAAAATAGCAAGAATAAAATCATGTTGGTGGGCTACAGCTTAGATAACAACCAACAAATGTGGGAGAATGCCTTAAATGAAAGGTCATTTACCTTTCCCAATATTTTTGGAGGAAAACAATGGGACTCACCAGTATCAAAATTGTACAAGGTCAACAAAACCCCATTGTTTTTTGTTTTAGACCAAAGTGGAACACTCCAATTGAAGGCCAAAAGCATTCAAGAAGTAGAGAAATTTATTGGTGGTTCAAAGTAAGGCTTTTCTATCTTTGTTTCGATAATCAGTTTTACTCAACAATGGACCCTTCCCGATGTATATCAAAATTACCAAAGAGCTGCTGGCAGATATTCGCCGCTCCATCGCTGAAGGAAGGGATACTGCATTAGAAAAACTCACCATAGACCTTCATCCAGCTGACTTGGCGGAACTCATCAATGAGTTGCGGCCAGAGGAAGCGGTGTATCTGTATCGCACACTGGATGAAGTACGTGCTGCAGATGTAATGCTTGAATTGGATGAAGACGTTCGTAATCAACTTCTAAGCACTTTAACTTCTCGAGAAATCGCAGAAGACCTGATTGAAAACTTCAACAGCGATGATGCCGCAGACGTTATTGCTGAATTACCTGAAGAAAAACAAGAGGAGGTAATTGCACTACTTGAAGATAGTGAAGCGGCCAGTGACATCATTGATTTGATGAACTATGAGGAGGGCACTGCGGGGGCATTAATGGCGAAGGAATTAATCAAGGTCAATGCCCATTGGAGCGTGGCCATGGCCATACGAGAAATGCGCAAGCAGAGTGAGGATTTGGATAGTATTTACACCATTTATGTTGTTGATGATTTCAATAAAATCATTGGAACACTCAGCATGAAAATGTTGATTTTTTCATCCGCTAGTTTGAGATCATCCATCAGTGAATTGTACACCAATAAAAAAGTATACAGCGTCAACACGGCAACACCAGTTGAAGAAGTGGCCAATATGATGAAAAAATATGATTTGGTCGTTGTTCCTGTTTTAAATGACAGTCAGGAGTTGGTTGGAAGAATTACCATTGATGATGTAGTGGATGTCATTCAAGAAGAAGCCGATAAAGATTATCAATTGGCTTCGGGTATCTCTGAGGATGTTGAATCCAGCGACAGCATATGGACATTAACGAGAGCCCGTCTTCCTTGGCTATTGATTGGAATGGGTGGGGGAATGAGTAGTGCTTATATCATTGGCTTATATGACATAACAGAAAATCCTCAAATGGCCATTTTTATGCCACTCATAGCGGCAACTGGAGGTAATGTTGGTGTACAATCGGCAGCACTCGTCGTAAAAGCATTGGCCAATCAAAGTGAATTGGATGAAACAGTTTGGCGAAAAATATTGAAGGAATTTGGTGTGGGCGCATTCAATGGACTCATCTGCTCCATCATCATTTTTTTAACCACTCAATTGTTTCACTTTGATATTGGAATGAGCCTTACAGCGAGTATAGCTCTATTCAGTGTGATTGTATTCGCCAGTGTCTCGGGAACCTATATTCCATTGACTTTACATAAGTTTGGTATTGATCCTGCCCTTGCAACTGGCCCCTTCATAACTACCACCAATGATATTATTGGATTGATTATCTATTTTGGAGTTGGGCATATTCTCTTGCAACAATTTTTGTCTGTTCCATTTAACATGTTTCATTGATGCCTACAGTTGTTTTTTTGGACAGTGTTCATGACGTATTATTCTTTGACTTAAAAGACAACGGTTATCACTGCGTTTGGGATGAACACAACTCCCTTGAGCAAATAGCATTAACATTCCCAGATATTCAAGGTCTAGTGATTCGCAGTCGATTTGTTTTAAATGAAACCCAAATCAACTTATTTCCCCATCTAAAATGGATTGCACGATCTGGTTCTGGATTGGAAAACATTGCTGTAGATTATTGTCAACAAAAACAAATTCAAGTTTTTAGTTCTCCTGAAGGCAATTCAGGAGCTGTTGGAGAGTACGTCGTTGGAGCTATCCTCTCTTTGATTCGTAAAATACCTTCTGGAAATAATTCAGTTCGGAAAAATTTATGGTTAAGGGAAGCGCACAGGGGACTCGAACTTTCCAATCAAACAGTGGCCATCATTGGTTTAGGTCACATGGGCAAAAGCGTAGCCAACAAATTGAAAGCCATTGGATGCCGCATTATTGCGCATGATACTGCATTGATAAAAAGCCCACTTGATCATGTAGAACTTGTCTCAATGGAATTTTTGAAACAAGAAGCAGATATTGTGAGCATCCACTTGCCACTCTCCAAAGAAACACGTGGTTATGCCAATGATGCATTTTTTCATTCATTTAAAAAACCAATTTTCTTTATCAATACAGCACGCGGGCAACATTGCGATACGAAAGACTTGCTCAATGCAATGAAGCATGATAAAGTGCTGGGTGCCGTTTTAGATGTGCTTGAATTTGAGGGAACCAACCTTCAATTGGAACAAAGTGCCAATAGTATTTTTCAAAGATTGATTCAAGAAGAGAAAATAATTCTCACCCCTCACATCGCCGGATGGACAAAGGAATCATATTATAAACTCTCGAAAGTACTGAGTGAGAAAATTCTCCATTCATTCAGTCTTTCTTAATTTCCTCCTCTTTCTTATCTGATTCTCCTTCAGATGGAGCCAAACCCTTTGCCCTATCTAATTCTGTCTGGTAGCGCTTCAAAGCTCTGTCCGTTACTTCTAAGTCAAATAAGAATAGACGTTCAGCTGGATCATATTGAAAAGTCGCAATGGGAAGCATCGCCACAACATCTTTAAATCCCTCTGGTCGCTCATCAACACTTACCTTCAAATCAATCATACACCCCTTCTTCCAGGACTTATCAGGCACGTTAAAAGTATCAAAGGCGATCCGTCTTGGGATGTAATTCGGATATTCAAAAGTTACCGTGTATTTGGCATTCTCCAGCAAGTGAAATTGAAACACACCCATTGAATTGGCTTTTAACGTAAAGGATTGATTGCCTTCCTCCGTATTAATCACCGTGATCTCTCCTTGCAAAGTGTGTGTCGAATCTGCTTTATCCACTAGCAATCCCTGAACAAACACGCTATGCCCATCTGGATGCGGTTTCAACCATTCCGGCTTTTGTGTCCACGCATTCAAACCAATTAAAACCAAACTTAGCGTTACCAATTTCTTCATGACCTTATTTATTCAATTCATCTGTTCTCACTCGCTTGTATGCTTTAATAGCTAGGGTAAGAAGAACACCCAAACCTACTAATCCCAAAGCACCCCACAACCAAGAAATGGAATCTTTATTCACAACGACAAATACAATAGCCACCAACAAAATTGTCCCTACCTCATTCCACATTCTTAGTTTAAAACTTGAAAGTCCTATTGAATTCACTAGTCCTTTAGAATACAACTTTTGACCTTTCCATTGGTACATCAGGAGACAGAAAATAAAAAACAACTTCAAATGCATCCAAGGCATACTGAGATATCCAGGATTGAGATAAAGAAGACCAGCGCCAAAAAACAAAGTCAATACACATGAGGGCCAAGTAATAATATACCACAATCGATATTCCATTAACCTGTATTGACGAAGAAGAATGTCTCTTTCTGGATTATCCTTTTGTTCAGCCTCAGCATGATATACAAACAAACGGAACATGTAGAATAATCCTGCAAACCACGTTACCACAAAAATGATGTGAAGCGACTTAAAAATATTGTAATCCATAGCACGAAGATAATCACGTAACTTTGGCACATGAAACCTGTTTACGCAAAAGATACCCTTACCATCACCACCCATTTGGTTTTACCAGAAAACACCAACACGTTGGGCAATCTAATGGGCGGGCAACTATTGAATTGGTTGGACATTGCGAGCGCTATTGCCGCACATAGACATTGTCGAAGAGTGGTAGTCACTGCTGCGGTGAATAATGTTTCATTTCAACACCCCATTAAATTGGGCGATTTGGTTGTCATCGAAGCCAAAGTTTCTAGATCCTTCAATTCATCCATGGAAGTTTTCATGGACATATTTGTAGAGCATGGTGCAACGGGGGAAAAAACAAAATGCAATGAAGCCATTTACACTTTTGTTGCCGTTGATCAACTAGGAAATCCGATCAACGTGCCTGAGTTAATCCCTGAGAGTGACGTTGAAAAAGTGAGATACGATGGAGCCTTAAGAAGGCGTCAACTTCGATTGATTTTGGCTGGAAAAATGAAGCCTGAAGAGGCGACGGAACTAAAGGCCCTATTTGACCGATCTTAACCGAGAATCCTTTTGACCGTTTTTTCTAGCAAATTGAGATCAATCTCATGAATACACCTATTCAATTGTCCATGTTTGCAGGAGTCCCCCAATTTAGAACAAGGTCTGTCTCCTCTCCCTACGGGCTCCAACATTAAACTTTGTGCCCCAGGTTTCCATGGCGACATCCCCAACCCCGGTCGGGTGCACCCCCACAGTGATATGATATCCTTCTGGAAAGCCGATGCAATATGCATCAAGCCGGTATCTCCCGAAATGACCAATTTTGCGTTCTTCACGACCCAAGCACTCTCTGTCAAATTCAATTGATTAACAACACTGAATACTCTCGGGTCCGTAATTAGCACTGTGCTCATCATTTCCTCCTCTTTTCCTCCTACAATGACAATGTTTCCGGGTATACGATGGATGATACTCGCCCAATGTGACGCATCAGGACGTTTCCCAAAATGATTAGCACCGATAACGACAGCCGTATAAGATTGAAAAGGAAGATCAACACTCACATTTTCTGGAATATGAAATTCCAATCCCTTTCCATCATCGCTCAAACCCAATGTTTTTAGCGTATCAATGTATCGATCCACAACGTGGGGGATTTCAAAATGAAATCCGAATTTGATCCATAAAAATTTCGCTAGGTTTTTCTTTTCAACGGTGAATGCCAGAACACCCAGCCGCTTTTTAATTAGGCTAGAGCGAAAATTATTCTGCAAATCAATAACATAATCGTAGCCCTCTGCGGTAAGCGGTTCCATTACTTCTTGGACCGTATTCTCGAAAGAAAAAATCTTAGACAACCGCGGATTATTCTCCGCTACTGCAAGATATCTCTTACGGACAACCATATGCAATTCAGCCCCTCCATCAAGGCCCTCCTGTAATATCCGCAATACGGGTGATGCCAGGACAATATCACCTATGGCAGAAAAACGAATAATTAAAATTTTTGCTTGCACCAATACTGAAATTATTGGGCTTCAAAAAACAACTCTGTTTCCAGATCATTGTCATAAAAAACAACCATCTCCTTATTGGTTAAACGCTTTAACATGAGCGTATCCTTGTCAATATAATTTCCTACTTCTGATACCAATTGAAGGTCCATGATAACGTAGTTATCTTCCATTTCCCAAGTTCCTTCGATGGGTTGATTCAATCCTAACATGTACGTTAATGTTTTTTCTTTGAAAAACTCATAAAATATTTCATTTGAATCTGTACGAAGTAAGGTGACATCCTCCCCTTTTTCTGTCCATTTCATTAATTTCCATTTTCCGGTTAATCGGTTTTCTTTTGAGCGAAAACTGATCGCCGGCCCATCCTCAAATTTTGAGCAGGATGCAATAAAAATCACCGCTACCGTCAATATCCAAGCATTTCTCATAGTACTCTTTTTTTCGTAAATATATCGCAATTGAATCAATAATAGAAGAGGAGGCTAACTTATGTTTGCAAAAAAAAGATGTGGATAGATACCCATTCTCACCTGTATTTGGATGTATTCCAAAATGATTTGGACGATGTAATTCGGAGAATCACAGAAAACAATATCCAACATATCTTCCTACCCAATATCGACATGGATTCGATAGAACCCATGATGGAGTTGCATTACAAATACCCTGATCTGTTTTTTCCAATGATGGGACTACATCCATGCGATGTCAATGAAAATTTTGATCATCACTTAGATAAGATGGAAAAATGGATGAACACTCATCCCTTTTTTGGAATCGGTGAAACAGGACTTGACTTGTATTGGGAAAAAAAGCATCTCGATCTACAAATTCAGTCATTGAAAAGACACATTCAATGGGCTAAGAAGTATAAAAAACCTTTGATTTTGCATGCCCGTGACAGCTTCAATGAGTTGCTTCAAGTTATAGAATCAGAAATGGATCATCAACTCTATGGAATTTTTCATTGCTTCACCGGAGACATTCAAACTGCTGAACGCATCATGGAATTAAAAAATTTCGCATTCGGTATTGGAGGAGTAATCAGTTATCCCAAAAGCGATTTAAAAAAAACGCTTCAACATGTTCCCTTAGAAAAAATTGTTTTAGAAACAGACAGTCCATTTTTGCCTCCTACGCCTCATCGCGGTAAAAGAAATGAAAGTTCTTACATACCTTTAATTGCTGAACACTTGGTGGATATATATAAAATTTCCTTACAAGAAATAGCGGATGCTACAACCCAAAATGCACAACGGATTTTTAAAGTGTAAAACATGGAAAAAAAAATTCTAATCATCTATACTGGTGGCACCATAGGAATGACCGAGGAATTTCCAGGTGGTCCATTGATTCCATTTGATTTTTACAATATCGTTCAGCACTTACCTGAATTACAGAGATTTGATTTAAAAATAGATGTCGCATCATTTCCATATCCCATTGACTCCAGTGATATGCGACCTGAGATATGGCAGAACTTAGCTGACATCATCGTTCAATCCCAAGAACAATATTTTGGATTCGTTGTGCTGCACGGAACTGATACTATGGCATTCACTGCATCTGCTTTGAGCTTTATGCTGCGTGGATTGAATAAGCCTGTCATCTTCACAGGATCACAACTTCCGATTGGAAAAATCAGAACCGACGGCAAAGAAAACCTCATTACAGCTATTGAAATTGCTGCTGCTGAAATGAACAATGAACCCATTGTAAAAGAAATTGCCATTTGCTTTGGATCCAAGTTGTTGAGAGGAAATAGAACCTACAAGCACAGTGCGGAGGGATTTGATGCATTTGATAGTCCAAACTACTTTCCATTGGCAGAAATTGGTGTCCACATTAATTTTCACCACGGACTGCTTCTCAAAGAGGAACATTCATTTGAGCCTAAAATTGATTTAAATACCAATGTGGGTTGGCTTAAAATTTTCCCAGGAATAAGTCCACATGCCCTTAACAATTTCAAATCAAATCATCACTATGACGGTTTAATTCTTGAAACGTATGGAAATGGAAACATCCCACAGCTACCCTGGTTAATTGAAGGGCTAAAGGAACTACATGAAAGGGGCACATTGATTTTAAACATTTCACAATGCACCCAAGGTGCAGTCAATCAAAGTTTATACAAAAACGCCAAAGAACTGGAAGAATCAGGCATCATCAGCGGATGGGATTTAACCGCTGAAGCCGCTGTTACCAAACTCATGCATGTCATTGGCAACTATCCTGACTTCATGGCTAGAACAAAAAAGCTTCAAGAGAATTTATCTGGTGAAATGACGATTTCGTAGGATTTACATTAACTTCGTTTCATGTCAATGTTCAACAGACTATTCACTAAAAAAAAACAAGTCATTGAACCCATCAGTATGCATGCTGTTGGAATGGACATGCATTCCCATTTGATTCCAGGAATCGATGACGGCTCACCCAATATGGATACCACCATTGAGCTCATCTTAAAGTTGAAGGAATTTGGCTATCGTAGCATCATCACTACCCCCCACATATACAAAGAAATCTATCCCAACACCTCAGAAATCATCATCCAGGGAAAAGAAAAAGTTCTGACTGAATTGCAAATAAGGGGGATTGATATAAAATTTGATGCAGCCGCTGAATATTTCTGTGATGAACACTTTATTGACTTATTGAACAAGAAAAAATTACTAACGTTCAATGGCAACCATGTGCTTTTTGAACTTTCTTTTGATTCCGAACCTTACTACTACAAAGACGCTGTTTTTCAAATGCAACTGAACGGTTATCAGCCCGTTTTAGCCCATCCTGAGCGTTATGTTTACTGGCATGAGAAGATTTCCCATTATGAGAATGCCTTTGAAAGGGATGTGTTCCTTCAAGTTAACATCAACAGCTTTACTGGTCAATATGGACCTGGAGTAAAAAAAATGGCAGAAAAATTAGTGGACGCAGGGCTCATATCCTACTTAGGAACAGATACCCATCATATGGGACATGTTAATCTTTGGGAAACCGCTAGAAAAAATCCTTTTCTCAAAAAGTTGGTGGAATCAGGAAATCTGCTGAATGCACAATACTGATTAGGCTCCAACCTCTGCCAATTGTACCACCAATCCTTCAAATGCAGCTGATATGTGCATTTGACAACCCAAACGACTATTGGGCTTTACAAAGAAAGCTTGATCCAACATGGCTTCTTCGTCATCATTTCTGGTAAGCAGGTCATGATCAGACATCACATACATATGGCAACTGGCGCACATGGCCATACCCCCGCAAGTGCCTTCTACTGGCAGGTCATAACTTTTGCACAATTCCATCATATTCATGTTCATATCCGTTGGAGCTTCCAACTCATGATTTGCACCTTGACGATCCACAACAGTAATGCGAACTATATTCTCTTCCATACGAAGCAAAGATAATCATTTGACCATCTCAATGGGCCAGGTGTCATGCCAACCTCCCGAATCCCCGCAAAAAGCGTGATGAAGACCATTGCTCAAACCCACCCATTTGGCACCCATTAATCGATTGTAACGACCAATTTGATCCAACACCAGCTGATCCAAAGCAACAAATGGTGCTTTGCATTCTATTATCCCTTCTACCTTTAATTGGGTATTATAAACAACAATGTCCGGACGCATTCTTTTCCCATTCATTTGTAACTCCTGCTCCAATGCGATGCGCGATAAAGGATAATTTCCATGCACATTCAGATGACACAAAACATTTTGCCGAACCCACTCCTCGGGTGTTAAGACATACCACCTTTTTCTGACAACACAAAAAATCTCCAAATGATGAACACCTCTTCGAATATTGTGATTATATTGTGGTAAATTCAATTGCATTGAGACAAAATTAAAGCACTATGGAGACAAAAGAAGAAATCGTGAAAAATTGGTTACCCCGATACACAGGCACGCCAATAGAAGAATTTGGTGAATACATTCTCCTAACCAACTTTGACAATTACCTAGAAAAGTTTGCCGAATGGCATAATGTGCCCATCATTGGACAAAATAGAAGTATGCCTACCGCAACGGCAGAGGGCATTACAATGATTAATTTTTCCATGGGAAGTGCAAACGCAGCCACTATAATGGACCTACTTACTGCTCGGCAGCCCAAAGCTGTTTTGTTCTTGGGAAAGTGTGGAGGCCTGAAAAGAAAAAATAAAATCGGTGATTTCATTTTACCCTTAGCAGGAATTCGTGGAGAGGGTACAAGCAATGATTACTTCCCTCCTGAAGTGCCTGCACTTCCTGCATTCAATCTTCAACGCGCCGTTTCATCCACCATTCGGGACAGAAATTTAGATTATTGGTCTGGTACTGTTTACACCACCAACAGAAGAGTTTGGGAACATGATGAACCCTTCAAAGAGTATTTGAGAAAGATAAGGGCCATGGCCATAGACATGGAAACAGCCACACTTTTCTCTGTTGGCTTTTACAACAAAATACCTACAGGTGCTTTACTCCTTGTTTCTGATCAACCCATGACTCCGCAAGGAGTAAAAACATCAGAAAGTGACAACGTTGTTACTACAAATTTTGTTGATTTGCATATTCAAATTGGCATTGATGCTTTAAAAGAAATTAAAAACGAAGGTCAATCCGTTAAACACTTGAAATGGGAGTAACGTACAATCAAATCATTCGTGATATTCAGCTAAAGAAATTTGCTCCAGTATATGTGCTCACAGGAGAAGAGCCTTTCTTTATTGATGAGATTGCTCAATCAATAGAAAATGACATCCTAGACGACAGTGAGAAAAGCTTTGGTTTAACAGTGGTTTATGGCAGAGACAGTGAGTTGAGCCAAGTCATCAATTTAGCAAAAGGATTCCCAATGATGGGCAACCATCAGATTGTCATCATCAAGGAAGCTCAGGACTTAAAGGAATGGAAAAAAAGTGAACTACTCAAACCTCTTGAAAATTACATTAATCAACCCACTCCAACCACCATTTTTGTACTAGAGTACAAAGGGAAAACCCTTGATAAAAGACTCTCGATTACAAAACTCATCGAAAAAAAAACTGTCCATTTCGTCTCAGAAAAAATAAAAGACAGCCAACTTGAGTCTTGGATTTATGAGTATGTCACCGGCAGAGGATATAAAATCAACCACAAAATTGCAGCCCTATTGTCAGACTATCTTGGCAATGATCTTTCTAAAATTGTCAATGAAATAAATAAAATAGCCATTATTTTTCCTGCAGGTACGGAGATAAATAGCGATATCATTCAAGATTATGTTGGAATCTCAAAAGAATACAACATCTTCGAATTGCAAAATGCACTAGCGGAAAAAAATGTAGTTCAAGCCAACCGCATCATTGAGTACTTTGTCCGCAATCCCAAGAGTATGCCGATACCCATGCTTGTTGGAAGCTTATTTGGTTTTTTCAACAAGGTAAATATCATAGCAAGTGCTGAAAATAAAACCTATACACTTCAAAAAATGTATATGGGAGGCAATCAAAAGAAAGATGTAGATGCTGCTCTTCGCAACTACTCCGCTGCCAAATTGGATCGAATCATCGGATACCTTTATGATACAGATAAAAAATCAAAAGGAATCGGAAAAGGCCAAATGAGTGATGGTGAAATTTTATTGGAATTAATATTTAAAATTCTTCACTAATTTTTTCGTTCTAACTTAGCCCCATGTTAGGAAATGATTTGCTGATAAGAGCCGCTAAAGGAGAGATTACAGAAAGAATACCGGTATGGGTAATGAGACAAGCGGGGCGTATTTTACCGGAATACCGCGCAACCAGAGCACAAGCAGGAAGCTTCATCAATTTGGTAACCAATCCTGAATTGGCCGCGGAAGTTACCATTCAGCCGGTGGACATTCTTGGGGTTGATGCTGCCATTATTTTTAGTGATATTCTTGTTATTCCAGAAGCGATGGGATTGCCCTACCAAATGGATGAAGGAAAAGGTCCATTTTTTCCAAAAACAATCCATAGCATGGAGGATGTGCATGCACTAGAAACCGAGAACATTGCCGCTCATTTAAATTATGTCAGAGAGGCGTTGGAAATTACACTGGATAAGCTAGACAATAGGGTTCCACTCATTGGATTTGCTGGAGCTCCCTGGACTATATTTTGCTACATGATAGAAGGGAAAGGGAGCAAAGAATTTAGCAAGGCCAGACGTGTTTTGATTGAACAGCCAGAAATGGCACAGGCATTGCTAACCAAAATTTCAGATGCTACAATAGCCTACGCACAAATGCAAATCAGCACAGGAATACATATCTTTCAGTTATTCGACTCTTGGGCGGGGGTGCTGAATGCGGGATGGTACAGAGAGTTGATTCTTCCACATGTTGAAAGGATATTGTCTCATATCCAAAAACAGATACCAGTCACCTTCTTTGCAAAAGGCGCTCATTATGCACTACCCGATTTGCAAAATCTATCGTGTAATGTAGTAGGATTGGATTGGAATACGGACATTCATTTTGCAAAAAAAACATTGCCCTCAAAAACCTTACAAGGCAATTTAGACCCCGCCGTTCTTTATGGAAGCAATCAGCAGATTGTCAAATCCACCATGGAAATGGTTGAGAAATTCGGAAAGTCGCAGTATATTGCCAACTTAGGTCACGGTGTTTATCCAGACATGGACCCCCACAAATTGAAATTATTTATTGAAACGATACAAAAAGCTTAAACCTGAAACAATGAAAATAAAAAGTATATTTTTCGCATGCTTATTCTTGGTTGGAGTAAGTGCGTTTGCACAAAAAAAAGACGGTAAGGATAGTGGCAAATCTGAAAAACCAGAAAAAGGAAAAAAAGAAGTTGTTGAGGATACTGACCCCAATGAAGTTTTCAATGGCTCCTTTGAGGAATTTGATGCCAAGCTGTTAAAAGGAAAAGGTCAACTGCATTTGGTGGCAAAGCCTTGGTTGAGTGTCAATAAAACTGGTGCTGACTTATTTGCAGGAGGAAATAGCAAAAACAAAAAAATCAATTCGCCAGACAATGATTTGGGCAATCAAACACCACAAGAGGGGAACAATTATGCCGGATTCATTGGCTACAGCAAAGACCCAAAAATCAACAGAACCTATTTGTCACAAAAATTGAAACACACCTTGAAAAAGGACCAGATGTATTGTGTAACCTACAATTTAAGCCTAGCTGAAAATTCAAAATTGGCGGTAAATAACGTAGGAATCCTTTTTTCAGAAAAGAAAATTCAACATGAAGATGACGCTAGTATTACCACAGCAGCAAGCATTCTAATGCCCGCCAATCGGGCTATCAATGATGCGGATAAGTGGACAACCGTCTGTGTCCCTTACTATGCCAAGGGCAATGAAAATTATATGACCATTGGAGGCTTCGGGAACGATGGCGACATGAAATTTGAAAAAGTAAAACCCACTACCAAGCCAACTGGGGTAACCATCAATGGAGCCTACTACTACGTTGACAACATTACCGTTCTGCCCATTACGGCCAAAAGCGAATGCAACTGTGGGAAAAGCACAGTGGTAGAAACGGATTTGATTTACAGTAAATCCGGAGCAAAACCAGCCGGAGCAAAACCAGAACAATTGATCAATGCCGCAGGAATTTACTTCGGAAAAGAATCTGATGCCATTCCTGCACAATTTGAATCTGAATTGGATGAGATGGCCGAGTTATTAAAAGCCAACCCTAGCATCAATATCACACTAACAGGGCATGCCGATACAGAAGAAATGACCGAGGCAAAAGTAAAACCTGAAATTTTAGAAATTGCCAAGAACAGAGCCATCATGGTGAAAGACGCTTTGGTGACAAGAGGTGTTGCGGAAAGCCGCATTGCTATCGACTCCAAAGACGCCAACGAGTTGGTTGGTACAAAAGGTACACCAATGAGCAAGGCGCAAAATAGACGAGTTGTTTTTAGCGTTAAATAAATAAACCGTTTGTAAAGAGGCAAATGGAAAATCCGTTTGCCTCTTTTTTTTTGTATGAGAAACACCATCCATATCATTTTCATCTTGTTGTTGCATATAACAACAAAATCTCAGAACTTGGTGCTCAATCCCAGTTTTGAAGATATGGAATATTGTCCCAATGACTTTACTCAACAGAACCTCAAGTCGCTGACAAAATGGACACAGGCAGGGGAAGGAACTCCTGATCATTTCAATTCTTGCAGTAAAAAAGTAGGAGTCCCCAACAACATGTTTGGTCAACAATTGGCCAGAACAGGCAATGGCTATTCAGGTCTTGGAACCTATTTGAACAATCACAATCGATACAGGGAATATTTATTAGGTAATCTTTCTAGACCTTTAAAAGCAGGAGAACAAGTTTGTATTACCCTCTATTATTCAGCTGCAGACAATTGCCAATTTGTGCACGATGGATTTGGAGTATCGCTCAGCGCGCAGCCCCATAAAGCCATTGCGAGCAAGCCCATATTGTTAAAAGAAATAAGTTTGTCCAACCCAAAATTCATCATGATGGACGATACAGAACAATGGGTTGAATTGAGCGGGTATTTTGTTGCCAAAGGGGGAGAGCAATTCATTACCATCGGTAATTTCAAAGATGATAAAGACTTGAGAATCATTCGAAGAACTCAAGATTCAAAAGTTCCAGAAAACAGAGAGTACTCCTATCTTTTCCTCGATGACGTTTCCGTTGTACCTATTGACAACAAAAACGCATGCAGCTGTGTCAATGAAAAATTGCAGGAAGTGGCGGTAGATCCTCCATTGGAGCTACAAGAGTATGAAGAGGTGGTGTTGGATGCCGTGCATTTCAATTTTGATGAGTTTACTTTAACAGATTCTGCCGTTCATCAATTGGAAAATATCTACATCATGATGCGAAAGAATAAGCATATGTACATGGAAATTCATGGACATACGGATGCCAAAGGAGCAATGGCATACAATCAGGTATTATCCGAAAATAGAGCCCATACTGTCATTGATTTTATTGTCATGAAGGGCATTGATCAGAAGAGATTTGAAATTAAAGCTTTGGGAAGTAGCCATCCTGTTGCTTCCAACGATACTGAGGAAGGCAGAGCATTGAATAGAAGAGTAGAATTTAGAATAAGACGAAAGAAATACGAGTTGGTTAATTAACTAACTTTGCAACTTTAAAATGAAAGAAATGTACAACATTACTTTGCCTGATGGCAGTGTTAAAAGTGTTGAAGTCGGTAAGTCGGCCATGGATGTGGCTTTATCGATTTCAGAGGGATTGGCGCGCAACGTACTTGCCGCAGTAGTTAACGGAGAAGTTTGGGATGCTACCCGTGCCTTCACGAGTGATGCTACATTAAAGCTTTTAACTTGGAATGATGGTGAGGGGAAATCTACCTTGTGGCATAGTTCAGCGCATTTAATGGCCGAAGCGTTGGAATCCTTGTACCCAGGAATAAAACTGGCCATTGGTCCACCGATCGAGAATGGTTTTTACTACGATGTCGATTTTGGAACACATTCTTTTTCTCAGGATGATTTTACCAAGGTTGAGAAATTGATGTTGGAATTGGCCCGTCAAAAAAACGCTTTCGTTAGAAAAGAGGTTTCAAAGTCTGATGCTGTGCAGTATTTCACTGAGAAAGGAGATCAATACAAATTGGAGTTGATTGATGGACTCAATGATGGTGACATCACTTTTTATACTCAAGGAAACTTCACTGATTTGTGTCGTGGACCTCATATTCCAAACACCGGATTTATCAAAGCTGCCAAATTGCTGAACGTCGCTGGGGCTTATTGGAGGGGAGATGAGAAAAATAAAATGCTCACCCGTGTATACGCCATCACTTTCACCAAACAAGCAGAGTTAGAGGAATACATGATCCAATTGGAAGAGGCCAAAAAACGTGACCACCGAAAATTGGGAAAAGAATTGGGATTGTTCCATTTCTCTCAAAAAGTAGGAAGTGGATTACCATTATGGTTGCCAAAAGGCGCTGATTTGAGAGGTCGATTACAGGCTTTTTTACAAGCCGCACAGACTAAGGCAGGATACCTTCAAGTGATTACTCCTCACATTGGACACAAAGAATTATATGAAACCAGCGGACATTGGGCCAAGTACGGATCGGATAGTTTTAAGCCCATTGAAACGCCACAGGACGGGGAAGTGTATATGCTCAAACCCATGAACTGTCCTCACCATTGTGAAATTTTCAAAGCTGAGCCCAAATCGTACAGAGATTTACCCATGCGACTTGCGGAGTTCGGCACAGTATATAGATATGAGCAGACTGGAGAATTGCATGGATTGACACGCGTTAGAGGATTTACCCAAGATGATGCTCATATTTTTTGCACGGTAGATCAGGTGAAAGAAGAAGTTGGAAAAGTGATTGATTTGGTATTGTATATTTTCAAAACTTTGGATTTCCACGACTATTTGGCGCAGGTTTCACTTCGTGATCCCAACAATCCATCCAAGTATATTGGAAGTGATGAAAATTGGGAAAAGGCAGAAACAGCCATCAAAGAAGTAGCAGATGAAAAAGGATTAAAGACTGTTGTCGAATTGGGAGAGGCTGCATTTTATGGTCCGAAATTGGATTTCATGGTTCGTGATGCTATAGGAAGGAAATGGCAATTGGGAACGGTACAAATAGATTACAATCTACCTGAACGCTTTCAATTGGAATACACCGGTGCTGACAATCAAAAGCACAGGCCCGTGATGATTCACAGAGCGCCCTTTGGCTCCATGGAAAGATTTGTGGCTATTTTAATTGAGCATTGTGCTGGACAATTCCCATTGTGGCTTACGCCTGAGCAAGTTAGATTGCTTCCGGTAAGTGAAAAATTCAACGATTACGCAAAAAGTGTAGCAAACAATCTAAAAAATTACGATATTCGCGCCTCCGTTGACGAAAGCAACGAAAAAGTGGGAAAGAAAATCCGAGAAGCAGAATTGGCCCGTGTGCCGTATATGTTAATCATCGGAGATCAGGAGCAACAAGCCGGAACCGTTTCCGCAAGGAAAAAAGGTTCTGGAGATTTGGGGTCCTTCTCTGTTGTAGACTTTGCACAAATGGTCCAAGACGAAATCAAGGAAATGCTTTCACACGGATAACAAACATTGAATGGAAAAAAAACCAACAAATAAACCAGGTAAACCCTATCCTCGTAGAGACTTCAGAAGAGAGAAGGAAGACGAGCATCGCATTAATCAACGCATTACGGCTGCTGAAGTTCGTTTGGTTGGTGAGAATGTAGAGCAAGGGGTGTACCCAACTGCTGTTGCGCTTAAAATGGCCCAAGAGCAGGAAGTTGATTTGGTTGAAATTTCTCCGAACGCCACGCCTCCAGTTTGCCGTGTAATTGACTACAAGAAATTCTTGTATGATCAAAAAAAGAAGCAAAAAGAGATGAAGGCCAAGCAAGTCAATGTCACTGTTAAAGAAATTAGATTTGGCCCCAATACAGATGACCATGACTTTCAGTTCAAATTGAAGCATGCATTGGAATTTTTAAAAGAAGGAAATAAAGTAAGATCTTGGGTATTTTTCAAAGGAAGATCCATTGTCTTTAAAGACCGTGGAGAAATTCTATTGTTAAAGTTTATTCAAGAGCTATCTGAAGTAGGTGTTCCAGAACAAATGCCCAAATTGGAAGGAAAGAAAATGTTTGTGATCATCAACCCCAAAAAGAAATAATTAAAACCCTAATACAATGCCAAAATCAAAAACCAAATCCGGCGCTAAGAAGCGTTTCCAGGTGACCGGTAGCGGAAAGATTAAGCGTAAGCAGGCGTTTAAACGTCACATCTTGACCAAAAAAGAAACCAAGCGTAAGCGTGGTTTGGGCAATGATGCGCTCGTTCACCCTTCTGACGTAAAATCAATCAAGGCCCAATTGCTCGCCTAATTCAAGCTCATTGAATACAAGAGTAAGGTAAAAGTTTAACCCGATTGTTGGTCACAAGCGCGAAAGCCACCAACCTTCAAAAAACAAAAAATTATGCCACGCAGTAAAAATGCCGTAGCTTCAAGAGAAAGAAGAAAAAAAGTTCTCAAAATGGCCAAAGGCTATTTCGGTTCAAGAAAAAACGTTTGGACCGTAGCCAAAAATGCCGTTGAAAAAGCATTAACCTATGCCTATATTGGTCGTAAACTCCGCAAACGTAATTTCCGAGCTTTGTGGATTACCCGTATCAATGCTGGTGCTAGAATTCATGGTTTGTCTTACTCTCAATTTATGGGAAAAGTACACGCCAAAGGAATTGAATTAAACCGCAAAGCATTGGCTGATTTAGCAATGAATCATCCAGAAGCTTTCAAAGCTGTGGTAGACGCAGTAAAATAAGTATTCGTTTTTTTGAAAAACCAATAAAGGGAGCCATCTTCGTGGTTCCCTTTTTTATGCTATGAAAAATATCATCTCCTTTATATTAATGATTGGTCTGAGCTTTCCACTGTCTGCTCAAAAGAAAGATGTCGACTATATTTCAAAAGGGTCGGTGTGGTTCAATACCCCCTACCCCATAACCTTAGAAAACATTCATGACAAAATTCTAGTCGTTTGTTTATGGGATGAACAAAATCCTTTCAGTACTGAAGGACTGCATCGCATTGAAAAAACATTTGAATCCAAGTTCAATGTTCAATTGATCAGTGGCATTTTGGGGAATTCCCAGCAGCCACGTTCAAGACGGGAGATTTACTCCATTATTCAACGAGAAAATATTACTCACCCCTTGGTGGTTTGTCCTGACTACAAGGGTTTTGAGAATGCTGACTCCACTGGGAAATTTCAAGTAAGAATTTATGCCCGTTCTGCAGGAAAATGCATCCAACAATTCATCGGTGACGACGCTGCTGATTTGGCCATTAAAAAAATCAACGAACTATTGGACGACAAAGAACTTACGGCCAAGCTCAGATTTTGGCAATTAAAAGATAGCGTTGAAACCCAATGTTGGGCAGATGCCAACATAGAATTTCCTTCCGATATTTCTCTGCACAAAAACAAAAACTTCTTCATCACTGAAACCAATCACCACCGTATACATTTGGTTACCCCTGAAGGAGTTATTGCCCAAATCATTGGATCACCATTACCTGGTTTTGCAGACGGACAATTATTGAATGCGCAATTTAATTATCCAAGAGGCACTACCTATGACGATGAACAACAACTTTTATACGTCGCAGATAGTTACAATCACCGCATCAGAGCTGTGGATCTGCAAGCTAAGTTGGTATTTACCATCGCGGGTAATGGGAACGCTTTTTCGCAAGAGGTGCAAGCCACCAATGGAGGATATGAAGCCATTGGTTTCCCCATTGATGTTGTCATGGAGAACAACAACTTGTATGTACTCTCTGCGCAATACAATCAAATTTTTAATTTAAATCCCATCAGTGGTGTAGCGGTCGAGGTGGCGCGATTGCCTCTATTCAATGAGTCCAAGCAGCGCATATATCCTAAACACCTGGAAGTAAAAGGAGCGCTCGGGTATGCCACTTTCAGCGATGGATCAATTTTCCAGATCAATTTTACTGAAGAAAGAAAATCCACAGATGCCATTACGCAAAAGGAATGGATCTATTACTATGGAAAAGGGAATTGGTTTTATCAGCCAAAATCCAATGAACCTAAAATTTCCAGTGTTGCTATTTCAGGTAAAACAATCATTGCCGTTTCTGAATGGAACAATGCCCTATATACTTTTAAAAAAGGAAAATTCAAATGGCTTGCAGGCTCAATTGAGGGTTGGAAAGATGGGAATGCCAAAGACGTTTCTTTTCACTCTCCAGTCGACATTGTCATGATAGACAACACAGCCTACATTATTGATCAAGACAATGAATTGCTGAGGTATGTAAACACTAAAAAAGGAAATACCAAAACGCTTCCGTTTATAGCTTCAGATGCACTTGCATTTGGTGGGAATGTGATACCGCAAGGTGAGAACATTGTATTTGAGGATGTGGTAGTTGGAGAAGGGCCTGTTGAAGTGCTTTTTGAAATGGACCTTGGCGAATATGAGTTTGCTGAAGATGGAGTAAACATTGTTATGCTTATTGATGATGCCATGGGAAAATTAGACAGTGAGGTAGTAACCGGTAATGTTATCAAAGCGATGGTTGATCCTAAAGATCTGATTTATGGAAATTTACAAATTGAAATGACATTCAGCGTGC
Organism: uncultured Chryseobacterium sp.; assembly: GCA_964420985.1. GTDB lineage: Bacteria > Bacteroidota > Bacteroidia > Flavobacteriales_D > Sanyastnellaceae > CAMCTV01. The sequence continues at coordinate 124,744 of CAYQUT010000004.1, forward strand.
GACATCCTTTGAGACCTGAGGTTATTTTGCGCAAACAATGCATGGTTACAGCGATGCTGACTGTTATTCCAGGAGAACCAACAACGGCCAAAGTTACTTGGAAACCTCATTTGCTTCCATTTTAATTCATGAAGCGAGTTCTCATTATTACCTATTATTGGCCACCGTCCGGAGGTGCAGGTGTGCAGCGCTGGCTCAAGTTTGTAAAATACTTCAGGTCCTTTGGAATTGAACCCATCATTTATACTCCATCCAATCCCGAAATGCCCGTTACGGATGAGAGTCTGTTGCAAGATATTCCTGAGGGGATTGAGATGATTCAACAACCCATCTGGGAACCCTACACTTGGTACAAACGCTGGGTAGGCGTTAAACCATCAGAAAAAATAAATACTGGATTTCTGAGTGAAAGTGAGAAACCAAAAAAATCAGAGAGCATCGGTGTTTGGATTAGGGGAAATTTCTTTGTTCCCGATGCCCGTTGTTTTTGGGTACAACCTTCCATTCAATTTCTTTCAAAATACATAGCGGAAAATCCAATTGACGCCATTGTTTCAACAGGACCTCCTCACAGCATGCATCTCATCGCCAAAGGGGTTAAAGAAAATTGCAAGGTTCCGTGGTTGGCAGATTTTAGAGACCCTTGGACCAATATTGACTTTTATGACCAATTGATGCTTACCCGATGGGCTGATAAAAAGCACCACCGGTTGGAGCTAGAAGTATTGCAAACAGCTGACTTGGTTACCACTGTGACTAGTTTTGATCAAAAAGATTTCACCCGCAAAGGAGCAAAATTGTGCGAGTGGATACCCAATGGTTATGATGAAGAATTCCCGGAGGGCATAACCCCAGATCCTATTTTTGAATTGGTGCATGTGGGAAGTATTCCCAAATCACGAAATCATGACAACCTTTGGAAAGCTATTCAACTTGCATGTGAAGAGGACACAAATTTCAAGAAAAACATCTCTATTAAACTGGTTGGAAAAGTAGATATCAGCGTTAAAAAATCCATTGACCTATTTGACTTAAAAGACAAAGTTATATTTCAAGAATATCTACCCCATCATGAAGCCATTGAGGTGCAACAACGCAGTCAAATATTACTCCTTTTGGTGAATAATAGTGGAAATGCAAAAAGTATTTTAACAGGAAAATTCTTTGAATACCTTGCAGCCCGGCGTCCGATATTAGCGATAGGACCAAAAGATGGGGAGATGAATGAAATTCTAATCAAAACCGGATCTGGCCATTGTTTTGACTTTGATGAGATTTCAACCATTAAAGAACAATTATTAAATTGGCATTCTACCTATAGAAGCACTGGAAAAATCAGTAATCAAAATGCTGATATTTCAGCATTCAGCAGAAAAAATTTAACCGAGAAAATAAGTCGTTTCATTCATCAAATTTGTCATTCATGAAAACAAGAGAGATCGATGCTGAAGACATGGCATTATTATCTGCTCAATTTACAGATTTGTACGAAAAGAGCATAAAGCAAGCCATTGCCGAAACAGGTCAAGTGATAGAAATACCTGAAGGCGAAATATTGATTGACATAGGACAATACATCAAAATGATGCCTTTAATCTTGAGCGGTTCACTCAAAATATTGAGGGAGGATAATGACGGAAAGGAACTTCTCCTTTACCATGTTCATGAGGGAGAGACTTGCGCCATGTCCATCACCTGCTGCATGGGAGATGCGAAAAGCTCTGTCAGAGCAATCGCAGAAGAAAACACCAAAATGATTGCATTGCCCACAAGGATTATGGATGATTGGAGCAATCAATACCCCAGTTGGAAGCATTTCATCATGAGAACCTATCAAATGAGATTTGAAGAATTACTACTTACCATAGACAGCATCGCGTTCCAGAAATTGGATGATCGACTTGAAAAATGGCTCAAGGAAAAAACATCTAAATCAGAAGATAAGACTATCCATATCACCCACCAAGAAATTGCCAGTGAACTGCACTCCTCAAGAGAAGTGATTTCAAGGTTATTAAAAAAAATGGAACACCAAGGAATGTTAGATTTGGGAAGAAACAAAATCAAGATGCGTTAAAATATTGAATGCTTATCTTTGCTTAAACGAAAACAAAATGAAATTACTAGACGGAAAAGTAGCCATTATCACAGGGGCTTCAAGAGGAATTGGTAAAGGCATAGCCACTCTATTTGCTCAACAGGGCGCGCACATTGCTTTCACTTATGCATCATCAGACGAAAAAGCACGTGCTTTGGAACAAGAGCTTGAGGCGTTTGGTACAAAAGTGAGGGGATTTAAGAGTGATGCCGCAGATTTTGAAGCTGCTCAATCACTGGTAGATGCCGTGGTAGCTGAGTTTGGTACTGTTGACGTATTGGTGAATAATGCCGGAATTACAAGAGATACTTTATTGATGAGAATGACTGAAGAGCAGTGGGATGAAGTGATTCGCGTAAACCTAAAATCTGTTTTCAATCTAAGCAAAGCAGTGATTAAACCCATGATGAAAGCCAAGAGTGGATCAATCATTAATATGAGTTCCGTTGTTGGTGTAAAAGGAAATGCGGGACAAGCCAATTACGCTGCCTCAAAAGCTGGAATCATTGGCTTCACAAAAAGTATGGCCGCTGAAATGGGTTCAAGAAACATCAGATGCAATGCCATTGCTCCCGGTTTCATTGAAACGGAGATGACAGGAGCATTGGCAGAAGAAGTAGTACAAAAGTGGAGAGACACCATTCCTTTGAAAAGAGGCGGAAGTACTGAGGATGTGGCCAACGTTACATTATTTTTAGCTTCTAACATGAGTGCCTACGTCACAGGACAAACCTTGCATGTTTGCGGTGGCATGTTGATGTAAAACATTACCATTGTCCATTTATACTACATATTCTCCACTTTGGCTTTGGCTTTGCTTCCTGCTGGGAATCTTACTGGCAGGCACATCTTATTGGCGTGAAAAAAAACGAAAGAGATTTTCCATTAACACCATTTATTTATTAGTGTTAGTGCGTTTTATTGGAGTAACATTTCTTGGTTTTTTACTCATCCGTCCAATAACTGAGACTCACCTTCAAACGATTGAGAAGCCCATCACCGTTGTTGTACATGACAACAGTTTCTCTATTCAAGAGTTTCTCAAACAACATCCCAATTGGGTTGATCAATTGCAAAAAAAAATTTCCTCCATTGGAGAGCAATCCGATATTGTCTTTTACAAGTTTGATGGTGACTTAACTGATGGGTGGGACTCATTGAACGCCACAGGGTCTAGTACCAATATGTCCGCAGCAATGGACCAATTGGGTATAAGATATGGAGGTAGAAATTTAGCCGCGGTAGTGATGATCTCTGATGGACTTTTTAATGAAGGCCAATATCCCATTTACGCTGCACAAAATCTTCAAGTACCCATACATACTATTGGAATTGGAGATACCAACATGTACAAGGATGTTTTTATCAGTGACGTTCAAATCAATAAAAACACTTTCTTAGGAAATGATTTTCCTGTATTAATTAATATTGAAACGCGGCTATGTCAGAAGGAGCCCCTTGAGGTCACCTTAAAACAAAATGGACAAATACTTCAAAAACAAAATTTCAATCCCGACGGCAAACGCACATTTCATTCGATTCAATTTACTGCTCAATCCAAGCAGTTGGGGGTGCAACACTACACTGTTGATGTGACTCAACTAAAGGATGAAAGGAATATTACCAATAATCATTTTGATTGTTATATCGACGTATTAGATGACCGTCAGAAAATAACCATTATAGGAGCAGCACCTCATCCTGACATTCAAGCATTGATGCAGTCCATTAATCATTCCGAATCTTTTATGGCTGAATATCTATCGGCTGATGAATGGAATGGGAAGAACGTAGAAGGAGGATTAACCATATTTCATGGATTACCCAATAAAGCTCAGCAGGTAGCATCAATCAATGGGATGTTGGCCAATAAGAACCCCTGTCTTTTTATTTGGAGTCAAACTACCCAAGCAAGTCTATTTAACTTGCTTCAAACAGGAGTAAATGTTCAGGGGGCAAATGGCAATAGAGAAGAACGTACGCCAACTGCTGACCAGAAATTCAGTTATTTCCAAATCCCATCAAATGTGCTATCGCAGAGTTCCCAATGGCCTCCGTTGAGTGTGCCATTTGGAAAAATTAATTTGTCTCCTGGTATTGTCAACTACTTTCAGCAACAAATGGGTAATTTGAATACAGGGTTTCCTTTGGTTGCCTTTCAATCTGCGGATGTAGCCAAAATAGGTTTGGTTTTTGGTGAAGGACTTTGGAGATGGCGAATGACCAATTTTATACAAACCAAAAATCATGAAACTTTTGATGAGATGATTGGCTCATGGGCCCAATATCTTGTAGATAAAAACAAAGATCGCTTATTCAAAGTGAACACCAAGAAAAATTGGGCCTATAATCAAACCATTGTCTTTCAAGCCAACTTGTATGATGAAAGCATGAAACCCCTCTTGAATCAAAATGTTGGTTTAAGCATTTGGAATGAAAAAGGAGAGAAAAAAGACTACCCTTTTATTCCTGCTAATACAGGATATCAGTTGGAATTGGGAATTTTGGCACCCGGTAGTTATCGATACGAAGCGCAGGCTAACAATGGAGCGCAAAAACTCACTCAGTCAGGAAGCTTCATTGTAGAAAGTATTCAAATGGAAATGATGAATACATGGGCTAATCATGATGTGTTGAGAAATTTATCCAAAGAAACCAATGGCCATTTTTTCAATTCCACTCAGCTTGACTCTTTAGATTCGATTTTAAAACAACAGGAGAACTTTGTTTCAGTTGCCTATGACGAGAGTAATCGTGAAGAATGGATAGACTGGTGGCCAATCTTGCTAATTATAACATTGGCTTTTTCTGCGGAGTGGTTTATCAGAAAATGGCAGGGAGGATATTGATGCAAAATACAAGGTTCTTAAAAATAGGAGGCGTACCTGAGCATTTTAATCTACCTTGGATCCAGGCTTTTCAGAGGCAAAAGTTTCAACGTCTAGGGGTAGAAACCAATTGGATTTTTTTCCCGGGTGGAACCGGTGCAATGACTCAAGCGTTGCATACAGGAGACCTAGATGTAGCCATATTGCTAACAGAAGGTTTCTTGGCCGCATATCAAAGAGGTCTTCAAGCAAAAATCATCCAATGCTACATTGAAACCCCGCTGCAATGGGGAATTTACTCCTGTAAAAAAGAAGAGTTGTTTTTTGACACAACTACAAAAGTTGCAGTGAGCAGAAAAGGATCCGGTTCTCATTTAATGCCGCTCATACATAGTGAAATTCTGGATAAAAAATTAGACGATCATCAATTCAAAGTGATCCATCACCTTGAGGAAGGCATAGCCTCCCTGAAAGAAGATTGTGACTATTTTTATTGGGAAAAGTGGATGACCTTGCCCTTTGTTCAAAGTGGACAATGCAAAAAAATTGGAGAATTCAATGCCCCATGGTCGAGCTTTCTCATTGTAGCCAGTGAAAGATGTATCAACACTTATACCCACGAACTTTTGGATATGCTTAAAATCATTGAGGATCAAGTCAAGATTTTTTTAGCAGATAGCAATACTCCCGCAGAAATCAGTAAACAATTTCAACTTTCAGAACAAAACGCCTCTGAATGGCTATCGGAACAAAAGTGGCACCATAACCAGAACATCATTGATAAGAATGAAATAGAACGTGCTCTGCAATCCCTTCAGCGTGTTGGTATGGACATGAACAATGTTGCATTGAAAGATCTCTTTGCTCCATGGATAAACGTAAAATCATGAACCCTGTAAAAAAATTCTATCAAAAAAAACGATGGGTAGCGATATTTCTTTTGTTGTGCTTTTCTTTGATGCTTTACGTCTTGAGAACATCCATTCTCATCTCCATAGGATATTTCCTTGTGGCTGATGACTCAGATTATTCAGCCAATGTATATGCCGTTTTGGGAGGAAATAGTGCTGAGCGCGGCAGAGCTGCTGCATGGCTTGCCAGACAACATCCGCAATCTTCATTTCTGGTTACCGGGGGCAATCGGCCCAGTCAACTAGCTGCTGTAGGTATCCTCACTACAGAAGCAGACTTAACCAAACGATGTATGACCCATCTTGGAGTTGACGAGCATCGGATTAAAAAATTAGAATCGGGAACAAGTTCAAAAGAAGAAGCAGACCTACTTTTAGATTATTGTTTAAAAAACAATATTCATCGAATCACCATAGTTTCAGGGCAGTATCACCTGAGAAGGTTGAGAAGAACCTTTGCTCCGCCATTCCAAGCGGCCAAAATTGATATAAAATTCTTTGGTGCTTATGAAAAAGACTTTAATCCATTGAGCTGGTGGAAATCAGAGAGTGGTTTAATCTACACCAACAACGAATACATAAAAATCCTCTATTACTGGCTGAAATACTGAAGAATTTTTCACATATGTTGATTAGTTTTATGGCCAGATTCAACCTTTGAGTCCGTATCTTTGAGTGGGAGATAATATTCATGGCAGAAGAGTCTTTTTTATCGGATGAATTTCGTCAAATTTTAAATCGCTTTGAGCAAATGCTCAAGGAGAATAAATCCTTTTATTTTGATTTGGAGGAGTTAGAAGACCTGGCTTTCTATTACAGTGACCACTTTCAATTCAGCAAAGCCTTACAAGTAATTGAACACGCAAAATCATTGTTCCCCCATCACCTCGGGTTATTGATCAGGGAAGGAGAGATTTACACAGGGATGGGGCAACTGCACAAGGCTTTGATCATTTTAAAAAAAGCTGAAAGTTGGGAAGAAGAAAAGCTAGATTGGTTCATGGCCATTTCAGTTGTGTACAGCCAACTGCATGAACATGACAAAGCCATACACTATTTAGAGCAAGCGATTCTGATGGCTGATGGCGAAAACTATGATGACATCGCCCTTGAGTTGGCCCTTGAATATCAAAATGCCAATAAGGTTGACCGTGCGATAGCATTACTTAAAAAAGTTATCATGCACCGTCCTGATAGCGAAACACTTTTATACGAGTTGGCCTATTGTTATGAGAGTACGGATCGAATGGCCGAGGGGCTTACTTTTTTTGAGTCCTTGGTAGACGACAGGCCATTTTCATTTCCAGCTTGGTATTGCTTGGGGAACCTGCAGCAACATTTAGAGCAATTTGAGGCCAGTATTGAATCTTATGAGTTCAGTACTGCCATCATGCCTGACTTTGCTCCCGCACACATCAACAAGGCGCAAGCCCAATTTAAAAATAAAAATTACATCCAAGCCATTTCCACACTTGAATCTACATTTCATTTAGAACCACCAGATGCAACTACCTATTGTCATCTAGGAGAATGCTATGAAAAATTAGAGGAAGTTGAAAAAGCCCAAGATTTGTATCAAAAGGCCATTCAATTGGATGACCGATGTGCTGATGCTTATCTAGGGATGGCTGTTGTAATGGATTACAAAGAGCAGTATGTTGAGGCACTTGCTTTTGCAAGAATTGCATTTGAGTTTGACCCCAACAATGATGAATACGCTTTGGTGTATATGCGACTATTGAGCAAGCTCAACCTTTATGAGGATGCACTTGAAATTGGTGAATCATTGGTACAACACCATGCTACTGATGAAGAATCTTGGGCCGGATATGCGGATGTCCACTTGCGCATGGAAAAATATCATGAAGCCCTTCATGTCATCGAATCTGGTTTGGCATTGAATCCAACCAGCAAGATGCTAAGCGCGCGAAAAGTCATTGCGTTATATTACAATAAACAATTGCTTCAAGCTGAGGATTGGTTCAATGCTACCTACACGCCTTCAGATGAAAATGAATATGAAGAATTGATTGCTCTTTTCCCTTTGATAGCGGAATGGAGTGTTTATCAAAACAAACAACAATTTTTTGATCACTAAGAAAATGAATTACGAATTAGATTTTATACCACAAAGACCAGAAAGACCCAGACAAGAAGGATTAACCATGGTCATGGACAAAGGACTCTCTTTGAGACAAGCTGAAGATCTTATTAGCGCATCCGGAAACTATGTCGATTTGGTAAAGCTTGGATTTGGGACATCTGCCTTTTGCCCACATTTGAAAGAGAAAATAAAATTATACCATGACGCTGGAATGAAAGTCTACTTGGGCGGGACATTGTTTGAGGCTTTCGTCGTCAGAAATAAAATCGATGCTTATAAAAAATACGTAACCGATTTGAATTTGACAACCATAGAAGTTTCTGACGGTTCTATTTCAATACCACACGATATCAAATGTGGTTGGATTGCTGACTTGGCCAAAGACTTCACTGTTTTATCGGAAGTGGGCTCCAAGGAAGAAGGGATTTTAATCTCGCCCAGTAAGTGGATAAAAATGATGCAGACAGAATTGCAAGCTGGAAGTTGGAAAGTGATTGCTGAAGCCAGAGAGAGTGGAACCGTTGGGATATATAGACCCAATGGTCAAGCACATGTGATGTTGATCAATCGTATTTTACAAAAGGTAAAAATGGAGAACATCATTTGGGAAGCCCCTAAAAAGGCGCAACAAGTATATTTTATTCAACACATGGGAGCCAATGTGAACCTTGGCAACATCGCAGAGAATGAAGTGATTCCACTTGAATGCTTGAGAAGAGGTTTACGTGGTGATACCTTTTTTCAATTTCTTCCCGAGGAAATTGTGACCAAAATGAAACAATAAAACCACATGCACATCTCAGCGCAAAACTACAAGCAATGGTTGGATGAAGGAAAGGTTCATCAATTGATTGACATACGTGAAGACTACGAAATAGAAAACTGCACTTTGAATGGGTTTCACATTCCAATGGCAGATGTAATGAATCAGCTTCACCTCATTTCAGAAGGAGACGTTGTAATACATTGCAATAGCGGCAAGAGAAGCGACGCCGTTGTTTTTGCATTGCGTCAAAAACTTCAACGCCTCAATATTCATTCTTTGGAAGGAGGAATACAACATTTTGTCAACTTGTATTTACCTGAGCAAAATTGCGCGATATGAAAGAATTGCTCGATATATTACTGCACATTAATGACCACTTGGATGCCTGGCTGCATCTATACGGTAGCTCATTGTACTTTATTCTATTTGCTATCATTTTCATTGAAACAGGATTGGTCATCATGCCCTTTCTGCCAGGAGATTCACTACTATTTGCTGTTGGAGCAATATGCGCAAGAATGGCCGACTCACCCGATCCCGCCATCACCCTATTCCCTTTGATACTCCTACTCTCTTTGGCCGCCATAGCTGGAGACCACAGTAATTACTTCATTGGAAAATATGCAGGAAGCAAAGTGGTGAATTGGAAAATTGGCGGCAAGGCATTGGTAAAAGAAAGTTACATTGCCAAGACACAAGCATTTTTTGATCAATATGGAACCAAAGCCATTGTGTTGGCTCGTTTTGTGCCCATTGTCCGCACATTCACACCGTTTGTTGCAGGTGTTGGAAACATGGATTTCAAGAAAAAATTCATGCCTTACGACATCCTGGGAGGCGTGCTTTGGATTTCATCCATGACCATCGCTGGATACATTCTGGGATCTCATGAATGGGTAAAGGCTCATTTTGAAGCGGTAGTATTGATCATCATTTTCCTATCCATCATGCCCATGATTCTTGCATACATTAAACATCTGATGGGCAAATCAAAATGATATTGAAATTTGGTTTAATAGGAAAATCGTTAGAACATAGTTTTTCACCGCAATATTTTGCTCATAAATTCAAGTCTTTAGAATTGGGGCACACCTACCAAAAGATTGAGGTATCAGATTTAACCAACATACGGGAAATTATACAAAATTTGGGATTGAATGGGTTCAATGTAACCATTCCATTCAAAGAAGATATTATTTCACAATTAGATGAGTTATCCGATGAAGCCATATCCATTGGGGCCGTCAACTGTGTTGCTATAAAAAACAACCGATGGATAGGGCACAATACCGATGTTGGCGGATTTGAAAAAAGTATTCTTCCCTTTCTAGAAAATCATTACCCCAGAGCATTAATCATAGGAACAGGTGGAGCGTCAAAAGCTGTGGCCCATGTACTCAAGAATAAAGGAATTGAAGTATTTTTTTTGAGCAGAACCCCCCACCAAAATAATCACCTTGATTATCACAGTGTTGATGCATCAAGTCTCATCCACTTCCCACTTATCATCAATTGTACCCCAATAGGTACATGGCCTGATGTGGATGAAATGCCCTTTCTACCCTACAATGGTCTAACAAAAAGTCACTATTTGTTTGACTTAGTATACAACCCTTCCGAAACCAGATTCATGAAAGAGGGAATTAAAGTGGGATGCCAAGTACAAAATGGACTTCGTATGTTGGAGATTCAAGCAGATTTATCGTGGGAAATTTGGAATAAATTACACACCGCTTGATCACTGATTGGTCAGAAAAATGAAAATCAACAACAAAACATTTTGTTTATTTTAGAGAATAATTTCACGAAAAAAGGGAACCCATCTGCTTTCTAGGCAGACAAAAAAAACCAATGATAAAGCACTGGATCAACAATAAAAAAAACAGTTGGCGATCAGAGTTTGCAAAAAACATGCGAACGCTTATGGCAGGTACCGTTTTGAGTCAACTCATTGTTGTCGCCTTTACGCCCATACTCAGTAGAATTTTCACCCCAGAAGATTTCACTACCTTAGAACAATTCACCATGCTCCTCAATATCTTGGTTGTTGTCATTACTGGTAAGTATGAATTTGCCATCATGCATCCAAGACAAAAGGAAGATGCGCGACACTTGCTTTTCCTGTCTATCGTTTTGGCTTTAATCGGAAGCACTGCGGTGACATTCCTAGGATTACTTTTCTCTGAACATATTGGCAATTATTACAACAACCCCAATTTTGGCCAAATATTCTGGGTTTTAGGACCATGCTTGTTTGCTTTTGCAGTATTCAACAGTACTTCATATTGGTTTAGTCGACAAAAAAAATATATTTATTCTTCAACCTCTAAGATTGTCAATTCCACTGCCAGTGAACCGATAAAAGTGCTCTTATCTAAATTCAGCATTGGGTCCTCAGGGCTCATTATTGGCACAACGCTTGGCCAAATCATTGGTGCCGTCTATAGTTTTTTCCAATTTAAAAAAAACGAACCCAAAGGGTTCAAAGACATTGATTTCTACACACTGAAACAAAATGCTAAACGCTACAAAGACTATCCAATGATTAGTATCTGGGGAAGCATATTGAATAGACTTGCTCAATGGGCTCACATTGGAATATTTGCACAATTCTATGGACTTGTTGCCATTGGTTGGATGGCGCTTTCCAGAAGAATTGTTCAAGCTCCATTGAATATCATTAGCGGAAGTTATAGCCAAGTTTTTTTTCAGAAGATTTCAGAAATTGAAGATCCCATTGAACTAAAAAACAAATATTACAGTGCGCTGAAACAATTAGCTGCATTATCATTGGGAATTGTCGGTATCGTTTACATCATACCCGATGCAACAATAGGTTGGATTTTTGGTGAAGCTTGGCTGCCTGCGATCAACTATTTGAGAATACTTACTATTTGGTATGCTTTCAATTTTGTAACCTCGTCATTGTCCTTTGTTTCCCTGAGAATTGAGATGCAACGTGTAGCGTTTCTGCTTGACTTGTTACACTTTGTCATCATTTATGGATGTATCTTCTGGGCCTATCAGCTTCATTGCGATGAGTTTGAGGCCACTCAGATATTGGTTTTATCCAAAGCAGCATATTTCACCATTAATGTCCTTGTGGTATCCCTGCGATTAAATCGGTATGTCGATGAACAAAAATAAATCTGTCGTTTCCATCCTCCATACAACTTTCCAGAATGACAATCGAGTTCTGAGAATGGCACAATCCATTGAGGAGTGTGGTTTCAATGTAACCATCGTTGCATGGCAAAAAAATCAATTGCCCGCTGAAGAAACCATCGAAGGTATACAAGTGAACCGAATCAACCCTCCCTTCAATCAATACAAACGACGGAATAAACTGATTGGATTGATTCAATTTGTATCATTCAGTTGGATGGCGGTCTTACAATACAGGAAGAAAGACATCTGGCATTGCAATGATCTTGAAGGCTTATTCATAGGACTTTTGGCAAAAATTTCTAGACCAAAAATAATACTCATATACGACAGTCATGAGTTGCAAAGTGGTCGGTTAGGACTATCCAAAGGAATGCAGGCCATGATTAGACTGATAGAGAGAATTGCCATTCCCCTCACCCATTGTATGATAACAGTTAGCCCGGGGATAGTTCAATATTATTCTGCAAAATTCAAACAGAAAGTACATTTGATTCGCAACATTCCGAACAGAATGAAAATTGTAAAAAATGACTACTTTCGAGATTTATTCAAACTCCCATTAACCACTAAAATATTCTTATATCAAGGAGGTTTGGTTCCAGGCAGAGGAATTGAATTGCTCATGGACACTTTTGAAAAAAGAAGGAACAATGAAGCCATTTTAGTCATCATGGGAGATGGTAAATTGGCCCAAGAAGTAAAAGAACGTTCAGAACGTTCATTCAATATTTATTATCATCCAGCAGTGCCCTACAGCAGAATAGCGCATTGCACAAGTAGCGCAGATATTGGATTTAATATGGCTCAAAATAATTGTTTAAATCATCAATATTGTTTACCCAACAAGTTGTTTGAGTATATACAATGTGAGTTACCTGTCATAAGCAATGACCTAGAGGATTGTAACAATCTCATCCGTCACTATCAGATTGGTGTTATCATTGAGGAATATACGGAATTAGGGGTAAATAAAGCCATCAATGAATTTCTAGAAATGGACGATGAAAAGATTCGAATCAATTGCATAGAAGCCAAGCAACAATTGGAATGGGAGAAAGAAAAATTACAACTCCAGCTCATCTATAATTCCTTGTTTGAAGTGAGATGAAGAAAAATTTGGGATTCATATCAACGACCAAAATGGCATTTTCCAGCATCATTGGACAATTGATAACCTATTCCATGATGCCCATCATATCTCGTATTTTTGATGCGCAGGCCTTTTCGTTATACGCAGACTTTTTTGCATGGGTAGTACCACTTTCCATTTTGATATCACTGAGAATAGAATATGCCATACCCGCTCAATCAGATAAAAACAATCAGTTCTCCACGGCGTTTGATGCAATTGCCATTTCAATTATCAATACGGTTATTTTAAGCATTCCATTTACCGCTTATGCCTTATTGATCAAAACTGAAGTTTGGTATTATGCACTCATCCCATTGGCGTCATTACTCAATACCCTTCCACAAATTTTATTTTTTTTAGTTACCAAACAACAAAAAACCAATCAGGCCGGACTCTATAGAGTTGCCAACAGTTTAAGCAACCAAGTCATTAGTATTTTCTTTGGCCTTTTGCTCAAAGATGTCTTGGGGCTTATCCTTGGATTTATCCTTGGTCAAATGATCGGTGTATTGATTTTAAGCTTTGGTCACATTCAAAATATTTTACAACAAAAAAGAAAATACATATTTCGAGAATGGGTTACCCAATACAAAGCGTTCATTTTCTTTAACACTCCAATGGGAGTGATTGAGGTCATGCAAATCAGCGCCATTATTGGTTTCATTGGTTTTTATTACGGTGATCCCCTTCCTGGATATTTCTATTTGGTTTGGCGGGTATTACAAGCACCAATCAATCTCATTAGTAACAATGTTTATCTGGTTCAATACCATCATTGCTCAGAGCTCAAAAATCAACAATTACCCTATGACCACCTTGTAAGAAATCAGTTTTTCTTGTTGTTCATTTTTGCATTGCTTTTCACAATAACCATTTTGTTCTTTGGTGAGGCTATTTTTTCCACCTTTTTAGGCGATCAATACCAACAAGCAGGAATCATTGCAAAATATGTGATTGTTATTTTTGCGATGCAATTTGCTGTTAATCCATTTTCTTTTGTGGCCATTTTGGAAAAGAAACAATCCACTCTATTGCTCAGATTTACACTACAATTTTTGATTCATTCCGCTAGTTTCATCATCTTGTCCACTGCTCAAGTGCGCTTTGAAAATACCCTTCTTATCTACTCCAGTATTGGAGCATTTTTCCACATTCTTAATTTCCTTTGGTACCACAAACTGGCTAAAAATGCAAACTAAAAAAAACATATGGTTTGTTTCGCAATATGCAGGTGGACCTGGTATTGGCATGCAATATCGACAATATCTATTCTGCAAACATCTTCTGATTAAAGGGCACCGTGCTTCAATCATCAGCTCCAGTTTCTCGCATCTCTTCGATAACTCACCACAACCCGGAGGGCAATGGATTGAAAACATCTATTATCATTTTGTACAAACACCCAAGTACAAAAAATCCATTTCAATTGGACGATTTTGGAATATGCTGATATTTGCTTTGAAGATCTTTTTTTTAAAGGACAAGGAGCTAGGTCAACCAGACTTAATCATTGTATCTTCTCCATCCATGCTCCCGATTGTTGCAGCCTTGAGGTGGAAGAAGAAATTCCGATGCAAAATATTTTTTGAGGTAAGAGATATTTGGCCATTGACTCTTGAGGAATTGGGAAATCTCCCTAAGTTTCACCCATTGGTTGTATTCATGCGCTATTTCGAAAAATTGGCTTATCGAAAAAGTGATAAAGTACTTTCACTTTTGCCCAATGCTCAACCCCATTTCATTTCCTCTGGAATGGCCAGCCACAAGTTCAAATATCTTCCCAATGGGGTGGAGAATCTTTCCCTTGACCTTCACAAAAACAAACTTCTCATTCCTAACATTCCGCAAGATGCCTTTGTAGTTGGATACGGCGGCAGTGTTGGCAAAGCCAATGCTCTTCACTATTTGGTAAAGGCTGCCGAGCTACTAAAAGACAGAATAAAAATACACTTCGTCATCATTGGTAAAGGGGATCAACAAAATCTTCTTCAAGAATTATCCAAGAACTTATCCAATGTTCACCTCTTGCCGCCTGTAGAAAAAAGTAATTTTCTAAGTGTCTTGAAGACTTTTGATCTTTGTTACATCGGACTGGAAAAAGAACCCCTTTTTCGATTTGGGGTGTCACCAAACAAACTTTATGATTATATGTTGGCCAAAAGGCCTATCCTATTTGCCATTGATTCTGGCAACCAACCAGTACAAGATGCAGCATGCGGATGGTCTGTTGATGCAGGAGATATAGCTGCCATCGCGCATGCGATTGTGGAGGCCTCAGAAACAAGTACTGAACAATTAGAACAAATGGGAAATAATGGCTATCATTACGTCATCAAAAACCATAGTTATGATGTTCTTTGTGAAAATATTATCACATGGCTGGAAGAGTAAACACGTGCTATCCCTCACTCTTATTTGCGTGACAATTCAACTCTTCAGCCAAAATTCTATTGTACTTCAAACCAATTGGCGCTATTCCATTGCCAATGAGAATAATTGGCAACCTGCTAAGGTTCCCGGAAATATTTTTTTAGATCTTGAAAAAAACAAAACCATTCAAAATCCATTATTGGGAACCAATGAAAAGGATGCACAATGGGTTAGTCAACAAGACTGGGAGTATATCTTAACCGACATCGAATTACCCGAATTACAACATGGACAGCACTTTCAGCTGGTTTTACCAGAATTGGATACCTATGCGGACGTATACTGGAACAATCAAATAATGCTGCGCGCAGACAACAACTTTAGGACATGGCGAGTGGACCTTTCCCAAATAGAAAACAAAAATCAACTGCGCATTTATTTTCACTCCCCCTATAAAATTGCCCGCGAAAAATTAAAAAATCTTCCTTATCCCTTGCCGGGAGATAGTATTCGTGCTGTTACTAGAAAACCGCAATACGAATTTGGATGGGATTGGGGACCTTCTCTTGCGGGTTGTGGAATTAAAAAACAACCTCGCATTGATGTGCTCGAAACCATTTACGCCGTTCAAGATTACCTAATTCTTGCAGATGAAGCTGAGGAGGAGGCGGTGTTCCATTTGAAACTAAATTCTCCCGTTGAACAATGTAACCTCACCATCTTTCACCAAGAGAGTGACTCTATTGTCCTCTCTCAAAAATTTTCTAACACGCAGGATTTTGCACTTGCTTTCAAACCCATCACCAAAACCAAATGGAGAGTAGGCAAGGAAAACAAGCTAGACACATATTCCATTGTTGTATCTAAAGACAATGATGTTATTTATCAAAAACAATTCAAATTACTACCAAGAAGCATTGCGCTTTCTCAAAAAAAGGACCAATGGGGAAAAGAATTTTACTTCATTGTCAACGGTAAAAAAACATTTATCAAGGGCGCCAATTACATACCCATTCAATATTTCCATGAACAAGCCGCTACTGAGGACTATAAGCTTTTGATTGAAAGGTGCAAGCAAAGCAACATTAACATGCTTAGGGTTTGGGGAGGAGGAATTTATGAACCCGATCTTTTTTACGATCTCTGTGATGAGGCAGGAATCATGATTTGGCAAGATTTTATGTTTGCCTGCTCCATGTATCCTGGTGATGAGGGATTTATGGCCAATCTAAAAGCTGAGGTGACCGAACAAATTCAACGTCTGAGTCATCATCCTTGTATGGCCCTTTGGTGCGGAAACAATGAAAACAGCGAAGGTTGGGAAAGGTGGGGATGGCAAATGGGATTGTCAGATAAAAGAAAAAAGCAAATTAAAAAAGCATACGATGATGTATTTCACAACTTACTTCCCAATGCGGTGAAAGCGTTTGCTCAAATTCCTTATTGGCCTTCCTCTCCATTGTGGGGAAGAGGGGATGAAAGAAGTTTAAAAGAGGGGGATTGTCATTATTGGGGCGTATGGCACGATGCAGAAAATTTTGAGGTGCTCATGACCAAAATACCCAGATTCATGAGTGAGTATGGTATGCAAAGCTATCCCAACAGTAGAGTGATGAATGAAATGTGTAGCAAAGGAGTCTATCATCCCAAAGACGCTGGTATTCTGCAACATCAAAAGCACAGTAGGGGTTTTGAACTCATGCACCAATACATGCAATATTGGCATCCAACTGGAGAAGTTCTTAACCACGAACAATATGGACTTCTAACGCAGTATGTGCAAGCAGAAGGAATGACCATGGGCATTGAGGCACAAAGAAGACACATGGATAAGTGCGGAGGAACAATGTTTTGGCAACTGAATGATGTATGGCCTGCATTTTCTTGGAGTGCCATGGACTGGCATTTTGAACCAAAACCATTCATGACTCAATTAACTTATGCGTACGCACCTTTCCTGGCATCAGGAGAATGGAATGGAAAAGAATGGAGTTTGTATATCATCAATGAAGACGCCGCACTCAAAGAAGTCACCTTACATATTCAATATTTTGTAAAAGATGCGGTTCAGAAGGATTGGTATCAAACTGTCCAGATACCTGAAGGCAGCAACGTTGTATTTAAGACCAAAGAAATTACCCACCATACAGATGCGTACTTCATTGTTGAATGCCTGCATTCGACACTTCCAAATGGCAATTACCGGAGACAGTTTAAATCAAAAGGATTGTCCAATGAATTCTTGGTACCTTCTATTGAAAACAATACATGGATTTGTAAGCCCCTCTTCAAAGATTAAGGAACTTCAATCTGTAGGGTTCTTGATTCATCTGGCCCTTCTGCAGTGGCTCTATTTTTACCAGATGCCAAAATCTTGTAGATTGATTGCATGCTTTTATTTCCGTCTCTAATTTCAATCATATAGGATTGATCCGCGATGATTTGAGTTACCGCAACCCCATTCTTGTCTGTCATGGCCTTGGCTATCTCGACACCATACTCATCCATCCAATATACCATCAATCCTTTGATGGGTTTACCTCTTTTGGTTACAATACGACCCCACGCTTGGGTATAGTTGTTCACCAACTCTGTATTTCCAATCATAGCATAGTTAGAAATGTCAACACTATAAATGTCTCTCTCTCCTAAAGAATTATCAAATTCAGCGGCTAAAAACATGGTCTTGTTGTCACTGGTGATGGACAATGTAGATTCTTCATTCACTGTATTGATGGGATAACCAATGTTCATGGGTGGTGTCCATGAACCATTGACAAACTCTGATTTAAAAATATCATAACCGCCCAAAGACAAATGTCCATTTGAAGCAAAGAAAACTACTTTTCCATTTGGGTGAATAAAAACAAATTTCTCGTCACCAGGAGTATTGATTACATTCCCCATGTTCTTGGGTTCCGACCAATTTCCATTCACCCTCTGGCTAACGTAAATATCACCACGGCCATAACCTTTTTCCCTTTCACTAACGAAATACAAAAACTGGCCATCCGCTGTAATCGATGTTGAACTCTCAAACCTATTCTTTGTGTTGATAGGGTAGGATAATGAAACAGCCTCTCCAAATTCTCCAGAATTTACATCGCGCTGAGAAAAGAAAATATCACCCGCCACTTTACCATCATTCTTGTACACATACATTCCATTTCCATCTGGAGCAATACTTAATATCCCATCATGGGTTTCTGTATTTACTTTACCCTCTACCTTTTCCGCTTCCATCCAATTTCCGGACGCATCTTTTTGACTAAAAAAGATGTCCTCATAGAATTTATAATCTCCCTTCTCATCCACATTACCGCCCGTTGTAGAACTTCTTCTTGAAGTAAAATACAATTTACTTCCATCTGCCGTTACACTTGGCGAGTACTCTTCATAACGTGAATTGATCTCTTTTCCTAAATTTTGAATGGTAACCGGAACAGGTTTGGACATCATGGATTTGGCGTATTTGCATTCTTGAATGAATCGCTTGGTTTCAGCAAATTCAGGACTAAGGGGGGCTACATCTTTTAGATACTTTTCATAATAATCTACCGCCTTATCCAATTCTGCCAATCGATGATAGCACTTGGCATAAAACAAATAACCTTCAGGTGTAACAAAAGACTGAGTTGCCATGGCCTTGTTGTAGTATTCCAATGCTATTTTATATTTCTTTAAACGATAATAACATTCGGAAGTACCGTTCAAAGCCATAAAGGATACAGAATCAATGCTCAATACCTCACGAAAATCAGTCAACGCTCCTCGGACATTATTGTTATCTAATTTACGTTCCGCGGAGGATAATTTTGCTGGAATCATGGCCTTGTCCATCACGGATACGCCATTGGTATCTATTTGAGCTGATACAACATTCATCGAACACACCCATACAACAAACAAAAATAAATTCTTCATTTCAATAAGATTATAGGACGAAAGTAACCAAAGTTATGCACCTTTGGTTTGATGAATTAGAAGAGAAACTAACTTTGTCATCAACAATGCGAAATACAACAGAGAGCAACAGCCACTATGATAATTTGGATGAATTATCATCGAAACAGTTATTGGAAATCATCAATCGGGAGGATCAAAAAGTACCTTTAGCCATTGAACCCATTATCCCCGATATAGCCGTTTTGGTTGATGAAATAGTCTTACGGATGAAAGAGGGTGGTAGACTTTTTTATATGGGAGCAGGGACTAGCGGACGTCTTGGAATAGTGGATGCCTCTGAATGTCCGCCTACGTATGGTGTCCCACATGATTGGGTTATTGGCATTATTGCGGGTGGAGATACAGCTGTCCGATATCCTGTAGAAGGAGCAGAAGATTCAACGGAACAAGGCGCATTGGATTTAATGGGATATTCTCCAGATAAAAATGACACGCTCATTGGTATTGCTGCAAGCGGCAGAACGCCATATGTTCTTGGTGCTTTGGAAAAGGCCAATGAGTTAAAAATGCTCACCGCATGTATCACTTGCAATCCTGGCAGCCCTGTTACGCAAAACGCCCAACATCCATTGGTAGCGGAAGTAGGACCTGAGGTAGTCACAGGTAGCACCAGAATGAAATCGGGAACTGCACAAAAATTGATTTTAAATATGATCTCAACTTCAGTCATGATAGGCCTAGGGAGGGTTAAGGGAAGTAAAATGGTGGATATGCAATTGACCAATGAAAAATTGGTGCTGCGTGGTATTAGAATGGTAAAAGAACAAACCGGTGCAACGGATGAATTGGCCAAAGAAATCCTTCTATCACAAGGAAGCGTAAGAAAGGCTGTTGAATTTTACAACAACAACCATGCATGATATTGAACCCTATTACGGTTGGCGAGATTTCTATGTAGCCAGTGAAGATCCCAACTCTATTTTCTATAACCGGTTGTATTCCGAATTTGAATTTTCCAATAAAATTTACGATTACTATATCCATCCTCAGTGGGACCACATGGATAGTCAAACCCTATTCTTGAAAATATTGTTCGTAGACTATGATGATCAATTTGCCATCATCGAACTGATTGGGGAGTGGAATGACTTGCTTTACAATGACATCATGTTGCTTAAACGTGAAATAGCCGATCATCTCATAGAGAGCGGGGTAATTAAGTTTATATTAATTGGGGAAAACGTTCTCAACTTTCATCCCTCGGACGACTGCTACTATGAGGAATGGTTTGAGGATGTGCAAGACCAAGATGGTTGGATATGTATGCTCAATTTCCGTGATCATGTACTCAATGATTTCTCCCAAACCAATATTGATCAGTACTTTATTGCCGGTGGAAAACTTCAAGAAATGAGTTGGAGAACCCTTCGTCCTGAGATACTTTTTGAGCGCGTGCAGCAATTGGTACTAAAAAGAATTGGATAAATCAGTGGTCTGCAATACCAACCGAAAACACGTAGTTTGCAGACCACCAATTTTATAGAAAGATTTACCTAGTAAATGTAATCACATCCTTTACAAATTACTTTGCCATTAATGGCCATTAATTTTTATTTTTGAAAATGGCCAGAACCAAACACCAAATTTCGGACTCCCAGATTCAAAAAATAAAGAAAAATCTTAAGTCCGTTTGCTCTACACCCATTGAGTTCCCTACCGATTGTAACCAATTGGCCAAGCAAATATTTCAGGTCACCAACTCCTATATCAGTGAAACCACCCTGAAACGCTTTTTTGGATTTATTACTTCTGAATTTTCACCATCTTACGAAACCATCCGGACCATTGAACGGTTTATTCAATTAAAGCAAAACAATCAACCCAGCGTATCTTCAGAATTTGTTCTTTCTTTTTACAGTCCATCTCACTTTGAGAATTTAAATCCTGGAGATACCAGTTTTCATGCGGCATGCAGAAGTATCGCTATTGAGCTCAAAAACAATCCCACATTATTTGAGAGCGTTATGGTTCCTTTGGCACAGTCTAAAATGGGGCAACAGTTCTATTATGAACTGTTTCCTGACTACAGCATTTTATCAGAATTCCAGTTCAAAGGATATGAGTACTTTCTTGAGTATGCCAATTATTATGAAGGACAGATATATGGACGTTGTGTATTATTCATGAAACATTTTTTTGATCAAAATATTAAAGCGATGGGAAAGATGGTACATGAGGTAATGCACCGATATGTACCTAGAAAAAAACTACATCCTTTTGTTCGCGGCAGGGTGTTTCAGGTTCAACTCATACTGGCTGCTCAACAAAAAGAAAAAAAGAATGATTCACTCATTGATGAAATATGGAAAACAGAGAAAAAAATGCCTCGAAAGGCGGAAGGGAATTTCCTTGAATTCCCTGGCTTTCATTATTTCTGCTGTGATGGTTTGTACCACGCACAATATTGGGAAGAGCTGCTGCAAATGAGCAAAATTGCATTGGAAGATTTTGCAAGGCACAAGCAATTTGAATGGAAGGGCTATTATAATCAGTTTTTGATTTACCAATGTTTCGCCTTGGTCCATTTAAAACAGCAAAAAAAAGCCTTGAAACTTTTTGGTCAAATCAAAAACACAGAATTCTACTTCATCACCAAAGAATATTACCTGGGGCTATACAATCTTTTGGGCGTGATTTTGAAATCCGAAATTTTGGAATAACTTGGTATCCACAACCAAATGAAAAAATCATCTGTCCGCGATAGTCTTCCGCTTGGGTTTGTTGAACAACAGCTGACCAAAAAACCTTTGGAGAGTTTGGATGATTTTACCGCACGCATCAAATTGCACCTCATCCAGCAACTAACAGAAATCAAACAAGCCTCTTTGAGGGAAGAGCTTCCTGTGATTAGACCGTTGGCCAAGAGTATCATGATGGGCATGCATGTATTGAACGATCACAGTGCTGATGACTTGCTTGAAGAGATCCAATTATTGTGCGGTAAAATGCAGGATTGGAAAGAAATCGAAAACTGCATTTCTGAATTGTGCACTTTAACAGAACACTTCAATACCCGTTCGTAAAAAAAAAACGCCCTAAGAAGAGCGTTTTTCTGCGGAAAGGGGGGGATTCGAACCCCCGGTAGGGTTTCCCCTACGACAGTTTAGCAAACTGTTGGTTTCAGCCACTCACCCACCTTTCCTTGGGTTTTCCTGATAAGAGGACTGCAAAAATACGTCAAATGGATGCTTTTTACAATCAAAAAAAGCGGAAATGAAAAAAAAAGCCGTTGCAGAAAAAAAAAGTTCAAACAAAAATAAATTTGTGTAAATTCGCATCCCGTTCGGGGTGTAGCGTAGCCCGGTATCGCGCCTGCTTTGGGAGCAGGAGGTC
>CAYQUT010000005.1:0-141440 GCA_964420985.1 uncultured Chryseobacterium sp.
TCCAGGAGCTTGTTCAGGATGAAAAAGTGGCAAAAGACACCATTAAAACGGTGGCAATTGAAATGGGAATGAAAGTAAAATAATGAAATAATACGGAGAGGGCGGATAACGAACCCTTCGGAGAAAAAAATAAAATATGGCAGTTTTCATAATACGAGCAGATTACGGAAAGTATACAAACCAATTTAAAGAATTGGGGATTGCAGCTATTGGGTGGTTCAATAATCATGAAACACTTCCTCAAACTCGAGAAGAGATTGAGCGGCTATATGAAGCTGAATATCCAACACAGAAGAAAATGCAGAAGGCCATCAATGTTGGACAGATATTCCGCTTTATGCATGAGGTTAAACTTGGAGATATACTTCTATGCCCCTTTGATAATGAAATGCTTTTAGTTGGAGAGGTTACATCTGATGTCTATTTCAAAAAAATACCAGGAATGCCATGGAACTATTTACGCGATGTAAAGTGGCAATCCGAATATATCAATAGACAAAATTTCTCTGTGCCATTACAAAACACTCTTCGCTCGATGCAAACCGTCTATCGTGTGAAGCAAGAAGGAGAAGTTTTAAAAGCCATTGGCAAAAAAGTAGAAGATGCACCAGTTGTAGGAATAGCCATTGAACTCGATCATCTGTTCGATAAAATCAAAGAACGATTACTTGAGTTAGATTCAGATGAATTTGAATTGCTCGTGAGTTATGTTTTACAATCGTTAGGTTTCGAAGCCAGACAGAGACAAGGAAAAACAGGTGATGGAGGAATTGACTTTGAAGGTGTATTGAATGTAATGGGAGTCGCTAAAATTCAACTTCAAGTGCAGGTTAAGCGGTATGAGCAATCTGCTATTGGCGAAAGAGATATCAGAAATCTTAGAGGGGCATTAAAATCAGCTCACCAAGGTTGTTTCATCACGTTAAGCTCTTTTCAAAAGAAAGCAATTGAAAGTGCAGGTGACCCAGAAAAAACACCGATTAGTCTGATAGATGGTAAACGATTTATTGAAATTTTCACTGAGCAATACGACAAGGTAATGGATCTTCTGCTTGAAGAAGATCAGGAGGAATTAGCCGGTAAAATCAAATTTAGAAAAGGGCTTTGGCCGGAATAATTATTTTTTATGGATAAACGAACCCTATCAGAACGCGATATATGCACCAAGTTTATTACGCCTGCAATTGAAAATGCAGGATGGGATAAACAGACCCAATTGTTAGAGGAGGTTTCTTTTACAGATGGGAAAATCTTTGTTCGAGGAAGATTAACAGCACGAGGTAAAGGCAAAAGAGCCGATTATATTTTATACTACAAACCAAATATTCCAATTGCCATTGTTGAGGCAAAAGACAATACACATTCTGTTCGTTCAGGAATTCAACAGGCACTAGACTATGCTAGAATTTTAGATATTCCTTGTGTATTTAGCAGCAACGGAGATGGTTTCTTATTCCATGATAGAAGCCGAGAAGATGAAGGAATTGAGCAGGAACTTAGCCTCGAAAATTTTCCAACTCCTGAGCAACTTTGGGAGATTTACAAAAAGTATAAAGGCATTTCAACAACAGAAGAAGAAACCGTTGTATCGCAAGAGTATTACTTTGATGGCTCTGGCAGAAGGCCTCGTTATTATCAACAAATTGCAGTAAACAGAACGGTTGAAGCCATTGCAAAAGGTCAAAACAGATTACTACTTGTTATGGCTACTGGGACAGGTAAGACCTATACTGCATTTCAAATCATTCATAGACTCTGGAAAAGTGGAACTAAAAAAAGGATCCTTTTCCTTGCAGACCGAAATGCATTAATAGATCAAACTCGTCGAGGAGATTTCAAACATTTTAAAGACAAGATGACCGTTGTAAAGCAACGCATGGTCGATAAAAGTTATGAGATATACTTGGCATTGTATCAAGGATTGACTGGAGGGGAAGACGAGAAAAACGTTTACAAACAATTCTCTCCCGAGTTCTTTGATTTAATCGTTATAGATGAGTGCCACAGAGGGAGCGCAAAGGAGGATAGTGCTTGGAGAGATATCTTAAACTATTTCAACAAGGCAACGCATGTTGGTTTAACGGCTACTCCAAAAGAAACAAAAGACACTTCCAATACTGAATATTTCGGAGATCCGATTTATACCTACTCGTTAAAACAAGGTATAGATGATGGTTTCCTTGCCCCATATCGAGTCATTCGAATTGGATTGAATGTTGACGCTGAAGGATGGAGACCGATAAAAGGTCAGAATGACAAATATGGTCATCAGATTGAAGACCGAGTATACAACAGAAAAGATTTCGACCGAAACTTGGTAATTGATGAAAGAACAGATTTGGTTGCAAAAAAAGTAACTGAGTTTTTAAAAGGTTATGATCGATATGCAAAAACAATCATTTTCTGTGTTGACATTGACCACGCTGAAAGAATGCGTTCTGCATTGGCAAAATACAATGCTGATTTAGTAAAAGAGAATCACAAATACATCATGCAGATTACGGGTGATAATGATGAAGGCAAAAGAGAGCTTGACAACTTTATCAATCCTGAAGAACGTTACCCTGTTATTGCAACTACATCAGAATTAATGACCACGGGTGTTGATGCGCAAACTTGTAAAGTCATTGTTCTTGATGCAAACATCAATTCTATGACCAAGTTCAAACAGATTATTGGTCGTGGAACAAGGATTAACGAAGAGTTTGGTAAAATGTATTTCACCATTTTAGATTTCCGGAACGCAACAGATTTATTTGCAGACAAGGATTTTGACGGAGACCCTATCAGAGTAAAACCTATATCTCAGGATGATCCAATAGACTACGTCATTACAGAAGAGGAGGACGAAACAATAAAAGCCATTGATACTGAAACTGGCGAGGAGGTCATATTTCAAAAGGCCACAATCCGTTATCCCGATGGATCAAACCCGAATGGAACATGGGTTACTAAAGAACCACGAGAAAAAGTATATGTGAATGGAGTTAATGTTTCAGTACTTATTAGTCGTGAAATGTATTTTGACCATTCTGGTAAACCAATTACAACGAGTTTAAAGGATTATACGAAAGAGATCATTACTGGAAAATATTCTTCATTAGATGAGTTTCTACAGAAATGGAATAATGCCGAACAAAAAGAAACCATCATTGAAGAACTACAACAACAAGGGGTAATGGTTGAAGCGTTATATCAAGCCGTAGATCGACAAGTTGATTTGTTTGATTTAATCTGCCATGTGGCTTATGATATGCCGCCATTAACCCGAAAAGAAAGAGCGAATAACGTAAAGAAGCGCAATTATTTCACCAAATACGGTGAGCAAGCTAGAAAAGTATTAGAAGCGTTATTGGACAAATATGCAGATGAAGGGATTGCCAACATTGAAAGTTTAGAAGTTCTTAAGGTAAAACCATTAAACGAGTATGGTTCACCTTTGGAAATAATCAAGGAGTTTGGAAGTAAAGACGCATACTTAAACGCAATCAAAGAATTAGAAAACGAATTATATAAAACAGCATGAGTAATATAGGAAGCATTATAAAATCAATACGTGATATTTTTAGAAAAGATCCCGGTTTAAGTGGCGATGCGCAACGCATTGAACAATTAGGCTGGATGATTTTTCTTAAATTATTTGACGATAAGGACCTTG
Organism: uncultured Chryseobacterium sp.; assembly: GCA_964420985.1. Classification (GTDB taxonomy): domain Bacteria; phylum Bacteroidota; class Bacteroidia; order Flavobacteriales_D; family Sanyastnellaceae; genus CAMCTV01. The sequence continues at coordinate 3,659 of CAYQUT010000005.1, forward strand.
AAAAGGAATTAATGAATTCCAACTATAAATCTCCTATTCCTAAAGATTTACAATGGCGCTCTTGGGCAGCTGATGATGAAGGAATTACCGGGGATGCTCTAATTCAATTTGTCAATAACGAACTATTCCAAAAACTTAAAAATCTCAATATTTCAGCTGATGATAAGTTAGGAATTATCATCAGGAACATTTTTGATGGCACAAACAATTACATGAAAAGTGGAACTACTTTTCGTCAGGCAATCAACAAACTTAATGAGGTAGATTTCAATAGTAGCAAGGAACATCATATTTTCAATCTTATTTACGAGGAAATTCTTCAAGGATTAGCTGCGAAAAAAGATACTGGAGAATTTTATACTCCAAGAGCAGTAACGCAGTTCATTGTGGACATGGTAAATCCCAAATTAGGAGAACGAATTACTGACCCAGCCTGTGGCACTGGCGGATTCTTAGTATGCGCAATTGAGCATTTAAAGAAACAAGAAAAAAGTATTGAAGATAGAAAATTGTTACAGGACACTATTTTAGGTTCTGAATTAAAGCCATTGCCCTATATGCTTGGAGTAGTGAATTTAATCACACATGATATTGAAATTCCACTAATTGAAAATGGAGATTCGTTGAGTAGAGAGTTAACTTCTATCAAACAAAAAGACAAGGTTGATATTATAGTCGCAAACCCTCCTTTTGGGGGCGTGGTGGGCGATGGAATGGAAACCAATTTTCCCTTAAACTTCAGAACTAAAGAAAGTGCTGATCTATTCTTAATTCTGTTTATCCAATTGCTGAAAGATGGCGGACGGGCAGGTATAGTATTGCCTGATGGCAGTTTAACAGGCGATGGCGTAAAACAACGGGTAAGGCAAAAACTGCTGGAAGATTGTAATGTGCATACCATTGTGCGATTGCCCCAAAGTGTATTTGCTCCCTACGCAACTGTAAACACCAACCTGATTTTCTTTGAAAAAGGAAAGCAGACAAAAGAAGTATGGTATTACGAACACACCTTGCCCGAAGGGGCAAAAGCATATAGCAAAACTAAACCCATACGCATTGAAGAATTTGAACCTATAAAAAATTGGTGGAAAAACAGACAGGAAAGCGAAGTGGCTTGGAAAGTTTCAATGCAGTCGATAATAGACCGCAACTATGATTTGGATATAAAGAATCCGAATAAAAAAGTAGAGGATATTGTTTATGACAGGCAAGCCATTATCGCCAAACTTGAAAATAATCAATCTAAAATCACTGAGATTTTGGAAGAACTTAAATCGCTGGCATAAATGAAATACAGATTAGGCGATATATGTTCAATAACGAAAGGAACAACAGGAATTATGAAAGCCATTCCAGGCCCTTACACAATGATTGCATTGGGCGAAACAGACAAAACGCACAATGAATATCAGTTTGATGTTAAGGCAGTAATCATTCCATTGGTTTCATCCACAGGACACGGTCACGCAAGTATGAAGCGTGTAAAATACTGTGAAGGCAAATTTGCTTTGGGAAATATACTTTGTGCCGTAATACCAAATGATGACAAATTTGTCTTAGCCAAATATCTGCATATTTATCTGCATTGGAATAGAGAAGAACTTTTGGTTTCTCAAATGAAAGGAATGGCAAATGTGAGCTTGCCAATGCATAGGATTGCTGATGTAATGGTAACTGTGCCAAGCATTGAAACGCAAATTGAAATTATTGAATTAGAAAAGAAATTAGTTGAAAAAGAAATTGAAGCAGATAAACTGTTTGCAGACCAACTCACCCAACTCGAAAACCTCAACCAAGCCATTTTACAAGAAGCTGTTCAGGGCAAATTGGTAAAGCAAGACCCAAAAGACGAACCCGCCAGCGAATTACTCAAACGTATCAAAGCAGAGAAAGCTAAATCGGGCAAGAAAGAAAAACCAATGCCACCCATCAAACCCGAAGAAATTCCATTTAAAATTCCTGAAAATTGGATTTGGTGTAGGTTGGGGGAAATAACCAATTATGGAAGTAGCCCAAAAGCAGAACCAACAGACTTGAAAAATGATACTTGGGTGTTAGACTTAGAAGATATTGAAAAAACAACATCCCATCTTTTATGCAAAATTCAATTCAACGAACGTAATTCATTGAGTACAAAAAGTGTATTCAAAAAGGGTGATGTTCTTTATTCAAAATTACGTCCCTATTTAGACAAGGTTATTGTTGCTGATGAAGATGGCGTTTGTACAACTGAAATACTTCCATTGAAATGTTTTTCTGACTTAAATCCGTTTTACTTAAGATTTGCTCTTAAAAGAGCCGACTTTCTAATGTATGTAAACAGCAAAACAAAAGGGATGAAAATGCCACGACTTGGTACAAAGGAAGGTGAAATGGCATTTATTCCCCTTCCCCCACTATCCGAGCAAAAACGTATTGTAGCAGAAATAGAAAAGCAATTCGCCAAAAGCAAACAATTAAAAGAATACATCATCGCCAACCAACAAGCTACCGAGCAACTGCTGAAAGCATTGTTGCATCAGGCGTTTGAGGTTAAAGAAGTGGAAACAGTATGATTACGCAAATCAATAAACTAAAGCGGTTTGGTATTTACCAAAATTACTCTTGGGGTGCAATAGACGACTTCAAGAAAAAAAACTTGGTTTATGGTTGGAATTATTCAGGGAAAACAACGTTGTCTAAACTTTTTCAAGTATTAGAATTCAAGGATAAAAACAGATGTTTTAGTGGAGCTGAAATCGAAATAACCGTAAATGACGGAACGACCAAAACATTTAATCAGGACACACTAAATACATTCCCCTTTTCAGTAAAGGTTTTCAATAGCGAATACATCAAACGAATTTTTACTTGGGATGAACCTAAGACAGGTTTTAGTCCGATTTCGTTTTACTTAGGTGATAAAGCGGGTGATTTAAAAGAGAAAATCAAAAAGCTAGAAACTATCAATGAACGCTTAGCTTTATTACGTGAAAACAAATACAAGCCAATCATTGAATTTTTTGAAAGCTACAATAAAACAAATGGGCATTTTTCACGAAAAGCAAAAGAGGTAAGAGATAATTATTTACCAGGGATATTTGACCCTACAACGTTTGACAAGGGCCATTTCAAAATAATTGTTGATGAAGTAAAAACCAACCTTGATGGATTTATTCTGAATGCAACGGAAAGAGATTCAACAAAAAAAGAAGCACTTGCGGAAAATAATTTTGACCAACAAAACGAAAAATACAGCATAAAAGAAAGATTGGAGAAGCTTTCGTTATCTGTAAAATCAATCTTAGAAGATAGTGCCCCAAAAGCTATTTCATTTCCAAGTCTTGAAGAAGACCCTGTCTTGTTTGATTGGGTTCAAAAAGGAATACCGCTTCACAAAGATTCAACGGAATGCAAATTCTGCACAAATCAACTTCCTGAAAACCGTATTGCCGACCTTAATTCTTTTTACTCAAAAAAATTGAAAGAGATTCAAGATGCAATAGCAGAAGTTGTTAAAGCAATTGAAGCAGAGAGAAAATTAATTGAAGTTAAATTTCCAATCAAAAAAGACATCGCAGACCCTTTTCAATCCGAATATGAGATAGCGATAAATGCCTTTGAAACGCAGAAAGGAATTTACAAAGAAAAACTTTCAACTCTTGAAACAGACCTGCAATCTAAAGGCTCAAGCATTTTCACTTCGATTGAATCAACAGAAATAGAGATTATCAGTTTGTATAGTCACTTTGAAGCAATAGAAGGTATAATCAAAAAGCATAATAAATGGCTTAATGAATTTGGTGAGAGAAAAAGTGCCGCAATTAATAAGATCTTAAAGCACTTCGTTGCAGAATATCTGAATGCTGAAGATTACAATAAAAAAGAAGCTGAAAAAAACTGTGCAGTTAAAATCATTGAAGCGATAGAAGACAAAATCAGCGCTAATATTCCTTTAATTAAATACTACAATGAGCAATTAAGTAGCTCAGCTAAAGGGCAGGGTGAGCTTAACGATATATTAGAAATCTTGTTACACAGAGATGATATTAAAATTGAGATTAGAAATGAAAAATTTAGGCTTGAAAGGTCTGGACATCCAGCAGAACATTTAAGTGAAGGTGAGAAATCGGCTATTGCGTTTGCATACTTCTTAACAGAATTGAAATCATTAAGAAAGGACGACCCTCCTAAACTTCCAAAGACTATAGTTTTTATAGATGATCCAATTTCCAGTCTAGACAGTAATCATATATTCCAAGTAAGGTCGTTGTTAAAGGATTTTTTCAAATTAGAAGACTATACCCAATTGTTTATTTCAACACACAATTTTGAGTTTTTCTCTATGCTTATGGATAGTGAAGAACTTTTCAAAAACCAGGGAAAATCAAAAGCAGATTTTTATTTCATAAAACGACAAGATTCTGGTGAATCTAATTTAGAACACTTGCCTGAATCATTTCGAAAATATAATTCAGAATATGTTTCACTTTTCCATATTTTGAATGACTACAATAACCTTGAAGACAAATCTACATTTGCTCTTACAGTGCTTTTACCGAATGCCATGAGAAGATTTTTAGAACTTTACACTTCCATGAAATATCCATCAAGTAAATCTATTGATAGCAGAGTAAAAAAAGTTTTCACAACCGAAGACGGAACTTATCATAGAGTTAAACTTCTCCACTGGTTTTCTCATCAAAATCAATTTGAAAAGATTCAACAACACGATGATAAATTACTACAAATAGATGAAGCAATAAAAGACTTAATGGAGCATATCGAAATAAAAGACGAATTACATTGGAAAGGATTAAATGGGAACTAGTAAATTCCGAGTATTATTAGTAAATCCCACGGAACTTTCAGTAATTCCATGGGATTTCCGTGGTAAAATCAACTGAAAAAAGCGGAATTTTCGAGATTTTCTAGGAATTCTATGGAATCATCATCGTATTCGTAGGAAACGGTGATGTCTGAATCCTCATCATCTTCATCTTGGTCTTCAAGAGCACTTTCTAATATCTCATTGAGCATTTCAACGAGGGACTTTAAGTAATAATGTCCCAAGTGTGATTCAATATCGATAGCATAAACCGCCATGTGCGTTTCAATTTGTTCCCAAAGCTTGATTAATGCCTTGTGGTTGCGTTTGAACGTAGCAAGATCCATTTCAATTTCTTCATAGTCGAATTCGGAAATAATTGCTCGTTCTTTTTCAATCCATACTTTTAAGCCATGGTTGATTTTGCGTTCTTCGATTTGTTGCTGCCTGGAAATAGCATCCTTCTCCAGGTGCTTCAATTCCAATTCACGTTTGCGTAGTTCTAGCTCTTTATCCTGTTGAGCCAATTTGCGCAATTCAAGCTCGTGCTCCAATTGCAATTTCTTTAAAGCGATTTCACGCTCTAGTTTGTTGAGGTCGTTGTTGTTTTCCATGTTATTTTGATTTTTGAGTTTGAGTGATTGTGGAGTGTTGGTGGCTATGGCAATCTTGTCAATGGGCAAGGTATTGCCCCCATTGCCTGATTGTCCATTAAGCCACCGAAACACCTGACTTTTACTTACGTTGAGTTCCGCTGCAATTTGACGGATACTCAATCCTTTTTTTTGAAGCTTTAAAGCTTGTGATATTAAATTCTGATTCATTGGTTTTTCTATTCTATAGGGTTGAAATAATCATTTGCTCAAATACTCATTGGCTCATCGCCCGTACTTTGAGCATCTTTTTTGCGATACCTTCCATGCCCTGTTCGCTCAAAAGCATCACTGGATAAATACCTTGTAAGGGTTGCCAAGGAAATTCCTAATCCTTCACCAATTTCATTCGCTTCCTTCCTTGTGAACGTATCAGGCAACATCTCAATCATAAATTCGAGCTTCCTATGCTTAATGATGTCATTATTCACTCCAGGCATTTCAGCCATGTGCTTAGCACTGTTTCTGAGCAGATGCTTTGCTAAACTTAACGCAACCTTGAAATCCGATTCATTCAATTCTAATGTACTAGTAAACGACTGCCTTTGATCGATATACTGACGCAGACTTGTAAGTACCATGGTGATGCGAAAACAAATCAAACCAGTACGATGTAGTGATGCCAAAATCTTATCGCCTGTATCCTTAAAATAGGATTTCAGCAATTGAGAGAAGTTCTCTTGAAATTCTACCTGTAGTTCTTTATCAAGGGTACATTCTATGGGTGTCCCAAGCCTATTCAATAATTCATAGAGCAAGAACATTTGCTGTCCCAGATGCATGAATTCTTGTCCCGGAACTGTCCCTCTGCGTTCAAATACATCTTTGAAAAATGGGACACTCTTCATGGAATAGTACATGAAACGACTGAATAAACCGTTTTCTGCATCAGGAATCAGGCGTTTTAACTGTCCTTGTGTCCCGGTAAGAAACACAGTTAGTTTCGGAGCCTCTAATGAAATGTATTCTTTGTTGGTCTTTCGCTGAATTTCCACCGTCTCATGATGAAAGGCACAACGTAACACATCACTGAAATTTCCCCAGTCCTGTGTCAAAGAATTGCTCAAGGTATCAGCTTCTGTGCTAAATAGAATTCCAGTTCCGTTGTTTTCTGACAGCGTGTGAAGAAATGAACTTGCACTGTTATTAGCAGGTATGATTAACATTTTACAGGGTGGCGGTGGAATAAATCCTTCCGAACTATCCTTGTCCTTTTTCTTGCTATTGAGTTTTGCTTCAAACTCTTGCTGAAGTTTTTTTGACTCTTCACGTTTGGCTTGATGAATCGGAGTGGCCAATAGTCGTACAAAATTCAAAATACCTTTACCAGCTCCAGCAGGTGCATCAATAAACGTGAAGAGGTTGGGGTAAACCAATCGATTGTCATAGATGCCGTAAACATTCGGCAAGCAACCTGATAGTATGGTAATTGCTCCCAGTAGAATTACATCTCGCTCTTGCTTATTAGATGCCACTATAAACAAAGGCTGTAAGCAATCTGGAATCAAGTCAAATACGGAATCATCAAAATTCAATTCCGTATTTTCTACTTCATCAGGTACCCAATATATCTCTTCATTTTGATTGTCATGATTTGGGATCATCGCTTAATAGGATTTTGACGAACATAGTTCCTGGCATCCTTTTCAATTTTACTAATCTGTTCGTGCTTCCCTGAGTTCAACCATTCCTCTAAATCGCCTCTGCGAAATAGAATCTTCTTACCATTCTTATAGAAGGGGATTTTTCTTCTACTCGTCATGGAGTACAAAGTTTGTTTAGCGATGTGCAGAAACTCCGCAGCCTGGTCGGCACTGAGCACTTCTGCTTTCTGATTGTTCTCTACCAGTTCGGTAGCTGATGCGTCTTGATGCTGTTCTAATGCAGTCTGAACAGCTTCATTCACCAACTCTGTGATGAATGCTTGTAGGTGAGTAATACTTTCTTTCATTTTAAAACATTTACTCACCCTGCATCAAAAAAAGAACCGTGCCACAATCTTTGGTTTCCTTTTTTTAATTATCGATTTTTAAAGGGTTCATGTTGCTACAAAAACACTGTCTCATAATGTATCAAAACGTCTAAACAAGTCTACTTTTGCGTGGTAAAATTTTCTACTACGCAAATTCAAGAAAGCAAATTTTATCTCCGTATCACGCTGACATTCAGCCAATTTGTCACTGACATTTTTCATTATTCTTGTTCATTATTGTCAGTTGTGATACCCAATTGAATACTCTTCATCGCTTTTGTTTTCGTTGTATCCATCACCTTTCCATAAATCTGTGTGGTATGAATGTGTTTGTGTCCAAGCAATTTTGAAACGGTATAGATATCGGTTCCTTCCGCTAGTTGTAAGGTGGCAAAAGTGTGTCGGAAATTATGGAAGGTAATTTTCTTTCGAATACCTGCAAGTTGCAACCAACGATTCAAATGCGCATAGTCTCTTTGGAAATTGTAATCACCAAAAATTCTATCGCTTGATTCTTCATAAGCACCCAGTAAACTCAATGCTTCATCTGATATAGGTAAAGTCTCCATCCCTTTGGTTTTACTTTGTGTAAAGCGAATAAAATATCCTAAGTTTTCAGAGTGTTGAATTTGTTCGCCTCGAAGTTTGACCACATCACCCAATCGTAAACCTGTTAGCGCTGAGAACATACAGGTACGTTTAAGCGTATCAGATTCAGCAGGTGTATTATATAATTTCAGTAGCTCTTCTTTGGTTAAAAATTCCCGATAGGTTTCAGGTTGTTGCACACCTTTCACCGCATCAAAAGGATTACTAATCATGTGTCCGAACACCATGGCTTCACGCACCGTTGCTCTGAGTTTATTGAAATAGGTGTAGCATGAATTTTCAGAAATCCGCATTTTGGGTGAATTAATGCGAGTTGCTTTCTTTTGAAGAAACTCCTTGTATTCATTGATGAACTGCGGAGTGATATCTCCAAAGTTGCATTGACCTTTACAAAACTGAAGAAAGGTTTTATATGATGCTACCCAACCACCATGGGTATTCGGATTGCCCTTCCATTTGTTCATTTGCTTTTCATAGAATGGCAGGAAGTCATCAAACTGTGAACTACGTTTGATGCCGAACTTTCCTGCCAATCTATCGAGCTGGCGATTGGATGCAATGGATCGAGCCAATGTTTCCATGTCCTTGTTATGTCGTTTCTCCATCTCATCTCTCGGGGGATTGTAGAGATACATATCAAGGTATTCCCACCGTGTAATTTTGCCACTTTCTGGGTGTATAATTGGTGGGTAGTGATCTAAGTAAAGACTAATTCTTCCTGTCTTTAACGGACGCATTCTAAGTGTTACTCTCATATTTATTTGGATTTTAAAAGTTTATCTAATTCTTCACGCAGGATTAATCGCCTGGTTCCAATGGAGAATGTTCGAATTTTATTGGTTCGAATCATTCGTTGGACTGTCCATCGACTGACTCCGAGCAACAAACTCACCTCATTTACACTCAAAACCTCCCTTGCCTGAAGCATCACAACAGGGGCTGTTAATTGGCTCTTTACATGAGCTTTATCTTGGAGTAATTTCTCCTGCCTTTTGTTCTCTTTATAGGCCCTGGAGGCACATTTGTGAGAGCAGTACAAGGTGGTGTTTTTTCGTGCCGAGAACGCTTCTTGGCAGAAAACACAAATTTTCGGAATTGGGTGTTTACTAGCAGTCATTGTCATTTCGCCTTTATGGTGCAGCGTGGTGCACGGTGGTGCAGCATGGTGCAGGGTGGTGCAAATTTTTTCCTTACGTTCTAAAATTGTTGCTGACATGTTGCTCAAAATATCTGGCATACAGATGAGCAACAAAATGGGTGCAAAACGCCCAAAATGACGAAAATTGACAGTTGGTCTAAAAACGCGAAAACCCTCGACTAGCAAGGGTTTTCGTTATCTTATGTTGTTTTTGTTTATCGTTGATTATCGGCGTTTATTTGCCGATACAAAACTTACTGAAAATGGAATGCAAAATATCATCAGCTGATACTGCGCCGGTGATGCTGGCCAGGTGATACAGGGTGTTGCGAATGTCAATGGCCAATAGGTCGCTGGTGAGCTGGGCGCTCATGCCGCGCTGTACTTCCTGCAAGGATTGTAAAGCCTGCCCCAAGGCCTCGTGGTGACGGGCATTGGTGACTATGGTGTCTTGCCCTTGCAACTCCTCTTGAAAATGGGAATTGAGCTGGGCCTTCAACGCTTCTAATCCTTGCTTCTCTTTGGCGCTGATGCGAACCTGTGGACAAGCATGCCACTCAATGAGGGTGTCGGCCTGATCTTGCTTGTTAACGACCAACAATACATTGGACTCTGGACGGCGCACTGCAGAAATCTGCTTCCACTCTGCTTCCATTTGGTCTTGAGAACAATTTCCTCCATCTACCATCCACAAAATCATCTCGGCATGTGAGGCTTTCTCCCAACTTCGCTCAATGCCCATGCGCTCAATGGTATCCTGGGTTTCACGGATTCCTGCTGTATCAATCAAACGAAATTGGACTCCGCCCAAATGCAATATCTCTTCTACGGTATCGCGGGTAGTCCCTGCGATATCACTGACAATGGCCCGCTCTTCATTCAACAAGGCATTCAACAAGGTGGACTTACCGGCATTGGGAGCGCCAACAATGGCGGTGGGTATGCCGTGCTTGATGGCATTGCCCAAGCGAAAACTCTCGCGCAATCGAACGACGACCTTTTCTATTTCGGCCAACAATTTTTGCAAGGCACTTCTATCTGCAAACTCAACATCTTCCTCTGCAAAATCCAACTCCAATTCCAACAATGACGCAAACTGAATCAACTTCTCTCGCAGGCCATCGATCTCCTGAGAGAATCCGCCTCGCATCTGGTGCACGGCTTGCTTGTGCGCTGCAGCGCTCTCCGCTGCAATCACATCACCTACCGCCTCCGCACGACTCAAATCCAACTTGCCATTCAAATAGGCACGCATGGTATATTCTCCCGGTTGTGCCATACGACAACCTTGCTCTACCAAAACCTGCAACAATCGCTGTTGAATGAACCGCGAACCATGCACCGCTATCTCCACAACATCTTCGCCCGTAAAGCTGGCAGGCCCCTGAAAATAAGTCAACACGGCTTCGTCCAAAATCTGATCTCCATCCATGATGGCCCTGAATTGAGCTACACGAACTTTGGTTTCATTCAAAGGCTGTCGTACTATTTTCTGGGAAATACTCCACGCATTGGGGCCACTGATCCGCACCACTGCAATCCCTCCGAAACCTTGTGGTGTGGACAATGCGCAAATGGTTTCGGTGGTTGAACTCATACTGCAAAGATATCGCGTTACAGCAATGAATTTTCATTCATCTTCTGTGACCATTTTATTGGGTTTTGAAAGATGTAATGGACGATCCTTTTCAATTCATCTTGATTTCTAATGACCTGATCATAATATCCCCTTTGCCAAAATTTAAAGGGGCTTGATTTCATTAGTAATTTACATGGGTGGTTCACTGAATGTTTCGGGGCGAATTGACATACGCCCCAGTGATTCTCACGGTGCCAAACGGGCCTTGAACCACTCAAAATCCTCATTGACTTTGTAGACAATGCGATCATGCAAGCGTCCTGGACGGCCCTGCCAAAATTCAAAATAATGCGGTACGATACGGTAGCCACCCCAATGTGGAGGTCTTGGAATCACCTGTCCCTCAAATTGTGCGGTATACTTTGCGACGTTCTCCTCAAGCGCTTCCCTGGTGCGCATCTCCTGGCTCTGCGGTGATGCCCAAGCTCCTATTTGACTCTCTCTGGGTCTTGAATGAAAATAGGCATCACTCTCCTCTGCGCTCATTTGTTGCACAACGCCCAACACCCTCACTTGTCTTTCTAAAACATTCCAAAAAAAATTTAAACTCACCTTCGGACTATTGGCCAACTGCTTTCCTTTGTCACTTTGATAGTTGGTATAAAACACAATTCCTCTGGTATCTACCTCACGCAACAACACCACTCTAGCATGCGGAAACCCTGTCTCATCCACCGTACTCACAACCATGGCATTATAATCCTGAATTTTCTCCTGCTCTGCCTCAGACAACCAATGTTTCAATTGATCGATGGGATGAGACAAGGCATCTTCCTCCAATAAGATTTGACGATCGTAATTCTTTCGGGTGTAATACAGATTTTCCATATTGCTAATGTCTGTCAGAATCGATGAAACAATGCTGATATATTTCAGTCAATCGCGCCGCATGATCTTCGGGATGATGAAATTGAAGGATTCTTTTCACTGCTCGTCTACCCTTGGCTTCCATTTCATTGGGATTGTCCAATATCTTGACCAACTCCTCCTCCATTACTGCAACCAAATGCGCACTCACTTCAGACTTTCTTTCCTCAGGAATCTCTTTCCACTCCCCCCACTCATTGGTCTCATGATTTAACCGCCATCCGCAATCTGCTCGATTGATTTCCGGAAGTGATCGAATATTGGTACTCAATACAGGACAACCATTGGCTTGCATTTCCAAAACACTGTATCCATAGGTATCTTGCCATGTGGGCAATAATCCCAAATGACTTTTTTGCATCAAATCCAATACCTGGTCGTTGGACAATTGAGGATACCAAGTAATCCAATCCTGGGTAGACAACCATCGCTTATCTTCAGATAATTGAGCATCCGTAATTCCAGGCCATCCGGATTCAACATCCAATGAGGAGACAATGGTCAGATGTATGGGATACTTTTTGCGCAAGTTATCCAAGGCATGAACCATTTCCTGCCCCCCCTTTCGGTAGAATGCTCGACCCACAAAAAGCAATTGTATCTTCCCGCTCCAATCCCTAGGCTCGTAGGGTTTAGCAGCCTGTGGTGGATGCAAAACCATTATTTTTCCTTCAATCAATCTTCTGTATTCAGGGAAATATTCTAAGACTTGTTCCTGTATGTCCCTTGTACTTTGAGACAATGCAATCAACGCTTTACAAGATGGCTTGGCCATGGCATCCAAGGCTTTGTGAATGCTCGGATTCACCGTTAGCAGTTGCAAAGTAGCCGGATCTTTGAATCCTGATTTCATTTTATTGAAATAAGGCAAGACGGTTTCAAAAGTGGTTATCCAAGGGGTTTGGCTATAACTCACGCTATTGAAAAAATGCATCCCATCCACACCAGCAGGCAAAAGTGATTGGTATTGATAGTAATCTGAATCAAACAATGGTGAGCGACCTCTTTGCATCAACCAAAAATTGATCTTGTTCAGATAAGCGTAAAAATTATATGGGCTTATGTTTATGTATTCTGCTTTGGAAACACGACCAATGATGTTTCTTTTTTCTGGATAATTGTTTCCGGTATAACCTATCTTCATGTCAAGATTGCATAATGGCCGCAGCATATCGCTCCCAACTCATCATGGCCGTTTTTTGTTTTACATTTTCCCGAGAAATGGGCTCTTCCAGAAACTTCAACATCACCTTGGCCATGTCGTCTACATCCGAATCATTGGCCAAATAACCGTTGAAGCCATCGGTAATGGTTTCCGGAAAATGTCCTACGCGAGTGGCCAACAATGGCAACGCAAAATTGTAACTAAGCGACTCAATCCCACTTGGGGTTGCTGTCCTATAAAACAACAACACTGCATCACTGACTTGAAAAAAAGGGGGCACTTCCTCGTTACCGATGAAACGATTCACAACGTGACAATCCTTCTCAATGCTCAATTTTTGAATCCATTCCAAAGGCTGGTCCTCTCGTTCATCATCCTTTTTATTGAGTAAAATGCGCTTGGCCCAACCAAATAATGTTTGCTTGAAACGTGTACTCCATTTGTTTTGATCTAGGGTATTCCAGAATGATTCTCCTGCAATGAGCAAACTCACATCATCTCGCTGCTCCCTGACCTTTGCAAAAGCTTGAATGGCTTGATCCAAACCTTTGTAACGTCTGATAAATCCAAAGAATAAAAAAACATGTTTCTTCAATCCCCATTCTTGTTTTAATTTTTCAATGTCCAACTCAGGCTGAGGCTTGAACAAATCATAAATGGGATGAAACAACTTAATGACCGTGTTGTTTGATCGATCGCCTTTTTCAGTCAAGTGAAACGACTTGTTAGGAAATACATTTTGCAATTCCTCATAAGTTTTCAAAGCATGAACGATAATGGTATCGGCCTTCCCCAATGCCCATTTTGTCAAGACTTTATCTATGGCGGAGTGTTCTTTTTGCTGTACAAAATGAACATCAAAAATAACTTCGCAAAAACCCTTTAATGCCTTTGCAATAAAATACAACGGCAAACCTTGCAAGGCTATGCTCCATTGAAAAATGACTTTATTCGCTTTGAGTAACTTGATTTTCTGAACCGTCTCTCTCCAAGTCAACGGATTGTTGTAATTGGTCACATAATGAACCTGAACATTGGAACCCTGCAACAAATCAGATTTACTCGATTTGTCTACAAATTCTCTGGGAATAATGGCGGGATACTGTTGCGTCCATGAAACAATGTGCACTTCGCAATCCCGGCGTTTGTCCAAAGCCAAGGCCAGTGAAGTATTGTAATTCTGAATCCCTCCTTTGAATAAAGGTCCAGGACCAAAACACACCACTACTTCTTTACTCATGCATTCAATTGTTTCAGTGCTGCCTCGTACACCCGTCTCATTCCTTCTTCGGTTGAAATTTTGGCTTTCCATCCCAACTTCTGTTCGACAAAAGACATATCGCAATAGCGGGAATGAACGCCAACTGGCTTATCCAACAAAGGCTTGATGGTAGGCTCGTACCCCGCGAATTGACAGAACAATTGAATGATCTCTCTAAACGAAGTGAGCTTACCCATTCCAATGTTGATGGCTGTTCCGTCATGTATGTGGTCCATGGCCAATAAAATGCAATCAATCACATCATCGATGTGGACAAAATCACGACCTTGGTGACCACTGCCCCACACCTCAAATGGATCTTCTTTTCGAGCAGCCCGTGCTGCAATGGCAGGAACAGGATAGGTTAAATCTTGGTCTTCACCATAACCACTAAATGGACGAATACAAGTCACCTTTAGACCGTAATGTGAAGCTGCAATCTTGGCCAAAAATTCGCCCGTTAGTTTGCTCCAACCATAGGTCATATCTGGCTCACCCATTTTCTTGAAATTGATGTCACTCTCTTTCAGTGCAATGGCACCTTCAACAGTTTGCAAGTCCACCGGATAAGCCGCGGAGGAGCTGGGGTACAACAAACGCTCCGGTTTATAATTCACAGCCCAATAAAACATTTCTGCGTCAATGGCCAAATCCAAGGCCACCATCATGGGATCTCCATCAATCTTAGCGCGCCCACCCACAATGGCAGCAAAGTGAAAAACATCTGCGATGCGATCTGTATCAAAGGGGTAATCCTCTGAAAAATGCTGAGGATTGTCCATCAAACGGCGCATCACTTTTAAAGCATCATCATGAATAAACAATGCTCGTGAATCGTACACCACATAATCCTCACCCCTTACCGCAGTCTCATGACTCAACCAAGTGTCCGGATGGGTTCCCACCATCAAGTTGTCAATAAAAACAACTTGATCTTCCGTTGTATTCAAAATTCGTTTTACCATATTGCGACCGACAAAGCCGCAACCACCGGTTACCAAATGTGTTTTTACATTCTCCATTTCAGTCTGCAAAATACGAAGGTTTCATTTACTTTTGAAGCCGAGATGAACGAGTTTTACGCAGCCATATATGAATTGGTAAAAGTGATTCCAAAGGGAAAAGTCACCACTTACGGAGCCATAGCTGCGGCATTGGAAAAGCCCAAAGGAGCCAGGCTTGTAGGATATGCAATGAATGCCTGTGATAAAAGTTTACCTGCTCATCGTGTGGTGAACAGAAATGGATTGCTCACAGGAAAAGTTCACTTTCCAGGCCCTGAGGAAATGGCCAATCGTTTAAGAGCGGATGGGCTAATCGTTGACGGAGACCAAATCATTGATTTCGAAAAACACTTTTGGGATCCAGCTGAGGAGTGGTCTTCAATGTAATGAAAGGTTCAACCAATGTTGCATCTTTTTTGACTTTAGTCCTTTCCAAAGCCCCCATGCGGAAAATCCGCCCATCAACCAACCCATTAGAACATCTGTCAGATAATGCACCCCAAGATACATTCTAGAGTATCCAATCAAGAGAACCCAAATGGTCAAGAAGATGGTCCAAAAACGATGAATGGGTCGTAGGACCAAGATGAAGAACAAGGCCACTGCCATGGTGTTGGCCGCATGACTGGAATAAAAACCAAACTGTCCTCCCTTGTAATCATGACCGTTGTTGTCTTTGACAAAATGTAAATATCCTTCTAATATTGGATCATGGCTGGGACGAAGTCGTTCCACCATGGGTTTAAAAATTGTTGAAGCCAATTGGTCATTGAAAAGAATCAATAATCCGAAGCAAATAAGCACTTTCCAAACAGACAGTTGAAAGCGACGAAGTAAAACAAAAATCATGACCAGATAAAGCAAAAAACTTGCATCACGGTAACTAATCCACCACATAAAACGATCCATCCCAGCAGAATGATACTGGTGAATGAAGGCAATAATAGATTGATCGATAGACATGATTTACTTTTCCCCAAACATTTCTTCAACCAAATGACGATAATTCTCCATGATGCGCTTGCGCTTCAATTTCAATGTAGGCGTAATCTCCCCTTTGTTGATGGAGAAGGGCTCCTTTACTATTTGAAAAGACTTTACTTGCTCCCATTTTCCAAAACGAACATTGATTTTCAAAATGTCTTGCCATATCAATTCTTTAATGGTCTCATGGTGTAACCACTGATCTCCATGGTCTTGGGCAATGCCCTTTTGACGTGCAATCTCAGCCAAGGCCAAACGATCAGGAACGACCAATGCACCAGGGAATTTTTGATTCTCCCCAATGACCATGCATTGCTCAATGTACAACGACTCTTTCAAAGCATTCTCCAGAACCTGCGGCGCAACATACTTCCCACCACTGGTTTTGAACATTTCTTTTTTTCGATCCGTAATCACCAAAAAGCCGTCTCTGAATTCTCCGATATCACCCGTATGAAACCAACCGTCCTTGATGACCTCAGCCGTTAGATCCGGCTGTTTGAAATAACCCAACATCACATTAGGACCTTTGACCGTAATCTCGCCATCCTCCATGATTTTGACCTGCACTCCATCTATCAGTTTACCGACCGATCCAACACACAACATATCCTTACCACGAACCGTATTCACCGTTACAACAGGGGAAGTTTCAGTAAGTCCATAACCCTCCAAAACCGTCATACCCGCTGCATTAAAAAAACGAGCCAACCGCGGCTGCAAAGCTGCACTACCCGATGCGATGGCTCCTATTCGCGTCAATCCCAAAGCTGCTCTGACCTTGCTAAATACGAGCTTATTGGCTAGCCCTAATTGTAAACGATACGAGAATGATTTACCAGAAGGCTCCCATTCTAAAGCCAAGTTCAAAGCCCATTGAAACAGTACTTTTTTAATACCCGTATTGGCCAAACCTTTCTGAACAATTCCATCGTACACTTTTTCCAACAACCTTGGTACTGCGGTGAATACATGAGGCTGACAGTGATTCAAATCCTCTTTGATGTTCTCCATATTGGTCATGTAAATGGTCACCCCATTCAACATGTACAAATAGTGTAGCATGCGCTCAAATATGTGACAACAGGGTAAGAAACTCAACGAAACAGAATTGCCCTTTTCCAACAGTGGCAAACGAGGATCGGACGCGACAACATTGGTAGCAATATTCTCATGGCTTAGCATCACCCCTTTGGGCAGACCTGTGGTTCCGGAGGTATAAATGATGGTGGCCAAATCATTGACCACTACTTTATTCCTTCGAGATGTTAATTCCTCTATTCGCTTGTTGTCCTTTAAAGCAATGCTATTCCATTTGGGCACATTGTCCACCGCATCAAATGAAAACACTTTGGGTTGAGCCGTTAAGCGAGGATAAATGGCTTTTACTTTCTCATACAAAGCCACGTCGGACAGAAAAATCAACTTGGCTTCAGAGTGATTCAAAATATATTCGTAATCGGTCTCTGTCATGGTAGGATAAATGGGAACATCCACCGCACCTATTTGGAGGGCTGCGTGATCCACAATATTCCATTCACAACGATTGTATGAGGTGATAATGGCTATGCGATCTCCGCTTTCTATGCCCAATTCGAGAAGGCCTTGAGCCATCTCTTCCACTTGTTGAATAAAAGACTCAGTGGAGATAGACTCCCAATGGTTGTCCTTCTTGGTAACAATCATTTCCGACAATGGATAGTGTTCCATTTGGTGGTACGGAAAATCAAATAAACGTGTTGGTTGCGTCATATTGCGAATATAACCAAAACGGATTAGACAATTTTTAGCAACACAATCAAATGTGTTTTAACTGCTCGGAGATATAGGCTTTAATTTCACCCCATTGAACATCGATATACATTCGCGGACTTAACTCTAAATCAGCATCCTCGAAATAGCTCAAACTTTTTAAAACCATAAATACAGAACCATCCGGATACTTATCATTATAAAAGCCTAACACTTCACTCAAAGAGTAACGTTGTAATATAAAGTACAAATCAATAAAATCCTTTTTACTACCTCTTCCGGAAATTGCGTTCAATTTCATTGCTGCAATATCCTTATCTGAGGCCAGCCGCACTTTGTTGCTTTGAATAACAGGTCCAATCCATGCGTATTGATAAGAAACCAAATCAACTTTAATATCATTAACAGAGCAAACCAAAATGTTCTCTGATTTCTTAATCAATTGAACACTGCCTAGTAACGAAAGTTTAGAAAGGAAAAGATCTTCATTCAAGGGCTGATTTCCGAAGAAATCCAAATCAATTGAATCTCTGTGACCGTATTGAAGCGCCAACGAAGTACCACCTACCAGAACAAATGAATCAAAAGTTGATTCATTCATTATGTTGGCTAACAATTCCAGAAGTTCGGGCTTGACAGTTGCTGTGTGTAACATCTGAATTGACTTTTATCGATGTTTAAAACCAAAGCTAAATAGGCGTGAGTCCTCTTATCCAACGTTCTCAAATTGGTAACAACCTCAACAATTTCCTCTCTGGAATACAATTTCTTAATCAGCTCCCAATCTCTCAAAAAACCAAACTCCACTACTTTAAAAATGATTTGAGATTTATGCTGACTTAGGTTGATTTGCGTCAAATCAATATCCCAAAATAAGTGATTAGAGAATTGATTTAGGACTTCTTGATTCATGAATCAAAAATAGAATAAATAAAGCTTCTAAATTACTTCAACTCATCTTTTAAGAATCTTCCCGTATGACTGGCTTTGATTTTAACCAACTCTTCTGGCGTTCCTTGACCAACAATCATACCTCCCCCCTCGCCACCATCGGGTCCTAAGTCCACGATGAAATCCGCTACTTTGATCACATCCATATTGTGTTCAATAACAACCACCGAATTTCCTCTGTCTACCAATCGATTCAGCACGTTAATCAACATCTCTACATCTTGAAAATGCAGACCAGTTGTGGGCTCATCCAAAATATAGATGGTATTTCCCGTATCTCTTTTGGACAACTCTGTACTCAACTTCACCCGTTGGGCCTCTCCCCCACTCAATGTGGTGCTGTGTTGTCCCAAAGAAATATACCCCAAACCAACGTCATGCAATGTCTTGAGGGTATTGTGAATATTCCTATGATTTTCAAAAAACAAAACACCTTCCTCAACTGTCATATCCAAAACATCTGCAATGCTTTTTCCTTTGTACTTCACTTCCAGAGTCTCTCTGTTGTATCGCTTTCCATTGCAAGACTCGCATTCCACCATTACATCTGGAAGAAAATTCATTTCAATCACCTTGACTCCCCCGCCCTTGCAGGTCTCACAACGTCCACCACTTACATTAAAACTAAATCGACCCGGCTGATAACCCCTGATCTTGGATTCCGGTAACTGAGCAAAGAGTTGTCTAATATCGGTGAAGATACCCGTATAAGTGCTTGGATTGGATCTTGGCGTTCTACCAATGGGGGATTGGTCAATCTCCACAACCTTGTCCAAATGTTCCAATCCTTTGATTGTTTTATAAGGCAACGGCTTTCTTTGGTTATCATAAAAATGATGCGCCAAAATGGGATACAACGTATGATTGATTAAACTTGATTTTCCCCCACCACTCACGCCAGCGATACAAGTGAAAGTTCCGAGTGGAATTTTTAGGTTGACGTTTTTAAGATTGTGGCCTCTGGCCCCTAAAAGCTCCAGTTGCTTTCCATTTCCTTTCCGACGTTTTATAGGAACTTCTATTTTACGTTTCCCACTGAGGTATTGACCGGTAACACTTTTTCCCTTGAGATGCTCTTTCGGAGGACCTTGAGCGACAACCTTACCTCCATGAACTCCGGCATGCGGACCAATATCAATGAGGTAGTCGGCACTCAGCATCATGTCCTTATCATGCTCAACCACCAAAACACTATTGCCCACATCACGCAGTGCTTTCAAACTATTGATCAATCGCTGATTGTCACGTTGATGCAACCCAATGCTGGGCTCATCCAAGATGTACAACACGCCCACCAATTGCGCACCAATCTGAGAAGCCAATCTAATGCGCTGTGCTTCACCTCCACTCAACGTTTTAGAACTTCTGTGCAAGGTGAGATAATCCAACCCCACATCCATTAAAAAACGCAATCGGTCTTTGATCTCCTTTAGCGGCTCTCGGGCTATCTTCAATTGCCTTTCATTCATCGCTTCATGCGCAGTTTCCATCCATTGCGATAACAACTTCAGGTCCATGGCCGCCAACTCATAAATGTGCTTTCCATTGATCTTAAAATACAACGCTTCTTTTTTCAACCGCGCACCTTGACATTCAGGACAATTGACCTTGTTCATGAAACTTTCCGCCCATCGCCTGATGGAAGGACTGGCATCATCTTCTGCTTGTTTTTCGATGAATGCAATGATGCCATCATAGCGCGTGCGCATGCTTTGGCCATTGTTCAATGTAACTACTACTTCATCGTCGGTTCCATAAAACAAGACCTGAATAGCATCTTTGGGAATGTCCTTGATGGGGGTAGTAAGTCCTACCTCATAACCTTTTAAAATGGACTCGATCTGTTGAAATATCCAAGTCTGTTTGGATTCTCCCAACGGAGCAATCCCTCCCTTTTTGATGGACACTTTGTCATCTGGAACAATTTTCTTCAAATCAATTTCCGCGACACTGCCCAATCCATTGCAATGGGGACATGCACCATATGGACTATTGAATGAAAATAAATTGGGTTCAGGTTCTGGATAGGAGATTCCGGATGTGGGACACATCAGAAACTGGCTGTAATGCTGTAGTTTCAATTTTTCATCCTCCATTGGAGCAACCATCATCGAACCCTTTCCCATTTTCATGGCCAAGCGCACAGAATCCTTCAAACGGGTATCCGGTTCATTGCCGGCCAAGCGGTCAATGACAATCTCGATATCATGAATTTTGTACCGATCCAACTTCATTCCCTTCGTCAATTCCACAATCACTCCATCAACTCTGGCTCGGACAAATCCCTGTCGCATGAATTGCTCAAACAATTCTCGATAATGTCCTTTGCGACCCTTGATTATGGGCGCAAGCAAAACAATCTTCTTGCCCTTGAAGGCTTTTTTAATACGGTCAATGATCTCCTCTTGGTTGTATTTTACCATAGGTAAACCAGACACATGGCTGTATGCCGTGGAAGCTCTGGAATAGAGCAAGCGAAGGAAATCGTAAATCTCCGTTATGGTACCTACGGTTGATCTCGGATTTTTTGAAACGGTTTTCTGCTCAATGGATATAACTGGCGACAAGCCATTGATCTTGTCCACGTCAGGTCGTTCTAGCTCTCCTAAAAACTGGCGCGCATAGGCATCAAATGTCTCGATGTAACGCCTCTGACCTTCTGCATATATTGTATCGAAAGCCAATGAAGACTTTCCGCTTCCGCTTAATCCCGTAATCACAACCAGCTCATCCCTTGGGATAATCAGGTCAATATTCTTCAGGTTGTTTTCTCGTGCCCCTAAAATCTCAATGTACTCTTTCTCCATCAATCTGAAAACAACTAGAACGACGCTTTGTTTTTAGGAAACTTTCACCAATATCCCTTCCATAACAGAAGCTGCAACTTCAGCACTGTCTGCGGATTTGGTTAAGGTTGTAATGATTTCTTTGATCTTTATTTTTTCGATGACATCATTTTCTTCGTTGAACAAGGCAACCAAAGTTTCATCTCTCAGCTCTTCTGCGCGTTTCTCGTTGTTTCTGATTTCAGCAATGCATTTTTGAACACGATCAGAATAATACATTTCCGGAAGTTCTCCCACAATTTGATTCAATGAATCACATTGCTCTTGAATAAGCTTTGCGATAGCAATCATATTGGGATGAATTTGACGTGGCTTGTACAAGTTGATTTTTTTGGCAGCACTGTGCATAAAATCCGCTACATCATCCAAAACCACAGCCAACTCATAAATATCTTCTCTATCAAAGGGAACCAAAAAAATGGCATTGGCCTCTCGAACAATGGCGTCTGTGTAGGCATCACCTTGCTTTTCAAATTGAGAAATGGTGGCCAACATATTGATGCGTTCCACATCACTTCCTGATAAACCTTCGACCATGGCTTTGGACATGTCGGTTAAACTTTGAGCACTCTTTTCGAAAAGAGGGTAAAAACGCTTGTCCTTAGGGACTAACATTTGAAGTACGCTATTGATATCTGCCATTGTAATTTTCATAAGGCGATGATGCACCGCCAATCTTTTTCAAAGATGAAGCAAACATTTTTTAATTGTTAGGTTTTTCTTGATTAATTATCACCGAGAAATTAAAAAAAAGGCCGTCCTATTGGACGGCCTCTTACCTATCAACTATTTCTTACTTCACAGCAACACGGAAAGTCTCATTCAACTGAGCTCCTGTTACTTCAACAATGTACAAACCTGTTGGTACGTTATTCAAATTCAAGCTCAAGGCATTCTTGCCAGCAGCTACCTTGTTGAATTTCTCTACCATGATGAATTGACCCATTGCATTGTAAACCTCAACTTTGATGTCCTGTACGTTTGTACTTTGAACAGCGATGTTCAACAAACCTTCTGTTGGGTTAGGATAAACTTGAACGTTATTGTTCAAAATCATCTCATCTACTCCAGTCACTGGATTACCATCACAATCCGTACACTGATCAAAGCAATAAATACCAGTAGCTTCATCAACACCTGTTCTTACGAAAGTACGGTTCCATCCACCAACACCATTGTCAATACCACAACCTGTTGAATCAATGCCTACACCTTCTTCCAAAATTGGAGTACTGATGTCAGTTCCTGTCAAATACTTGTATTGGAAGGAAGCTGGGCCAGAAATATTTACAACGCACTCATAAACTTGATCTCCATCAGCATCTGACATAGCAGTTCTACCAGCTTGCCATTGTGGAGTTGTTGCACCAGAAATCATCCAAAGTGTATCAGCTGCAGGGTTGAAGGCAGAAATTGCGATCATGTTGCCCATATCCACTTGGAAAGTTACATTGGCTGGGTTTGGATCGATGATACAATCAGCAGTACATTGATTGTAGCAATATTCAACCAACATTGAAGCACCTGTTACATCAATGCTACGGTTTCCGTTTACATTACACTCCGCAGGCAAAGACTCATTGTCATTGTCAGCTCCTGACCAATCGTTACCATTAACGAATTTGTATTGGTAAGAACCAGCAGGAACAGGTTTAGTCAATTCGTAGATGTTGTTGCCCATGTCCACCATCGCCCAGTTCATATCGCTTGGCGTCCAGTTTTGGAAGCTACCTGCAATGTGAACACCATTGGGAGAAACTGTTTCGTTGCTCATGTTGACACGGAAAGTAACGTTGGTTGGCATCAAGCAAGTTGAGCAAGCACCGAAACATACAGCGTCAGTCAATGTATTAGGATCTGCAACGGTAATGGTTCTGTTTCCACCTGTGAAACAAGCACCACCAGAAGCTTCTTCAAAGCCCCAAGCGTTACCATTGATAAACTTGTACTGATAGTCACCAGCAGCCAAAGGCAATACAACACCATATACGTTGTTTCCCATTGGAGTCAAAACTGTTGCTGCAGGATCCCAATTGTTAAAGCTACCGGCAACGTGAACGCCAGCTGGGCTGATGTCCTCACCTACTTCAGCATTGATACCATCGCCATCAGCATCAACCATGCTCATGTCAACACGCAACAAAACAGAATTGGTTCCGCACAATGCACATGAAGCATAACATACTGCATAAGTCATAGGATCCGTTCCTACTTCAACATGGCGATTATCGTTACCATTCAATTCTACTTGGCAAATGTTGGGTACATCTTCTACAAATGGCCAATCGTTACCATTTAAAAACTTAAATTCATGGTGACCAGGGGCCAAATCCAAAGTAACAGAGAAAGTTCCATCTCCGTTGTCGTTCATGAGCGTAGCACTTGGGTTCCAACCTTGGAAGCTTCCTGCGATGTGAACGCCGTTTGCATCTGGAGTCAATCCAGCGCCTGCAATGTCTACCGTGAAGGTTACTGGCGTTTGTGCACTCATCACCGCCGCAGCCAACACAGACATTACGAATGTGTAAATTTTTTTCATTTTGTTTAAGGGTTTAGTTTTACTTGGTGTACTTTTAACACTTTCCAAAAATAAAATAACTTTGCTCTGACAAAAAATGATTTTTTCAAAAATTCTTAAATCGCTGTTCATTATCGCTGTTTTGATGATTTCTGTCATTTCATCTGCGTCTCCAATATTGGACAAAAAAAAGCCAATCAAACCAGATTCATTACTATGTGATCCCCCCAATTGGTGGGTAGGAATGAAAACTACTCATTTAGAACTTTTGGTTAGAGGTACCCAATTTGTTGGATTGCAACAAATTGTTACTGTTGGTATCAACGTCAAATTGAACCAATGGAAATGGCTTCCCAATGGTCAATACATCATTTTAGATGTAGATATTTTAGACAATTGTCCTGCTCAAAATGTCGCCTTCAATTTTCAATTCAACGATGGTAGACAGTTGACATTGCCTTTTCCGCTCTATGAAAGAACAGGCTACAAAGCTCAAGGTCTAAATGCCAATGATATCATGTACATGGTTTATCCCGACCGTTTTGCTAACGGAAACGTGAACAATGACAGCATCCCTGGTTATTACCAAGGCGCTCATCGAAATGGAAAAAAATCCAGACATGGTGGTGACTTGGCTGGCATTGCCCAACATTTGGATTATATCGAAAAAACAGGACACACTGCCCTTTGGTTAAATCCAATTTTAGAAAACAATCAACCTGTGGACAGCTATCATGGATATGCCACCACTCATTCATATAAAGTAGATCCACGCATAGGAACCAACCTTGAATTTCGCAACTTGGGATTGAAATGCCATCAACAAAAAATAAAATTGGTTTGGGATGCCATTTATAACCACTGGGGAAATGAGCACTACCTCTTTAAAAATATCCCCGACTCCAATTGGTTTCATTTCTTCCCCACTTTCACCAAAACCAATTACAGGGCTGAAACCCTCATGGATCCCTACTCCAGCGATTATGATAAAAAATTGATGAGCGATGGTTGGTTTGATACCCACATGCCTGACCTTAACCAGCAGGACCCCAACCTGGCCACCTATCTCATTCAAAATACCATTTGGTGGATGGAGTTTGCCGGAATTGATGCCATCAGAATTGATACATATAGTTATCCCGATCAAACCTTCATGTCTCGGCTAAATAAATCTGTAAAAAGAGAGTACCCTTCTGCTTTTCTCTTTGGTGAAACTTGGGTTACAGAACCTACTGTTCAAGCATGGTTTGTTGATGACTTTCAATACAACAACAACAAAACGCATTTGGATGGTGTGACAGATTTCCAATGGTATTTTGGTGTTAGCAAAGGACTCAATGAAAACTTTGGATGGGAAGAAGGTTTGCGAAGAATACAATTGACCTTAACACAAGACCTCATTTATAAGCACCCGGAAAACAACGTCATTTTCTTGGACAATCACGATCTCAGTCGATTTTATTCCATCATTGGAAAAGACCTTAAAAAATGGAAAGCTGGGTTGGGAATGCTCATGACACATCGTGGGATTCCTTGTACTTACTACGGAACCGAATATTTATTTGAAGGCTTTACCAATCCGGATGATCTTGTTCGTCAAGAATTCAATGGGGGTTGGGAAGGTGATGCCATCAATTATTTCGAACAGAAGAACATCAGTCCTGCGCAAAAAGAAGCCTTTGACTTTTATAACCTACTCACTTCTTTCAGAACCGCCACTCAATTGGGAGAGCTCAAACTGAAACAGTTTGTTCCCCAAGACAATGTATATGTCTATTTTAGATACAACGATGCCAAAATGTACATGATGGTGGTGAATTTGGGAGACAAAAAGGAAATTGACTTGTTGCCTTTTCAAGAGATGCTTTCCAAAGGGAATCAACTGCAATCATTGTTCAGCACGGAAAAACAAAACACATCTGGAAATTTAATTTGGAAAGATGATAGCAGCTTCGAGATTTATGAAGTCATTTTAAATCCTACCAAGCCATCACCTGCAAAATAGACGGGAAGGTATTTTTCTTCCAGCGCTCATCATTGGCATCAACCCATTCCATGGAGGTAATATCCTCTTCTAATTGAGGGATTAAAGGATCCAGCAGTGTACCCTTCATATCAAACCAATGGGTGTCTTTCAGCACCCATTTTTGTTTGTGAAAATAGATGTGGTAAATGATACCAATGTTTTTTAGAAGTACCAAGTTTTGTAAACCACACTCTTCCTTCACCTCCCGCAAGGCTGCTTCCTCAATGGTTTCGCCATCATCCACTTTTCCTTTGGGCAAATCCCACTTTTCACGTCTAAAAATTAGTAGCACTGATTGTTGCTCATTCTTCACTCTACCTCCAGCTGCCGTAATCAGTTTAAATTCAGCGCAGAAGTTATTCCAGACCTCATCAGCAGATTGACCTTCGATACAACAACGGTATGCACCCTGTTTGTCTTTTAAGAATTCAATCCAACTGATCCAATTGGGATGTGAATCATTCAATTGAATGTCAGTAAAAGCAATTCCTTCATGGCCATCTCCAAACAAAAGAATGGCCTCATTCAAATAGACAATGGTTGATTTCAACATACGACAAACTTAAGACGCTTTGCCCAAAAGTTGCTCTATGGTTTGGAAGCTGAGCGGCTTACCGATGAAATCAGCCACCGCAGCATCATTCTTGGCTTTGCTCAAATCCCTTTCATCTAAAGTTGATGATAAAACGTAAATCTTTGATCGCTCCAATGCTGGGTTAGATAAACTTTTGATTTTATCCAATACCTCAAATCCATCCATTTCAGGCATTCGAATGTCTAAAAAAAGAAAGTCGATAGGCCCTTGATTCCCATTTTGCAAATATTGAATCAATTGAGGACCTGACCTAAAAACCTCGATATTTGAATCTGGTACTATCCTTTTGATCACCTCTCGATGAACCAAATTGATTACCTCATCATCATCAACCAATACAACATTCATTTTACTCATTGAGGTAAATTAATTTTCATGGTTGTCCCAATTCCCTTTTGCGATGAAACATCTATTGTCCCATTCATCTTATTCACTATTTCCTTACAAATGTACAAACCCAAACCCGTTCCTACTGAATTGGATGTACCTCTGAAAAACATATCAAATATTTTTTGTTGATGCTCCGAAGCAATACCCTCACCATTGTCTGAAACAACGATATGCACCATTTTGTTCTCATTGATAATATTGACCCTGATTTCAGCATCAACATCCGACCGCCTATATTTTACCGAATTACCAATGATATTTTTTAACAACACATTCACTCTAGCTTTATCCAACAACACTTGAGAAGATCCATCAACATGGATAAACAAGGAAAGGGAATCTGTTGTACTAAACTTCAAGTCATCAAAAACAGTTTGAACCATTTCCTCCAGATCGAAAGACTCAGGTTTCAAATCTAACCTTGAATTGCGGGAATATTCGAGAATCTCTTGAATGGTTCCGTCCAAACGACCAATAGAAACATCCGCCATACTCAAGAACCGCTTTCCATCATCAGTCAGCTGATTATCATGCATAAGAAGTGACAATATCCCTTTAATGGAAAGCAATGGAGATCGCAAATCGTGTGAAATGCTATACACAAAATTATCCAGTTCAAGATTGATCTTCTTCAACTCTTCGTTTTGAAAGAGGATAGAATTCTGGTATTGCTTGACATCCGTTACATCTTTGACACTTCCCACCAAGCGAATGAGATTCCCTCTCTCATCACGTTCCGCAATGGTAAGACACTCCACCAATCTTTCCGACTGATCAATGGCACGGATAATTCTGTATTCATCGTGGATAACCCCATTTTCTCCATTGATGATACTTTCCAATCGCATCAAAACAGCTTCACGATCATCTGGATGAAGAACCTTCCTCCACATCTCATTCCGCATCAAATCCTCATCCTTCTCAAATCCATAGATTTTATAGAGTAAATCACTCCAAACGACATTGTAATCAGGAAACTCCAATTCCCAGATACCAATCATTGATTTTTCGGTGATCATTTCAAACCTAGAATTCATCCTCAACATTTCCTGCTGAGTAGCTATCTCCGTTGTTATATCCTTCTGCAAAGCAATGAAATTCGTATGCTCACCCTCTTCATTGAAAACGGAGATGATTTCCAATTGATTGTAATAAGGATGACCATCTTTGGTATAATTCACCACCGTCAATTCAACATCCTCTTTATTCCAAAGTGCTTTCTTTAAAACGTCGCGATCAAAATCTGTGGTATCCTCCCCTTGCAAAAATTCTTTTGGCTTTCGACCTTTGATTTCTTCCAAATGAAATCCGGAAATCTTTGTAAAGGCATCATTCACCCATTCCACTCGTCCGTGTGAATCCGAGATGATTACACCGTTCTTGGTCTTTGTTGCAATCAAAGACAACTTCCTCAGATCAGCCTGAGATTGCTTGATTTGTTCCAATTGATGAACAACTTCTTCTGTTTTTATCCGAGTGGATAAACCTGCTAAAAACTGTTGAACAAACACTTTGAAGATGGTATAGTGCCTGTCTAAAATCTGATTATACAATGGAGCCTTCTCAATACTGACACTGCCCAATAAGAAAACTTCCTTTTGCAATTGCACCAAATCCTGATGGTAAAACATCCCCTCAAAGCAGCTATTCAAAGCTGACAATCCACCAAAAGACTCTAATTTTAAGTGTTGAGCAATTGCAGTATTACTCGCATTCGACAAGGATTTTAAATCATTGCATATCTTTTCTTCCTTGCCTTCAATGTGGATGCTTTCTGAATACAATTTTGTTGTTTTGTTTACGGAATCGGCAACCAATATCAGTCCTGACTCTAAATCAAATACATCCACCAACGCTTCCGCCATGACTTGGAAATAATCATCCATTCCTGTAACCTTAGCTGCCGTTTCATTGTACTTGTGAAGTCGTTTGTACAATTCCAACTCATGATCCAAACGATCACGGGTATTGATCAGCTCTTGTTCCGTTGCAGAAAAGCGCGTTACCCGGAGCTGCAACTCCCGATAACGCTGTTTCAACTCCTCATGCGTTAACCTATCTGGCATTACTTCCGATATAGCACGTACAACGCAGTTGTGTAATTGTGGTAAGTATTCTGACCTCCTAAGCGAGCAAACTCACCAAAGCCATACATTCCTAACCAAGCAGGACATTCTCCATTGTTGTAAAATGGATATTGCATCTTACTGACCAATTCATCTTTGATGATACGATTGAATAAAAATCTTCCGCGTGCAAGACAATCCGCATGGAAAACGGCCACCACCTCTTTACCATTGATGCGTTGTTTCATGACATCCACCATTCTATCCATTTCAGAGAAAATCAATTCTTCATCTCTTGTTGTTAGCCATAACTCAGTGCCTTCAGGTATTTCCGTAGCATAATACATGTCGTTGCCTTCATGCTTGGTCACCACACGCAAGATGTGTTGATTGCCATATTCCTTGGCCAAGTCATCTGACAAACGTTCACCCAATGCACCAATGGGAATAGAGTCTCCACATGTGGCTTCCGTGGTCAAACCCAAACGTCTTGTGTACTCTTGCCATGCGGGTTGCCCATTGAATTCTTGAATAATATGACCATTGGCTTTGGTCACCACCAAAGGCTCACCAACGGCAACAAATCCGTGTGTGGCCTGTGTATCCACTCCAATGGTTGAGTCTGAAAATCCAATGGCAAAAGCAGCATGTTCATACACCTGATCATCCACCGCTTGAAAGCTGATAATACCGCGCATGTTGTCAGATGAGGTGGCACCAAAAATGGTTACCTCTTTTCCAAATACCTCTTCTAAGGCTTCAATGCATTGGTCATTGGCAATGTCAATTCCCGATGCCAAGAAATAGATCATGTTGATTTCTGGGTTCTCAGCCTTCATCTTTTCCGCCATTCCCAGGGTCTTCTCGTAGGAATTGTGACCAAAGATTCCATCCACTTGACCCAATGAAAAATCACGACCTTGCACAGCCATCAGCGCCATGTCCTTCATGGACTCACTCACTCCTTCCCTGCCTACAACTCCGCAACATGATGCAGCTACAATTCTTGCGTTAGGAGCCAAACGTTTGGCCTCATCCACCATATCTTTAAAATCATGCCCAATGGATGCATGAAAAATCAATAAATCTGCAGAGCTCATTTCCTCACCCAACGCAACTTCCATACACTCATTTACAGCCCGTTTGGTATTGACAATTCGGGCACTTGAAGAATTAAATTTTAACATGGTTTTCTATTTTATTTCAAAATTAACAATTTAAACTTTAAACAAATTTGACTTATGTCACACAACGACACATCCTCTACTAAGGTTACAATTGTTGAAAACTAAGACCAATTAATAGGTAGTGCGCCGTATTTTTGCCGAATGAGTATCGAAACAAACATTGGTCATTCCGTAGCAGAAAATCTTCTTTCTATTGAAGCGGTGAAATTGAGTCCAAATGATCCTTTTACCTGGGCCAGCGGATTAAAATCTCCCATCTATTGCGACAACCGAAAGATTCTTTCTTTTCCTGATATTCGAAAAAAAGTGGCTGAAGCTTTCGTTAACCTTATTGCGACATTCCCAGTACAACCTGAAATCATTGCGGGTGTTGCCACCGGCGGCATTGGCATTGGCGCTCTGGTAGCCGACCTCATGAACCTTCCTTTTATTTACGTTCGGAGTGAAGCCAAGAAACATGGGCTCAACAATCAAGTAGAAGGCATCTGTCCAGAAGGTGCCAAAGTTTTGGTCATTGAAGATTTGATTTCTACAGGAAAAAGCAGCCTTTTAGCCGTTGATGCTTTATTAGAGAGAAAAGCAGATGTCATTGGTATGATTGCTATTTTCACGTATCAATTTCCGGATGCCATTGCGCGTTTTGAAACATATTCATTCCCAGTGAAAACCCTTTCCAATTACAGCTACCTATTAGAAAAAGCCATTGACTTAAATTACATCCAAACAGAGCAACACCAAGCTTTGAAGGTATGGAAGGAAAATCCTGCGGCTTGGTCTGAACAATTCATTGCCAATCATGGAAATTAAAGTTCCAGCCTTTGTTTTAAATGACAAAGAGGAAAACATTCATCTGTTCCTGAATAAGATGGAAAACTTTCAACAGTTTCTGCCGGAAGACTGTTCTGATTGGCAAAATGATGAAGACAGTTGTGAGTTTAAAATTAAGTCCTCTATTTCTTTGAAAATCAGAAAAAAAAATATTTCCAATTCAGAGATTCATTTTGTCACAGAAGACAATCCGTTGTTACCCGCCACCATCCTTTTTCAGAGTCTTGAACAAGGTGAAAAGACAGAAGCCAACATTCAAGTGAAGGCCAATGTCAATTTTTTGATGGCCGGAATGATTAAACCGATTTTGGAGAACCTATTGCAGAATTTTCAAAAGCAATTGCAAGCGCAGTTTGCCTAATCCACTTGCTTCACCATCTCCGTCAGGGGAATTCTAAAGCGATCACCATAGATACCTTCTGGAATACGCTTGCCGCAGGAAATCACCATGTTGATCTCCGCTTTTCGAGGAAGATTCAATAACTTTTTTAAACGCTTGCTGTCCATCCCTTCCACTGGGCAAGTATCATGTCCCTCAGCACTCATGGACAACATAAAAGTTTGAGCGGCCAATGCTGCGCTTTTGTGAACAACAATGCGCATGTCCGTTCCTGTCACTTGACGAACCATCGGTCTTTTGAATCCCCCTATCGTCACAAAAATCTTCTTCATCCATCCGCGAAATCCTAGAAAATCATTGTTGTACAACAACGGCATTAATTTGCTGTAGTACTTCAAGGCACTTTGTCCGCGAAAACTGGGACGATCTCCATGGACATTTTTGACATGATTTAAATTGGCTTCAGCACGTTGCCGCCATAAATCAGGTCGTGCCACAACAACCACAATCTCTTTGGCAGTCTCTGTGGTATTTTGTCCTAAACAACAAAACGATACCTGCTTGATTTTCTCAGGAGTACTCACCCTATACATTTCCCACAATTGCATATTGCTGCTGGAAGGAGCCAACTGCGCTCGCTCCAGACTAACCGTTACTGCATTGGGGTCGTAATCCGTGGAATGATATTTTCTAACGGCGCGACGCGTTCTGACAATACTGTCAAAGATGTGGGATGGATTCATGTTGATTTTTTTTCTCTCTTCATCATCCAAGGCATTTCAATGTGAACATACAAAAGATGAGCGAGGACAAAAGTAATGACCCAAAACAAGCCATAGCGAATAATCGCAATAGAAAAATCATTACTCATCATAAAATGATTCAACAAAGAGAACACCACGCCCAAATTAACCAAATACATGGAATAAGAACGTTTGGAAATCCATACCATTGCTGATCCAAACAAATTCAAAGGTGCCGCTTTCCAGCTATTGAGCAGTGGCAATAACAAAGCAACCCCCAATGACTTTATGGAAAAGGACACAACGCGCTCATAGCTGCCAAAGGCATCCAACATGTAGAAATGATCCACAACCAAAAGAACAATACCTACAATGAAAAACAATCTGGTATATCTTGAAAATAGCCTTTGATGATAAAA
This sequence comes from uncultured Chryseobacterium sp., assembly GCA_964420985.1. GTDB lineage: Bacteria > Bacteroidota > Bacteroidia > Flavobacteriales_D > Sanyastnellaceae > CAMCTV01. The sequence goes on from CAYQUT010000005.1 coordinate 36,419, forward strand.
GAAAAAGTAGGCAGCCATCAGACCAAAGGCGATGGAATCCAAACGATATAAAATGACTTTTCGCCATTCTACATCCCAGTGATACCAATCCATTCCAGCAGGGAAAGGTTTAAGAATTCGAAAAAACAAAGGCAGCAACAAAAGGGACAGCGCAGCAATCAAGTAGGATTGTTTTTTGCTAAAAAAAATGTTCAACGTCAACAACAAGAAAGGAAAAATAAAATAGAACCATTCTTCTACGGACAAACTCCAACTCTCCCAAAAAAAACCTTGAAAACCATGGGTTAGATTTTGACTGAAAACAAGAAAATTCCAATGAACGGAAGAGAAGGCATCACGGGAAAAACCCAACCAAACAATTCCCAATTGAATCAAAAGGATAAAATAATAATTGGGCAAAGTGCGGTACCATCTTCGTTTCAAAAACACCCAAGTATCCTTTCTGCTCCATGGCTCAATGGAAGATTGCATCAATATCAATATTTGACCGCCTATTAAAAACCCGCTCAGCACAAAGAACAATTCAACGCCATCAATCAAAGGAATGGAGATCCAATTCTTGAAAATATCACCCGCCAACAATTTCGCATGGCCTTTTAACACCAATAGAATGGCGATGGCCCTTAAAACGTCTAAACCAAAAACGCGTTGCGCATTGTGCATGCATTAAAGATAGAGAACAATACCAGACTGAAAAAAGCCCCTCCCCAACAGGTTAGTAACAATTAGTGATTTTGATTTTGATTAGGAATAAATTTCATAAGAAGGCTATATAAAGAGCGAGAAACGGAAAGAGAATAAACCCCGAAAAGGCACAAAAAAAAATCAGAGTTTAAAACTTCACTTTTGCTCAGTTCCTCACTCTGATTTGTACCCCGGGCGGGACTTGAACCCGCACGACCGCAATGGTCACAGGATTTTAAGTCCTGCGTGTCTACCGATTCCACCACCAGGGCATTTGGTTTTCGGCTATTTTATAAAAAAAATCCCGTTAGCGAATCATCGCTACGGGATTCAACTGAGCGGGAGACGAGACTCGAACTCGCGACCCTAACCTTGGCAAGGTTATGCTCTACCAACTGAGCTACTCCCGCTTAAAGAACGTTTGGAGTGCAAAAATACACTCAATTTCTATTTGCGCAAGTCTTTTTTTATCTTTTTTTTCCTTCCCAAATTTCAGCCATGGTTTTCAATACTTTGTCCTTAGCTCCAGTGCGTCGGTGAATCATTTCCCTTGCGGTTTTGCCTGCGTTTTGTCTTTCGGAGTCATTTTCCAACCATCGTCTCAACTGCTTATCTAAATCCTTGCATTCATTCAACTGAACACCCCCTCCTACTTCACGCAATGCCTGAGCTTCCAAGAATTTCTGGGCATTGGGCCCCCAAATCACCGCACACCCATGGGCAGCAGGCTCCAATACATTGTGAATGCCCTTGCCCCATCCTCCACCGATGATGGCGATATCCCCCAACTTGTACATCCCTCCCAATTCCCCCATTGTATTCAATAACAATATGGGGGCATTATTTAACTCGCCAAGACCTGTTGCCCTTTGTGTCTTTCCCATGAACAGTCGCTCTATCCTTTGAATATTTTCCTCGTCAATATGATGTGGAGCTACAACCCATTTCACCTTGGGGTATTCATCAACCATTGCCACAACAGCTTCCTCCTCTATTGGATAAGAGGATCCCAACACTACCACGGTTGAATCGGCCTTCCATCTTAGGTACCGCTCTTCCAACTTGGCATTCAGTGCCACCTCCGCTACCCTATCGTATCGGGTATCACCACTTACTTCCATTGCGTCCACACCAATTCCTTTTAATAAACTGAAAGATGTTTCATCTTGAACATGAAAGTAATCAATCCTGTGAAGAACTTTAGCCCAATATCCTTTGAGCAGTCCTGAGAAAAAACGTTGTTCCTTTCTGAAAATACCTGAAATCATGACAACAGGTATTCCACTGTTTTGCAAGGCAAGCAACATGTTGGGCCAGACTTCATACTTCACCAGTGCCAACAGTGTAGGTCGCAAACAGCCTACCCACCGGCGCATTTCAAAAGTAGTATCCAATGGAAGATATAGAATCAAATCGGCCCCAGAATAGTTCTTTCTCACCTCATATCCGCTAGGAGAATAAAAAGTCAGTACAATTTTTGCATCCGGGAATTGTCTTTTAAATCCTTCTATCACAGGACGACCTTGTTCAAACTCACCCAATGAAGCGGCATGTAACCACATCACTTTGTCATTGGGAAATTGCATTCGCCATGCTTTAAGTGTAGAGTAACTCTGATCTTGGCCATTAACCAGTAATCGTGCACGAGGATGAAAGAATGACAAACAACGCAAAAATGTTTGGTAGACTTTTAATACAACACCTAGCAACCCGTCCAACATCGACATCAATTGAGATAAAACTTATCTGGGGCTCTCTGATACAAGTGCAAAACCCAACCCAACTTGAATCCAAGATACCCATCAGAACGTCTTTGATTGTCCAACAGTTGGGTGTCATAATTGAATCCCCTCACATTTTTCGTTTGTCCTTGAATCCACTCCAAACCCGCAACCAAGTTCACCAATTTATTATTGCTCATGTAAAAATATCCGAGGAATGCACGCCCCATCAGTCCCGTTGTTAATCGGTCGTACCCTCTGAGGTATTCTCCTTGCAATGCATTGATCTCATGACTTTGGTGCTCGATTCTTATTTTATGGGTCATGAATCCCAATCCTCCTGTCGCCAATAAACCACTATTGGGATTGGGGCCAAAAGTGTTGAATACATGTCCTGCCTCAAAACAAGCTGACCAACCGCGCTGTTGGATATACACCACAGCGGGCTGACCCTGGTTGTCCAAAATCTCGCCATTGTCCGTGTATAAATTTTGCAGCAACCCAGGTTCGGTTACTTTATTCCCAAAATGATACTGGCATTGGACTCCCCAATAATGACTCTTTTTGTCTTTAATGTCAAAAGCCAATCCAAGTGCACCTGATGGCCCGAATCTTTTGGCCAAATCAGCCACTGGATAATGATGCCCATAAACAATGGAAATGTGCGGATTAAATAGCACACTGTCCCTGACCTGAAATTGAGCTTTCAAAAAAGGAGAAGAACAAAACAACACCAACAAAAAAAACAATTTTCTCACTGCACTACCAATTTAAATCCTACTCCATGAATATTGACGATGGAAATACTTTCATCCTGCGACAAGTACTTTCTTAATCTTGTAATGAATACATCCATGCTGCGTCCGACAAAATAATTATCATCCCCCCAAACCATATTGGACAAGAGTTCTCTTTCCAGCACTTGACCTTGATGATCCACCAATAACTTCAACAAATCCGCTTCTTTTTTGGTTAATTTCCGCTGAGATTGCGGACCAATCAATTCATAATTTTTAAAATCGAATTGATACAAACCCAAGCGCTGGGTATTTTGTGTCTTTAAGGCAAATTTTTCATTTCTTTTTAAAATAGCCTTGATACGCAAAATCAATTCATCACTTGAAAAAGGCTTGGTGATATAATCATCCCCGCCCAATTGAAATCCTTTGATCTTGTCTTCAGACAATCCTTTGGCGGTGAGAAAAACGATAGGAATGGTTTCATTGATTTTTCGTATATCCTCAGCCAAAGAGAATCCATCTTTTTTGGGCATCATCACATCCAATAAGCACAAATCATAGGGTTGCTTATTGAATTGGACCAAACCTTCCTTGCCGTCTGTGGCCAAATGCACCACAAATCCTTCTTGCTTCAGGGTGTCTTGAATGACAAAACCCAAATTGCGGTCATCTTCGACCAATAGGATATGCGGATGTTGATTTTCCATGAACGAAATATAATCAATTTTTACTTAAAGGAAGTTCAAGTGTAAATACAGATCCTTTTCCCAACTCACTCTTAACAAAGATTTTACCTTTTTGTGCCTTGAGCATTGTTTTAACGTAATAAAGTCCTAACCCAAACCCCTTGACATCATGAATGTCTCCTGTGGGAACGCGATAAAATCGATCAAAAATCAATCGTTGCTGCCGCCTGTTGATTCCAATTCCGTTGTCTTTAAAATCAATCCTAATGCAACGTTTATGGATGTATGTACTCACCTCAATGTGCGGTACCTTATCTGTGTATTTGATGGCATTGTCCATCAAGTTGTAAATGATATTGGATATGTGAACGCGATCAGCATGGATGGTACTTTGTATGGCGCACAAGTCCAATTTCATGGTTCCCCCACTCTCAGCCACTCGCTCCAAATTGGCTTGAAAAGCATCATGAATAATGACATGAACATCAAAATCTTCCCAGCGAATATTTCTCTTTCTTGGTGTCAAGGATGACAACTGAAGCACCTTTTCCAATTGGTCTTTTAAGCGCTTTGTCTCTGTTTCGATAATACCAATATAGGTGTTCATTCGATCAGTGTCCAAACGGGTTTTATCCTGCTTTAACACCTCTGCACTCAGCTGTATGGTGGCCAAAGGAGTCTTCAACTCATGGGTCATGTTGTTCACAAAATCATTTCTGATGGAACCCAGTCTCTTCTCTCTAAACAAGACACCAATGGTGTAGGCGAAGAACACAAAGATGAGGAAAATAATTCCCGTACTGTACATCCAAAAATCTATTCGCTTGAGCAAGTAAACATTTTTTTGAGGAAAATAAAGACTCAAGTAATGACCTTCTTCTGGGTAAACTTGAAGACCACTTTGAATGGCATCTTGTTCCTTTAAACTATCAGCAAATAACCAAGCTTCCGATTCATACTCACCTGTAAAACAATCATACATACCATATTCCACGGGCTCTTGTAAACCTTCCAAAAGAAGTTCTTTTTCCAGAAGCGTTCTCAATAAAAAAGAATCTGGTGTATGATTGATGACCACCAAAAAATGAGCATCATTGATCCGTTTGGCAGGGGTTAACAGGGATTTATCATTTTCAATCAAATGTATTTTCGTCGCCACATCAGTCAATGCAGTAGTGACTTTTGATTCAAAAACTCTTTCTTGAAGCTGATAGGCTTGCCTTATCCAATACACTTGACCGGCAGTAATCAATCCCAAAGAGATTACACCGATTAATATAATAACAACAATGCTCCTCTTTATCATTCACCCCACTGTGCTGAGCTTACAGGTAGATCTCTATTGACTTTTTTGAAAAGTCCTTGCAACACCTTTCCTGGGCCCACTTCAATGACTTCAGTGCAACCTTCAGCAATCATGTTCTCCATGATTTGCGTCCATCTTACAGGAGCTGTCAATTGCTCTATCAACAATTGTTTGATCACTTCAGGATCAACTTGAGGCAGCGCGTTGACATTTTGGTATACAGGACAAATGGGTGCTGAAACATGGGTATTGGCAATGGCCAACATCAATTCCTCCTGAGCGGGCATCATCAATGGACTGTGAAAAGCACCGCCTACAGCCAACTTCAACGCTCTTTTGGCACCTGCTGCAGTCAATTGAGCACAAGCCAAATCTATTGCCTCATTGCTCCCTGAGATAACCAATTGACCGGGACAATTGTAATTAGCGGCTACAACAACTCCGTCGATACCATTACAAATCTCTTCCACTTTGGCATCTTCCAATCCCAAAATGGCCGCCATGGTTGATGGATTGATTTCGCAAGCTCTTTGCATGGCCATTGCGCGGGCAGCAACCAAACGCAATCCATCTTCAAAACTCAAAGCCTTTGCCGCAACCAATGCGGAAAATTCACCCAAACTGTGACCCGCCACCATTGCGGGTTGAAAATGATCCCCTAAACATGCAGACATGACAACAGAATGCAAGAAGATAGCGGGCTGGGTTACTCTGGTTTGTTTTAATTCTTCTTCGGTTCCAGAGAACATGATATCGGTTATTCTGAAACCCAAGATTTCATTGGCACGCTCCAACATATCTTTGGCTGCGGCATTGCCATCGTACAAATCTTTGGCCATGCCCGTAAATTGGGCTCCTTGGCCAGGAAAAACATAAGCTTTCATTCTGACTATTCTAATTAATTCTTGATCCACTTTTTGGTTACACCATTGATCTCAATGAAATAAGTTCCCACGGTGAGTTTTTGAGCATCCCATTGAGACAACGCACTTACATTGTCTTTAAAAACAACACTACCCTTCTCATCCCAAATGGTCAAAATGGCTGATGAATTGGATTGAACATTAAGTTCCTTTCCAGGATTGGGATATACCTTCCAATCAGCGGCATTATTTTCTTGAATACCATTGGGCGCTGTTGCATAAATCAATGCACCCGTGGTGGCTCCCAAAGTTGTATTGATCTGCAACAAGGGAACTTTTATACCCGGTGTAAGCCATTTGTACTCTACCGCCTCTGGACGAGGAAAAGCGAAACCAAAAGAGAATTGAGATATATACAATGAGTCATTGCCGGTTACAGTTGACTTCACTTTAATGACAGGATAATCTGTCCCGAAAAAATTCATGGTTCCTTGAGCGAGAACTTCTGTTCTTCTTGTCTGAGCAGTTGCATAAGTGCCCAAAGTTGGTATATCATATTGAAAGTAAGAATCATTGGTTTGATCCAATGGATAGGTCAAAGGCAATGGATAGATGATGTCAACAGGGTCACCCTGAGCACCCGTTGGAAAGCCGCTGATACTGGCTCCAAATCCCGTAAGCGCATATCGTGAGTTGGTCACTTGATAAAAGGCATAGGTGTTTTCAATGGTGATGGGAATAGGCAATGGCAATTGATCCGTAGGCAATGTTGGCGGAGTGGTGATGGTGGTATAATCACTATTGTGTTCCGCATCAAAGGGCGAATTAAAAAAGAATTGATAGGCAAAAGGTGCATTGGTAAGCGGTTCACAATTAACAGTGGTGTAATTCCCCAATGGTGTTAATACCGATGAATTGACATTCCATGTTAAACCACTGCCCGCTTGATCCAAATTCCAATTGCCATTCCATGTTGCATTCTCTTGTGTTAATACATCTCCTGAATTAGGCATATCGGCTGAGGTAATGGAAACCTGAGAGAAAATTCTTAGTTGCATTAAAAAACAACTTAGTATAAGAATATATTTCATGCTTTTTTTTTCGAAGGTAATAAATCGTTGAAAACTTGTGGGGAATTTTTTTAGAAATTCTTCCGGTCACTCCCAAGCATGTTTAGTTTCGTAACTTGTCAAAACAGCATTGAATTGAGTATGATAGACCACCACGATTATGTTATTTTGGACATCATCCAAAACTTTAAGAAGAACAACAAAAATCAATTGATTAAGCTATCACAATTGGAGGCCAACTTTTGGGTGAAGGTTGAACGTGAATTGGCACACCAAAATCAATCTGCGCAATTGGGAGAAAGAATCTCTAAACTTTATTTAGAAGGTTTTATCATTAACAAACCCAATATAGGTTATACCATCACCCGAAAAGGCAAAGAGCTATTGCTTCAAGCACGCCCAGTTCAACAGTAAATGTTATCCATTTAATTTCTCTCTCAAGGAGGCCATTTTGATGGCCGTAGCTGCCGCCTCTGCACCCTTGTTCCCCTTCTTACCGCCGCTTCTGTCTTTGGATTGCTGAATGTTGTCATCTGTCAATACACCAAAAATTACGGGCATTGCATATTGTAGACCAACATTCATGATTCCTTTAGCAGTGGCTTGTGAGACAAAATCAAAGTGAGCAGTTTCTCCTCTGATGACGCAACCCAAACAAATCACCCCATCCAAAGGTTGTGCTTCAATCAAAAGCTGTGCTCCATGCGCCAATTCAAAACTACCTGGAACGTATACTATTTTAATCTTGGATTTTTTGACACCAGCCTTTTTTAATACATCCAGTGCGCCTTTCAATAAGCCATTGGTAATTTCGTTATTCCACTCGGACACAACGATACCAAAAGAGAAATGCCCGGCTTCGGGCATTTGACTCCAATCGATATTCGATAAATTTTTTGTTGCCATTATTTTCCTTGGGCCTCAATCCATCCCAACATTTTTTGGGCTTCACCTATTTCTTGGCTGCGTTTGAAATTGTCTACTACTTCTTGCAACAGCTCTTTGGCCGCAGCAAAATCTTGACGTTCAATTTGCACGCGTGCTGCTTTCATCAAATAAACAGGGGCCAAAGCGTCCTTGGAATCAGCTGACATGGCCTTCTTGGCTGCTTTCTGTAACCAATCAGCGGCATCATCCAATTGACCCAACTCAACATACATGTCACCCGCATTACCGATGGCTTGCACACCTACGGTGTTGTCATTAAAATCAACATCTTTAAACAAATCCAAAGCACCTTGGAAATCACCATTGTTGCGCTTGGCACAGGCTGCGTAATATTTTGCTTTCTCAGCAGCAACTGTTCCTGAGTACTTGCTCATCAACTCTTCAGCACCGATAAATTCACCATTTCCTTGAAGCACCCAATTCATACTGTCCAGCTCTACCCACTGCTCAACATGCCATAAGGCTTCATTGGCTTCTTTGTTTCTTGGGTTGAGATATAAGAATTGGTAAGCCAACCAACCACCGATGATCACAACCAATGCGCCACCAGCAATTTGAACATTCTTTTTATTCTTGGCATAAAACCCAGACCATCCTGTTGTTAGAGCCGTTGACTCTTTGCTTGTTTGTAAATTTTCTGACATGTTTTAGAACTTTCGAGGGCCGAAAATAAGACATTTTATCAAATCTTTGCAAAATATGTCTGTGCTTAATCAAAATCTCTTTGAGGGAATCCGTCTTTACCAATTCAAAAAACACACTGAATTAGAGATTGATCTGCACCCACGATTCAATTGCTGGCTAGGAAAAAATGGTTCCGGAAAAACCAATGCGTTAGATGCCATGCATTATTTGTGTTTGACCAAAAGCTATTTTCATCATACCGATCTTCTCTCCATTCAACATGAAAAGGAAGAGTCCAGTATAAAAAGTTGGGGACACAAAGCGCATCAATCATTTGAACTGCTTTGTAACTTAAGAAAAAATGGAAAAAAAACTTTTTCTGTCAACGCCAAATTACTGACCAAACTTTCTGATCACATTGGATGGCAACCTGTAGTTGTAATTGCCCCTCAAGATCAAGCATTGATCAATGAGAATGCGGAAGAACGAAGAAAATGGATGGACAGCGCCATTTGCCAAACCTCTCCCGCCTATCTTGAGGCATTGATAAAATACAATCATCTTTTACAACAACGAAATGCCCTATTGAAAAGCCAACATGAAAAGAAGGCTCAACATTTGGAGGACGTTGCTTGGTATGATGAGCTCATGAAGGAATGGATGATGGTCATACATCATGAAAGACAAAACTTCATCACTTTTATTTCTGAAAAACTACCATTGTTGATAGCTCATTTCTCTGATGATTCGGATTTGACCTCCGTTTCATTACAAAGCAATTACAATGCTGAAAAATATCAAGATGAGATGAGATTGGCCTATCTTCAGGATTGGCATGCTGAACGAACGGGCATTGGTCCCCACAAGGACGATCTTATTTTTGAACTACACGGTCATCTCATCCGCAAAATGGGGTCACAAGGTCAGCAAAAAACTTTTGTGCTGGCTTTGAAATTGGCTCAGTTACTTTTTATTCAAACGCAAGCCCAAAAGAATCCATTGCTCTTGCTCGATGACATTCATGACAAATTGGATGCACAAAGGCTATCCAATTTGTTTCAATGGCTCAATACAAACATTCTCGGTCAGGTCATCATCACCGATACCGATTTTAACAGGATTCCAAGTATCTTAGCCTCGATGAATGCGCCTTTCACCAAAGTATTATTTTCATGAGCAGAGATTTTAACAACCAACCCATTGGAGCCATTATCAAGGAGTGGATCAAGCAACGGGGGCTGGAAAAAAAAATGATGCGCGTGGACGCGATCATTGTCTATCGTGAGGTGGTTGGAGATTTCATCAGTCGGCATACCACAAAAGCTGAAATTTTTGGAAAAACGTTGAGCGTTAGCATAGATAGCGGTGTCATCAAACAAGAGCTCAGCATGAATCGCCAGAACATTGTGCAACAAATCAATGAAAAAATGGGTCACCCAATTATTGATCGATTGGAAATTTGGTAATCGTTCAATGATTTTTGTTTTAATATTGGATTCGAAATCATGAAAAAACTCGTTTATACTCACCCAAAGAAGTTTGTTTTATTCTTCTTCATTGTTGCTGCAGGTTTGTTCTCTTTGGGATGGTCATTTGTCCCTCACAAGGGAAAATTTCATTCACAAGCAGAAATGGTGAAAATGCTCAATGGCAATTTGCCCATTTATGACAATGGTTTTTTTGTGGGTAGTGGACGCTGTGCGGGATGTCATGGTGTTGACCCCGTTGGCTTTGCCAATATAACCTCTGAAGGAGAATTGGTTAACCCAACTGAAAATTGGCGGGCTACAATGATGGCCAATTCTGCCAAAGACCCATTTTGGAGAGCCAAACTTTCACATGAAATGGCTGTGAACCCCGGTCACGCGCAAGAATTGGTGAACAAATGCACCAGCTGCCATGCCCCCATCGGTCGATACACCAATTTATTCAACGGAATAGAAGATTACGACATTACCCAATTGCCCAATGATTCAATGGCCCGAGATGGAGTGAACTGTAGTGCCTGTCATCAACAACGCATGGACCAAGTAGGCAATGATTTTTCAGGAGATTTGCATTTTCATACGGACACCATTTGGGGGCCATACGTGAGTGAAGAACAAGACTTCCCCATCTTTTATCAAGCCATGCAAAGCTTTGTAGGGTACACTCCGGTGGGTAGTCATACCTTTTCAAAATCTGAAACATGTGCAGGTTGTCATACCTTATCAACACACGTTTCGGATATAGAAGGCAATTACACGGGCAATAATTTCATTGAGCAAGCCACCTACCATGAATGGCTCAATTCATCTTACAAAACGAGTAATGATCCCGCTATACACCAAGAATGTCAGGATTGCCACATGCCCAAGTTAAATGAACCCATTGTCATTGCCTCTGGATATTCTTTTTTACCTGGAAGACAACCTTATGCCCAACATTGGCTGGTAGGTGGAAATACCTTTATGTTGGAGTTGATGAAGAACAACATTGATGCGCTGGACATTACCGCTAATGCAGGACACTTCAATACCGTTATCGCTAGAACACAAGATCAGTTGCGCTATCAAACAGCAGAGGTAACATTGACTACCGGTCTCATTGATGATGATACCGCACGTTTTGACTTGAACATAAGAAACCTAGCCGGACATAAATTCCCAAGTGGTTATCCGGCAAGACGGGCCTTTGTTGAGTTTGTCATAACAGACAACAATGGTCAAGAAGTTTTTCGCTCAGGAGGCGTTGACAATGAATACCGCGTTATTGGAGAGAACGCCACCTATGAGCCCCATTACAATGTTATCAATGCGCCAGAGCAAGTGCAGATTTACGAAATGGTCATGGCAGACGTTAATGGAAATGTCACCACTGTTTTGGAACGTGCCAATGACTATTTAAAGGACAACCGATTGACGCCGTTGGGTTTCTCGACACAAGTTGGAGGTTTGTACGATACAACCAAAATCGTTGGTGCCAATTGGGATACTGATTTCAACCGATTGAACGGGAACGAAGGTACCGGTGCGGACATTCTTCATTTCCACATTCCCATTCAAAATTTCAATTCAGGTGATTATCATGTCACAGCAAGATTGCTGTATCAAACAGCACCACCCAAATACATGGATGAAATGTTTGCCTTTGATACGCCTGAAATCAATACATGGAGAAACATGTATTTGGCTCAAGGACCTGCTCCATTTGAAGTGGCGCTTGAAGAAACCAATTTCTCTCATGTTGGAGTGGGGGAAATAAAAGCCAAACCGAGTATTTTCCCTAACCCCAGTTACAATGGATGGGTAACTTTAAGTAATCCCGGTGCTTTGGTACAATCCGTGGATGTGTATGGCATGGATGGAAAATACATCAGTACCAAATGGGTAAAAGGTAGTTCACAGCAAATTGAATTACCCGAATCCAAAGGAACATATTTGCTCGTTTTGCGCGGTTTGAATGAAAAACGATTGGTGAAAGTTGTAAGAGAATAATCATCCTTTTCTCCACAAACCCTATCTTAGCCGCATGCAAAAATTATTGGTTGCCAACAGAGGAGAAATTGCACTACGCATTATGCGTTCTGCAAAGGCAATGGGAATAAAAACCGTTGCTGTATTTAGTGAAGCAGATAAATTAGCCCCGTTTGTAAAGTTTGCTGACGAATCGTATTGTATAGGACCAGCACCCTCCAATCAAAGTTATTTAAAAGGAGATGAAATCATAGCCTTGGCCAAGCGCATCCATGCCGACGGTATACACCCCGGATATGGATTTCTCTCTGAAAACGCCTCTTTTGCTCAAAAGGTTCAGGACGCAGGTATCATTTTCATTGGTCCAAAACCGCATAGCATCGAGATGATGGGCTCAAAACTCGCCGCCAAGGCTGCAGCAAGAAAGTTCAATATCCCTATGGTTCCGGGAACAGAGGATGCCATTTCCAATGTTGAGGAAGCAAAAAGAATAGCTTTGGAGGTTGGCTTACCCATTCTCATTAAAGCCTCTGCCGGAGGGGGTGGCAAAGGAATGAGGATAGTAGAAAACATCGACGAGGTAGCAGAGCAAATGGAAAGAGCCATTTCTGAAGCAGAGAGTGCCTTTGGAGATGGATCTGTATTTATCGAGCGGTATGTCTCTGGTCCTCGACACGTAGAAATTCAAATCCTTGCCGATCAACATGGAAATGTTGTTTATCTGTTTGAAAGAGAATGCTCTATTCAACGCAGACACCAGAAGGTGGTAGAAGAGGCTCCTAGCTGCATTCTCAGTCCGGAAATGCGCAAAGCCATGGGTGAATCGGCCATCAATGTTGCCCGTTCCTGCGACTATGTAGGCGCTGGGACCGTTGAGTTTTTGGTGGATGAAAAAAGGAACTTTTACTTCCTTGAAATGAATACGCGCCTTCAGGTAGAACATCCAGTAACGGAAATGATTACGGGCGTTGATTTGGTTCAAGAACAAATTAAGGTAGCTCGTGGCGAGAAACTATCCTTCACACAAGACGATTTGACCATCAATGGACATAGCCTTGAAGTTCGCGTTTACGCTGAAGATCCATTGAATAATTTCCTTCCAGATATTGGCACACTCATTAGCTATGAAAGACCCACTGGAGAAGGCGTGAGAGTGGATGATGGGTTTGAAGAAGGAATGGAAATTCCCATTTACTATGACCCCATGATTGCCAAACTCATTGTGCATGGAAAAGACAGAAATGACGCGATTGCCAAAATGACAAAAGCCATTGATGAATATTACATCACAGGCGTTAAAACCACCCTGCCCTTTTGTTCTTGGGCCATCAATCACCAAGCATTTGTGAGTGGCGATTTTGACACCCATTTTGTCAAAAATTACTACACGCCAGAATTGCTCCAACAGAATGATGAGTCGCTTGAAACATTGGCTGCTGCCCTTGCGCTGCATGTTCATCATCAAAATCAGCAAACCCTTGTCCAATCTGCTGAAGAGGCCAAGATTGGCCGTCATTGGAAACGACGTTATGCATAAAACATAGAAAACATAAAAACCATAAAAACCAATAAATAAAATGAAAAAAGTAACCTTATTTGCAGCATTGACATTAGCCGCTCAATTTGCATTTGCACAGTACAAAGTAGTAACCGTGATTGAATCCATTATCCCTATGGGAATGGGTCGTTCTAGAATGATTGAGTCAACCACTGATGTAGACTACAATGCTTTCACAACCGTTAGAACAGATGGAAAGGATTCTAAGCAAGGAGATGTTGAACGCGGAGACATCAAAGTAGCTGGCTTGCGTGAAACCAAAATGTTGAACTACTTCTCCGGAGTGGGTATCAACTTCCAAAACATAGCTTCTAACGATGCCATCATCATGTCAAAATTGAATGAGATGGATGCTCAAGGATATGACTTGGCTTTTGTTGCCAGCGGTGTTGAAAGCGACGGTGGAAAAGAAGATGGACAAGGAATTTTTGTAACACGTTTGTTCTTCAAGAAAAGAAACTAATTTTTAGTTTTAGGAAGAAAAGGTCGCCAATAGGTGGCCTTTTTTTTTGGACCTATTCCGGCTATCCATTTCAAGTCCTCGGGACGCTGCGCGTCCCTCCGGGCTTTCCATTGCTATCCGGGGTATTGCGTATTCATTGCGATAGGCGAAATGCATATCCAAAATTAATCAACCACTTTGGTTTCAATCTTTGGTTGTATGGTGTTCCCAACAAATCATCATCCGCTCCAAACAGCTGAGGATACTTTCCCAAAACATATCCGCCTTCCAATTGAAAAACGGACTGACCAACCATGAATTCTATCAGCGCCTTGGTCTCCACTTCATTGAACCGCAAATAAAAATCAGGATGATCAACGCGAAACGATCTTGTGAGGGATTTGAATACGATGGCCGCCTGAAGTTGATTGGGCTTAATTTGGTACATAACCTTCATATTGTTCGGAAGCGTGCCAAATATTTGAAGTCGATCACTGACCTTCCAATCCATCCCCACCAATGGCACGACAAAAGTTCCAAAAAACTCCTGATTCACATACAAACCCAGCTTGAACTTTAATTCAGGTCGCTGGGTCCAAGTGGCCAATGAATACAATCCATATTGCCATGCATCCCCTTGATCCAAAGTTCTGTGATGGCCCGCAGCCCATTTGGGAATGACCAATGCCGTCCATTTTAATGAAGAACTCTTTCTCGATTGCCACTGATATCCAAAAGGAATGGACATGGACCATACATCGTTGCTCAATGCATCGTGTTGGAATTGTAATCGTTCAAATGAACCCCTTATCAAAAACACATTGCCGTTTTCACGTAATACAGGGGCCAGCATATTGACCGAGGTATTGGATAATCCATTCAACGCATGTTCACCATCGGAGATTTGTTGGTGCTGCACAGACAACAACTCTGTATAAAATTGAGCCGGACAAAACACTCCATAGGAAGTGAATGCAATGAAAATAGCAATTGTTCTAAAATTCACAACGCAATATCGACAAAGGTTGTGGTAAAGTCAAGAAAAACTTGTGGTACCAGTGGGGGAAAGGTCGTACTACGAAGTCGAGGATTTCCATAAAATATTGGAATTTACTGGACTTTTAGAGCCTTTAACCGACTGATAAAATTTCCTTAAACCCTCCCTTGTGGGGTTTCGGGTATAAAGATAGAAATTCCTTAAATTTTAACAATTAAAAAGGGGCGAATTTCGCCCCTTTTTTGCCTTCTGTCCGCTTCTTTAATCGGTAATGGTAAATTGTACCGATTCGCCGAAAGACACCCTTTATTCCTGAATTCGCTGAATTTTTTTGGCTTCCGGGAAGCCTACCCATTTCCCATTACTATCAAGTCCTCGGTTGGCAAGTTCCTTACGAACCAAGTAAATCAAATCAAAATCCCCCTTTATGGCTTCTGATAAAAGGCGGTTACTTGTTAAACTGAAAATGAACGAAGGGTTGTCGTCATCGGGTCTGTTTTCATAAAACCGAGGGTCGAATTTTGCCCTTGATTTATCCTTTGATTTGCCAGCCGTTTGATCCCAAATTTTTAAAGCCTCCGACATCTGTTTTAGGAAGGCTGTCAGGTTCGGATCAATTTCATTTACCACCTCATGAAAATTAACGCTTCGTTCTTGGGCAATATCCAAAATTTCAATGTAATCAGCGTCTGTAAGTTCCAAATCCCACTCTCTTTCAATAACACCTTTTAATAGGCGTATCGTTCCATTAAACTCAATGGTTGGTTTCTGTTTAATTGGTTGATGAACCGAGGCAGGAGTTTTTCCCTGCCTCATTCTTAATTTTTCCTCACCCGTTTTTGTAAGCTGACCACCCATCTTCTTCCAAACTTCAGGGGGGATTTCCTCTCTTACGATGGTATCGGTTTCCATTGCACGGTTCATCGCCTCTTTAAATTTGTTTGCTTTAAACAAGCGATAAATTTCTTTAAGGACAGCGTGATCTTGTTTATCCAAGTGTTCAGGCTCAGTCCAGTCTTCGGTTTTTACGTTTTTCTTTTTCATGGTGTCTACGTTCGATACTTTATTCGGAACGTCCAAGTTCTTTCTGCTCTTTTTTGCCCCATCCAAGCCACCTTCCCAATCATAAAGAATATGTTTATCCTCACCGGCCACCTTTTTTAAATCAGATGTTGTTCCTGATAACTTAAATGAAAAATAAGCAACACCATGTGTAATGTTTTTAGAATCATTGTATGCGTGTTCAACATCTTTAAATTTGATGTTAACTTTTTTCTCTTTGAATATTTCGTTGAGAATTTCCTTTACTTCAGCAATTGCTCGCTCCGGTTCATTATCTAAAATAGACACGATGTCTTCAACTTTCTCACCTTTCTTTTTTATGTAAAGAAAAACCTCCTCTAAAGCTAAAGGCAGTTCTGCTTCAATTTCAATTGTGCTATCTTTTACACCCGATAATTCTTCAGTACCAAAAATATCCATCTCGCCTCCTTGATTGAACCTTCCAAACTGTACAGCTTTACCTTGCTCCGGTACTTCAATAACAACATCCACATCGTGCTGAAATTCATTATTGCCTTTAAACTTCCCGCCTTTTGTCGCCTGAAATACATAAATGAATGATTTGCCTTTATTGTCTGTTTTTAATTTATCCAAATCTTTAGGTTGTAATCCAAGCTTGTTTACCGAGTCCAGGAATATAAAATCATATGCAGACAAATCAGTTGGCAGGGCATCCGCAACAAATAAGTTTTCATGCGCCACATCTTTATCCTTCAGTTTCTTTTGAAGTGTTGCATCCAGTTTCTCTTCTTTTGCAACATATAGAACCTTACCATGATTTCTTGCTAAATAACCCGCAAAGTCAACACACAAATAACTCTTCCCCATTTTCGGCATTCCAAATACCATTGCTGTAAATCCGGGTGAAGGATCACCTATAAAATTTAACCATTTATCTTTAAAGCCAATAGCATTGAACTGAAGGTTGGTGAAATCGGTACTTGGCATTACATTTACTTGGGCAGATGGGTTATTGATGCCATTCAAATCCATTTTTTTCTTTTTTACTTTGATGTAGGATTCATCTATATCATCGTAGGCGTTCTCATACTTTTCAATAATGCCTTTCAATCTTTTAACGGTTGTTGGATTAAGAACAAAATGTTTAGCATTACCCATTGAATTAAATGCTTTCAATACCGCTTGCTGAATTGCCATTATATCTTTCGCTACCGGGGATTTCTTGGTGATTTTCTTTCCCTCAATAGCTTGTTGCAATTCATCAATGAAAATCTCAAATGTCTTTTTGTAAAGTATTTTGTCGTTAAAATCCAAAAAGCGGTTAATGAATTTAATTTCCGTTGAAATTTCTCCGTAGGGATTCTTCTTTTTTCCTTTTGGTTCTTTTGTACCATCAATTGATTCGCCTCGCTCCTTTAAGATTTTCTCAATGGCGTTTTTGCGAATGGTAATCCATTCTTGTTCTCCATCCTCAAGTTCTGCATCCAATTCAAGGCGGTAAATCATTTTAAGCCTTTCCGTTGTGAACTTACTATATCCCTTAACATCTGCTTTGGCTCGTTTGGTTTCAGGATGTTCTCCCGATGTTCCTGCCAATTCATTATTACCGGAATTCACAAATTCTTCCAATTTCTTAAAAGCAAGATTTACCATGCGTTTTAAATCGGCTTCGTTTTTATATTTGTTCCAGTCTTCACCTTCATCCGTTTTTGAAAGAATAACCATGTGTGATTCCTGCAAAACCTGCGGTAAATTTTCAAAACCAATTTCCTCAATGGTTTCAAAGTAGTTGTCGGTTGTTATTTTCTTTCCCTTCATTATGCTGCGAATTTTAAGCGTTTGAGTTTGGTTTCTATTTCTTTTACAGAGATGCGTTTGATTTTTGGATCTGCCTTCATTGGCTTTATTTTTTCCGGATCGTAGTTGAAAACCAACATTTCGGTTTTCTTTTTATCGGTATGCTTAGTAACTGCTACCGATTTTTCCACCTTCTTTGTTCGCCACTTGAACTTCTTAATGTACTGGCTGAGAATAGTAGAAGGATACGAACTCAATAGAAACTTTCCTTTTACTTTACTGAGTTTATCAAGCAGGTCTTTGTAGTCTGCTTCAGAATAGCCCTTGTAATGTCCCATATCCGAACCGATGTATGGAGGATCAGCGTATATGAAGGCATCCTTTGCATCGCAACGATCAATCACTTTTACAGCATCATTGTTTTCAATCTGAACCATTTTTAATCGCTGAGCATAAGCACTGGTAAAATCTTCTCTCTTGTTGGAAAGTGATTTTTCCTTTGAATTTGTTTTACCAAAACCCCACGAGCCAATTATTCCTGCGAAACCTTGATTTGTGAGTGTCCATAAAGCCCACGCACGTTTAACATCAGGAAATAACTCAGGATGCTCATAAACCACCATTGCGTTTTTGTAAAGTTCCCGGCTATGTAAAGTGGCTTGTATTTCCTTTTGGAGTTCAGGAAACTTTGATTTAATCACTTTGAAAAAATTAATGACCTCTCCGTTCTTATCATTAATGACTTCCACTTCTGATTTAGGTTTGGCAAAGAATAACGCTCCACCACCAAAGAAGGGTTCGCAATAAATACGGTGAGCCGGTATTAATTGCAAAAGGTGTTTTAGCATGGTTTGTTTTCCTCCGTAATATGTAATTGGTGTTTTCATTTAAGCAGCGTGTTTTAAATTCAGTAGTTCAAGTTCGAGTTCAATCGTAAGTAGTTTAACATGCTCATCTTTTTCAAGAGTAACTTGTTTAACAGTCCTACCAAGAAGACGCATAGCGATGGCTTCAACAACGGCTACTGTAACTGCATTGCCAAGCATTTTGTATCTCTGTGCATCAGATATTTCTTTTACTTTTCCATCTAAAATCCCGAAGTGAGTCCAGTTATCGGGAAAGCCCTGTAAGCGTTCACATTCTACTGGCGTTAATCGTCTTAACTCCCCGTGTTTGATAGTGTATTGTTGAACTCCAGTATCGATTGTGTTTGCAATTCCTTTTCCAACTCTTCCTCTTCTTCTGTTAGCTTCCAAAAATGAAAGATTGATACTGTCTCCTTCTGTTGCAGTTGCATAACCTTTTCGGGTGGCTTCAGGAACATGAAACAATACCATACTGTCCTTTTGTGCGGTAGTAAGTTGGTTGGCGATCTTATCCTTTCGTATTTCGATTTTACCGGATTGCCCTTTGTAATTTCTGGTTCGATAAGCTGCGCCACTAACAACAAGTGGTTGCCTTACCAAATCCGTTTGTGCTTTAAGAGCAGGGCTTTTATCCATACGTTCTTTTACCCATTTTTCATTCGAGTTTTTCCAATGAAGAATGTATGGACTCCGATGCGAGGATTCTCCAACCTTTGTATCTATGGTTGGACTTAAACTTTTCTCTTTAAATTCTTTTTGATTGAGCGCATAATTCCCTTGGTAGCTTTCTCCGAAAGGAAATATCTGTGGTGTGGATGTTCCTCTAAGATGTCCGACAATGTATATCCGCTCTCTATTTTGGGGTAGAAACCAGCAAGTATTAAGCAGTTGCCATTGGATGTCATATAACCCAATGTCGGCAAACGATTGAAGTACGACCTCAAAGTCTTTGCCTTGGTTACTGGAGAAAAGTCCCTTGACGTTTTCAAAGATAAAAACTTCGGGTCTGCACTCACGGATGATTCTAACAGCTTCAAAAAAGAGTCCGCTTCTTTTTCCTTTGAGTCCTTTGAATTTTCCAGCAATGGAAATATCTTGGCAGGGCGAACCAAATGTGATGATGTTGGGTTGTTCGATTTGTTTGCCTTTGATTTTTTGGATGTCCCCGATATTTTTTGCATTTCTGAAATTGTATTGATAATTAGCAACGGAGTATTTATCAATCTCCGAATAATAATGTTTTCTAAAGACAAATCCTGCGGACAGGAGGCCTTTTGCAAAGCCTCCTGTACCGCTGAATAAGTCGAGATATGTAATCTCTTTTTTCATCTTAGCTGTAAACAAGCACTTTTCTGTTATCCCAAACTTTATCGAAGTTTTTATTGCCACCTGCCCAGTGGTAAGAAAGCACTCCTTTGTTGTTGGTTACTTTTAAAATTGCCCATACCGCTTGGTCGGTTGCTGCTCCCGGATTTGCAAAGCCTTTGTAAACTGCATTGCTGTTTGTTTCATCCACAAGTTTTGGCTCGTAGAAGATTTTATCATTCATTGCAGTTACTTTTTCTGAAAGCTGAGAAACCGAGTTCTTCAAATTCACGATTTCCGCATTGCCTTCTGTTTGTTTTGCTTCCGTTGCCAAACCAACTGCTGCTGCTGTCTGAAGCATGTCGATGATTTTATCTCTCAACTCTTCCACACTGGCACTTGCCGGATTGGTCACTTCTGTTTGGTCTACAAACACATTGTACAGTGCTCCCTGACCGATGTCGATTTTGATAATGGTATCTCTTACCACTTCTACTTCTTTAATCTGATTTTTCAGAATAAAGCGTGGTGAGCCGTCTGTTACAATTTTCAGGCTCGATCCGTTGTTGATGATTTCTGTTGCCATTTAGTCCTCCTTTTTGTCTTGGTTGTTTTTACTGTTGTTAATTGCTCCTACAATCACTTCACCGATTACAGCCCCCATGAACCCGCCAATCATAACAAAGGGAATGGTGTCCTTTTGTGCTTCTTTGGCGTAGAAGTAGCTGATGAGTGAAGCAGCGAGTGTAACGGATGATACGATTGTTTTTTCTTTCATTATTTATTGGCGTTGATGTAAAGTGTTGTAGCGATTCCCGATAGTAACAGCATGCCTCCGGCAAGCAGTTTATTTTGCAGCACTTTTCTGCGCTGAGATTTGTAAGCTGTATTTAAATCTTCGGTGAGCTTGCGTTCCCTTTCTATATTGTCATCGAGCAAACCTTTTAGTTGTGCATACGATGCAGTACAAATCACAATCTGCGAATCTTTGGTTGCGACCATTTCCTGAAGCTGAACAAGATTGGTTTCGTAGATGCTTTGTGTACTGTCCACCCATGCTACATAAGCGAGCGTTTGTTGTTTTAAGGAATCACAATCATTCAGTAAAGCTTCAAAACTCAAGGTGTCACTTTGCTTTTCTGCTAATGCCACAAGAGCAGTTTGTGACTGGTTTAGTTTGAACTTGGTTGCTTTGAGTTTGCTTTGTGATACATTTAATTCTTTCTGCAAACTGTCGCTGTGTGTTTTCAGAGATTCAAATGCAATTTTGTAACTGGTGTCAATGCTCTCCGCTTTTTCTGAAGCCTTAATGATTTCTGTTTTGTCCGGCTTCACTTTCTCTTCGCTATTGCAGGTACTCAGTGATAGGAACAAACCTGTGATTAATGCTGTAAATAATATTACTAATGGAACTCGTTTCATAATCTTTCGTTTTTTAATAATGTTTTTAATTAATGTTTTTTGACTTTTTTTCAAGAGAGTAACCGAACGTACCTGCACCAATCATACTGATGAATGCATAGAACATGTATTCAGGAACCTCCATACCAAAGAACTGCTGTGACACCCAGCTAATGATTGACATAAGCACGTAGGTTAGCGTAACGGCTTCTCTTAAAGAGAAATTCCCGTCTTTGTCTTTTAGTAACTGGTGTAAGATGTCTTTTACTTTCATGGTTGCTGTTCTTGTTTTTTAAATAGATGATTAAATGTTTCGCTGATTTGTTCAGCGATGTTTTTGAGTTTATCGCCTCCGGTGAAAGCGATGTACCCTAATGCAAGCAGACCAACGATTCCTGCTCCAACTGCGATGCGCCTGTAGGTTTCTCTTTTTACAGCCCTGAAATCAATCAGGGTGTAAGTGAATTTATTGCCGTACATCCGGCGATGGCGTTCACACAAAAGCATGAATTGCTGAAAGGCTGTTGCATTTTCAAATACCTGACATCCTGCTGAATTTTTATCTACGGTTTTTGTCGTTCCTGTTTTATTGGCTCTGTGAACATTGATTCCATATAAGCCCTTTGTTTTTTTACCGTTGTAAAAATCAAGCATTGCATCACGGTCATAATCCCGGATAACTGTTACAGATTTTCGCTGTACTAAAGCGGTGTACTGTCCACGGTGCAAGCCCATCTCATAAGCATGCTCATATTGCCCTTGGGCGAGAATGGCTGTTCCCTGTGGCTGCATGGGGTTGCGTAACCAAAATGTACCCGGATCGGTAGTGGCTTTGTAAACGTGATAGTTCCATTTGATTGGGCTAACCTTATAGAACACATGAATCTCGTCATCAAAGCGATTCGGAACTGTACTGGCAGAACGCAAGCCTACAATGTTCAACTCATACGGGCGGGTATAGAGTTTAAAACCATTGTGCTTTAGTATTGCTCTTAACTTCTGTAATACCATTATGCTGCGGAATTAAAATCAGGTTCGTAATTCTTTAGCCACTCTTTTACATCAAAGCATGGGCAGGCTTTTTTCACTCCCGGAAAATCTCTGTGTCCAAGCACTTCTGCTTTAGGGTATTTTTCGGTTAAGCGAACGATGATATCGAACATGGCATGTTTTTGTGCATCGCTGCGGTTGTCCACAGGCTTTCCGTCTTTATCAATACCGCCAACATAAGCGATGCTGATACATTCGGAATTATGCTTGTAAACTCCGTAACTGTTTTTCTTTTCATCAAGCAGTTGAACAATTGTTCCGTCACGCTTAATAAAATAGTGGTAGCCGGGAGTGTCGCCCCATCCTCGCTGTTCTTTCCAGTAGCGTTTGATGGATTCGAGAGTGGTTGTGGTGGGCGTTGCTGTGCAATGCACCACAATGTATTTTATGTTTCTTTGATTCATAAGTAATTGATGGTTTTGGTTTCCACTAAAAAGTGTTTTCCGTTGTTTTCAAATAAAGTGTGATTGCCTTTCTCTGCGATTACTTTTCCAAGCACCATGCGGGCAGGAACTTTAATCGCTTTCTTTGAATGCACCCACACCAGTGTTGGATGTTTGGTGATGATACTGGAGCTTTCAATACCGGACAGCGACCATTTCTTTCCATCGTAATTCAATCCCATGCGGGTGAACTGCAAACGGATCGCTTGCTTTTGTTTATCATCAGTAAAGCTGTTAAGCATTCCGTTGACAAGCGTCTGGCGAACTCCACCGATGCGGTAATTGGCTTTAAAATCATCAGAGACTGTGGTGTAATCATCTTTTGATTTTAATTTTTGCAGGGCTTTGATTGCTCCGGTGAAATTTTTAATGATTGCTGCGCTGTACAATTCCTTTGCGGTAGTTGAGGCATCCAAGGTTTCTCCCTGTGTCATCACATTGAAGGTGCTTTCATCAATCGTACTTGGATATCCTGCTTTGATAAGAGCCGCTTCTGTTTTGCTTCCGAAATCTCCATCTGCTCCGGCTTTTCCGAGTGCATCTTTTCCGAGTTTGGCAAGCAATACTTCCTGTACCTGTTTTACTCTTGCACCTTTGCTGCCTTTCTTTAAAGGAAAATCATCATTACGTTTAGGAGCAGCAGGGAGGGAAAAGTTAGATTTAGCAGGAGGATTTAAGTCTAAGTCAGGTGTTTCTCCTGAAGTATCCGCATCACTTCCTGACTGCTTGCGTTTTTGCCACCACTGGTAACCAAAGTATCCCAGTGTACCTGTAGCTGCTATTCCTAATCCTACAAGCAAAATCTTTTTTCCCTTGCCTGATGGTTGTTGCTGTTGTGTTATTGTCTGCTCCATGTTATTTTCTTTTTGCTGTAATGATTTTCATCCAGTCATCATACTGTCCGAATTCACTCTCACTTTTCATATCCTCAAGCATATTCGTTCCGTACAATCGTTTGTATTCCACAGCCACTTTCACGAAGGATGTCTGTGTTGGTATTTCATTAAAGACCGCTATGATCGCTTCCGCATCTGTTCCTCCAAAGAGTCCGTACTCTTTGTCAAAGGCTGCTTTCATTCGCTTTGCCCATGCTGTGTATGCAACTGGGCTTGGTGCTTGTCCTTTTTTATCAGGCTTGGCAGCGAGGATTTGCAGCATCTCGTTGTACTCGGTGGATTGCAACTCATCGCTCATGTCTTTTATCAGGTTGCCATTGTAAAGCTTCTGATAGGACTTTACGACTTTAGTGAACTCTTCCTTACTTGGGATTTCACGGAGTGTGCTTCGCAAACTCTCCGTATCTGTTCCCGGCCACCCGTCATTCTCAAAAGCCATTTTTATTTGTTTAGCTGAAGTGGCGGATGTGCCATCTTCAAAACTCTTGTTCTCTTCTTTGTTGGCTATTTTATCGAGAATGATTTTCCTGCCGATGTAGATGGTTCCTCCAACCACCACGACACCAAGTAAACTGAACAGGATTTTCTCCTTCAGCGTCCATGTTTCCTTATCCTGCTGTGTGGGCTGCACAGCCTGAACCGGAACTGGTTGTGGTTGATATGTAGTGATTGCGGTTTCCATTTTATTGTAGTCCTAAGTATGCTTTTGCCAATGCTGTTTTTGCCGGATCATTTTTTACAATGTGTGCGAGCTTTTCCACTTCAATTGTTTTGAGTTTAGAAGCAAGCACCCCAAGTGCTTTAACTTTTTTCTCTGCCTCTTGCTCTGTAGAGGCTTCGATGGTCATAGTGAATGAGAATTTTGCCATTTGTTTTTTCGTTTAGAGACAGTGCTTCCCTGATCCCGCATTTTTGCGGAATGATTTGTTACTGTCATGATTTAAAAATTGATTTGTTTAAGCCGGAACGTTCAGCAGTTCTGCAACGGTTTTGAGTTGTGAAGTATCTTTGCTTAACTGGTGAATGATTTTCATCAGTACCGATATTTCATCATCTTCAAAATTCTCCGCTACTTCTTTACCAAATTCGAGATAGGATTTTTCCTCATCGGTTAATGAAGGAGCAGCGTTTGCTTTGGTGACTGTAACTTCCGTTTCCTCTGTCGGAGCATCGATACGTTTGCCATTGGTGTTCTCATCGACAATCACTCCTGCCAAGCCCTCCAGTCCGGGAACTTTAGTTAACCATTGCGGATTTCTGCGCATCACACCTTCAATCGCTGAACCTGCCAATGAACCTAAGTCCAGTTTTCCAAAATGATTCGGTTTTTGTTTTACCTTTTCCAGTTTGTCGGTCAGTTCATCAATGTACTCTTCAGCTTCCTGCAATTCCAACTTCGTGCGATCCAGTTCTTTCATTAACTGATCTCTGTCCCATCGCTCACGTTCCACAGCAATTGATTCTTTTATTTTTGCATTGATGTCTGTTACTTCACCCAATGGCTGCTGTACCTGTGGTTTTCTTTCTTCTACTTCAAACACATATTTGGTGTGACTGATGGTTTCCGCAGGAGAATTGTAAACATTGATGCGGATGTATTTTGTATCATTGGTCATTACATCCTCGTAGCTGTCGAACTCTGATAAATCAGTTGTTTTCATCACTACTTTAAAATTGTCTACAAATACCTCGTATGCAAGCGGACTTCCTTTGGAGGATTGCTTCTCAAGCATTCGCTTGATGATCTCTATTTTTTGCGGGTTATATGCTTCAATTATCTTTGCCATTTTTTATTTGTTTTAATGCGATGTGTTTTGGTATTACCTGAATAAAGCGAACATGATTTACGGATGCCGAGTAGTTTTGAATACTGATGTATCCCTGATGCTCGTACAACTGCTCGTTGGTTCTGTCCACACTCAAATCAAAGATTCCGAACTCGGAAGTGATATTGATATTAGAAGGTTCATCCACCATGATGTAAAACTGGTTGTAGGCTTCAATATCCACATGCTCGTTTGGTTGTAACACCAAGTGGCGAAAGCGGATGTAATAGTTTTTTCCAAATCCCAGTTCATCCATTCTGCGGGGGATGTATTCCAATGCTAATGCTATGTTCATGATTTGCCTCCTTCTTCTTCAATTTCAATCCACACATAGACATTGACGATGTATTCAAAATCTCCTTTGTTCAACTCACCAATCCGGTCTTTGTATATTCCCTGAATGATGGTGCTGTCTCCGTCCACAATCACAATATCCTCTTCGGTTTTACTCTGATGAGTAAATGCACTTGCTTTCCAGTTTCGGTTCTGAGAAAAATCTCCTGCACCAAGGTTCTCATCTGTTTGCAGATGGGTAGCATAAAAGATATTTGCCTCTTCGCAACTTTGCAGTTTCAGTTCTCCGATGAGCGTATTGCGCTTAAAAGGAATAAGTGATTTTAAAATTTCTGCTCGCATGGTTTTGTTATTGCTTTGCTATTTGTGCTTCTTTTGGTGTCACTCCGATGACTGTTCCGTCTGCTCCGGTTGTTCCATCCGTTTTGGGTGTTTTTATCAGGCGACCTCCAACTTCAATTCCGATGATGCGTTTGGCATTTTTCGGGAGCTTTACCTGAAAGTGCTTCACCTGTCCGGCTTTGGTAATGCGTAACTGTGTTATTAAAACTTGCTCTTTCATGATAACTCGTCCTCCATTTCACAGTCCAGGTATAAGGACACTCTGTAAGGTGCAAAGGGTGTTCTCAAATCATCGGCATCGGTGAAGGTGAGTTTTACCAAACCATTTCCCGGTGCTACATTTCCCAAATCATAGTAGCGTTGTTTTGGAGCTACGTTGATTCCGGACATAAGCAGTTTGCTTTCATAATTATCAGGGAAGAACTCTTCTTTGTTGATCTCAATCTTTTGAGTTCCCCTGAAATAAAGTAAGTCGTCCTTATCCGATGTAATCAGCACACCTTTAACCGCCTTGATGTTTTTATCAAGCTCATAAGTTTTGCTTACCGTCTTGTTTGCATCGGTCACCTGAAGGTCAAAGCGTTTCTTTACTGGTTTTAACATCTCTTTTTATTTTTACTGTTTTTATTAATTGCTTGTGTCGCTGACGTCACCTGAGTCCTCCGAGTTACGCAGCACATGTGGCTGCGTAACTTCGGACTCAGAACTCCGGTTATGGAGTAGTGATAGTGCCATGCAATCCAACATACACATGGGTCTTAGGATCTAAACCCTCCATTGAACCCAAGTCGATGGTTGCTTCGATCAGGATGTCATCGTGGATCATTCGTGGATTTGCCAGTTTGTAATACCCAACAGGAACGGTGTTCATTGTTTTGGTCTTAAAAATGGTATTCACGGTTTCCGGCATGATGATTTTTTTGTTGCTTTTCAAAGAGAACTCTCCGTTTGATAAAGCAGCGAAATCTTCAATACCATCATATTTCGCTCCGATGATTTTATCCTTGTTTACCTCGGCAGGAATTCCGGCAAGCAAAAAGATTCCGCTTACAAGCAAAGCTTGGTTTTTTGGCAATTTGGCATTGCTGATGTTACGCAAGCCAACCTCTTTGTCGTCTTGTGTTTCAAACATCTTGATGGTTTTTGAGTTCACCGCTTTGATGCTGTAAATCACAGTATCTGCCAAACGCAATTCTCCTTTCATCAAACCATCTTTAATGTGTTGTGGCAACTCATTAAAATGTTTTTCCATTTCGGCACGTGATCCTTTGCTTGCAGGAACACCGCTTGCCAGTTTGTTGATGGTGCGCATACGCTGAATTGGATTCATGCGTCTTAATGCGCCAAGCAATTCTTCATTGTCAACTGCATCCAAACCTAATAAGGCTCCTGCATTGTTGTATTCTTCTACTCCGTCTAATACGCCTAACATATTGTTTCGTTTTTATTGGTTATTAATTATTTTCTTTTTTTTGTGATGATGCTCCGACCCGGAGAGGGATTTAGATTCTGTTAAATTCAGTTCAGGTATTTTTTAAAAATTCTGTTCGCTTACGTCCAGCATTCCTATTTCTCCATCCAATCCGCCTGAAACAGATTGTTTGGCTTCAAATTTTTTGGCTGACTCTTCCACCTGTTTTTCGATGCGGTCTAACACATTCAGGTGATCGGCTGCGCCCTCCAGTTCTTTGCCATTGGGATAAGTGAAGTATTGTACTTCGCCCATACCATTTGTGCCTTCTTCGGATTTCTCTTCCTCTTTCTTTTTGCTCTTGATGATTTTGTCAAGGAACAGTTTTCGTTTGAACTCTTCTTTGAAAGCTGCCATGCGTTCTTTCACGCCTTCGAAGCCTTCTTTTTCTGTTCCGTTCATTGCCCCGGCAACTGCCTGATAACCGCCCGAAGCCATCATGCCTACACCGAAAGCTGCTGCTCCATTACTGCCCATGTAATGCCCAACACCTGTTACTGCAATTCCCACCAAGAAGGAAGAACGTCCGAGTACCGCACCTGCCAAGCCTCCACCAACTGCGCCAATCAAAATATCACGTCCTGTTTCAAGAGCCGTCTTTTTGAGATCGCCTTTGGCATGCTCCGCAGCTACTCCGTCAAGGAGTTGTTTTTTCTGCGCTTTTTTCTCGTATGAATTTTTCTTCTTCATGTTTTTTGATTTTACTTTTTGTTTTATTAAAGCAATTCAACTGCTTGCTTCTTTTGTTTTTTACTCTTAACCGCTGCCTTTTTACCTCCTTTCTTCTTTTGCTTCTTGCTCTTTGGAATTCCTGAGAGTGCGGGTTTGGCTGTTTCTTTTTTGCTTCCGGTGACCATTCGGTATCCTGCGTATATCAAGCCTAATGCGCCAACTCCGATGCCTACTGGTTTAATCCATTTTTTATTCTTGTCCCAGAATCCTTCAGGCTTTGAAGTATCACCTCCTGATGAAGCTTCTCTGTTTGCAGATTTGTTTGCGCCTGCCGAATCACCGGAACTGTCTCCACCTGCATCTCCGCCACCGCCTGATTCTTCGTTTACTGAAGGTGTACTTGTTTTAGTAGTGACCATTGGTTTACTGCTGTTACTGTTTGAACTTCCACTGTCGAAATTCATGTCAGCAGATCCGCCACTTTCTCCTGATGAAGCAGATGCTCCACTTTCACCGCCACCACCACCACCTGATTCGCCTCCGCCACCTTCGCCACCGCCTTCTTCAAAGTCCTTTGCACCTTTGTCTTTTTTAGGAAGGATATTTCCGATTCCTTTTAATAATCCTGCAATCGCTGTAAGAATGGTTGTTGCTGCTGTTACGGATGCTGCTGCTGAGTAAGGTTCTCCAAGACCGTTTAGCTGATCTAATGCTTCGCTTTGATAGATGTCGCTCCCCAATAATTCTTCTGTTGAAGAGTATTTGTTAAGTCCGCTCATATCATCTGCAACATATCCAAGTCCGCTTACCTGTTTATCTCTGTTGCCTCTTCCGGTAAGGATTGCCTTTTGGAAGTTTTCAGGAATGCCACCCGCACCATAGAAGATACCTTGCAGTTTGTCTTTTACTTTTTTCAATCGCTCAAATTTTCCCATGTCAATGCCTCGCTTGCGGGCTTCATCATCACTCAGGTATGCATAGCGCAGACGCTGAGCAATCTTGAACATGTTTGTTTTCAGAGCGATTAAAATTCCGTTTCGGATAAGAACCGTTGCAGGATTCAATCGGTTGGTGATGTGCAATCCCATTTTTGCAATGGCTTTGATACCACCTTTTTTGTAAGCTTCTTTTATCGCTCCTTTTTTGAAGACCTGTTTAAAGCCTCCGCTTTTTTGTTTTGGTTCTCCGCCTTTTCTTTTGAAAAGTCTGCCGAGTTCTGCCATTGCTTCACGGTCATCATATATCCCGATCAGTTCAACAGCATCGATGTTTTTGTTTGAGGAGTCACTGACTCCGTTTAAATATTCTAAGTCCATTTTTGTGTCTTTTTTTTCGCTGTAGGGTTCTTCGTAATCAAAATGTCTCACTACACAGTCGATGGTGATGTAGCTGCCATCACTTAAAGGAACAATCGGGTAGATGTGCTGAAAGTGATCCTCTTTGTATTTGGTGATTCGTAGGATATGTCTGATTTTTAAATTGCTCAGAATACTGCTGATAAACACCGTGTAACAATCGCAATCCACACCGTATTTCCTGTCGTGCCATGCTCTTGCCGGACTTCTGATTTGTTCCTTTCCATCTTCATCTTTGCGGTAAGCAATATGGTCGTAAACAAACTGCCATATAGCTTTGCAGGTTTCGTACACCGTACCACGCTTCAACTGCTTTGCAATTTTATCAGTATGAAAAAGCGTTTCTCTAACTACCTGTGGAATGAAGCGAATCGTATCAGAAACAGTCGCACCTTGCTTTTTAGTAATGGTCATACCCATTGCTTTAGGGAAAAGATGATCGAACTCTGCACCGCTTTTTATTTTTACTTCTTCTCTGCGTTCCATTATGCTTTTGGCTGACTAAGTGTTAGTGTATCTGTTTTTGTATAGGGAACTTTTTTCCATCCCAAATCAATTGTGGTTAGTGTCTTGACATCAATCTTCACCGGCTCTTTATTTTGTATGGCTCTTAAGAGGCTGCCCGACAGAGAAAAAATATTCATCAGCGGGACTCGTATCATCATTTGCTGTATCACTGCCTCACCGAATGCAGGAATACTGATGTCTTTGTCAACTACCTGTGATGAGCCGACTGTCGTGCCTTTGTACATGAGCTTGATAAATGGGAACTTGATTTTAAAAGGAGTGCGTGTCGGATTTTTTAATTGCACGTCAACTCTGATGGTTAAACCTGAAAGATCAAGCTTGTGTATTTTCGCCATCGGCACAGTTTCCAGTTCAGCATTCATTTTGTTCAGGCGCACTACATACACCGTCCCGCCAATGAGCGCACCACCCACTACTGTTCCTACTGCTATTTTTTTCCAAGTCTCCATTACTTCTTTTTTAATCGTTCGCTGATATAATCTCCCGCTACTTTGAATGACATCCATATCACTCCGCCAACAAGTGCTTTAAGCGCATAATCGGCAAGCCCTGAGTAGTCCAGGTTGGCAAGCAGAATTGTTCCGGTGAGAAACATATTGCTTGTGCTGTCTGTGCTTGTTTGATTTTCTTTCATGTTACCTCCTTTTGTTTTTAGTTTACGGATACAAAGTTGTAGCGGTGGTCTGACTCACTTTCCGCTTTGGTAAACGGTTGTCCATCTTCTGAATTCTTTTGCACTCAAATGGGTTTATTTGGCTTTCAATTCTCCGGGTATTCCGAACTGTTCCACAATTTTTCGTACTTGTTCAATAGTTAAGTAACGTTTTTTTTTCATTCCCCATGCTTCATTAAATGGTTCTAACCATCTTTGAAAAGTTTTAGGTGGCACACCATAAATCTCACGCAGTTCCTTGCGTGTATAGGTTTTTAGAATGAATGTTCTTTCTTTGATTTCTTTTGTTTGCTCGCTCATGATTACAGGATGTATTGAAGGTTAATGATGGTGATTTGAAAAATTTGAAGGAGGTCGAATTGCTTTTGCTCGATAAGCATTTTGCGGTAGCGCAGAAACACCATGATATTAGGCGATTCCATGTATTTTAAAATACCGTTTGCCAAGGTGGTGATGCCTTCGTTGTAGTGAGGTACGGATTTGCGTTGTTCTTTTACTTCCTCTAACCAAGAAGCTGTTCCGACTAATCCATTACGGTAGTTAATGTTTAACCAGTCGATTGGTTTGGAGATGTATCTTCCTTTCCTACGAGATACAAAACGTTTGGCTAAACAGATGCGTTCAACAAGGTCTTTGAAATTTCGCTTGCTGTTTCTGCTGTTCTCAAAATGCTCTGCGAGTAGTTCTTTTAGTTCTTCTGTTTCGTTAAGAGAGAACTCTTTGTTGTTCCATAAACTGCTGTAAGCTAAAGTCCATAATCCGTGCACCAGTTTATCAAGATCAGGAGTGCGACCTCCTTTGATAAGTTTTAACTGAATTACTTTTGCTTCTTTTTTCTTTTGTGTTTTTCTAACTGCGCTCATATGAATTGTTTTTATTTGTTACTCGTTTGGTGATTACGAGTACAAAGTTGCAGCAACTCACATGGGCACTTTCCGGTTATTACCCATAACTGGATTCAATTACCCACTACTAAAAATTGTTTGATGTAATTCGAGAAATTTTGAAAAAACGCACGTAACTTGATATAATTTAATTTTTTGGACGTAAGCGAGAATGCTTGTCCATCAAGTGGTGCAGATGGGAAATAAAAAAGCCGGAATTGCTCCGGCTTCATACTTAAAAAATATTGGTTTGATTGTCTTTTTACAAATAAACGTAAGATTGAGGAGGGACAACATTAAAGTCTTCCCTGATAGATAAAGGTCTTTTATATCTTTTTGTGCTTTTTATTTTAATTGCATGTGCTATTTCACGGTCAGCAAAATATTGATAGAAGAAGTCCTCCGTTATTCCTGAATATCTTTTAGTTTTTCTCCATATTTCCTGTGGGTTATAGCTGAGTATGTCTTCAATTTCAAATTCACCAATCACTTGTTGCACAGGAGAAGAGGCATAAACAACAACTGTCTTTATTTTAGGATTTTTGAATATGACTTTACGAAATTCAAACTTCTTTGTTCCGTCAAATATTTTGTATGCATATTCAGGTTTTATTGACAATAATACTTTCATTCAATTACAATTACATTTAATAGTTAATACTCCTTTTAAAACATCATATAACCAATTTGAGAAAAGTTCTATCAAAACAGCAATAAAAAAAGCTATTAAAAAATATTTCCCAATTGTTTTCCAATTGTTTTTTTCATATTTAGTCTTTATCAAAGTAGAAACACTTTCCTTGTCATTTTCCTTCCAGTGATAAGCCAAGTATACATTATTCTTATTCTTATCAGGTAAGTCCACGTATTTATCCCATCTGTAATTTTCTAAATTTCTGCAACTAATAAATGGTTGATGGTTCCCAATAACTTCTTCTTCATTAGAACAAATGAAAAAGAAGTGTTGTTTCTTTATTTTTAATAAAACTCCTTTATTAATTTCTTCAATTAAATCATGATTTAAATCTCTAATCTCATTAACTCTAAAGTCAATCATTTCAATCTCTGAAAATGCGCTTTCTAATACTGAATTCGTCGGCTTGCTTATTGTAGAAAGTCCATCAATAAAATTCCCTTTAAGTCTGAAGCGATAATAAGTTTTCTTGTTTTGCTGCAAAACCTTTATTTTGATAATTGTTCCGTTGTGCCTGTTGCTTTGGAACTCAAGATCATTAGGAGAGGTTTTATAAACTGTAAAAACGAAATTATTCTTTGAATCAGTTATTTCGTAAGATTTTGTTGTTGCATTTGATGTTACTTTATAGTTTTCATTAAAAATTGCACTGACCAAATCTGCCTTATCAATGAACTTAGAAACGATATCTTCGAAATCAGTATTCGTTATCTGACTAGGAAAATAGATGTTTAAACTATCAATTTTCGACGTGTCATCTAACTTAATCCCAATATCTAAAAATTTCCGATGCATCTCGGCACCATTTGGTATTTTCCAAAAATTAAAATGAAGCTCAACGTCACCTATGGAGGCTGCCTGATCTTTTTTAGGAGTATACCATATCGCAATGCTTTTCATTTTTCGTACTTCTTTCTTATTCAGCGATGAAGCTTTCATCACTTTTTGTAGCTTTTAGTATATTATTAAATTGTTCTTTTGTAATTTTTTTAAAACCTCTTGGTGCATCATTCACTCCATTTAAAACCTGTAAGTCAATTAACTCTTTCATATTAATTCTATGTGGAAAAGAGTAAATATAAAGAAATCTAAGTACAAATGGTTTTGAAGGCTGATATCGCCACATTGCACGAAGCTGATCTTCGGGAAACACACTACTTTTCCTACAGTAAAGAACAAAATCATCCTCATCTTTAAAGTCGTATTTAGCTTCTTGAACAACACCTATGGTTGAAACAACACTTTTGTAATATCCGCCAGTTCGGTAAAATATTAAAATGTCTCCAATTTTGGGGTGAGGAGTCAATGCCCGTGAAACATAAACTTTGTTTATACCATTTCGATGAGGGAAATCTTCAATAAATTCTTCCGGGGATTCTGTATTTAATATAGAATCAGGCAACAACTCCGTGTGGTAGTCCGGGTAAATCGGAACAATAAAGCAATCCTTATTTCGTGAAATAAATGGGTAACATTGCTTCAACTGTTTGTCATCAGTTTTTTTACTGAAATCTCTAACATAAACCAACTCATCGTTTTTCTTGCCCCAATAGATAAATCCCCATTGCTCAAGTAAATCAATCAACCTCTTTTGTTCATCCCGTTTATCAAAAATGGTCACATAAATTTCCTCAACTTTATTTTTTAATGCATTATCAAAAATTATTTTAATGAATCGTTCACCTAAACGGAAACCATTATTGATAACCTTAAATGTACCAACCTTTAATCTTTTTTTAGGGCTGAAAACAGGAGAAACGTCGTGGTAATTCTCATCTTTTTCTTCTACTTTTAAATACAAGAATGAAAGAAGTAATCCATTGTTTGAATTTACCGTGATGTATGCTTCATCATCAAATTTTTTGATGAACCATTTGTCAAATCCTGGATAGTCTTCTTTCAGGCTGGTGAAAAAATCATCATTGAGATTTATTCTTCCAAATCTTAATTTCTGAACATTTAGAACTTTATAATTTACTAAATCCGGGTGTTCTGCAAAAGTTTTCTCAAGGAAGGAATCGATTGTAAATACTTTATCTTCAATTCCTAACTCAACAGCTTTTTTATGTATTTTTTTATCTTCAGTTATCAGAATATCTACACGTCCGACAAAGACCTCATTTAAAAGTTGGGTATCATTTTTATCATTTTCGTTAACGTCAATTTTTCCCGACACCGCTATAACTTCTTTTTGTAATGGAGAAGGAATTTCAATTCGCTCGTAACTATCTAACTTTATTTGGAAGGTATCTACAGTCTGTTGGTTTTTATACTTCTCAATTTCAGAAATAGTCAAAGAGTGAATACATTTCGTGTATTTTACCCTTTCTAACCAACGATACAAAATGCCAACATCTTGATTGATAACCCTTGATGCTTCTCTATGTATGATGATATTTGTATCTAGCAGTGCTTTCATTTCTATACTAAAGATTTACGAAGTGAATTTATAATTTCTGAATAGTCGTTTTGGGTTCCTATGTTTAAAGTTATCCCCAATGTTTTTGACAAATGTTTAGCGTGTGCTAACTCTTCATTTTGCAGACGTTCTAGAAGATCATAATTATATAATTTACTGTCTCTGGACTTTAGTCTATTCCTAATCAACGAAATTTCACCTATGATAATATTCAATGAAAATGGATTTATTTCTCTAAAAGTATCCAATGAAATTTTTACAATTTCATTTTCTTGATTTAACAAGCAATAATGGCCATCTAATAAATAAGTATATTCTTTTTGAACAGTTTCTTTTAGGCCCAGTAATAATCGATTCTGTGTCACAGGAACATTTTTTACCTTTTTGTTTAGTTCATCATCATTTATGTCCTTCCATTTCAAAAGTTCGCTTGCTGACAAATGTTCCATTTTTAGTTGATGGCAAATATCTTGACAAATGGTACTCTTGCCAACGCCATGTATCCCGCCAATAAATGCTATGTTAGAGAATGTGCTCATTTTTTTAAAAAATTTGGAGTTAATTTGTAACCAAAGTGTCTCCCTTTTGAATAAAGGGGGCTGATATGATTATTCTCTCTCAACCAATTTTCGTAGCCCTCAATCGAAGACCCCGCCATATTTAAAACAAATTCTATTCCTTTAATTGCTATCACAAAATACAATTCCCCTTCGTGCGTCGATAAGAAATCGCATTCAAATACCATATCTACGGATTTACCATTCTCTAAAAAGAAACTTTCATCTTCCTCATAAATTTTTCGAGAACTATAAACCCAGTTTTCATTTTTGCTGTTGAAGCGAGCATAATTTCTAACCGGATCTAAAGCAGGTTCTTCAGCTAATAAGTTTTGGTCATTTCTGTTTTGCATTAGTATTCTTAAAGCAATCATCTCAACTCCTATTTTAGCGAGAAATCTAGAAAACACTTTATCGTACTTCGGGTACTCAATATCAAATGGTAAAAGGAGGTGTTTTATTTCTCCTTTTTGAATTAATTCAAATGAAGCGGTATCCAGTATTACCTCGAATGGTTTGTTTTCACTAATAATTACCTCTGCTTCATATTTCGTTTTAGGTATAAGTGCTTTGCCACGAGGAATTCTATTTTTCTTCGATTCAATTCCATTTCTAAATCTCAAGTTTTGAAAGTATTTCATTTCTAATACCTTCTTTTCTACTTTTAATGAAAAATAATTATTGCAAGTATCGCAAACAACTCCTTTTGGAAGTATATTGTTTTTGTTTCCCATTGATTCGGGAACAATGTGTTCAACGCTTATCGAAGCGGAGGCATCGTGTTTACAAAATATGCATTTCATTAGTAATGTACTGTTACAAGGTAATCTTTTTTTATTAAATGTATCGTAATATCTCCTATCCAAAAAACTATTATACTAAACCAACTCATCCTTCAAATAGCTATTTGGATACCCCAAATGCGAAAATATTTTTTCTACTTGCTTAACTGTATAATAACGTCCATTCTTTTTACCAACGCTTTCATTAAACGGAGCCAACATAGTGGTGAAGCAATGCGGAGTTATTTCATATAGGTTCGCCAACTCTTTTTTTGTAAACGGTTTAATTTCTGCTCTACTCATATCTCTATTTATTTTTTGTTACTAATTAATTGTACCGACTTAAAAACTCCTCTTGTTCAAGGTAAAAGAAATCGGCTATTTCTTTCAAACTCATTTTTTGTTGTGTGCGGTAACGTGTAATCATATCACGTATCACATTCCCACGTTCTACCGGAATATCCAACTCCACAGGTTCTCTTCTTCTTATTTTAAGTGCATTAAACTGACCAATGATATAACGCTTTTGATTATCACTCAACAAATTCAAATCATTGGCCCTGTACAAAAGTGCTTGCATGGATACTTTCCACTTCTTTTTTAGTTTGGCAAGCAAGTCCAGGTTTATGGTTTCTTTAAAGTCTTGCTCAATATCTTTTTCAGGCATCAAAAACTCAGCGGCAAACAAGTTCGCCTCATGTCCAACTTCTTCTGTAGAAAGTAAACCTTGGCGTGTATGCATTACAATATGCCCTAATTCGTACGCAAGCGTAAAGCGCAAGCGATCACCTAATAAAGTGCGATTGTAGAACACAATCGGATATTTGTTTTCAATCAAAATGCTTCTGCTATCCACACGATCCGTTTTAAAATCAACCGCTAAAGTCATAATGCCTTTAGATTCCAATAAATCCACCATGTTTGTGATTTCACCGGACTTAAGTTTCCAAAGCGCACGTAATTTTTGTGCTACAACTACAGGTGTTTCGTTTTCAGAAACAGGTAACAAAGGAATTTCTTTTGCCTCCGCATTCATTGTCTTTAATAAGCGTTGTATGTTAAGCCGATAGATATTCAGGTTGGCATCGATAAAGGAAAGTACCTTTGCCGGAACTTTATCACGCCTGCGATATAAAGCGGGTGGTAGCACTTCTTCCTGTTGCATAAAAAAGTGTTCAGGGAACTTTAAAGCGGAAATCAGCTTCTCTAAAACATCATCACTAAAGCCAATTGACTCCTGCTCAAATCGGCTGATATTGGAACGGTTAATTCCTGCTAAATCAGCCAATTCCAGTTGAGTTAAGCCTCTTGCTTCACGGGCAAGCATTAACATTTTTGGATTTATTTTTTGTTCGGTTACCATCTTTTGTAAAATCAATTTCCGATACCAAAAGTAGAATAATTCTGCATATATCAAAAATAATGTGCGTGAAATAGTTTTTAAAAAAGTTTATTTTGTTGATAATGAGGTTTAAAACTTTTCCGAGTTGTAGCATTAGTTTAGACGTAGAAAAATTGTAGATTTGATATAGAATTGATATTTTGGTTCTATCAAAATATTTTAGAAACAATATTAATAAGATATAATTAAACTATAGATGTCTGATAATTCAGCAAAAAAATCCAACTGGAGACGTAAATATCGCTTGTTTAAGCAGCAGGAAGACCGCCAAGAGTTTGAAGGATGGACAGAAAATGATTTCATAAAGCATATTTTTGAGCTAAGAGAAGAGATTGGTGAACTTGAGGAGGAACTGAAAGAACTTGTGAGTCGATCAAAACAAGATCTGCCTACATCTGAGAAAGAAACCAAACCCTTAAAGACGGAAGATTTTAAATCGGACTGGCCTTATTCAACCAAGTTTGTGTTTCTGCTTCTGCTCAAGAACAAACCGTTAACAAGCCGTGAGATTCACGAGCACTTATTGAAGCTTGATAAACAGTACCAGTTTTATAATGATCCTAAAGGGACACTTTCGGTTTATTTACGAGCAGTTGCAAAATCAGGAAGAATTAAATCGATCAAACTGCCTGGCATAAAAGAAAAACTGTTCGCTATGCCGGAATGGGTAGACTCTGAAAATAATTTGAAGCCTGCATACCAAAATACCATAAATTTATTTTAGCAAATGAACTTAAAAGAGATAAATATAAAATCCTCGCTTAGCAAAGCTTACCGTTTGGTTAAGCCAAAGCGACCAGAGATTGAAACATTCAAAACCAATCTCATTAAGTTACTTTCTCAAATTGATGAGAAAGAAAGCGAAGAGAATGTGAAAATTCATTTGATGGATTTTTTAAAAGAGACTTGGTATAAACAGGATTATTTAGTTGCAACTAAAGGTAGAACTGATTTTGTAATACATACAGGTAAAGATGCGAAAACACCAAGTGGTGTTTTATTTGAAGTAAAGCGCCCAACCAATAAGACAGACATGGTTTCGAGAAAAAACCTGAATGCAAAAGCGATGCACGAATTGATTCTGTATTTTTTAGGAGAGCGCATCACCGAAAAAAACATTGACATCCGTCATTTAGTTATTACCAACATTTACGAGTGGTTCATTTTTGACGCTTCAGTTTTTGAAAAAGTAATTGCCAAAAATACCAAACTTGTAAAAGCGTTTAAAGATTGGGAAAGCGGGCAAAAAATAAGCAGCAACACCGATTTGTTTTACAAAGAGATTGCAAAACCATTTTTGGATGAATTAAAAGATGAACTTGCTTTCACTTGGTTTGATATACGGGAATATGAGAAGCCATTGCAGAATAATGATAAAGCTGATGACAACAAACTAATTGTTTTATTTAAAGCATTTAGTCCAATTCATTTGCTTAAAATTCAATTTGCAAACGACAGCAACACTTTAGATAGAGGATTTTATGCGGAGTTGCTTCATATCATCGGATTAGAAGAAGTAAAAGACGGCAGCAAAAAAGTTATTCGGAGAAAACAAGAGGAAAAAAGAGATGCTGGTTCTTTGCTTGAAAATACGATTACCATATTGGATACTGAAGACAGTATTCACAAAGTGTCGGACATCAGCAGTTATGGTGATAACAGGCAGGATCGATTATTTAATTTGGCTCTTGAACTTTGTATCACATGGGTAAATCGTGTTTTATTTTTAAAGTTACTCGAAGCACAGTTAATTAAGTACCACAAAGGAGACCAGTCGTTCAAGTTTTTAAACTACACTAAAATTCCGCAGTACGATGAGTTATACAAACTCTTCTTTCAGGTATTGGCTAAAAGGCAAGCAGACCGATCTACAGCCGTTAGTAAAAAGTTTGAGAATATCCCATACTTAAATAGCTCTTTATTCGAGATAAGCGAACTTGAAGACCAAACCATCAAAGTAAATAGTTTGGATGATTCAGCCGAACTTGATTTGCATAGTGGTACTGTTTTGCGAGATGATAAAAATAAACCTGTTGCAAAAAGTTTAAACAGTTTACAGTATTTATTTGAGTTTTTAGATGCTTACGATTTTGCTTCGGAAGGATCAGAGGAAATACAGGAGGAAAGTAAAACGCTTATCAATGCCTCCGTATTAGGGTTGATATTTGAAAAAATAAATGGCTATAAAGACGGTTCTATTTTTACACCGGGCTTTATTACCATGTATATGTGCAGACAAACGATTCGGTTGGCGGTATTACAAAAATTTAAAGAAACATACGGTTGGAAATGTGATGCGTTTGAAGACCTGAAGAATTACATGGCTGACAGAAGGACTGCCAAGGATGTTTTAGAGTTTAATAAACTCATTAACGGAATGCACTTATGCGATCCGGCAGTTGGTTCCGGTCACTTTTTAGTTTCTTCATTAAATGAGATCATTGCCATAAAAGCTGAATTGGGGATTTTGGCAGATGATAAAGGCGTTCGTTTATCGGGTTTTGATATTGAAATAGAAAACGATGAACTGATTGTTACTTATAATGAAGGGCAGGATATTTTTGAATATCAGGTAAACAACGGAACCATTAACAAAGAGGTACAGCGAGTTCAAAAAACCTTGTTCCACGAAAAGCAAACCATTATTGAAAACTGTTTGTTTGGTGTGGACATAAACCCGAACTCAGTAAAAATATGCCGCTTGCGTTTATGGATTGAGTTGTTGAAGAATGCTTACTACACTGAGGAAAGTAAGTTCAAGGAGTTAGAAACGCTCCCGAACATAGACATCAATATTAAATGCGGCAACTCATTAATAAGCCGATTTGCTTTGGATGCCGATTTAAGTAAAGCCTTAAAAAGCATTAAGTATAATATTGACCAGTACAAAGGTTTTGTGCATGATTACAAAAATGCGCACGATAAGGAACTGAAGCGTGGCCTTGAGAAAATAATCAATTCCATCAAAAACGATTTTCGTGTTGAGATAAGCAATAACAGCAAAGAGTTTAAAGACCTGAGTAAGTGGAAAGGGGAATTGATAAACCTTACAATGCAAACCGGACTCTTTGAGAAAACGCCCAAAGAGAAAAAAGAATTTGATTTAGAAGTTAAGAAATTAACCGAAAAAATTGCAAAGCAGGAAGCCCTGATTGAAGACATAAAAAGCAATGTGATTTACCGTAACGCTTTTGAATGGCGTTTTGAGTTCCCGGAAGTGTTAGATAAGGATGGGAATTTTGAAGGATTTGATGTAATCATTGGTAATCCGCCATATGGTGTAAAAATGAACC
The DNA here is from genome assembly GCA_964420985.1 of uncultured Chryseobacterium sp. GTDB lineage: Bacteria > Bacteroidota > Bacteroidia > Flavobacteriales_D > Sanyastnellaceae > CAMCTV01. Next base: position 77,486 of record CAYQUT010000005.1, read on the forward strand.
AAGCATTAAAAAATGCAATAAAAAGAGAGTATTCTGCTTCTGAAGATATTTACACATCTTTTATTGAACTTGGGACAAAATTATGTAACGAAAAAGGTAATGTGTCGTTTATAATACCAGTTTCTTGGCAGACTGGTGATAACTACGTCAATACAAGAACTTTTATTAAAAACAATATTCAATTAAGCAAAGGGATAGTTCTTCCCTATGATGTTTTTGATGATGTTTATGTTGACACAGGACTTTATTTCTTCACAAAGATGAATGCGCCGTCTTCCCTTGTGTATGAATATTCTGTCAAAGATAAAGTTTCATTGGACTCATTAAATAATATATTGTTTAAAGAAATTCAAAATTCAGAATGGCAAAATACTGAATCACTAAAAATTGTATTTAATGTTGGCATTAGAAATATTCAGAGTAAGTTTTTGAAATTAGAAACTACGGTTGGTGATATTACAATATCGGTGCGTGGAATTTTAGCTGATTCCTCTGATTATTCTGAGAAGAAACTTGATTCGACATACAAACCTGTTTTTGCTGGAAAATTAGATAGGTACAATATTGATAATGAATTGATGTTCGTCAAGTACGGAGAAAATTTAAAGGAAAGGCCATCATCTGAAGGTTATTTTAAAGGGGAAAGAATTTTAATAAGGCGAATAATTAGTCGTCAATTTAGGATTATGGCAACTGTAACAGACCAAGATTTTGTAAACAAAAAAGATATATATGTTTTTAAGCTGAATCATCCTGACTTTGTATCTAAATATTTACTGGCAATAATTAATTCAAAGCTGATTTCGTTTTTTAAAACAAATGCTTCTAATTCCGCCAAAAAGGATGATTTCACACAACTTACTTTGGGAGATATCCGAGAAATTCGAATTCCAAAAATTTCAGCAAAGTTACAAATGGAATATGTTAAGCAAGTAGACAAAATAATCTCTAACAAAGCATTGGGTATTAATACCAATGAACTTGAATCTGATTTAGATTCAATGATATATAAACTTTATGACTTAACTGAAGAGGAAATTAAAATTGTGGAGGAAAATCAATAATAAGTGGCTATGGAAGCAAAAAACATAAATATTATTCATATTAATCAGATGATAAATTCTGCAATCCAGCAATCAACTGATGGTTCTTCAATTAATATTCCAACAGAAGAGGCGCAAAAGGTTAAGGATTTTTTAATTTCAATTGACACTAATGTTGATTTATTGAAAATTCAACATGCCTTTATTAACAACCTTGGAAATAGCCAAAGATTAGCTACAAAGTACTTCTCAGATTTAATGCTTGAATTCAAGTCTCATGTTGTAAAATCGCAAGCAGAGTTGAATCGAGATAAACCTTGGGCATATTTATTTATTTCTGAACTTGATAAAATGAAACCTTTAAAAGTCAGAATAATTGAATTTATAATTATGGTTTATGAATGTGCTAATGATACAAAAATTGTACATGATTACTTTAAAAGCATGCTTCAAGTAAGCTTTGATGGATATGAGAATTTTTATGATAAAAACACATGGGGTTATATCCGGACTGACCACCATCGTGCTATTATTTATGATGTGTTTCTGAATATATCGGCATATTTAGCGAAGAACGAAAGAGTCGAAGAACTTAATGAAATAATTAATTCTACTTATCAAGTGAAATGTGTTACTGGAACAGGTTCTTCTGATCCACATGTTGAGTACAAAACAGTTTCATTCGTTTATTTTAATTTGCCTGTTGTTTCAATTAATGATACCTTTCACAGACAGCACAATAATTTAATAGACTGGGATCGCAGAAATTTATATACCGAAACCATTTTTAATCTTAATAAGGAAAATAAACACTTTACATTCAATGAGATTGTTAACATAGATGTTCTTCTTTATTTTATTTCGCTGTTTGGTATTGCAGGCGGAAAGTTAAGTACTGTTTGGGTTCCTCACACTTCTCCTATGCGCAAAGATAACACCCCAGAATTAATGCTTAAATGCACTTCTAAAGCATTTTTTAATAGAGTTATTTCAATTTTTGGTGTAAATGACGTTAACTCATTTAATCTCCTACTGCAAAAAGTATTAAGACTTAAGCAGGAATATGATAGTGCATATGAAAAATACAATTTACCGGAAAGCGATTTTGCACTTTATTATCAATACATAAATTCACAACAATAATGAATATCGAAGAAGTTAAAAAACAAAGATTTCTCTACTTAAAAAAGGCATATGAAATCACCAGTGGCGATCCCTCTTATATGTTTAACATGATTGAACTTGGAAAAGAAATCGGGTTTGATTCTGATCTATCAAGAAAATTAGCACAGTACTTAATAAATGAAGGTCTTTTAGAGGCAAGGGCTTTGGGTGGTACGATTGGAATTTCCCATCAAGGCGTGGTTGAAGTTGAGGAAGCTTTGACAAATCCGAATCAATCAACTGAACATTTTTTGCCTGTTAATATTATTAACGTTCAGACGATGACTAATTCTGTTATTCAACAAGGGAGTCATCAATCTTCACAGTCAGTAAACATAACCTCAAAAGGTATAAATGATTTGAAGAGCTTCATATCTGAATTGAAAACTTCTATTGACAAACTGCAATTAGAAGCAGAAAAGCACAGCGAACTTTTATCTGAAATTGCAACTCTTGAAGCACAGGCAAATTCTCCCAAGCCAAAGGTTTCTATAATTGGCGAGACACTTGTTACGATTAAATCAATATTAGAAGGGGTTGCAGGAAATATTGCAACTCCATTATTTCAAACTGTTTTGCCACAACTTATCGCGTCTTTTACGGGAGCATAAATTATAAATATGGCAAGCTTATCTTATAGCGAAAAGAAACGACTTGAAGCATTCCTTGATATGGGTGGAGGATATGTATTAGATTTTAGTAACAATAAATTACAGAATTTTGTACATGATGCTATTGGAATTGATATTTATAATTCTAAATACGATAATGGTGGAAGTGGTTCTAAAGCAAACAGAATTAGAGGGGTTTGGGATGTAGAAACTGATTATCAAGTTGGTTTACTAATCGAAGCATTTATTAAATATTGGTCTGAATTTATTGCCGGAAATGAAATCAGTGATGAACAATACAAATTGCTAAAATCTTGTGAAGAGATTGCTCATAAATTGAAAGCAGAATCTCTTGGTGCGCAAATTCAAGTTATACAGGCAACATCTGACGATATTAACTTTCATAAACTTGCTAAACAGGTAAGGGAGGCTATTGAAAAAAATGAGCCGGAAACAGCCTTAGATAGGCTTCATACTTATACCGTAAAATTTATACGTGAGTTATGTGATAAGAACGGAATAACTTACGATAAAGACAAACCACTACATAGCTTCTTTGGGGAATACGTTAAACATCTATCTAAAAATGGGATGATTAAATCAGTGATGACAGAACGTATTTTAAAAACTGCCATTTCCAATTTAGAAGCGTTTAATGATGTTAGAAACAACCAAAGTTTTGCTCATGATAATTCGATATTAAATTACCACGAAAGCTTGCTGATTTTCAGAAGCATCTCGAGTATTGTTGAGTTTATTAATTCGATTGAAGAACCTCCCGCTAAAGCGGCAAAAGCAGAAGAAACGAAACCATCAGATGATGATTTACCATTTTAGAAATTTAACTCAAAATTACTCTTAAATTTGCCCTCACATTGTCACAAACTCAAAACATACTCAACCCACACAACTGGACATCAACTTATGCTGATGAACTATTTGGCTATGCCATGAGTAAAACAGGAAAGACGGAAGTGGCTGAAGATTTAGTGCAGGAAACATTCCTTGCCGGATTAAAAGCAATGGAAAGCTTTAAAGGGCAAAGTAGTGAACGAACATGGCTGTTTGCAATTTTGAAGTTTAAAATTGCAGATCATTATCGCAAGGCTTCCACAAAATATGAAGTAAACAATCATACTTTTTCATTTGACGAAAACTCTTACATCGATAATTATTTTACTGAAGATGGAGATTGGAAAGAAAATGCCACTCCACATGAGTGGGGAGTTGAGCATTTAAACAAAATTGAAAACAAAGAATTAGCGAATGCTTTAAATTTTTGTATTGAGAAACTTCCTGATAATCAGAAACAACTCATCCTTTTAAAATTGGTTGAGGAAGAAGAAACTGAAAATGTTTGTAAGGAATTAAATATTACACCGACTAACTATTGGGTGATCATTCACCGGGCTAAGTTACAATTAAGGGCTTGCCTCGAAAAAAACTGGTTTAAAGCATAAAACGCATGAAAAAGTTAATGAACATAATTATGTTGTCCTGTAATAAAGCTACTCTTTTAATAGAAAAGAGTCATGGAACGCCATTATCTTTTGTTGAGCGAGTGAAACTTAAAATGCATTTGGCCATGTGCGATAAATGTGCAGGCTACCAGAAACAAAGCCTAATTATTGAGAATGCGTTGAAATCTAATCATCAATCATTCCCAAATCCATCTAATTTGAAGTTAGCAGATTCATCTAAAACCCGCATTCAGAAGGCAATAGATGAGAATCTGAAAAAATAATTCATTTTTTGTGTAAGGTTTTTAAAAGGCGTACTACTATCAAGTATAAACCTTTAAAAACATCAAAAAATGAAAAATCTAAAAACGTTTATCACCATCCTTGCATTATTCATCGGAATAACTGCATTTGCCCAAGACAAAACAAAAGTAATTGCTCTTGTAACAAAAGCGAACTGGTGTCCTACCTGTAAAGCTAATGGAGAAAGAATGGGTAAGGAAGTGTTCTCTGCCTATAAAACCGGAGAATTAAAAGTTGTTGCAAACGACCTTACTGATGATGGCACTAAAAAAACTTGTAAAAAAGCAATTGAAGAAGCAGGCGTGGCAAAAATTGCAGAGAGTAGCAATTCTACAGGGATAATAACGCTTATAGATGCGAAAACTAAAAAAGTAATTACCACCATTAGTGTAGCCAAAACAACAGAGGAAATAAAGGCTGCCATTGATGAATCATTGAAAAAAGCTTAGCAGCACCCCACCCATACCATGAGGTTAATTGAAAAATTGCCTCATGGTATTTCTTAAACTATCTCAATTAAAATTTATGACCACAACCAAAAAAAAGAAGATCGTAAGAATTGTTTTGTTAACCATTCTCTTCGGAGCAATAATAGGAGGCGGAATATTTTTATACCTGTGGAATATGCCACACATTGATGTGCAAGCTCAAAAGGCAGATTTCTCGGTGAGTTCAACAAGCATCGTCAATGAATACCTTAATAATGAAAAGGCAGCAAATGACAAGTATTTAAGTGATGAAGGAGATTCAAAAATATTTATCATAAAAGGTACAGTTAAATCAAAAGATACCGACATGAATAATCAGGTAACTGTATTGCTGCAAGATGCGAACGATAAAGCCGGAGTTAAATGTGTTTTTACGGCAGAAACAAATAAAAATGCCGATGCCTTACAAATAGGGCAACAAACAGCTATAAAAGGAATCATTCGTTCCGGTGCAAAATATGATGGTGATTTAGAGTTATATGAAAATGTATTGCTCGAAAAATGTGATGTAGTAACAGAATAATTAATCAATAAAAACAAAAAGTATGAAAAAAGTAGCAGTAGTTATCGCTTTAGTAATTGGTACAATTACCTTATTCAGTTTTAAGCAAACTGATGAAAAATTAGTAAGTAAAAAAAGTCAGATTGATATTTTCTCGCACACGGATGCTGAAGATATTAGCGCAGTAAACTATGCCTCAACTGCCACGTTGAGCAAAGAAACAGGAGATGTGGTTGTTTCTGTTCCGATGCAAAGTTTTGAATTTAAAAAAGCCTTAATGCAAAAGCACTTTAATAGTGAGAAATTTCTTGACACCAAAGCTTTTCCTAAAGCAAAATTTAAAGGGAAAATCACAAACTTAAAAGACATCAACTTCTCTAAAGATGGCATTTACAACGCTACTGTTTCAGGAGAAATGACTATTAAAGAAACAACCAATCCTGTAAACGAAAAAGGAACGGTTACTGTAAAAGGCGGACAAGTTACAGTTGATACCAAATTAAAAATTGTATTGGCAGATTATAAAATTGCGTTTGAAAAAGGCAAGCCATCAAAAAACATTGCAAAAGCAATTGATGTTACTATGAAAATTGAATACTAATATGTTGAAGGGAAAACGAATATTAATTACAGCCGGGCCAACCAAGGAGTTTATTGATCCTGTAAGATTTATATCTAACGCCTCATCAGGTAAAATGGGTTATGCCATTGCTGAAGAATTAAGCAGCAAAGGAGCGGAGGTAATTCTTGTTTCAGGCCCGACTAACATAAAGTGTAATTCAAATACAATAAAAGTTGTACAGGTTACAACTGCATTAGAAATGCTACAAGCGTGTCAGCACTATTTCGATAGTGTTGACATTGTTTTTTTTACCGCTGCGGTAGCTGACTACAGACCATTGATTATGGAATCTTCAAAGATTAAAAAGAACGATGAAACCATGACCATTCAACTAACAAAAAATCCGGATATCGCATATGAGTTCGGCAAGATTAAACGAGATGATCAAATTTCTGTCGGCTTTGCATTAGAAACTGATAATATTATTGAGTATGGCAAAGGAAAAATGCAAAAAAAGAAATTCGATTTTATTGTTTTGAACACCACCAACGAAAATGGAGAAGGCTTCGGATTTGACACCAACAAAATCAGCCTTTTATTTAATGACGATTCAATAAAACACTTTCCTTTAAAAGCTAAAACCGAAGTTGCTAAGGATATTGTTGCAGAGTTAGAAACTCGAATCCAGAATCCAATAGCAATCTAAATCTATTAAACGTATTGCGTTTATTTTCAATGCGTTACATCAAATAAGCAAAAATCTTTCTTTTTCTTGTAAGGAATTATCATTGGCTACTACTATCCCATTAAAGGTGAAGTAATTATCAATTTATTAAAACCCGATGCAAATGAAAAACATATTTATCCTATTCGGCATTTTGCTCATTACAGCCTCATTTACTCCAAAGGCAATTGTTACTGATGCAAATTCCTATCCGAAACCTGAAGGAGTAGATAACCTTCTATTTTATGTTCAGCGCACGATCAATGCAAATACTATTGTATATACACTTAATCAAGATAAGGATGGAAACCTGAACGAAAAAGAACCTATTAAAGTTTATTGGGTAAAGTATGCACAAGGGGGAAAAGTTGATCCGTTAACATACATACAAAAAAATTATGCTTACGGTGTTCAATCCAAAATGATTGATTCAGAGAAAAAATCATTCTCATTCGAGTTTGTTTCTTATCACAAAAAGCAATTTTATCTTCTGAAATCCGGAGCTGACAATAAATACCATGTGTATGGCTACATAAATAATAAGTTGACAATACTAAATAACATTCTTGTAAAGATTGAAGGTGGAACTTTTTGGGTTCCGAATGTGAAATATGTTGAAGTAAAAGCCTTTGATCCATCTGCTTCAGCAGAAGTTACCGAAATCATCAAGCCTTAACCCATTAAAAATAAAATTATGACCGGACACATCATTAACAATCTTGTAGAGATAAACGACCTTTTAAAAGGATTATCTCAGGAACAGTATAACAGACAACTTGAAATTTTAAGCAATGCCTCTATCGGGCAGCATGTGCGTCATATACTTGAATTTTATCAATGCCTGTTCAAAGGTGAGGAAAGTAAAGAAGTGAATTACGATGCCCGTCAGCGTGATTTAAAATTAGAATCGGATGTTCACTTTGCTTCAAAAACTATTGATGAGATTATTAACGCTTTACTTGATATTAAAGCAGATTTTCCTGTCACATTTGTAGCTGATTATTCAACGGTTCAAGACCAAAAGCCAACAATGATTCAATCATCGTTTTACCGTGAGCTTGCATATAATCTCGAACACAGCATCCATCATCAAGCTTTAATTAAAGTAGCTATTACGGAGATGCAACTAACATCACTGGTGAAAAATACTTTTGGTTATGCGCCTTCAACTATAAGACATATTAAAATATGTGCACAGTAACATACATACCTACATCAACTGGATTTTATTTCACCTCAAGTAGAGATGAAAGAGCGAGTCGTGATACATTGATTCCTGCTGTTTATGAAAGAGAGGGAATAAAATTGGTGTATCCAAGGGACTTGAAAGCCGGTGGAACCTGGATTGCTTCTTCATTAGAAGGCAGAACTGCTTGTCTATTGAACGGAGCTTTTGTTAATCACGAAAAAAAAGATAGTTACTCAAGAAGCAGAGGCTTAATTCTTTTAGAAAGTTTTAGCTATAAGAATGTGGATCAATTCTCAAATGAAGTTGATTTAGAAAATGTAGAACCGTTTACACTTTTATTATTGGATAGTAACTCCGGCGAATTAGAATCATTCAAGGAGTTTCGATGGGATGGAGAGAAAAAATATCTAAAAGAAATAGAAATGTCCACTTCTCAGATATGGTCATCTGCTACTTTGTATAATTCAAACGTACAGCAAAAAAGGAAAGTTTTGTTTAACCAATGGCTTCATAAACATTCAGATTTTGAGGATGCAATGATTTTAGATTTTCATAACAGAAAACACGGATTAGCAAATTCAGAAGATCTGCTTATGAAGGGTGAAGGTGATTTAATGACTTTGAGTATATCACAAATTCATTTTAACCAAGGTGAATCTGTTTTTAATTATCATGACATCATCAATAGCAAATCTTACAATATTAAATTAAAACAGAAGGAGGTATTTCATGTATAATGGAATTGCAATTGCTTTGGCATGGCCTGAAACGCTTTGTAAACAGGCAGGTGCTTGGTACGACAAGCCTTTAAAATGGTTAGGTATTAATAAATCTAACTATTATAAGGTTGGGCATGCTGCTGTAGTTTTAATAGAAAAATCATCAGGTACTTGTCATTATTTTGACTTTGGGAGATACCATGCCCCATATCAACATGGACGTGTAAGGAGTGCTTATACTGACCATGATCTTGAAATGAAAACCGCTGCCAAAGTTGATGAAAATGGTAGATTAATTAATTATAATGAAATACTGTGGGAGTTATACAATAATGAATCCTGTCACGGCAGCGGAAACTTACATGCGGCTTATTGTGAAATAGACTTCGACTCAGCATTTAATAAAGCAAATCTGATGCAAGCGACATCACCAATTCCTTATGGTCCATTTTTACCGGATGGTACAAACTGTTCAAGATTTGTAAATACAGTAATTGTAAGCGGTTCACCAAAATGGTATTATAAATTAGTTTTGAGCTATCCTAAAACGTTAAGCCCAACTCCAATTGGTAATGTGAAAACACTTTCTAAATACGCAGTAATTGGTGTTACTTGTACATCGCCCATTCTTAAACCTCAATTTAATACGATAAAATTCTCAAATGAACCAAGCAGAAGTATATCATAAAATTGTGCCTGAACCAAAACAACCGCAACACTTATCCAATGCAAAATGGTTAAGTGGTGAGGGGTGTGGATCATGGTTTACAATTGAAGAAGCGGAAAAAGGATATTTAATAGCAAGGTATAGCCCGGATGGTAAAGCCGAATGTAGCGGAATCTTTTTACAAGTAACAGGGAGTGAAATAGACTTACATACAGAATTTGAATTTACTTATTTAAGTCATTGTGCAGAAGTGAATATTATCCAACATAACATTAATTTAAAATTTAAACTAATCTCGAAGACCAAATGAAAACAATTGCATTAACCACAATATCCTTAGCTATAATACTTTTCGTTTCTGGCTTCAAGTACCGTAATAGTGAAACAAAAACAGAAGAAGGGATTCAGTTTTTTACAGGAACATGGCAACAAGCTTTAGATAAAGCTAAAAAAGAAAATAAATATATTTTTCTTGATGCATACGCCAGTTGGTGTGGGCCATGTAAGATGATGAAGCATAAAACCTTTACTGACAAAGCTGTTGGGGATTTTTACAATAAGCATTTCGTTTGCGTGGCAATTGATATGGAAAAACCCGGAGATGGGCCGGCATTGGCAGAAAAATTTTCTGTGGAGGCATATCCGAAATTAATTTATTTACATCCTGACGGAAAACTTATCGGAAAAGCAATGGGCTTTCGTAAGTCAAAAGAGTTTTTAGAAATGGGCGAACAAGTAGTATCAAAAGCAAAATAATATGGAATTGAATAAAACTTTCAAATCAGCACTATCATACGCTGAATATAGAGAACTGGTAGATAATTTAGTTGCTTGGGGTAAAACAACAGGAAATAATCAAAGCGATAAATTACTGGAATTTACAAAATTGAACATCCAAAGAATGAACAGAATTGATAAAACGGTTCAGTTAAGTTCTGAAGCAATCGATAAATTAAAGTCGCAATCTCACCCCATGAATATGCTGTTAATTGGCGATGCTTGGTGTGGGGATTGCGCACAAATTATTCCGGTTGTAAACAAGATTGTAGAAAGTTCGGGAGGCAAGTTTGAACTTAAAATTATTTCAAGAGATACCTATCCTGATTTAATAGAAAAGTATCATTCAAATGGAGCTAAAGCGATTCCGAAAGTTTTGATCCTGTGCGGTGAAACTGGCGAACTTTTATCCACATGGGGGCCGAGACCCAAACCTGCACAGGAAATAATGTTGAATTGGAAAAACAATAAAGACACTATCACTTGGGAAGATTTTGAAAAAGAATTACACTTATGGTATGCAAGAGATAAGGGACAAACAATAATTAATGAGTTTATTGGTCTAATGGAAGTATGCGAAAAGAAAACTATTTTACAGCCATAAAGATTTCATTGCTCATAGGCACTGTTTTGAACCTGATAAATAGTTATGACGCAATTATTGGAGGTGAATGGTCTTTAAAGTTGACGTTAAAAATATTATTGACCTACTGTGTACCTTTTGGTGTGTCTCTATATTCATCTTGGAAAGCAACTAAACCAAATCAAAAATGATGAAACAACTCGTGAAAATATTTTTAACTCTGATTGCTGTTGCAGGTAGCATTACTATTAGGGCACAGCATGTCAATCTTTCGAATTTTTATTTGATTCCGAATGACAAAGAAGTTTTGATGTATTGGACAATTGATAGTGGCCCTACCTGTAACGGAATAACTGTTTGGCACTCTACTGATAGTTTAAACTATGAGGAAATAGGAAACATTGGTGGTGTATGCGGCAGCAGTAGTTCTGCTACACCGTACAATTTTACGCATGATAGCCCTGTTTTGAATTCAATAAACTATTATAAACTTCGACTTGGATATGCACAGTTTTCCGAAATTAAAACTATCACAATTAAATATACTCAACCCGGTAAACTTTATGTGTACCCCAACCCAACAAGCGACCAAACAATAATAGAATTCAATAACGAACATTTGGACAGATATTCAGTTTTTATTTCTGACAACTTGGGAAATGTTGTTTATAAAAAAGAGGGAATTACAGAGGGTAGGGTTCAGGTGAATACAACAGGTTGGAATTCGGGAACGTATTTTATAACTGTAACAGATAATGGAGGTAGAGTTTTAAAAGAAAAATTAGTTATTACAAAATAATGGCATTCATAAAAGTAATAGAACATACAGAAGCCGAAGGGGAATTGAAAATCATTTATGATGATTTAGTTGCCAAACGTGGGAAGTTGGCTGAAGTTCATAAAATACAGAGTTTAAATCCTGAATCAATTGTCAAACACATGGAACTTTACATGGCCATAATGTTTGCCAAATCTCCTCTGAGCCGAGCGCAACGAGAAATGATAGCGGTTGTAGTTAGTGTTGCAAATAACTGCGCCTATTGTCAAACACACCATGCAGAAGCTTTAAATCATTACTGGAAAGATCAGAAGAAAATAGAGCAGTTAAAAAGAGATTTCAGCAAAGTGAATCTATCGGACATTGATTTAAACTTATGTGAAATGGCTTGGCAATTGACCCGAATACCAAGTGTTACTACCGAAACAATTATTTCCAAATTGAAAGAACTTGGTGTGGAAGATCGTGCAATATTAGATGCCAATTTAGTAATTTCTTATTTCAACTTTGTAAACAGAATGGTACTTGGTCTAGGTGTTCAAATTGAAACGGATAAGGGTGCAGGATATAAATATTAAAAAAAGAGTTATGATTAAATTAATAGAAAAATATGGATTCTTTCGATTGACATTAATACCACTGGGTTTGGTAATTATAATCTCAGCCATTGTCAATCAAATAATAGGAATGGGCATTGTTGGCTTAATTGTTCTTATTTTTGGTTTATTAAATAAGTGTTTACTTTTTGGTAATTGTGAAGTGCCGCAGAAAAAGAAAAAATGAAAAATAAGTCTATAGTTGAGAAGATAGGATTGATTGGTTTGCTAATTACTGCTATCACTTCACCATGTTGCTTCCCGCTCTTTGGTGTGATTCTTTCAGCTTTTGGGATAGGCTCCTTTGAACTATTTGGAGAGTCAACAATGTATATTTTTCTCGCATTTTCAGCCCTTGCCTTTACTGGAAGTGTGTTCTCCTATTTATATCACAAAAAACTACTTCCGATTCTTATTGCTTTTATTTCGGTTTTTTTTGTCTTTTACAATTACTTTAGTTCAAACGAGGGAAATGATTTAACTAATCTCGGAATGATTGGATTAATGATAGCAGGAATAATTAATTATTATGAAACCAAAATATTTAATCTCATGAAAAATAAAGCAGTAATACTTCAATCAACAATCACATGTCCTCATTGCGGACACAAAAAGGAGGAGACAATGCCTACAGATGCGTGTCAATATTTTTATGAATGTGAAAATTGTAAAAAGCAATTAAAGCCTAAACAGGGAGATTGTTGCGTATATTGTAGCTATGGAACTGTTCCTTGTCCTCCTATACAGGAAAACAAAAATTGTTGCTAAATTTGGGAATGCCTATAGTGAGTTTTTTAAGGAAGAATTTCAAAAATTAGAAATGGATCGATATTTATGAGCAATAATAAAATATTTGGAAAAGATTTGATAAGGTACTTTATCCTTATTTATTGGATACTATTTTGGCTATTCAATGTTATTGACAAAATAATTGGTGGGGCTCATTTTATTTTTGTCGGCAAGGACAGGTTCGCACAAATGGAACGATTTTTTGATTCCATTGGACTTGGCGATCCTATCATCGCAAACATTGCTTTAATTATTACTGCTGCTTTAGAAATATTTGCATTGGTGTTTTTTTGTGGTGCATTATATCACTTCGTTAAGAAAAATTTAGAAGCTACTCGTTCATGGTTTTTCATTGGAATAATTTTAACGCTAAGCACATTTACATATTTTTCAATTGGTGATCAAATTTTTGGCGATCACTTTGAGCTATTGGAACATGGGCTGTTTTGGTTCATTACTCTTTTGTCTTGGCTTATTTTTATTCACATTGATAAAATTCAACTATTTGATAATATTTCAATTGGCAAAAAGCAGGTTCTTGCATCCGTCTTGTTAGTAGTTACAACAGCAGGTATAGTTTCCTTTTCAATTTTTTGGCACAATCACACATCATTTATTGAAAGAACACAAGCTGTCGGTGCTGTTAAAATTTCCGAAGATAAATTCAAAATTAAGTTTCCATTTCTTGCAGGAAGTAAGGCCTTTGAAAATTCAATTGCAAAATTTAAAAACGAAAATCCAACATTAACCATAAATTATATTTACACTGCACCAAATCCATTAAGATTAGCTGAATCAGACGGACTTATAATTTATATTCAAACTGATAGTCTAAAATGAAAGAGAAAAAAACAATACAATACTTTGTTCTAATTTATTGGACATTTTTCGGAGCCTTAACTGTTGTCGATAAAATCGTTCCTGATGTTTACCCATTTTGGGTGGGGGCAGACTTTTATACACTCTTCGTGAAATTCTTTGCATCATTGGGCATTACAAATCCTATTTTTGCCACTATAGCATTAACATTTATTTCATTAATAGAAGTATTTGCATTCGTTTGCTACACACTTTCTTTGTTTAACTTATATAAAGGCAAGGACAAAATTTCAGAGCAATGGTTTTACCGAGGCATTTCATTTTCTGTTATTCTATTCAGTTTATTTTCTATAGGCGATCAGGTTTTTGGTGATAGATTTAATTTACTTGAACATGGAATTTTCTGGATTATATTAGTTTTTTCTTGGGTAGTTTATAAATACAATTTAACCTCTGAGGAAAGAGTATTAAAATTTTCTCTTTCAAAAGACATTAAAGTAGGATTACTAATAGGAACTTTATTGACCGTGATCACTTCCTATTCCATATTGGATTTTTCTAAAAGCACCTTTTCAAAAAAAATCCAGCCTGTACAAGGCGAAGAAGTAGTTGAAGGCATATATAAATTTGACTTCCCTTTTTTGGGAGATAAACGTGTAATGGAAAATACGATCAATGCGTTTGAAGAAAGTCACCAAGATTTACAAATCAATTACATTTATACTGGCCCGGACGAATTAAATTCAAAGAAAAAGACACATTTGCTGCTTTATGTATTCACAGAGAAAAAGAATTAAGAACTGTCTACAATAACCTAAATGAATTTAATACTTAGAAAGTAATTTCTTAATACTTAATCCTTGCACGAGAATTGAAAATAAGACAATACAATAGGTACTGACTATAAACAAACTACTACCATCTATTTTATTGGCTAAAGATAGCGCAAGGGCTATTGAAATCCCACCTCGTAAACCGCCCCAAGTTAAAACAGCAAGATTTAAACTTTTACGTGTTTCGTTTTTATTAAAAATAAAGAAAGCCGGAAGTAATGATGTATAACGAGCAGCTAAAGCCACTATTATTAATATAGCTCCAATAATTATATAACTTGTGTCAAAAGGAACAAGGAATATTTCCTGTCCCATTAATACAAATAAAATAGTGTTGCATATCTCATCAATCAGCTCCCAAAATTTATCTACATACTCAGCAGTAATATCAGACATTGCATGTTCTTTTCCCTTATTGCCAATTAATAATCCTGCAACTACCATTGCCAATGGCCCCGATGCATGAAAATGAGAAGCAATAGAATACCCGCCTGTAACAACCGCTAAAGTAATCATGATTTCAGTTTGATAATGGTCAATATTTTTCATTAACCAATAGCCGATGTATCCTATAATTAATCCTATTGCAAGTCCCCCAATTACCTCAACCGCAAATATTTTTGATATGTTAGCGAACGTAAATGAATTATCTCCTCCGGTAATTAATGAATAAATAACCGCAAATACAACAACTCCAACACCATCATTAAACAACGATTCACCAATAATTTCAGTTTTTAACTTTTGAGGGATTTTATATTGCGATAAAATGCCTATAACTGCAATTGGATCTGTTGGTGAAATTAAAGCCCCAAACAAAAAGCATGAAATTAAATTAATATCAAAACCAAACCATCCAATTACAATATAGCTCAATACCCCAATGATTATGGTTGAAATTAAAACCCCCAAAGTAGCATAAGAAAAAACCGTTGCTTTTGCTCCCTTTAACTGAGTAATATTTACATGTAATGAACCCGCAAATAACAAAAAACAAAGTATGAAATCAAGCACAAATGCGCTGAAATTGAACCCTGTTAAAAAACCTCTTAAAGGAGAAATATACTCGGGATTGAAATGTTCTATTGTTTTTAAAACGATGCCCAATACCACGCTAATCAACATTACACCGATTGTTGTAGGTAGTTTAAGCCATTTATGGTTGATGTAGCCAAAAAGAGCAGAAACGGAAATTATGATTGCGAAGAATTCTAACATATTTATAAATTGAAAGCGGGCTAAATCACAAACTTATGCCCGCTTTCTATATTTAAAAGTATTATCAGTACAAATATACTGATTTAAAATTAGTCATTAAGGGGCATTTGAAAGCATAAAAATAAACTTGATGGACAAAGTCATTCCAAAGTAGAGTTCTATTCTTTACACACCATCTATCTTCGCTTCGATGATGATGGTGAATTCAATAAAGTTTCAAATCTTCGCTGTGGTGGCGGATATTGCACTCGTTGACGATACATAGGGTTTCCCTTATGTGTATGGCATTAATATTTCAAACGTGCAAGTTTATTCCCTTGATTTTTTCTGCTCAAAAAAAATAAGCTGGAATCGCTACCACGTTCCCAAAAGTGTACGTAATTTTTCAATAATAACAAAAATGGAGAAGGTTGGAAGTGCCTGCAATGACGAGGCGAGAGAGCATGATGTAACGGTTGAAGAAGTTTTGGCTTCAGAGGAATTTAAAAACCTCAGCGAAGAACAAGCGAAAGAAGTTGTTGATTTTGTTAGTACAGTAAGTACGGTTTTTTATTCCCTCTATAAAAAGCAATACGAACCTGAAATTGTAATTGAAGACAATGAAACAAATAACAATTATGAACCAATAAAAAATGCAGCATGAAAGGATTAGTATTATTCGATCAGTTTGCAAAAGGTAAATCGCAACACCTTAAGCGAACAAACAATTGTGTTATTTACACAAGGGTATCAAGTAAAGAACAAGAACTGGGTTACAGTTTAGAGACGCAACGAAAGGCGTGTGAAGAATACGCTAAGAAACATCAGTATTCTGTGATGGGGGTTTTTGGAGGAACTTATGAAAGTGCAAAAACGGATGAACGTAAAGAGTTTAATCGGATGCTTTCATTTGTAAAAAAGAGTAGAGAGAAAATCTCCTACATTATTGTTTACAGCGTCGACCGATTTTCTCGATCAGGTGCTAACGCAATTTATATTAAGGATCAACTTCGGGAACAAGGAATTTATCTTGTTGCGGTAACGCAACCCGGAGATGCTTCAACATCGAGTGGAGATTTCCAACAAAACATTCAGATTATTTTTTCGCAGTATGATAATCAGTTGCGAAGAGAAAAGTGTATGGCAGGAGTTCGTGAAGCTTTAATGAAAGGAGAATGGTGTCATAAAGCACCCTACGGATACGATGAAATTAAAGAGAACGGCAAACGTAAAATTGTTCTGAATGAAAAAGGTAAACTTTTACAAAGGGCATTTCATTGGAAAGCAAATGAACGAATAACGCATACAGAAATTTCTGAACGATTAGAAGCTCTTGGTTTGAAACTTGACGAGAAGCGATTATCGGGATATTTCAGAAATCCTTTTTATTGTGGTCTTATGGCACATTCAGCTTTGAAAGGGCAATTGGTGGAAGGCAATCAGGAGAAGATGGTTTCAAAAGAGGTCTTCTTGAAAGTGAATGAAATTTTAAGCGAGAATAAGCATGGTTATTCTTGCCACGAAGAATCGGAGCATATTCCTTTAAAGCGATTCCTACGGTGTGATCATTGTGGCTCTTTTATGAGGGGTTATGTAGTAAAAGCCAAAAACCTGCCTTATTACAAGTGCAACACAAAGGGGTGCGGTAATAATAAAAGTGCAAGGGAAATTCACACCTTTTTCGAGAAGGTGCTGGACTCCTTTACCTTGGTCGGAAATGACGCAATTAGAGGCTTTGTGGCTAAACAAATCATGGCAAACTATAATAAGGAGCATAAAGAAAAGGATCAAACGAAAGAGGGCTTAAAACGGCAAATAGTGGAGATTGAAAAGAAACTTGAAAGGTTGGAGGAAAGGCTAATAAACGAGGAATTAACCCTCGAAATTTTCAATAAGTTCACAGAAAAATTAAAGCAGGAAAGGTTGGATTTGGAGAAGAACCTTGTAAAAACCCAAAAGAGGGTGTCGAACCTTGAAAATTGCGTAAATATTATAATGGACTTTGCCGCTAACCTCCCAAAAGCGTGGGGTTTGATGGCTTACAAGGATAAACAATTGCTTCAATTTTTACTCTTTCCTGAAGGAATCCGCTACAGCAAAAAAATTAACCAGTGTCGAACCACAAAAGTAAATTCAGTATTCTCATACATCGCCCAATTGGTGCGGGATATGGCGGAAATTAAAAAGGGGGATACCAAACTTTTGTTTGATATCCCCCACTTGGTGGGCCATACCGGAATCGAACCGATGACCTCTACCATGTCAAGGTAGCGCTCTAACCAGCTGAGCTAATGTCCCAATGCGGCAAAGATAATCGATGCCCATTTATTTTATCACATATTATTGAATAAACTCAGCACCAATCTTTCTTGGGCTTCCAAACCATCTTCAATGATTCTGTCCATCCAAACACTGTAGTTGGCGCGTTCCATCAATATCTGTGAAGTTCTGATGAACTTTTTTCTTGGTCCATATTGTGTTTCCGTCTCAAAAGACAAATTGAAACCCAAAACCATAACGCGCTTTCCAAAACTGTTGACTTTGTTCACCAAATGCTGAAACTCTCCATCTCCGCCAATAATGACCATCACGTCAAAGCGATCTTGAGCCGCCAACGCTACACCCTCTGCAGTAAAAGCAACGTTAATCGGTTTGTCCAAAGGCTCTTGGGTCTCGTTGTCCAAGTGAATAGGACTATAATGCAATTTTACGCCTTGATAAACCAATGAATCTTCCGTTTTTCGTTCACTGTTCATGATCTCACTGCGCTTCTGTGGATCAGGATAACGGGATTCAAAAGCATTGGATGAATACCTTCCTTTAAACCAATGTGATTCCACTATGGGACACATGTGGTATTTGGAATGCTCCTGCTGCGCTACTTTGTGTCGGATGTATTCCATAAATCCGGAGAAGAAGAAACTCTTTCCCACGGGGTGATTGTGCTTATAATAAGAATTGATTTGAAGGAAAAAAGAACCATCAAAGAAGACGGCTATTCGTGTAGTTTTTTGATCGGTCATGTTCATTGTTATAATTTATTTTGTTTGATGTTCTAGTAACAAATAAAAAAGTAAAAAGTTTCCAATTAAATCAATTCATTCCGCAACCTCTCCACAACTTCTTTTGCGTTCACCAACTCTTGATGGCCAGAATGCATATTCTTCACATTAACCATGTCCGTGTTTAACTCATCCTCTCCTATCAAAAGGACAAATGGGATATGTCGGTCATCGGCATATTTGAACTGTTTCTTCATTTTGGTTTCATCAGGATAGAGTTCTGCGGAAATACCATTTTCTCTCAATTCATAAACCAATTGAACAGACTTGTTGATGGTTGATGCATTGAAATAGGCGACGAGCACTTTGGTAGACTGCTCAATACCCGAAGGGAATAAATTCAAGGTCTCCATCACATCATAGATTCTATCCGCTCCGAAAGAAATCCCCACTCCTGAAAGATCTTTAACTCCAAAAATACCGGTCAAATCGTCGTAACGTCCACCTCCACCAATGCTCCCCATTTCAACACCAATGGCCTTAACCTCAAAAATAAATCCTGTGTAATAATTAAGACCTCTTGCCAAAGTAAAATCCCATTTCCAATGGGCATTGACCAAAGGCGAAATTTGAGAGGCCTGATTGATAAAATCAAA
Source organism: uncultured Chryseobacterium sp. (assembly GCA_964420985.1). GTDB lineage: Bacteria > Bacteroidota > Bacteroidia > Flavobacteriales_D > Sanyastnellaceae > CAMCTV01. The sequence continues at coordinate 96,948 of CAYQUT010000005.1, forward strand.
CTCTACAATGGATTCTGGAGTACCGAAAGAAGACAATAAATTTCTTATTTCATCTGAATTGGATTGAATCTTCTCTAACCATTCTCGGAGTGTAATTACCTTTTCAGCAGCAATACCCTTGGCTACCATTTCTTGCTCTACTCCACTCCACTGTACCTTATCCAATTTATCCAAAGCAACAGTCATGTCCACAAAACACTCTTCCATGCCGGATGCTTTGGCCAAAGCTTGCAATACTTTTCTGTTATTGACTTGAATAACAACAGGAATTCCCAACTTCTGAAATACCGTATCATATAACTTCACCAATTCCCACTCACACCAGAGACTATCCGTGCCAATGATATCGGCATCGCATTGATAAAACTCTCTGTACCTTCCTTTCTGAGGTCTATCTGCTCGCCATACAGGTTGAATTTGATAACGCTTAAATGGAAAGGTCATTTGTCCATGATTCATGGCCACAAATCGCGCGAAAGGAACCGTCAAATCATAGCGCAACGCTCTATCACATAGCTGACCTACCAAACTTTTGTGGTTTTTAGCATTCCAATCCTCTTCATTTGCCCCTTTTGAAAATTCGCCATTGTTCAACACTTTGAAAAGGAGTTGATCTCCTTCTTCACCATATTTACCCGTTAGTGTGCTGTAATTCTCCATGCTCGGGGTTTCCAATGGAAGGAATCCAAACAATTGAAATTGTCGCTGAATGGTATCCAACAAATATTTTCTTCTGGCCATGACATCTGGACCAAAATCGCGTGTTCCCTTGGGAATAGAAACTGAAATTTTTGACATTGCTTTGCAAAGTTAATTCTATTTTTACCCCATGCCCATCAATTTAGCGGTAATTGACACATTTGATTTTCATCAAGCTCCAGTCTATGCAGTAACGCATAATCATATCCACTTATATTCTGCGGGTGGTGATCGAAAAATCATCAGATACGCCAAGCAAGGGGTCCAGTTTGTAGCCGAGCTTTTTGCCCAAACAACTGGAAGTACTTTCGCTCTTCACCTGGAAGACAACATTCTTTTATCAGGGGGCATTGATGGTAATCTCAATGTATTTGAGGTCTCCAAAAAACAAATTTTGCATCGCTTTCAATGCCACGAAAAAGGGATTTACGCCATTGAAGGCAATCAAGAGTTTATCATCACCGGTGGCGGAGATGGAAAAATTCACTTGTGGGACAAATCCAGTTATACCATCATAAGAACCATTTGGACGGGAGATGCCAAACTTCGCAAATTCATTTGGAACAATGATAAAACGCGCTTGGCTTGTATAGACAACGCTGGATATTGCCGCGTGTTTGAAACAAAATTTTGGAACGAAATTCACACCATTCAGCATCAAAATGGTCTGACATGCGGCATTTACCACCCTTCAAAAAATATTTGGATGTTGGGGTCAAAATTGGGTGAACTGTTGATTTTTGACGAAGCGTTTCAAACCAAATTGCTACAAATGCAGTCTCACCTGAATGCTATTTATGATTTGAAATGGATAGCGGATGTGGATATTATTGCCACCTGCTCACTAGACAAAAGCATCAAATTCTGGGATGGAAAAACATTGGAGTTACTCCTAAAAACGGATAAAATCAATGGTTCAAATTTAAGATCCATCAACGCCATGGCGCTCTGGGACAATCATTTAATCATCGCTGGTGACGACAAAAAAATTCACGTCACAAAGATTTGTTTTTTAAAATAAAAAATTTATATTTGGACATCGTTCAAAACCTATATGTATGCAAGAGGGAAATAACTACCGTGATGATGTGTATTCAAAACCGGTAAGAGCTGGAAAGAGAACCTACTTTTTTGATGTCAAATCAACAAGAGGCAATGACTTGTTCATGACCATTACAGAAAGTAAACGCACTGGAAGTGCCGAAACTGGAAATGTAAATTACGAAAAACACAAGATTTTTCTTTACAAAGAAGATTTCGAAAAGTTCATTCAAGGCCTAGAAGAAACCATTGCTTACATCAAGGAAAGACAACAGGATGCCCCATCTGCTCCCATTGAGTCGATGACTTCAGATTCCTCTATTGATGAGGAATTCAATGCCCTCTAAGGAGTAAAATTAGAATATGAAGAAAAATATTGGGTTGTACCTACTGCCCTCGCCTATTGCAGACGAGGGTTTTTCTTTTGTAGGAATGAAAGAGGCCGAGCAAGTTCTGTCTATCTCCTTTTGGATTGTAGAAAACATTAAGGAGGCCAGAAGAAACCTAAGAAAAATGGGATTTACCAAGGCATTTGATGAACTCACTTTTTTTGAATGGAACGAGAATACAACGGAACAAGAAAAACATCAAATCCTGCAAAAGCTAGGTTCTGAACCTTTGGCTGTTTTCATGAGTGATGCCGGATTGCCTTGTATTGCTGATCCAGGGGGACAAGTCGTAGCCTTTGCACATGAAAAAAAAATCCCTGTATTTCCTATCGTGGGTCCCTCCTCTATTTTACTCACGTTAATGGCCTCCGGGATGAATGGACAAAGATTTAGATTTCACGGCTATCTTCCAAGAGAGAAAAATGATCGTGTAAAAATACTCAAACAATTGGAAAGCGCAGCAGGAACAGGAGAGTCACAAATTTTTATGGACACGCCATATAGAAATAAAGCTGTTTTAGATGACTGCCTACAATTTCTTTCTTCCATGACCTTCCTTTGCATCGGAATAGGTTTGCATGGACCACAACAGAAAATCATTACCCAACGCATCGAGCAATGGAAAAAATCTGCCCCGGATATGCACAAAATTCCTGCAATGTTTATCATTGGCCAAAGACAAATTCCTTAATTTTTTTTAACCTTAATGGCTGAATTCAGAGCCGTTTTCGCCCTAAAATGGGTTACATTTGTCCACCTTGAAAAAAAAGAAAGATATGAAGAGTATTATTGGTGTTTCCATTTTTTTAATGAGCCTCTGCACAACCAAACTTTGGGCTCAACCACAAGCAATCCAAACCCACTCTAACCAAACCGTTTTGACCATTGATGGTGAAGAAATCAGCTTGGAAGAATTTGAAACCATTTTCAAAAAAAATAACCGCGATTCTGTCATCTCTCAAGCTTCTTTGGATGAGTATATGAAATTGTACATCAATTTCAGATTAAAAGTAGCTGAAGCAAAAAAATTAGGATTGGATACCGTGGCCAAATTCAAAAATGAATTGGCTGGATACCGCACCCAATTGGCGAGACCATACCTTGTAGATGCAAGCATGTTGGATGGTCTGGTTCAAGAAGGATACAATCGCTTGAAAGAAGAGATTCATGGATATCACATTTTGGTGAAATGCGATCCCAGTGCAGCACCCAGCGATACAGCCAGAGCTTACCAGAAAATTTTACAGCTTCGCAATGAAGTGATTGCCGGAAAAGCAACATTCGAGGAAATAGCCAAAAGAAGCAGTGAAGACCCATCTGCCAAAGACAATGCCGGCGACTTGGGCTATTTTACAGCTTTTCAAATGGTCTACCCCTTTGAATCCGCGGCCTATCAAACAAAAGAAGGAGAGGTTTCTATGCCTGTTCGCACAAAATATGGCTATCACATCGTTAAGGTAACAGATCGCCGTCCAGCACGAGGAGAAATAAGAGTAGCCCACATCATGTTCAGAGATAAACAAGACGACGCCAATTATTCCAAAAACAAAATTGAGGAGGTATATGCCAAACTCAAAGCGGGTGAAAAAACTTTTGAGGAGTTAGCTGGACTCTACAGTGAAGATGGTTCTTCAAACAAAAAAGGCGGCGAGTTACCCTGGTTTGGTATCAACAAAATGGTCATGGAGTTTGAAGACTCATCATTTGCATTAAAACACAACGGAGATATTTCAAAACCTTTCAGAACCTCATACGGTTGGCACATCGTTAAAAGATTAGATTACAAGCCATTGGCATCATACGAGCAATTGGAAAAGGAAATCAGAGGTAAAGTGCAAAAAGACTCACGCGCAGAAAAAACCAAAAATTCCTTTTTGAACAAACTGAAAGCTGAATACAACTACACGCAAAACGAAATGCTTTTAGAAAAATTGATTGCATCCGCGGACAGCAATGTATTTAACGGACAATGGAAACCTAAAAAGAAGTTGACCAAAGGCATTTTAATTTCCATGAACAACCAAAGCATAAAAGCCGCTGAATTTGTCCAATATATCAACAAGAAAAAATCAAACAGGAATAAGATCTCTCCTTTTGACTTCGTCTCAAATGAATTCAAAAATTTCAGCAACGATCAAGTAATGAAAAAGGAAGACAGCCAACTTGAAGCCAAGTATCCTGCATTCCGAATGCTCATGAACGAGTATAGAGATGGAATTTTGTTATTTGAATTAACGGATCAAAAAGTATGGTCAAAAGCGGTAAAAGATACTGCAGGATTAAGGGCATTCCATGAGAGCCACAAAGCCAATTATCAATGGCCTGACAGAGCACAAATTGCCGTTTTCACATGTGAAAATAGTAATTACAGTAAGACCGTCCGTGAAATGCTTGAGTCAGGTGAATACCCTATAGAGGCCATTGAGTCTGAAATCAACGCAGACAACCTTCCACATGTTATGTACGATACTGGAATTTACTCTGAAGAAGATAGGCCTTTGCTTAAACTGATGGATTGGAAAGGAAATGGCAAAATGAATGAGAAAGACATTGATGTCAACGGAAAATGGGTTGTGGTTAAAGTGATCAATTTCATTCCTGCAGGTCCAAAAAAGTTGACTGAAGCCCGAGGCGTTATCACCAGCGACTATCAGAACTATCTTGAGGAGACATGGATTGAATCATTGAAAAAAGAAAAAGAAGGCAAGATTGTCATCAACAAAGAATTGTTGTACTCCATTGACTAATGAGAATTTTATTCAGCATATTCTTGTTACTTATTCTTTCTTGTAACCAGTCTACCAGCAATGAGTTAGCATTGGCTCAAGTAGGAGATGAACAATTGCTGCCCTCTGACGTCGCGGGTATCATGCCCGAAGATCTTCATGGTACAGACAGCATTGCGTTTTGCAAGGCCTATATACAGCAATGGATACAAGAACAAGTTATGACCATGGAAGCAAAAAAGCTACCAGAACCTGCTGACATGAATGTAAAAATTGATCGTTACAAGAATCAATTGTTTGTTCAAACTTTAAGAGAAAAAATTATCTCAGAACGCATTTCTGAAAATCAAAACCTCAAAGCGGATAGCAGTATGACTGGTCTATCTGAAGCAGCACAACAGGAAAGTAAAAGATGGCGAATTTGGCAACAATACCAGGAAGAGGTGATAAAGAAATATGAAGCTGAAGGATTAATAAAAAAACCATGAGAATGAAAAAGAATATCTTAGTGTTGACGTTTGCATGGTTATTTCAATGGTGTGCGCTGAGCCAACCCGCATTAAAAACCGTAGACGAAATTATTGGGGTTGTTGGAGATGAAATTATTCTCCTTTCTGATCTCGAAAATGCACTCCTAGAAACCTTTAAAGGAAAACCGGCACCCAATGAAGCCCGATGCCAAGCCTTTGAAAATTTACTGTATCAAAAACTTTTGTTGCATCATGCCAAAGTAGATAGCGTTGAAGTGGATGACAGTGAAGTACAGATGCAAGTGGACAAACGCATCAATTATTTTGTGCAAATGCTTGGCTCTGAGGAAGCCTTCGAAAACTACTATGGCAAGAGCATTCCAGTTTTAAAAGAAGAATTTTTTGACACGGTCAAGGATCAACTCCTCATAGAGAAAGAGCAACAAGAAGTGACTAAAAATTCGGTTACCACCCCTGCTGATGTATTGAAATATTACCAAGAACAACCCAAAGATTCGATACCACTTATCCCAGAACAGATAGGATATTCTCAAATTGTTTTTGCACCCAAGATTAGAGAAAAAGAAATCACACAGGTCATTCATCACCTTGACTCGATCAGAAATGACATCATTGCGGGAAGAACTTCCATGACCTTACAAGCTGCAAAATGGAGTGAGGATCCTGGAAGTCGGTACAAAGGTGGTTGCTACCCTTTGCAGAAAAGAGGAACATTTGTTCCTGAATATGAGGCCGCTGTTTACAATACGGATGAAGGAAAATTTACACCTGTTTTTAAAAGTGATTTTGGTTATCATTTTGTGAAGGTGGTCGAAAAAAGAGGTGATTACTATGAGTCATGTCACATTCTTATGACTCCCAAAGTAAAAGACAAAGACCTTGAATTGGCGCATCAATTGGCGGATAGTGCTTACGTGCAAATCAAAAAACAAAGTCTTAGTTTTAAAGAGGCTGCATTGCGTTACAGCTCAGATGAAGAAAGTAAAAACCAAGATGGGCAAGTGATGAGTCCTGTCACAGGAGGACTCAAACATGAAATTGGCAACCTTGACCCGGAAATCAATCTTATTCTGAGTAGAATGAAGCCCGGCGAAATATCTGAGCCTATTCTGTCCACCACTGTCGATGGTGCAAAACGATATGTTATTTATCGATTAGATGATCGAATCAACGCCCATAAGGCCAACTTAGATTTGGACTATGAAATCTTTCAAAACGCTGCCACATCAGAAACCAAAAGAAGAGCAACAGACAATTGGGTTAAAACAAAATTGAACCGCACATACATTCAAACGGATGAGGTTTATCGCACATGTGATTTTGAATTCATTTGGTTGAACAACAAATAGAAAAAAATGTCAGAAGTAGAAAACTTGAATAAACTGAGATCTCAATATAGTGATCTTCAGAAAGAAGTGGCAAAGGCCATCGTCGGTCAAGATGAAGTGGTGAAGTATGTTCTCATTTCCATATTCAGCAACGGCCATTGCCTTTTGGTGGGAGTTCCTGGATTGGCCAAAACATTATTGGTGAACAGTATCGCTCAAGCCCTTGGGCTCAACTTTAAACGAATTCAATTCACCCCTGATTTAATGCCAAGTGACATTGTGGGTGCTGAGATTTTAGATGAGAATAGACAATTCAAATTCATTCCAGGTCCTATTTTCTCGAATATCATTCTTGCTGATGAGATTAACAGAACACCCCCAAAAACACAATCTGCGCTTTTAGAGGCGATGCAGGAAAGAAAGGTTACAGCAGCAGGCAAGACCATGCCGCTTCCATCACCTTTTTTCGTATTGGCTACCCAAAATCCCATTGAACAAGAAGGAACTTATCCTTTACCGGAAGCGCAATTGGATCGTTTCATGTTCAACATTTGGGTCAACTACCCTACCCTTCAAGAGGAGATTGACATTGTAAAAGCAACTACGGATGACCGCAAGGTTCAAATCAATTCCGTTATCACCCAGGAAGAAATTGTCAACTATCAGAATATCATTCGCAAAATGCCCGTGGCCGATAATGTTATAGAGTATGCGGTTAAGCTGGTAAACAAAACACGCCCTGAAGGGGAAATCACTCCTGAATGGGTCACTAAAAATATTGCCTGGGGAGCAGGCCCAAGAGCCTCACAGCACCTTATTATTGGTGCTAAATGTCATGCCGCGCTAAATGGCAAATTCAGCCCAGATATTGAAGATGTCAAAGCTGTGGCCTTACCCATTCTTAGACACCGTGTTGTAAGAAACTACAAAGCGGAAGCAGAAGGCTTGACCATTGAAAAAATTGTTGCCCAACTAATGTAATATGAGAAAATCATGGATTGATGTGGCTCCCATGAGCCACTTTCCCATTCAAAATATTCCTTTTGGCATTTACTCCACAGATCAAAAAACAGCGAGACCTGGAGTGGCCATTGGAGACAATATCATTGATTTGAAAAACCTTGCTGAATTGGGGCTTTTGCACAAACTCCCTTTTACTGATCAAGACTTTGAATCTTGTGTTTTAAATTCACTGATGCGCCATGGTAAATCCGCCATGGTTCAATTGAGAAGTACCATTATGGATTTGTTGGATGAAAACAATCCTACACTCAAAGAACACCCGTCTCTCAACAATGTGTTGGACTTGCAAGCCCATGCTACCATGCACCTGCCGGTTCAAATTGGAGATTATACAGATTTTTATAGCAGTGAAGATCACGCTCGCAATGTAGGCATGATGTTCAGAGATCCAGAAAAAGCATTGTTGCCCAATTGGAAACATTTACCTGTTGGATACCACGGACGGTCGTCCTCAATTGTAGTCAGCGGAACTCCTATTCACCGTCCAGCAGGACAAACCAATGCCACAGACGAAACGCAACCCGTCTTTCAATCCACCAATCAGTTGGACTTTGAGCTCGAAATGGCTTTTATAACCTTTGATGGAAAACCCATGGGGCAGCGCATTGCAACATCAGAGGCCAAAGATTTTATTTTTGGATTTGTTTTGTTTAATGATTGGAGTGCCCGTGATATTCAACGTTGGGAATATGTTCCATTGGGTCCTTTCTTGGCCAAAAATTTTGCTTCAACCATATCTCCGTGGATTGTAACCCTTGAGGCACTTGAGGAATTTCATGAAACGGGACCTGTTCAATCACCTGGGGTACTGCCCTACTTGCAATTCGAAGGGAAATTCAACATCAATATCGATTTGAAGGTAGCTATAGAATCCCATGAAGGAGAATCCACAGTTGTCTCAGAAAGCAACTACAAATACATGTATTGGAATTACGCTCAACAATTGGCGCACCATACTGTCGGCGGATGCAACATACGTTGTGGAGACATGATGGCATCCGGCACCATTAGTGGTCCGCACCCCGGAAGCTACGGATCAATGCTAGAAATAGCCTGGAAGGGCACCAAACCCGTTCAAATGAAAGATGGAAGTGAACGAAAATTTATTTTGGACGGTGATGTTGTAATCATGGAAGCTGTTTCAATCGGAAACGATTATCGGATAGGATTTGGAAATTGTACAGGTAAGATTTTACCGAATAACTTATAGAATTCCCTGCTCATTTTTCTTGTACATTTAGACCATACAAGAACAATATGAAAAGGATCCCCTTCCAATTGAACACTCTGGCTTATAGTATTCTAAGCATTTGTTTCCTATTTATGTTGTGGTCCATCAGCACGGGTCAGATTGGTTTAGATGGAGGATTTTATTTGGCCATAGCCAGAAATCTTTGGGAAGATGGCGTAAACTATTTTGACTTTGCCAGTAGTTACAATCCACTTGGGATCATGCTGTTGGGAATTCCTAATTTTTTCTTTGAAAATCCGATACTTCTCAACTATAGCCTCTACTTTATCATCCTCATCGCAGACGCAATATTGTTCTACAAAATTTGCCTGATTTATCGTGAGAATAAGATTCAATCCATTTTTTTCACTTCCATTTTTCTACTATATGCATTGATCCTAGATGGACACTTAATCATTCTTGAACCCATTCAACTTTTCTTCATATTCCTGGCCTTCCTTCAATTGCATAAAAAAAAGCTCATCTCCCTTGGTGTAATTTGCTTTCTCGCTTTTCTAACCAAACAATACTCATTGGCTTTCGCATTGCCCATAGTATTTTTTATTTTTCAAAGTAGTGAGTCATTACTAAAAAAAATGACTCATCTCCTTTTGGTTGTTTCCAGTGTGGTTATCTCTGCGATTATTTTTTACTGGTTATATGCTCAGCATATTGATTACAGTTATTATATCAAGCGACTGCTAGGGCAAGTTCCTCAAATGAATGGTTTATTGACCAATCAAAATGGAACCGGTGAAGGCTACGGATTAGCTGTTTTTCTAAAAACTACCTTGAGAGTTTTGATTTACTGTCCCTTGCTTTGGATTCCTTTCTTGGTCATTCAACGAAAAAAGACAAACACGTTTGTAGTTGTTTGCTTCTTTGCATTCTCAAGTGTATTGATTTTTGCTTCATACTTTCATTACTTCATTCTTTTGCTTCCGTGGACTTTGTTACTATTGCATGAAAATATCGAAGTTGAAAAACTGAAATATTCATTGTTGTATGCCACTGTGATTCTTGCGCCTTCCTTATTTATGTTGGCCAAGACGACACGATCCAAAAACACCATTGCCCATCAAGAAAAAGAAATGAGCGCACAATTAAGTAGCTATATACCCCAGAACGCAAAGGTTTTTATTGTTCAAGCCAGCATGGCTCAATATGCCATTTGCGACTTCAATTCAATTGATAACCATTTCGTTGGATATGCATTTCCCAACATCATTAAAAAAAGCGCTGTACTCAAAGCAATGGAACCAGGAACTTTCCTTATTGCTGACAATCAATACCTAAGTTCAACTGAAAAAGAACTTTTCACAGAGGTTTATCATCAACGAGATTACATCATTTTTAAAAAGATTTGAGTCTTTTAGGTAACTGATTTGAAGTGCAACCAAAAATTGTGTTTAACCTCCTCAGCATTTAATCTAGTAGTCTTTAAAGACAATAACAAATTACAAAATTCAGCATCCTTTTTTTGAATGCGTAATTCAAAATAATCATCCAAAATCAATTGTTTTTTCAATAAATATTGGAAAGTTTGCTGACAATTTAGCTCCAATATCTCCCAGTTAAATTCAGAAATTGAAATTGAGATAGGGATATGAAGTGTCAAAACATCAGATTTGGTATAATTGGTAATAACTTCATTGGAAAGCAACTTATTTGGCAAAATAACTTGATGTGATTCAGCTGTACGGAGCTTAGTGTTAAAAATTTGAATCTCCTCCACCTTACCCGTGTGATGACCAACCGTAATATAGTCATCCACTTCAAAAGGTTTGAAGAATAACAACATCACACCTCCTGCAAAATTTTGGAGCTCTCCTTGTAATGATAAACCAATGGCCAATCCCGCAGCTCCAATCAGTGTAACCAAAGAAGTAACTTCAAATCCAGCTATTCCAGCAGCGGTGATCAATACAATCGTCTTCAAAGCAACGCTGACAAAACTTTTGACAAAGGAAAGCAAAGTTGCACTTAAGGTGCGTCTAACCAAAGTAAACTCAATTACCTTGATCAGTCGACCAATGACTAACCAAGCAACAATAAGAAAAACCAATGCAGACACTACATCTGGTAGATGATTCCATAAAATGTCCATCCAATATTTCATAACAAAAAAAAAGGGCCTAAGCCCCTGAAAATTTTATTTACTTAATTTGTAACGCACCTTGTACACCTTCTCGCTCAGCAACGTTTCTCCTCCTGAAGTTTGAACAATAACATCATAAAAATGAATTTGATTAGAAGCCGTTTTTGCTTTGAAAGCAGCTTGCATCCCTTCTGAAAAAAATCCATTGTATGAGGTAAATACACTCGCTTCATCACCACGTACTAAAGCCATTTTAAATCCAAGGCATTTCAAATCTCCTTTTTCAGGACTCCAAAACCTTGGTGCCTCATTGACACATTCTGGGGTAAGAATGATAGATTCCGAGTTACCAGCCTCTTTATTACCACACCAAATCATATTGATTTGGTTTTGTGCGCTCATCCATAATGCAGCGGATGTAAGCACAGCGATAAGCATCATTTTTTTCATACGAAATTATTTTACTTCAACTTGATTTTCCAATTGTTTAGTAGGGCTGATTCCGGCCTTCTCGACGCGCATTCTACCTTGATCAATGGACATCACTACAAAAGTATCTCCAACTTCAACAACTTTACCGTGAATACCACCCAATGTCATAACCCGATCACCTACAACCAAGGAATCTTGAAACTTCTTTGCCTCTTTTTGCTTTTTTTGTTGCGGTCTAATCATGAAAAAATACATGATGACGAACATTCCACCAAACATAATGAGCGTAGCCCATCCACTTCCACCATTTTGCGCTTGTAATAATAACATATCAATTAATTTAGTTTGCTAAGTTAATGATTTATCGGCTTCTTTCCATTTGAATACCCTGCCTCTCTTGTTGCTTGAACACCTCCTTTCCAAGAACGTCTCCAACCAAATGCAACACTATGTTTGCGGGCTCTGCATTGGTAGCAACTGTTATGGTTTTGTCGATTTTTCCTGAATTGCCTGTTGAATTGAATTCAACCGATATCTGACCTGATTCTCCAGGAGCTATAGGGTCTTTCGGCCAATCTTTCATGGTAGTGCAACCGCATGAAGGATAAACCCCACTGATCAACAATGGGGATTTTCCGCTATTCATAAATTGAAAAACATGAGAAAATTTTTCTCCAACTGCTATGGGCTCAAAAAACAAAGTATCCTGATCAAAAGTCATTATTGGACCATTATAATCCTCCTTGTTCTCTGATGCAGTCGCTGAGATATGAATCATATCTGATGTCACAACGCCTTCCGCCTTTTGGCTGCAAGATTGTATCCAATAACTGATAAAGAACATTGCACAACCCAGAAGAACTTGTCGACCAATAAAAAGCAATTTACCTTTCATCATAGTAACCATCAAAATCGTCGGCATCAAAATTTTCATCATCACCAAAACCAAACTCATCTTCTTCATCATCTCCAGCGGCAGCATCCCATTTCTCCTCTTCTTCCCATTTTCCGTCATCAAACATGGCCTCCATTTCCTTAGAATCTTGTGTAGGTGCATCTCCGAAGGTAAGTGAAATCAATGGATACTGGGCATTTGAATCGGCATCCATAATTTCTATCACCTCAACATAAAAAATCCACATACGCAGAAAGTCATAGACGTACAATACTTTATTTCCAACAGACTGAAGCATCTCAGAGAGCAAGGCATTTTCCATAGAAACCACTCCATCCCCCATATCCATCAAGGGAATCTCCAATCCCTTCTCCCACTCATCGTTGCTCAAATAAAAGCTAGCCATTTCTCCATTCTCAAACTTGAAAGATTGTAAGATGGTTTCATGCAATTGATGAAAAGTAGATTGTGATGAAAGTTCAATGTCCCGAAAAACATCTTCTTCAGTATCAATGATTACACGCAATTTAAAAACTTCTGCCATATTTTTTCTTTAAATATTAAAAATCTGCTCAATGGCCTCTAAAGGGTTGTTGTGTTTAAAAACAAAGTTACCAGCAACCACCACGTCCGCACCAGCCTGTCTCAAATCCACTGCATTTTGTGCATTCACACCTCCATCAATTTCTATGAGCGTAGAACAACCGTGAGAATCAATCATCGCTTTTAACTCTTTCACCTTATCTATCGTTCTTTCAATGAAGGACTGTCCTCCAAAACCAGGATTAACAGACATCACTAAAACCAAATCCAAATCTTGGATGATGTCATTCAAAAGAGAGACTGGCGTGTGGGGATTAATGGCCACACCGGCCTTCATTCCATGGGATTTGATACTCTGAATGGTTCGATGCAAATGAGTACATGCCTCATAGTGCACAGTAAGGATATGCGCTCCTGCCTCCTGAAAAGCAGCAATATATTGATCAGGATTCACAATCATCAAATGGACATCCATCACCTTGGTGCAGTGCTTTGCAATAGCCTTGGTAACGGGTAGGCCAAATGAGATATTGGGAACAAAAACACCATCCATGATATCAATGTGAATCCACTCAGCCTTAGAGTCATTGATCATTTTTACATCGCGCTCTAAATTGGCAAAATCAGCGGATAAAACAGAAGGAGATACAATCATGATGTAAAGTTAGGAATATCTATCGAGTGCCAAAAACAAATCTATCCTTATCCTGAAAATCCTTTTTCACATTCGCTTTAAAACCTGATTTGGATAACAATTCCATCACATCAGATGCATATCGCTCATGAACCTCAAAAGCCAATAATCCATCTTCCTTCAAATGTTCCTCAGCCCATTCAATGATATGTCGGTAGAATAAACAGGGGTCATCATTGGGAACAAAAAGCGCCAAGTGAGGTTCATGTTCTAAAACACGTTGATGCATTTCGCTCTTATCCTGGGTCAAAACGTACGGTGGGTTACTGACAATGACATCCACATCATGATGATAATGTTCCAAATTCAATACATCTTCATGCCTAAAATTAATCTCCACTTGGTGCCGTTGGGCATTACTCTTAGCAACTGCTAACGCATCTGGGCTAATATCTACAGCCGTCACTTGCCATTTGGGGCGTTTATCTTTTAATACAACCGGAATGCAACCTGACCCTGTCCCAAAATCAATCAACTGACCAGAAACGCGGCGCTCCATATATTCAAGGACATGTTGAACCAACTCTTCCGTCTCTGGTCTGGGAATGAGCACCGACTTGGTTACTTCAAACGACTTTCCAAAAAACTCCGCATTACCCAGAACATATTGAATGGGCTCATGGGACAAAACACGTTTTAATTTGAAATGTAGCGATAATATTTCCGATTCAGAGACCGTATTTTCTGGATTCAAATACAAATCAACATAAGACTTACCCACAACACCCTCCATCAACCATCTGGTCAGTTGCAATGATTCCCTTTTAGAAAATCCATAGGAGGCCAAGGAACTTTTACAATAGGCAATCAAATCAGCTATTCGATTGCCCTTTAATCTTCCATTCATTGGTCCTTTTTCTGCCCTTTGCTCTTTGATTTCATTTCAGGCTTTGGAGACATCATTTGCTCCTTCGGGGTTTGGGGTGTTGACTTGGATTTTTCTAGTTGCTGCTGAAATTCACGCATAGAAACCTCAGTAAATACATCATAACCTTTGCCTGAAAGAAGAACATAATTTTTACCGTTTTCTTTTTTCCATTGAGAGCCCATTTGCCCCTTGAAAAACTTTCCTTTCCATTGAACGGGCAAATCTATTTGCACCCAATTGGTATCATTGGGGCTGAGATCTTTTTTGTCAAATACCACAATAACCACATCTCCAAAATACTGACGCATGTAGGCGAAAGTTTGTCCGCTATTCAAAAGGATTTCAGTCTCTCCATACATCAAGGCCATTGACTTCTTGCGCAAAGTGGTCAATCGAGATACACTTGCCTTTAATTTGCGTTGATCAATGGTTAAGTTATCAAAGGTCATTAATCGTCTGTTATCCGGATCATTTCCACCTGGCATGGCAATTTCATCTCCATAATATATACAAGGAACACCCGGAGAAGTCATGATAAAAGCCATCAGCTGCTCCATTTTTCTGAAGCCAGCTGAACCTTGATTTTTAATTTCTCTGGTCCATCCAGCCAACTTAGCATCTTCGTCAAATTTCAAACTTCCATCTGCGTAAGAAGCAAATCTTCCTCGATCTTGATTCCCTGTTATGGTTCCCATACTGTGGTGTGAACCATAATAACGAAGAGATTCCATCATGACTTGCTCAAGATTTTTAAAATCCGTTTCATTCTTGGCAAAGGCGTCCACCATTGCGTCATACAAATTGAAATCAAACTGGGCGTTCAACAATCCCGACCCCAAATACGATTGTATCAAAGAAGGACTACCATAGGTTTCTCCAATTTGAAATAGTGGAACTGTAGGTTTCTCCTTTTTTATTTTATAGGTCAACTCTCTCCAAAATTCAGTGTGAATGTGTTTGGTGGCATCATGTCTAAAACCATCAATGGGAAATTTCTTTACCCAATACAAAGCCGAATCTGAAAGGGCTTTCACCACTTCAGGCTTCGAAAAATCAAAAGTCGGCAAAAAGGTATCAAACCATGTTGTCAAACGGTGATCATCCCAGCGCTCGGTGTTCATGCTGCCGTCTGGCAGATACAACGGCGTTGTCCATCCTTTTTTACTTTTTACCAGTGGATGATCTTGATGCACATGATGTGCAACATAATCCACAATCAAATTCATCTCTTTGTTGTGAGCATGATTGATGAGGTTGGTAAACTCTTCCTCCGTTCCAAAACGCTTATCGATTTTGGTCAAAGCCAGAGGCCAATAACCATGATAAGCTGAAAACTTACTTCTGGTTCCTTTGTCCCACAATCCCCAAGCACCTTCCACATTTTTGCAAATTGGTGAGATCCACAAAGTGTTTATCCCCAATTGAGAAAAATAATTCTGGTTTATCTTTTGAGAAATTCCAACCAAGTCACCCCCCACTGTATTGGCTTTAGGCAAAATGGCAGGGTCATTTGTTGGATAATTATTGGCTGTGGTTCCATCAAAGAAACGATCCACCATCATAAAATACATGATCTGTCCCCTAGGATCTTGACGTGGCAAAAACTGTGGTGTCATCACAGGTGAACCATCCATAAATGGAACCATCAAATCATTGATCAGTTGCCCATTGGATTCTGCGTAAACGCGCAAATAACCCGACCACATCGTTTTGGGCAAGGCAATGATGAATTTACCATTTTCAACAATCCCCTCTCCCCCTTTTTTGTTATTCAAATAATAAACAAAACGGTCTACTTTGCCCTCTGCCAACAAATGCAAAGTGCTTCCTTCCATCATAAAGGTTCTGATTTTGGCAGATGATTTAGCATTTCCGACTACCCAAACGCTATTCTTTCCGCCAAGACCATTGTCTTTTTGATTAGGGTTATTGGCATCCAACTTCTCTTCTCCATCCTCCCAAATTCTGTATGGATATTCACCGTTCTCCACTTCCATCATCAACTTCCACACTCCATTTTTGTCCTTTTGCAATGGTGTAGATGACTTGTTCCATCCATTGAGACTTCCTGCCCAATTCACATTGGATACTTTGTCAGAAGATGCTTTGTATTCAAATACAACTTTGTTTTTGTTGGATTTGAAAACGGGAATATTCAATTCTTCACCATTAACCATTAAAGTCAACTCATGCAATGCCCCACCTTTGGGCGCTGGAAGAGTAATTACCCTGTCTTTGATTGGAACAGGGGTGCCGTCAAATGTAACTTGACGAACCAATGTATAATCCACAACAAAATCACGCAAGTCAATTTTGTTGTCGTCAAGATTCAATCGGATGGGCCCCAACGGTTCCATTTGTGGATCCATCTTTACCCTTTGTCCCTTGTTGACTGGATTTTTTGCCGTTTCCGGCGCTTGCGTTCCATCCATACGCGTATTGATGCCATCGCTCTGACCTTGCGATCCAATCGAAAACATCAAGCATGTTAAACCCAATATCAAAATTTTCTTCATACCATTATTTTTTCAGTTCCACTGCCTGCATGGTATTCATCAACAATGACGCAATTGTCATTGGACCCACTCCACCAGGAACAGGAGTAATAAAACTCGTTTTTTGAGACACTTGATCAAAATCGACATCACCCGCCAATTTGAAACCAGATTTCTTGGTTGCATCCGAAACACGCGTTATTCCCACATCAATCACAACAGCTCCTGTTTTAACCATGTCGGCGGTAACAAAATATGGTTTTCCAACTGCTGCAATGAGAATATCTGCCTGCTGGCATTCCTCAAGGATATTCTTTGATTTAGAATGCACCACTGTTACCGTTGCATTGCCAAATGGATGATTGCGCTGCATCAAGAGCGACATGGGCATTCCAACTATATGAGAACGTCCAATGATCACACACTTCTTTCCTGATGTTTCAATATTGTAACGTGACAACAACTCAACGATTCCTGCTGGAGTAGCAGGCAGGTATGCGGGTAATCCCAATGCCATTCTACCAACATTTTCTGGATGAAATCCATCAACATCTTTTTTAGGATCGACAGCGAGTAAAATAGCTGTTTCATCAATATGCTTGGGCAATGGGAGTTGAACAATGTAGCCATCAATTTCAACATCGTCATTGAGCGATTTAATTTTGCTCAGCAACTCCTCTTGCGTTGTATTTTCTGACAACTCAATCAAGGTAGAATCATATCCCAATTCAAGACATGATTTTACTTTGCTTTGAACATACGTTTTACTCGCGCCATCATTACCCACAATAATTGCGGCAAGATGAGGAACCTTAAGGCCAGCTGCTTTGCGTTCATTGACCCTAGCCTTTAACTCCGATTTGATGGTATTGGCAATCAACGAGCCGTTCAGCAATTCCATGGCCTTATTTTATGCTATAATTAGGAGCCTCTCGGGTGATAAAGACATCATGGGGATGACTTTCTTTGATGCCAGAATGTGTAATTCTAACAAACTGTGCATTCTGAAGTGCATTCAAATCCTTGGCGCCACAATACCCCATTCCCGCTCTCAATCCTCCGATAACCTGATACATGACTTCTTGCACAGTACCCTTAAACGGAACACGGCCAGATATTCCTTCCGGCACCAACTTCTTGATATCGTCCTCCGCATCTTGGAAGTATCGGTCCTTTGAACCATGTTGCATGGCTTCCAAAGAACCCATTCCTCTGTAGCTTTTGAAACGACGCCCCTCATAAATGATGGTTTCGCCTGGTGACTCTTCTGTACCGGCTAACATGGATCCAACCATGATGGTAGAAGCCCCTGCTGCGATGGCCTTGGGGATGTCTCCAGTGAAACGAATACCTCCGTCGGCTATGATAGGAATACCTGAACCCTCTAGAGCCTCTGCAACGTTCATTACAGCTGTCAACTGAGGAACACCAACACCCGCGATAACCCTTGTGGTGCATATACTACCCGGACCAATTCCTACTTTGACGGCATCCGCTCCCGCTTCAACCAAAGCCAAAGCAGCAGCTCCAGTAGCAATATTACCAACAACGATATCAATCTTCTCTCCAAATGTTGCTTTTACTTTTTTCAGTGTTTCAATCACACCTTTTGAATGTCCATGGGCTGTATCAATCACCACTGCATCAACACCCGCCTTTACCAAAGCCTCAACGCGCTCCATGGTATCGAAAGTAACTCCCACTGCAGCGGCAACACGCAATCTGCCCATGCCATCTTTGCATGCGTTGGGATATTGTTTTAACTTTAAAATATCCTTGTAGGTAATCAAACCCAATAGACGACCTGTCTCATCAACAACAGGCAATTTCTCAATTTTCTTTTCTTGTAAAATGCTCTCTGCCGCTTTCAAGTCTTTTGGTTTGTCCGTGGTAACAATGTGTTCCTTGGTCATGACTTGATCAATGGGCTTGGCCATTTCTTTTTCAAATCGCAAATCACGATTGGTCACGATACCTACCAATTTGCCCTCTTCATCCACAACTGGAATTCCGCCAATTCTATTTTCAGACATCATGGCCAAGGCATCACCCACAGTTGCTGTTTGAGACAACGTAATGGGATCTTGTATCATTCCGCTTTCAGAGCGCTTCACTTTACGAACTTCAGCAGCTTGAGCAGCAATAGTCATGTTTTTGTGAATCACACCAATCCCACCTTGACGCGCCATTGCAATGGCCATCTCTGATTCCGTAACAGTATCCATGGCTGCACTCACCACAGGGGCGTACAACGGGATATTTCTCGAAAACTTTGAATGTGTTGAAACTTCACGGGGAAGAATCTCAGAAAAAGAGGGAATCAACAGCACGTCGTCGTAGGTTAAACCTTCGCCAACTACTTTGTTTGAAAATTTGGACATGTGCAATGAATTTACAGAAAAATAAATTCGTGCAAATATAACAAATTTATCCTTTGAATTTACCTTGGATCGACAACTGCAGATGTACCTATTCCTGATGCGTAATTCGCGATGGTGCTCCAGTTGGATGCATTGACCTTGCTCATTATTCCTTCACTTGTAAAATCGGGTGTGCTGGTAATCCAGACATTTCCATCATTATCCGCATCTACTGTATAGGCATCTCCGGTCCAACATCCGTTGCACAGTTCATTTCCTTGTCCATCATAAACATCTATCCCTTGGTTGGCCAAATACAACTCACTTCTCGTCTTTGACCAGGCAATGCTTCTGGGATGCTCACCATTTGCGGGCAATTCCAAATAAGTATAATCGTAACTTACTGCATCTATCCAGTATATGGCGGCAGCAGTATGTCCTGTAACATTCCAATTGGCGTCATACAAAACCTCACCTGAACATAGCACCATCATCTTTCCGGTTGCTTCATCCCACTCAATGTCCAATGGTCTATCATGTACCGTTATATTTTGAACAGATGTAAAAGATGACAAATCCAAAATTGTCAACGTGTTGTCTACTGACCACCCACCACTATTCAACACCCACAGTTGACCATTGTTCTCCATCAATCGTTCTGGACCTTGTCCAACATTGATCTCTCCAATCAAATCACCGGTGCTCGTATTGTATTTACCTACTTTTCCTCCCAATGCTCCCTGAGCGATGTAAATGAAATTGCCCACAATTACCGCATCACGAGGGTAATCCAAATCAGCAATGACACGAATAACTTTCATATCCGATGTATTCATGATCACCACTTGGTTGCTACCGTTGACAACAGCAACGGCCAAATCTCCAAATACATTGACCCGTTGAAGAACATCTCCTAGTCCCGTTCCGTTGGATTGTTTAAAAGCATCTTTGGCTATTCTGCCATCCGAGGTTATGACATCAATGCTTCCATTATTTCCGTTAAAAGCTCCTTCGTTGACCCACCATAACCCATCGCGCAAATCGTAGGGCATGGCCGTTGCTCCATCCTGAGATGAGTCGTCAGGCTTGCATGAAGTGGTCAACATGGCTACAGCCATTAAGATGTAAAGTAAATTTTTCATTTTATCTGTATATTAATTTGACATTTATAAACTCTTCCTGGTAATGCATATCCCCTCATCTCTTGATACTGAGCATCAAGTACATTGTCTATGCCTACGGACCATTGAATTCCTGAATGGGATGAATACCTTCCAAGAGAAATATCTAATAGTGAATAGTTGGGCAGTGATGAACCGATTTGATTCGATTCATCCGTGTATCTTAAACCGGTCCATTTGTAATTCACTTGAGCAAAAAATTTGGTTTTGCTCATCCACATGCATTCCATTCCCCATTTCCATCGGGGGGTGTATGGCAATTGAGTCCGACTTTGGGCATCTGAATTATTCAGATCATTTTGCAATGTGACATTATTCATTTGTCCAAAAACCCTGGTTTTCACAACACTTTGAACAATCGGCAAACTCCATTTTACATTTCCATTTAAAGATTGCGCCAAAACGTAACTTAGATTGATTGGAGACCAAATTCCGTTGGAGGAGGGCACCCATTGAATCCAATCATTGACCCATCGTTGGTTGTATTCTATATCAAAAGTAAATTTAGATTGAAAATCCTTATCTGGTCTAAGCATCCACTCTGCAAAAGTCCTGATGCCTTTGGCCGATTCTTGCATCAATTCAGGATTGCCAGATCCTGGCCAATACAACTCATTGAAATCAGGCATGCGTTGATGAAAAAAAATAGCCATTTGGACCCGTAAATAATACTTCTGTACATCGGGATTGGTATTTCCTCTCACCCACTCAATGGTGGCTTCATGCTGATCATTGGAACGCTCTCCCCAGTATTGCCTGTCCGCCACCAAATAAAAATTCCATCGCTCCCCCAACCATCTAGATTCAGATAGCAACTGTGGTATCTGCTGCCGAATAGCGGGGTTGAAGTCATACCCCACTTGAACCAATCTGTGATTCAATTTAATATTTTGCCAATATCTTCTGAACCTGTATTGCAGCAAACCTGAGAACCAATGCTGTTGAATCAATGTTCTATTCCTACTCCATCCATTTACACCTTCAAATTGATAATTCACCCGATATTGCTGATTGTCCAACGTGCCGACATAATTCACAGCCCAAGTGCGAAGAATCTTTTCACTTTTCGTTTTGTGTTCCAATCCTACTTGCCACCTGTGAATGTCATCGTCTTGCTCTTGCAAATACTTGCCATCTTGGCCCATTGTATTGGGAAGTTCTGCATTGCGCCGCACAATCCAATATTGACCCGATAAGTGATTCTGTCCCCATTCAAAATTTGTCTTATACAACAAACCGTATTGAGAGACATCATTATTGGATTGCTCTATTTCTCTTGATCCCAACAAATCCCTCCACTGATAAGAAAATTCATTGAGAAAATGACCTTGAATCCATTTCAATTGATTGAACCATCTCTTTTTTTCATCCACTAACTTATGCTGATTTATTTCTCCACCACTCGATTGATTGCGAAGAGAATTCATATCCATCCAAAAGCTCACCAAGGGCGATTGTTCACTTTGGTATTGATTGAGATTGATATTTCCACCGAAACCAGCGTATCCACCATTATCGATAGACTTAGATGACCCGATGGAAAGTTGATCGAAAAAATAAGCAGGGACCAACGAAAAATCCGTTTGTCCCAGTGTAAGAGAATTGAGAGAAACACCCTTCCAAGACAATTGGGTATGATCAGGACTTAATCCGTTCATGCGTACCAAACAAGCAGTGCCTTGAGGCCCGTATTGATATACATTCACATGACCCATTTTGGAAAGAGCTCTTCCCAAATCCATGCTCCTGTTCAAGGTGAAAAACATAGAATCCATTGCACCACTCAAACGGTGAAAAGGCTGAATGTATCGCACTTCAATTTTCTCTAGCGGAACATTAAAATAATACCTGGGCAAAGAATCCTCGTCTCCGATTGCAAGCAATTCGACAGTGGAACAAAAAGTTCCCAAAAACAATATGCATGCGAGCCAATGCTTCATATCTCTTTAAGCCTTTTCCCGGGCTTATTGAAAAAATAACACACTTGGCAGGTCTTCTGACTTCACCCCTTCATTCAATGGGCCTTCCCAATTTCTCAGTGGCCTTAGATATTGAACTTCCTTGTTTAAGGGAGGTTTACAGCTGCGGGTACAGTTGGAGTCTTTCACTCCATTCCCTCTTCGTTTTGTTCTTCAACAAAAACCAAATGCGATGCGAATATAGCGCAATCCTCCAATAATCGTATTTTAGCTGAATAAATAATTGACAATGAAAAAAGCTATTCTATTTTCCATATTCATCATTCAAAGTGTTTTTATGATGTCTCAAAAGACAACGCTAACAGGATCCAATGTAAACATCACCGTTATTACCCTTGACTATACGACGAGCAAAACGTCATTCAGGAAATTTATTGCAGAGAATAATATCAATATCAATTCTCAAGATGAATCCAAGACGAGCATTACCGCCACCTTTGATGCCAACAAAGAAGTATACGTTCAAATGCGAACATTGATTAATACGTGGGGTTACATCAGCAACGATGACATTAATACAACAGGCTACCAATTGGAATTGGATGAAATTGATTTGGAAATTGAGTTTATGACTCAGAAAAAAAATTCATTTGAGCAAATTTTACAGCAACATGAAATGAAATCAGCCCAATACGAATCGTTGTGGAGAGAAAAGCAAGGGTTAGAGGATAGAATTTTTAATTTGAAAAAAAGAAAAACGGTTTTGGAGAAGAATGCCCTACCCTATCGCATTACGATTACCATTATGGAAGAAATGACGAGCCCCGTGGAGAGCCGAGTTACTTTCGTCAATATGCCTGGGGTTGAATACAGCTACCTTAAAATTGAAAATCCAAATGACACTGTTTCTTCAGCCTATTATCAGGGTTACTTTTTAAAATACCTCTTCACAAAGGGGAAGAGTTACGCTTCAGTAGGGGTTTACCAATCCACTCAGAAACCCGTGGGAGATTCTACCATTTTTTCTGAGTTGTTTGTCATGAATTTTGGACAAGATTTCTACTCGCGTCACTTTGGAAGAGGTTCCAACAAATTTGGCAATCTTTATTCAGGCTACACCGTAGGTTATATAGCTGCTAGCAATGAGGTTCGTTCACAAGATATTTTTTACGTATCCCCTTCAGTTGGTTTGGAGCTATTCAAGAACAAATACATCTTGTGGGATACAAAAGTCAACTATTTGATTCCATTCAGTTACCAGAGGAATTTGAGAGGATTTGGACTCAACACCTCCATTAACTTTGTATTCTAATATTTCTTAGACAATAAATCCATTTCCTATGCGTTCATCTAAAAAATAAAAAACGCTTATGGCAGATTCTACTCTCGTTGTTTCAAAAATCAATCATCAACCTTCATCTGAAACCATTGAAAATATCTTGGCTTATTCAGCCGGATTAAAAGTGATGCAGACCAAGGAAGGAAACGTTTTTTGTGAACTAATGAATTGATTTGTTCAATCCAACAACAAAAAGGGCCGCATGATGCGGCCCTTTTCCTTTTACCAATATTTATTTACTTCAACAATCCGGCCATCGCTTGGCCGATTTCAGCTGGAGAGTCTACGACAGTAATACCACATTCACGCATGATTTTTTTCTTAGCACTCGCGGACTCATGTTCGCCCGAAACTATGGCACCTGCATGCCCCATGGTGCGACCCTTTGGTGCAGTTTCTCCGGCAATGAATCCAACAACAGGTTTGGTTCCATTTTCCTTGATCCACATGGCAGCCTTGGGTTCCAATTCACCGCCAATCTCACCAATCATGATGATGCCTTTGGTTTCAGGATCATTCATCAATAATTGAACAGCCTCCAAAGTTGTAGTACCAATGATGGGGTCTCCTCCAATTCCAATCGCTGTTGTTACACCCAAACCGGCCTTGGCTACTTGGTCAGCCGCCTCGTATGTCAAGGTACCTGATTTAGAAACAATACCTACTGATCCTTGTTTGAAAACAAAACCGGGCATGATACCCACCTTTGCTTCGCCTGCTGTAATAACACCAGGGCAATTTGGACCAATCAAACGCGCACCTCTCGCCACTGCATAAGTTTTGGCCTTGACCATATCCGCTACAGGAATACCTTCTGTAATGGTAACAATCACCTTGATGCCTGCGTCAGCCGCTTCCATGATAGCATCCGCTGCAAACGCTGGAGGAACAAAAATAATGGTTACATCAGCACCCGCCTTCTCTACAGCCTCAGCAACAGTATTGAAAACAGGACGATCTAAATGCGTTGAACCACCCTTTCCGGGAGTCACTCCTCCAACAACATTGGTTCCATATTCAATCATTTGTTGCGCGTGAAAAGTTCCTTCACTTCCTGTGAAACCTTGAACGATAACGCGTGAATCTTTGCCTACTAGTACGCCCATTTCTTATTAATTTGAATGCGAAAATAAACGAGAACGGATAAACCCCGATTATTTTTTTCTAGTTGTAACCATTTAAACTTGATTACGTATACTTGTCTTATGAGTAAAATAGCCATCATTGGAGGAGGTGTTGCCGGCTTGCTTTCCGCTTTAGAGCTGCAGAAAAGAGATTTTCACATTGATATTTACGATCAGAATTTTTTACAAGGCAATTTAGGTTTTGGATTTTTATTGATGCCCAATGGGGTCAAGGCGTTAAAAGATATGGGGCATTGGAAAACGATAGAGCCCTTCACCACAGCGGCCAAACAAGTGATTACCATGAATGATGTCATGGAAATAAAAAACATTACACCGCTGGAAAATGTCTTTGGCATTAGTCGAACTGTATTCTTGCAATCTTTATCCAAAAACATTCAGTCCAATGTTACCTATTATCAAGACTATGTTGGGATCAACGAAAATCGCCAACTCACATATGGCGGAAATCAATTCCCTGCGAAAGATTATGATTGGATTTTGGGTTGTGATGGTTCACACTCGGTGGTCAGAAAATATTTATTCCCTGATTCCGAAACATTGGATGCCCCCACTTACGAAATCAATGGCTCCTATTACGATGAAGAATTCTGTGCCCAACATGCCGGCTCATTGGTGAAAATTGTTTTTGATCAACCCGGAATAGCCGTAGGATTTTTACCCTTAAAAACGGGACAAGTCATTTATTACCTACAACTTTCAAGTCGAAAGTTTCCAACGCCAAGCAGAAATAGTGAATTAAGCGAATTCGTAAAAAAAACCCTTTCACATAGTCAACATCCTTGGATTCAAAATTTGCTGCAACACCATGTCCACACACCCTACCTGTGGAGAGGACGTATACTTTTGGGTGTTGACCAATATATCGTCAATAACGTTGTGCTAATGGGAGATGCCGCGCACATCGTATTGCCTTTTACCAGTCAAGGAACCAATCTGGCCATAGAGGATGTATTGTCATTTACCACAACGCATGATATTGTAACCCATAAAACCGATGTGGCCAAAGAACACTTCAACAACAGAAGAGAGACCTGTGAACGAATAGCCTTTGAAGGAATGGAATATGCCCATCTCTTCGCAACAGAATCATCAGACTTCATGATCAATCATGTACCATTAGCATTTGACGTCGAATCATGAACTACAAATCCAGCATCCCTTATTCCTTTTTAAAGTCCAATGCTTTCAATTTGAGATGGGCGGAAGTGGCGGATGATGTCATCCCATTGACTGCCGCAGATGCCGACTTACCCTTTCCTTCTGAAATCAGTCAGGCCATCATCAAAGCCAGTGAGCAGAATTTATTCCCCTACGGATCCGCTCAAGGCAATGTTGCTTTCAGAGATAGTGTTGCGCTGCATTATAAAAATCAAAAGTCTGCCAACATAACAAGTGACCAAGTACTGGCCACGAACAGCGCTGCAACGGCCATTCAAGATTGGTGCTACCATTTTCTACAACCCGGAGACGAGGTATTAATTCCTGATCCTGTGGATTTTCTTTTGGGTCATTGTGCAGAAAAATCTGGTGCCGTCGTCAAAAGAATACCAGCAGAAAGCAAGTGGACCCCTGATGCTTGGCAATCCGCTTTGTCCAATAAAACAAAGGCCATCATGATCTGTCATCCCCACAATCCACTGGGTTTTCATTATGATGCGCAATCCTTAACTTACATTGCTGAATTTGTAAAAAAGAACAATTTATTGCTACTGTCCGATGAAGTTTGGAGCGATTTGGTTTGGGATCGCCCATTTGAAAGCATGGTTAAATACCATCCCAATTCATGGGTGGTGTACGGGCTTTCCAAAGGCTTTGGATTGGCTGGATTACGCATTGGTGCGCTAATTGGACCTGACAAAGAGGAAATTCAACACTTGATGAATAGTCAGGGCTACACCAGAACCACTCAAGGCGTTTCTACTTTGTCTCAGGTAGCGGGAACTGCAGCTTTGACCTCCCCAACAGCTGGGATCACCTACAGAAAAACAATCGGTCAAACACTCGATTATGCCACTCAACGAATCAACAAAGAGCAAGATTTTTTTCAAGTAAATCAGCCTCAATCCACCTTTGTTTTGTGGTTAAAAATTCCTGAAAACCAGAATGCAGAATTGCTCTGCGCGCGACTTGAGTCGGAGGCAAAGGTCAAACTTGTACCAGGTCTACCACAGTGGTTTGGACCTGGCGCTGAAGGACATGTTCGCATGAGTTGTGCAACGACCATCGAGGTCATGAGCGAGGCGTTAAATCGAATTTTTACTTGGATCAAAAAAAACACTTAGTGTTTTAATTGAAACCAGTGTTGTCCAAGGTATTCTTGTTCTGTTTGACCAGGCGTAGGAAAAAAGATCAATTCAGCTTCCAATTGCAAAGCCTTGACATCCATCAACGATGAATAACCCGGACGCATAAAAATTTTCTTGGCTGATCTCAGGGCTGATGTCATCTTTTCATCATCAAGATGGGAAATCAAATCAATCATTCCAACCGACTGTTGCCGTTTGATGTGAGGTTGTCCGGAAATGATCAAACATCGTTTTTCCGATTGTTTGAACAAATGCATCAATTGATGTTCTAACACTGTCCTCTGCCATTCAGGGCCGCTGATCCAACCCACCCATTCATAAGGTGAAGCTTGAACTTCCCATCGATGAACATTAAATCGACTAATCCAACCAATAAAAGTCACTGACGATTCTGGAGGAGCGGTACTCAATATTCCAGACAACCTGCGTTCGTTTTCCTCAAAATCAGGAATCCAAATCGAATCAAATCGTTTCATTCTTTTCCAAAAAAGAAATTGATAAATGCCCCTTATCCATCGTGGCAAAATAGGACTGGTCTGGTGCGTGATGAAAATAGAATGCACACCTTTCTGCCAAATTCCGAAACGATTGTCTGAGATGATCTCATCAAATTGATGAATGTGCTGTTGTTTTTTAAGCCAACGATTTTCTTGAAAAATGGTCCATTCCCACAACGGCCATTGAAATAACAATTGCCACCAATGTACGCCCTTGACCGAGTAACGAACCGGGTATCCCGGACAACCCTCTAGAAAAGTTAAGGTTGGAAAATAATTCCGCAACCATTCGCCTGATGGACCGCTGCCAGCAATGAATACGAGGTTGCCAGAATTCATTTCACGGTGAATCAATTCAGCACACCTGGTAGCATGGCCCAATCCCCAATTCATCGGAACAAACAAAATCTTTTTCATTGCGCCTGCCAAGATCAATAAAAAAATTGAACAACACCTTAAATTTGCAAAATGGCGAAAGACAAATTGAAGCGTTGGGCAGAGAACAAAACATTTTCTCATGTTTTTGAACCACCCCTACTACCGATTATTCGTGAAGGAAAAACCTTTATGAGGGGAGAGTGGCGAGAGAAATATTTCCACAACAGCAATCCTTTGGTCATTGAGTTGGGATGCGGAAAAGGGGAATACACTGTTCAATTGGCAGAAGCCAATTCCAACATCAATTACATAGGAATCGATGTCAAAGGACACCGTTTCAACCATGGAGCAAGAATCGCCAAAGCGAAAGGTTTGAAGAACGTTGCTTTTTTAAGAACGCGTGTTGAGTTCATTGAAGCCTTTTTTGAAAAAGATGAGGTGGATGAAATCTGGCTAACCTTTTCGGATCCTCAACCCAAAGATCACATCGGAATCAAACGGATTACGTCCATTTTCTTTTGGAAGAAATACGCTTCTTTTTTAAAAGAAAATGGCATCATTCACATCAAGCACGACAATCCGATGATTTACCAAAGTGCGTTGGAAGAGCTGGATACTACTCCATTTCTAATTCAAAGTCATTCCGCTGATGTTTATGGTGATTACATTCAAAAGATAGATTCAAAATGGAGAAGCATATTGTCCATCAGAACCTACTACGAAAGTCGCTGGTTGGAAGAAGGAAAGAAAATACATTACATTCGATTTAAAACAAGAAATCTTCAAGGATGGTCCAACAACATTGTGTGATGGACTTTATCTTCTGCAATAATTCTCCATCCTAAATCCAATAATTGCTGTACGGCTTTTTCATTTTTTGAAAGGATTAAAATTCCTGTGATTCCGACGTTATGGGCATTTTTAGCAAAGGCCAAATTAAATTGATCTGGTTGCGTAATACCCTGAGTTTGTAGAAAAACAAAGACACCGTTCTTGGTCTTTTCCCCAATCACCCAGATGGTTTGATGCCTACAATCTTTCAAATCCATCTTACTATTTTTGAACAATGCCAATGCCTGCAGTGATGGTATCTCCTCTTCTGTTTGCTCCGACATTCTCAAGCCCATCTTGTTTGAAGCTTTCACAACAGAGGATATCGTAAAAGCAACGAAAAGAATTGGGATAACATAGAAGTACTTTTTTAAGATGATTTTGTTTTCCACCAATGAAAAGAAAAGTAAAAACACCATTAAGAAAAAGGGAAGCACATTCAAAAAGTAATAATCATGGTGTTCCAATTGTTGCCAAAAAAGCAGTGCATAAGCAGAACAACCTAGCAACAACAGCACAAACCAAATTCGAAAGAGTGTGGGAATACTTTTCCAAAAGACAACGATCAAGGTAAGCATCCCTCCCAAACCATACCACGAATATTTTGGAAAGTAACTATTTCTCCAATGTCTAGAAATGGCTTCCCATACCCTGTAAATATGATCTCTATCCAAATTCCAAATAGCCTTGGGAGCCGTGGTAAAATAAACATCGCCTACAGCGGAATTGTACTGCAATACAAATGACCACCAACAGAAAACCGGAATCAACAAAAACAGCACTGCAAAAATTAAGATGTGAACAGGGAATTTTTTCTTATTAAAAGCCAACGCCATTAACAAGGCCAATGGATGAATTAGGAAAGTCACCTTCAATAAACCGGCCATTACAAAACCCAGTATTCCGAGATAAAATCTAGATTTCGATTTCTGATCGACACCCACAAGCACTCCATAATATCCCATGAGTGCAAAAGAAAAGGCGGGCATATCAGGAAGAAAATTGAACGCGTAAAAATTGAATACGGCTGATGTAAATAGCGATAAGACAACGAGCAATCTAAAACCCAACACCTTGGTAAAAAAGCCAGACAATCCCCACAAAGCAAAAACCCCCAACATGGCAACAAGCCCGTGAATCAAGCGTAAATAACTGAGGTCCACACCTGCAATGGAAAACACCTTGGCTGTAATGAAATAAAAAATTGGAAACTCACAAGCTGCTTTTCCGTTGTGGGTGGATACATTCAAAGTACCTGGCTCAAAAAAATGAGCATCAAACTTCCAATAATGCAGTGAAAAGGCCAAACCATCTGTTTGTCGAATAAAATGGATACCATGAGGACCATCATCAGCCATCTCTGCGATGCCCATCCCATAAAACCAAATCACCAATACCAGCAAGAAGTACCGCATGAAGCTAAAGTACTTCATTTCAACCCAAAGAAACATGGGAAAAAGTTCTAGGTTGAAATCCTGTTCATATCCCACAAAAAAAAAAGTATTTTGTTCCTTTTGTTACATGGGCATTGGTTAAATTTGACGCGCAAAACACAAGGAAAATGACAGCTACTTCACACTTGTGGGATTACCTTCCCATTGTTATCATGGCATTGATTGCTTTGGGATTCGTGATCACCACCATGGTATTGACCCATACCCTAGGCCCCAAGAGACATGTCAAAATCAAAGAAGAGGCCTTTGAATGTGGAATTGAATCCAAAGGAAATGCCCGAACACCGTTCTCCATCAAGTATTTTCTAGTAGCCATTCTATTTGTATTGTTCGATGTAGAGGTCATTTTCATGTACCCATGGGCGGTGAACTTTACGGAACTCGGCGTGTTTGGTTTATGGGAAATGTTCACCTTCATGGGATTAATGATTGTGGGTTTGGTTTACATCATCCGCAAGGGAGCATTGAATTGGGATTGATTTAAAATACAACATTGAAAAATGGAAACTAGTGTAGATATTCATCCAGATCACAAGCCTGAAGGGCACGAAGGGTCTGGTTTTTTCGCCACCACTTTGGACAAAGCTGTAGGAATGGCTCGAGCCAACTCTCTTTGGCCACTGCCTTTTGCCACCTCATGTTGTGGAATTGAGTTTATGGCCACCATGGCTTCTACCTACGACTTAGCTCGCTTTGGTTCAGAGCGTTTGAGCTTCTCGCCAAGACAAGCCGATTTGTTGATGGTTATGGGTACCATTTCAAAGAAAATGGCCCCAGTTCTAAGACAAGTCTATGAGCAAATGGCTGAACCCAAATGGGTTTTGAGCATGGGAGCTTGCGCTTCTTCAGGCGGTATATTTGATACCTACAGTGTACTCCAAGGAATTGACCGAGTTATTCCTGTAGATGTTTACATACCAGGATGCCCACCAAGACCAGAACAAGTTTTGGACGGAATTTTAAAAATCCAAGAACTGGCCAAATCCGAGGGATTGAAAAGACGCTTGACTCCAGAATACAAGGCCAAATTGGCTGCATACGGATTAGAATAAGAACATGAGCGAATTACACGACAATATATTGAGTGCGCTGGAGAATCAATTTCCAGGGGCTGTTTTGGTTTCGGGTGATGAAAGGGATTTCCCTGTTTTTCATTTAGAGAAAAACCAATTGATAGCAGTACTCACTTTTTTAAAGCAAGAGAAAGGATTTTCTTTCTTGACCACAATGTGCGGCATTCACTTTCCAGAACAAGGAGATCAGGAATTTGCTTTGATGTACCAGTTGCACAATTTGGTTCAAAACCAACGCATTCGTATCAAAGTATTTATGGCCAAAAATCAAATGGAAGCTCCAACGGTTACCACCATCTGGCCAACGGCCAATTGGATGGAGCGTGAGGCCTTTGATTTTTATGGTTTTAAGTTTACGGGTCATCCTGATTTGAGAAGAATCTTGAACATGGATGAAATGAACTACCACCCTTTGAGAAAGGAATATGCGTTGGAAGATGCAGGTAGAGATGACAAAGAAGACAAATATTTTGGAAGATAATATGAGTACCAACGTTGATCTAAAAAACAACATTGAGAAGGATTACACCACACTCAATCTTGGACCCACCCACCCTGCTACGCATGGTATCTTTCAGAATGTATTGACCATGGATGGCGAGATTATCGTCAAGGCAGTCCCAACCATCGGTTACATCCATCGTGCATTTGAAAAATTAGCTGAGCACAGACCATACAATCAAATTACTCCAATCACTGACCGTTTAAATTACTGCTCATCCCCTATCAACAACATGGGATGGCACATGACCGTTGAGAAGTTGATCCAATGTGAGGTACCCAAGCGTGCAGAATACTTGCGTGTGATCATCATGGAATTGGCGCGTATTGCTGACCATATCGTATGTGATACCGTTATCGCGGTTGATACTGGAGCCATGACAGGCTTCTTGTATTTGTTTCAAGCCCGTGAGAAAATTTACGAAATCTATGAAGCCATATGCGGTGCTCGTTTGACCACCAATATTGGCCGTATCGGTGGAATGGAAAGAGATTTCCCTGAAATCGCTTGGAAAAGGATACACGATTTTGTCAATGAGTTTCCGCAAGCATTGGATGAGTTTGACAAGTTAGTGACCCGAAACCGCATCTTTATGGATCGTACCATCAATTGCGGTCCTATCAGTGCTGAGCGTGCATTGGATTATGGATTCACAGGACCCAATCTCAGAGCGGCAGGGGTAGATTATGATGTTAGGGTGATGAATCCTTACTCCTCATACCAGGACTTTGATTTTAAAATTCCAGTGGGAACACAAGGAGATACTTTTGATCGTTACATGGTGCGCTTGGAGGAGATGAGAGAGAGCTTGAGCATCATCAAGCAAGCGATTGCCAAAATGCCCAAAGGTGACTTCCACGCTGAGGTTCCAGAATTTTATCTTCCAGAAAAACAAGATGTATACTCTAAAATGGAAGCCTTGATCTATCACTTTAAGATTGTGATGGGAGAAACAGATGTACCCAAAGGAGAGGTTTACCATTCAGTTGAAGGAGGAAACGGCGAGTTGGGATATTATCTCATCAGTGACGGAGGGCGTACTCCTTTCCGTTTGCATTTCAGAAGACCTTGTTACATTTATTATCAAGCATACTCAGAAATGATTGAAGGTGGAATGTTATCTGACGCTATCCTCACCATGAGTAGCATGAACGTGATCGCAGGAGAATTAGACGCATAAACATGGAAAAGAAATACCAATTTTCACCCGATACTATGGCCGTTGTACAAAAGATGATGGCCCGATATCCCGAAGGAAAACAAAAATCCGCCCTATTACCCGTATTGCATTTGGCACAAGCCGAATTTGACGGGTGGCTTAGCCCAGAGGCCATGGATTATGTAGCTGAGGTTTTGAACATCACCCCCATTGAGGTGTATGAGGTGGCCAGCTTTTATTCGATGTACAATCTTAAGCCGGTTGGGAAATGTTTGTTAGAGGTTTGTCGCACCAGTTCTTGTTGGTTGATGGGATCTGAAGATATCGTTAACCACATCGAAAAGAAATTGGGCATCAAGGATGGTGAGACCACCAAGGATGGACAATTTACCTTGAAAACGGTTGAGTGTTTGGGATCATGTGGAACAGCGCCGATGTTGCAATGCGGAGCTGATTTCTATGAGAATTTAACGTTGGAAAAAGTTGACAATCTGTTGGATAACTTGAGAAAAGACGGGGAAAGAAGAACCTACGTCAAGGATCATAAAGTAAGCATGGACTGATATGGGAAAGAAATTATTGCTTGAGCACATTGACGTTCCAGGAATTGAAACCTTGAATGTATACAGACAGAAAGGTGGTTATGAAACTTTGAAGAAGGCGTTGTCTTCTATGACACCCGATCAAATCTTGGAAGAAGTAAAAACTTCAGGATTGCGTGGTCGTGGAGGAGCGGGATTCCCAACGGGAATGAAATGGAGCTTTTTGGCCAAACCTGAAGGTGTTCCGCGTTACCTGGTTTGCAATGCCGATGAATCAGAGCCTGGTACTTTCAAGGATCGCTACTTGATGGAAAAAATTCCTCACATCTTGATTGAAGGAATGATTGTATCGAGCTTCGCGCTAGGGGCCAATACTTCCTACATCTATATCAGAGGAGAATATTTTTACGTTGCCCGCATTCTTGAAAATGCTATTGAAGAGGCATACGCAGCTGGATTATTGGGAAAAAACATTTTGGGCAGCGGATATGACTTGGATTTACATGTTCAAGTTGGAGGTGGTGCTTATATCTGTGGTGAGGAAACAGCATTGTTGGAATCATTGGAAGGAAAGCGCGGTAATCCTCGAATTAAGCCTCCCTTCCCTGCTGTTGCAGGTCTTTACGGATGTCCAACAGTGGTGAACAACGTAGAAACCATTGCCGCAGTTGTGCCTATCGTGAGAGACGGAGGAGCTGCCTACGCGCAAATTGGAATTGGTAAATCAACAGGAACAAAATTGATATCGGCCTCAGGACATTTGAACAAACCAGGCGTTTATGAAATTGAATTGGGCATCACCGTTGAAGAGTTTATATACTCCGATGAATATTGCGGAGGAATTAAAAACGGAAAGCAATTGAAAGCTGTTGTGGCTGGAGGATCATCCGTTCCCATTTTACCAGCCCACTTAATCTTGAAGACCGCTGCTGGTGAACCCCGTTTGATGTCTTATGAAGGATTGGCTGATGGTGGTTTTGCTACTGGAACCATGTTGGGTTCTGGGGGCTTTATTGCCATGGACGAAGACAGCAGTATCGTGAAAAACCTTTGGACATTCTCTCGTTTCTATCATCATGAAAGTTGCGGACAGTGTTCACCCTGCCGTGAAGGAACTGGATGGATGGAAAAAATATTACACAAAATTTTACACGGACATGGCACCTTGCAAGATGTGGATTTGCTCTGGGATATCCAAAGTAAGATAGAAGGAAAAACCATCTGTCCACTTGGAGATGCTGCTGCTTGGCCTGTTGCCAGTGCCATTAGACATTTCCGTCATGAATTTGAAGATTATGTGAAAAAAGGACATTCCATCAAGGATGTCAAACATTATTATCGATTGAATCATTTACCAGAACCCGCGAATTGATAAACGTGATATTGACGGATCTAAATATTAAACAGTTGGAAGCACATTGTTCTTCACATTCAGTGAAGAACATGTGGTTGTTTGGTAGTGCCGTTGATTCACAAAAATTCAATGATCAAAGTGATCTTGATTTTATTGTTGAATTTGATTCCATTCCCGTTCTAGAATATGCAGACAATTTTTTTGAATTAAAAGAAAAATTGGAAACCGCATTCAACCGACATGTAGATTTGATAACGAATACATGTTTAACAAATCCTTACTTTATAAGTGAAGTGAATAGGACTAAAAAAATGGTTTTTTCAAGATGAACGTATCTGGATTGAAATATTTTCACTTGAAGTCAATGTCAATTGTCTCTTTCAATCTCGCATGCAAAAATATTTATAAAGACAACATCATTAAAACATCGTAAGATGCCAAAAGTAACGATAGACGGAGTAACCATTGAGGTGCCCAACGGCACAACCATTCTGGAAGCAGCCAGAATGATTGGTCCAGAAGTGGCCCCTCCCACCATGTGTTATTATTCCAAATTAAAAACCAGCGGTGGCTATTGCAGAACCTGCTTGGTGAAAGTTTCGCAAGGATCTGAAAAAGACCCTCGCCCCATGCCCAAGCCCGTTGCCTCTTGTAGAACACAAGTGATGGATGGAATGGTTGTGGAGAACAATACTTCTCAAGAAATTCAAGAAGCCCGTGCAGGTGTTGTTGAGTTTCTTTTGGTCAATCACCCCTTGGATTGTCCCGTGTGTGATCAAGCTGGGGAGTGTCACTTGCAAGATTTGGGATACGAGCATGGAAAGAGCGAGACCCGCTTTGAATTCCCCCGTCGTGAATTTGAGCGCAAAGACATTGGTGATAAAATACAACTGCACATGAACCGTTGTATTTTATGCTACCGGTGCGTAAAGACAGCCGATCAAGTGACCGATTGCCGTGTTCATGGAGTTATGAATCGCGGTGAAGTTGCTGAGATTTCTACCTACATTGAAAAATCCATTGATAATGATTTCTCTGGAAATGTGATTGACGTTTGTCCTGTAGGAGCATTGACCGATAAAACCTTCCGCTTTCAAAGCCGTGTTTGGTTTACCAAGCCGGTAGATGCTCATCGCAATTGCGACAAGTGTTGTGGTAAAGTAAGGTTGTGGTACAAAGGAAACGAAGTATTGCGCGTAACGGCTCGCAAAGACCAATGGGGTGAAGTAGAAAGTTATGATGGCAAAACGGGATGGATTTGCAATACCTGTCGTTTTGATAAAAAGACAACAGCGGATTGGACCATCGAAGGTCCTTCTAAAATAAGCAGACACTCCGTCATTTCTGCCAACCACTACAATAGTTTAAAAGCACTTAAAGCTTCTATTGATCGTCAAAAAGAGGCGCTCCCACACGGAGAGAAAGTTACTCTTGGTCATGGCGCATTGGATCCTAATAACGAAATCAAATAAGCCATGACAGACAGCATGTTGATTTATAAGATAATACTTTGTGTCATCGTATTTGCGGTTTCATTGGGTGCGGCTGCCTATATGACATGGGGCGAAAGAAAATTGGCCGCTTGGTTGCAAGACCGTGTGGGTCCAAACCGTGCAGGTCCCTTGGGACTTTTGCAACCCATCGCTGATGGAATTAAAATGATTTTCAAAGAAGAGATGATTCCTACCCACTCCAACCGTTGGTTGTTTGTATTAGGACCTTGCTTCTTTATGTTGTGCGCTTGCATGACTGGCGTAGTTATTCCATGGGGTGCTGGATGGGAAGCAGGTGGTACTGAATTTCCTATGCAAGTAACCGACATCAACATTGGGCTACTCTATTTGTTAGGCGTAGTCTCCATTGGTGTCTATGGTGTGATGATTGGCGGTTGGGCCTCCAACAACAAATACTCACTTCTTGGTGCGTTGCGTGCCTCTTCACAAATGATCTCATACGAAGTAGCTATGGGATTGGCTTTGATAGCCTTAGTGATGATGACAGGAACTTTGAGTTTAAAGGAAATCGTTGCCCAACAAGACCAAGGATTATCCTACGTGGTTTACCAACCCTTGGGCTTTATCATCTTCATCATTTGTGCTTTTGCCGAAACCAACCGAGCGCCTTTTGACTTGCCAGAGTGTGAATCTGAATTGGTAGGTGGATACCACACAGAGTATTCATCGATGAAATTGGGATTCTTCTTGTTCGCAGAGTACATCAACATGTTCATCAGTTCTGCCATTATGGCCTCCTTGTACTTTGGTGGATACAATTTCCCTTTCCAACATGAGTTGGGATTGGATGGCAATGTATTAACTGCAGTGCAAACTGCAGTATTCTTCGGAAAAATTTTCATTTTCATTTTTGTTTTCATGTGGGTTCGTTGGACACTTCCTCGATTCCGTTATGACCAATTGATGAACTTGGGATGGAAAGTGTTGTTGCCATTGGCCATTGCCAATATCATCATCACCGGTTTTGTAATGTTGTTCATGGGTAAATTAGGATAGATATGATGCAGTTAACCAACCGATCAGTACAAGTTGCCAAGAAGGAACTCACCTTGATGGAGCGCTTGTATTTTCCAGCAATCATCAAAGGGATGTTGATTACCCTTTCTCACTTGTTCAAAAGAAAAGCCACCATTAAATATCCTGATCAAACCCGTGAGTTGTCTGCAGTATACCGCGGCCAGCACGTATTGAAAAGAGATGAGGCTGGGGCTGAAAGATGCACTGCGTGTGGTCTTTGTGCAGTAGCTTGTCCCGCAGAAGCCATCACCATGGAATCTGCAGAACGTAAAAAGGGAGAAGAGTCTTTGTACCGCGAAGAGAAGTACGCCAAGATCTATGAGATCAACATGCTGCGTTGTATCTTCTGTGGTTTGTGCGAAGAAGCTTGTCCAAAAGAGGCCATTTTCTTGACCGATCGCATTGTGCCTTCCAGCTTTACCAGAGGCGAAGAAGTATTTGGGAAAGATAAATTGGTAGAGGCCATTGACCTTCGTGTTGATGTGACCAAGCGCCAAACGCCTCAAGTATTGGAATTCAAAACAGACAAAAAACACTACCACAATCAAACTTACTTAGACAAGAAAAAATAATCATGCTTACCGAATACGCTTTTTGGTTTTTATCCTTTGTCGCTGTATTCAGCGGCATTGCGGTGATCATCAGTAAAAATCCTGTATACAGTGTTTTGAATTTGATCATGACTTTCTTTTCCATTGCTGGACATTACTTCTTGATGAATGCACAATTCTTGGCTGCGGTTCACATCATTGTTTACGCAGGAGCCATCATGGTTTTGTTCCTTTACGTCATCATGATGCTGAATTTAAATCATCTAGAAGTTGAGAAAAGGAGCAATGCCTTGAAGTTGGCGGCTGTAGTGGCGGCAGGTTTGTTGCTGACCGTTCTCAGCGGTGCGGTGCAGAAGGCAGATCAAATTTCATTGTCAGAGAATACAACCTCTGCATCAGGAATGGTAGAGAATCTCGGAATTGCTTTGTACAAAAACTACCTGCTTCCCTTCGAATTGGCCTCTGTACTTTTCTTAGCAGCTATGGTAGGAGCGGTTTATTTGTCCAAGAAAAACTTAAACGAAACCCAAGCCTAATATGGAAATCTTACACAACGTCACCATCAACCATTACTTGGGACTAAGTGCAATATTGTTTGCACTTGGGGTATTTGGGATGCTCTTCAGAAAAAACGCCATCATCATTTTCATGTGTGTTGAGTTGATGCTTAACGCCGTAAACTTGGCCTTGGTTTCCTTCTCAAAAATGCACGGAGATACGGACGGACAAATCTTTGTGTTCTTCATCATGGTCGTTGCAGCCGCTGAGGTAGCGGTTGGATTGGCCATTTTGATGATGCTTTACCGCAATCGACACACCACTGATACTGATACATTAAACGACTTGAAAGGATAATCATGGAGAAACTAGTTGCCCTTATTCCCTTATTTCCACTACTTGGATTTTTATACATCACCTTTTTTGGAAAAAACCAAAGCAAGGCTACTGCAGGAGGGATTGCTACCGCAATGGTTGCATTATCTTTTGCGCTCGCCATTGTGGTGTTCACTACCCAAATGCACGGTGCTCATGCCACCTTCGTGAAAGTATTGGATTGGATTCACGTTGGAAGTTTTCATGTTGATATCAGCTTCGTAGTTGATCCTTTGAGTTCACTGTACATCCTTTTCATCACCGGTGTAGGTTCTTTGATTCACCTCTACTCTATCGGATATATGCATGACGATGATGGTTTTCATCGTTTCATGTCTTATCTGAACTTGTTTGTTTTCTTCATGCTGTTGTTGGTATTGGGAGACAACTTGTTGTTGTTGTTTGTCGGTTGGGAAGGTGTTGGAGTTTGTTCCTTTATGCTCATTGGCTTTTGGTACAAAGACCACGCAAACAACGACGCAGCCAAAAAAGCCTTTGTCATCAACCGTGTGGGTGATTTGGGATTGATCCTGGGAATGTCATTGATCTTTGTTCAATGCGGTAGTTTAAATTACAACGACCTCATGATTGGCGGTTCAGGTATTATGCACTTGGGCAAATGGGCCACCTTGGGCGCTATCTTATTGTTCATCGGAGCCATGGGTAAATCAGCTCAGTTTCCTTTGCACACCTGGTTGCCCGATGCCATGGCCGGTCCTACACCAGTATCCGCATTGATCCACGCAGCAACCATGGTGACCGCTGGTATATATTTGGTAGCCCGCTTTAGTGATTTGTTCGCCATTTCAGAAGGAGCCAGCCAATTGGTTACTTGGGCTGGTGTGATTACAGCAATAATGGGAGCCAGCATTGCCTTGACTCAGAATGATATCAAAAAGGTATTGGCCTACTCTACTGTCAGTCAATTGGGATTCATGTTTGCTGCTTTGGGAATGGGAGCTTACACCATTGCTGTATTTCATGTGGTGACCCATGCTTTCTTCAAGGCCTTGTTGTTCTTGGGTTCAGGTTCTGTCATTCACGCAATGGGTGGAGAACAAGACACCCGAAGAATGGGGGGATTAAAAAGTCACATGCCTACCACCTATTGGACTTTCTTGGTGGGTACCATTGCCATTGCTGGAATTTTTCCTTTTGCAGGTTTCTTCTCCAAAGATCAAATCTTGGCCCATGCCATGGAAAATAACACCACTGTTTTTGTTCTTTTGATGTTGGCCGCAGCCGGAACAGCGTTTTACATGTTCCGCATGTTCTATTTGACCTTCCATGGTCAGTTCCGCGGCACCCATGAGCAAGAGCATCATTTGCACGAATCGCCAAAAACCATGACCATTCCTTTGATGGTATTGGCCATTGCTTCCACTGTTGGAGGTTTTATGGGATTCCCCCATGCCATTGGTCACGCCATGCACATTGAACATGCCTTGGATCATTTCCTTTCCGGAAGTATTGAATTGGCGCATTCACACATGAGCGTTGCGACTGAGATTGCATTGGCATTGATTTCAATGGCCATTGCCGGTTTGATGATTCTGTTGGCTTACAACATGTACATCAAAAATGCGACTGCTGTTTTGGAAGATGACGAAATCAATAGTCCTTTGCACAAATTGCTTTGGAAGAAATATGGCATTGATGAATTGTATGACAATTTATTCCGCAAACCCATTGATGCCCTCAGTGCCGGATTGCACCACTGGGTAGAACAAAAAATGTTGTTGGGCATTGTGGACGGTTCGGGGGATGCCGCCAAAGGCATTGGTCGTTTATTACAACCTTTGCACAATGGTCAAATCGTCACGTATTTGTTGGCCATTATCGTTGGTTTAATCGCTTTAATTTTTGCTCTGTAAGTTATGATCGCACTATCTATATTTTTAATTCCTTTGTTGACCAGTTTCTTGCTGTTCAATACAAAATCGGGCAATGCAGGAAAAACTGCATTGACTAGTCTTTTGTTGATGTTGGTGGTGGCCATTGGTGGTCGTGTGGCAACCGCTTATGGCATTCAATCTGAAATTTCATTTCCCCTCATCTCCGGTATCGGTTTTTCCTTTCATTTGCTATGGGATGGTCCCGCTTTCTTGATGGTATTATTGACCATCATCGCAGGGCTGGGCATTGTGTATTTCAGTCAAGACAAAGAAATTCACAGTTCCAACCGTTTTTATGGCTGGATAATGATGATGTTGGCCGCCATGATTGGTGCCTTCTTGGCCGGTGATGCGTTGTTGTTTTACTTGTGTTATGAGTGGGCTTTGATTCCTATTTTCTTCTTGATCTTGAAATGGGGGCATGGCGAACACCTTTCGCACATCACCATGCGCTTCTTCTTGTACACCTTGTTTGGATCTTTGTTCATGATGTTGGCTTTGTTGTATGTTCACCAAAGCATGGCTAATCCAAGCTTTGAGATCAACGCCATGTGGGCCGCTGGAAAAGCGTTAAGCATCAGCGAACAAGGTTGGGTTTTTGCTGGATTGTTCATCGCGTTTGCCGTAAAAATGCCGGTATTCCCCTTCCATTCTTGGCAGCCCTCTACTTATGATCACGCTCCGATACAAGGAACCATGTTATTGGCTGCTGTGATGTTGAAGATGGCCACTTTTGGTTTGGTGCGTTGGGCATTGCCCATGACAGCGGCGGGAATTGCCGTCAATGGTCATTGGGCCATTTTATTATCTGTCATCAGTGTTGTCTATGCGTCCTTTATGGCCTTGACCCAAAAACGCTTGAAGATGATGATTGCCTACTCTTCCGTTGCTCACGTTGGAATGATTGCAGCCGGTGTTTTGTCCAACACCGATCAAGGATCAGTAGGCGGTATGTTTGAAATGTTCTCTCACGGTATTTTGGCGGTTGCCATGTTTGTGGTTTATGCTATTATTGAGAAAAGAGTGGGACATGATCGCATCCATGACATGGGGGGTATCAGAACTGCTGCTCCAGCCTTTGCGTTTTTGACCTTTATCTTGGTGATGTGTAACGTGGCATTGCCGTTCACCTCTGGCTTTATCGGCGAATTCTTGTTGTTGCAGGGATTGGCACATTATAGCTTGACCTACACCGCCATTGCAGGATTGTCAGTCATCCTTGGAGCTGCATACATGCTCAGAGGTTTTCAAGCTATGTTCTTGGGTGGAAATGCCAACACGTTTGAAGCATTGACGGGAAGAGAGAAAAACATCTTGGCCATTGCAGTCATCTTGGTGATTGTGTTGGGCGTGTATCCACATTCATTATTACAATTGATCCAAAACGTTTACTAAATAATTAACGATGATTATTTTACTGATTTCAGCATTATTGGGCGTGTCATTATTGGCATTAGAAATATTCAAATTGCGCAGTTGGATGATGCCATTGATGGCACTTGCGTTCTTGGCCATCATCGGTGGAACCTTTGCCACTTGGGGATTGAATGAAGATGTGATGATGCAAGGGATGATCGTGATGGATGCTTATGCCTTGCGCACCACTGCTATCCTTTCGATCTTGGCCTTGTTTTGGTTGTTGACACAAAATACAAACATTCAAAAGACAGGAAACAGTTCGGATTTGTTTGCTTTATTGGCCTTTAGTTTTTGCGGAGCGATATTGATGACCAACTTCACCAACTTGGTGATGTTATTCTTGGCCATTGAAATCTTGAGCATTCCTGTTTATGTTTTGGCTGCCAGCAACCGTTCCAGTCAATTGTCCAACGAAAGTGGATTCAAGTACTTCATCTTGGGATCGGCGGCATCAGCGATATTGTTGTTTGGCATTGCGTTGTTGTATGGTGCAACAGGCAGTTTTGATTTGTTCACCATTCATGATGCGTTGCAAAGCGGAACCATTGCTCCATTGGCATGGGTAGGTTTGGCCATGATCTTGACTGGATTTGGATTTAAAATATCCGTTGCCCCTTTCCATTTCTGGGCACCTGATGTGTACCAAGGAGCTCCTACACCCATCACCGGATGGATGGCGACAGTGGTCAAAGGCGCGGCCATTTTTGGTATGTATCGATTGTTCAAAGGAGCCTTTGATGGCACGATGCCACAATTGGAAGGCATCATGGTCATCATCATTGCCATCACCTTGGTGGTGGCCAATGGAATGGCAACATTACAAAGCAATGTGAAGCGCATGTTGGCTTATTCTGGAATCAGCCATGCTGCCTTTATGTTGGCAACATTGATTATTCCTGGTTTTGACCCACAAAGCATCGTATTGTACGTTTTGTCATACGGCATTGCCTCATTGATTGCCTTCTCAATAATGCAGAGTGTTGGCGAAACAGCTGGAGAGGAAATCAGCGCTTACAAAGGCTTAGCACAAAGTCATCCTTTCTCAGCAGCTGCCATGAGCTTTGCGTTATTGTCGATGGCGG
Organism: uncultured Chryseobacterium sp.; assembly: GCA_964420985.1. Classification (GTDB taxonomy): domain Bacteria; phylum Bacteroidota; class Bacteroidia; order Flavobacteriales_D; family Sanyastnellaceae; genus CAMCTV01. The sequence continues at coordinate 140,295 of CAYQUT010000005.1, forward strand.
GCATTCCACCCTTGGCTGGGTTTTTCGGAAAATACTATGTTATCTCTGGGCTCATCAGCGCCCATCCTGGACTCACCATCATTATGGTATTGACCTCAGTAGTAGGGATGTACTACTATTTGAAAGTCATCTTTGCGATGTACCAAAAATCCAACACCCCAGCTCAAATCGTTGAAGGCAACAAGTACTGGTTGTCACTGGGAATCATTGCTTTGATCGGCATGATGGTGGCGGTGCAGTGGATGTAAAGGGAAAGAGGAAATTGTAAAGAGTAAAGAGTAGTCAGTATTGAGCAATCAATATTGCGCGTTAAGCGATTCAACTCCGATTTTCTGCCTCTCTGATTTTCTGCAAATCTCTTTTGATTTCTTCGATGTTTGCTAATGCCCTCTCGGCCTTAGTATCACGTACAGAATGACAAGACTGAATTGCTTTCAAGAATTCAGCTTGGCTCATTTCTTTGTTGTGATCATTGTCTTTTTTCATGTCACTAATTTACTTTTTTTTTACAATAGAAACCAGATTCTAAACCGTCTTTTTCAATAAAAGTTACTTCAAAATTTGCTTTCCAAAGGTATCGATAATTATTGATATACATTTTGTAGAGTCGATTCCTAGAGGGGGAATTACCAATAAAATAAATGGATGCATCACTTTGAATCTCAAGAGAATTCATAATACAATAGGCCACTGTTTTCAGCACTTTCACTGTGTCTCCATTGTTGGTGATTACTTCGTCAGATAACCAACCAGAATCGATATCCAAATCCATCAAAGACAAGTTATAGATTTTCAATTCTTGATCAAGCAAAGTTAACTTCACACTTTTAATTACATCTCTTCTGCCAACACTTACAAACCAGATTTACACCGAGCGCATCACACCAGAAAGACAATTGGATTTAGAAAAACACAATGCACAATATTCACCCATTGAAATACGCATTCTGAAAAACACCCATGATCGTTTTCTGATCATTGACAATAGAGAACTCTATCACCTCGGAGCTTCATTGAAGGATTTAGGGAAACGTTGGTTTGCGTTTTCTAGTCCCGATGCCTCGGGAGGATGGTTTTTTGAAAGAAGTGCAGGTGACCCGTCCTAAAAAATGTTTACAGTTTAACTGTTGTTTTTAGTGATTGTCC
>CAYQUT010000006.1:0-130043 GCA_964420985.1 uncultured Chryseobacterium sp.
TAGAAGTGTTATTATTGTTTCCGCTGTTGTTATTGGTTGTCCCATTGTACAACGCGGTGATTTCATCTTGTGTAAGAGCGCGGTTGTAAATGGCGATGTCGTCGAGTTGGCCATAGAAAAAATGAACGTAATCACTCACATATGAACCATCGTTCCATCGTGAGGCACCGAATTGCCAATCGGGTTCAAATGGGAAATTCTGAGGGGTGTAATTAAAATTTGAATTATAAAAATCCTCATCAACCAAGTTTCCATTAATGAATATTTTTTGGATACCTGAACCATTTCGGGTAATCGAGATAAATTGCCATTGATTGTTTAAATAATTTTCTGAGGCACTTTGGGAGATATAATCAATATTGCCCTCACCGCAGTTATAAGAAATTCTTGTGGGGTTATTGGCTATGATTAAATTACATAGGAATGCATCTTCGCAGCATGGTCCATCTCTTTTATAGTCACAAATCAACGTTCCTAAACTTGATCCATTCATATAACCAGAATTGGTTTTAAACCAAATGTTGAATGTTACCTCGGAATTAGGACTCCCCAGATCTTGCATAATATTTCCGAGAGAAATTCGGTTGTCAATCCCATCAAAACTATACGCACTATTTGCGTTCCCATTTCTATCTGTCGTCAAAGTTGCGCCATTAACTGTTCCATTATTCCCATTCCCACTCTCATCATTGGCGTTGCCATTGAAAGGATACCATGCTACCAATCCATTGGCGGGGAGATAAGAAGGGAAGGTGGCTTCTACTTCGTCGCAGATGCCATTGTTGTTGGCATCGTTGAGGCAGGCGCCCGCGCAGTTCAAATAGGTTTGGGCAGGGAAGGTGCAAGAGCCATCGTCCTGGATGGCGGAGGCGTTGTAGTTGCAGGCGGTGCTGTTGGTGCAGCCAGTGATGGTGGTTGTTCCATTGTACAACGTGGTAATTTCTTCTGGGGTTAAGGCGCGGTTGTAAATGGCGATGTCGTCGAGTTGACCATTTAAAAAGCCTGCATAATTATTACCTGGAGTTCTTTTTCCAAAAAAAAGATTATGATTGGAACTTAGAATCGATGAAGGAGTGATTCCCCCAGTCCATGAATTTTGTTGTTGATTGTCGATGTAAATTTGTCCGTTTCCAGAAGAAAATGTCGATACCACAAAATGCCATTGACCTGCATATCCTCCAAATACACATGCAGCGGCTGTCCCATTACCACCGTTAAAAGCCAAGTTTGAAATACAATTGGATGGCCTAGAATCAACGACAATTTCATATCCTTGCCCCAAATCATATCCGCCTTTGGATATTCCTTTAATTTTCCCATCACAAACATCATTGAACTTAATCCAAAAACAGATAGAAAGCTGTGAGCCAGTGATATTGATTGATGGACTATTTATAACTTCTATGAAATTTGAAATTCCATCAAAACTATACGCAGCATTCGCGTTCCCATTCCTATCCGTCGTCAAAGTTGCACCATTAACCGTTCCATGATTTCCATTTCCACTCTCATCATTGGCGTTACCATTAAACGGCCAATAACCGACCAATCCGTCTGTAGGGACATAGTCGGGGACTTGGGAAAAAAGGGAGGTGGTGATGAGGAATGAAATGAAGAAGGAGAGTAGGACTTTTTTCATGGTTTGGAAATTATTACATCAAAGGTATAAAAAATGTCATGAAATAATTTCGCGCCCCTTTGCGAAGAACTTTGCGCCCCTTGCGTTAAATAAAAATTCAATAAACGCAGAGCTCGCCAAGAATGCGCGGAGTGCGCAAAGAGGTCACTTGAGAAAATTCTTCGCTCCCCTTGCGTTAAAATAAAATATTATAAACGCAAAGAGATACTAGCTCCGCTCAATCTTGATTCGATCCAATCGCTCCAATATCTCTTCCAAATTATTGGACGTCACCAACGCCATGCGGTCTTCTTTGAAGTGCGAAAAACCTTTGAAATAATTGGTATAGTGCCTGCGCATTTCCAAGATGCCCAACACCTCTCCCTTCCATTGTATGCTGAATTGCAAATGTTTCTTGCAGGTCTCTACGCGCTCATCTATCGTTGGCGGTGCCAACTTTTCTCCTGTGGCCAAATAGTGTTTGATTTCCCTGAAGATCCAAGGATACCCAATGCTGGCGCGACCGATCATGATTCCATCCACACCATATTTGTTTTTGTATTCCAAGGCCTTTTCCGGACTGTCAATGTCTCCATTGCCAAAAATGGGAATTTGAATGCGTGGATTCTCTTTCACTTTGGCAATCAAACTCCAATCGGCCTCGCCCTTGTACATCTGAACTCGTGTGCGACCATGAATGGTTAGGGCCTTGATGCCAATGTCCTGCAACCGCTCTGCCACTTGTTCAATGTTCTTTGAACTATCATCCCATCCCAATCTGGTTTTTACGGTAACAGGTAGGGTAGTGGCCTTGACAATGGCTTCAGTCATGCGCACCATCTTATCGATGTCCTTTAAAATACCGGCCCCAGCGCCTTTGCAAGCCACTTTCATCACCGGACATCCGTAATTGATGTCCAACAAATCGGGATTGGTTTGTTCAATGATCTTGGCGCATTGTACCATCGTGTCTATCTCACTTCCAAATATTTGAACCCCTATAGGGCGCTCGTATTCAAAGATGTCCAACTTCATTTTACTCTTGGCCGCATCACGGATCAATCCTTCACTGCTGATGAATTCTGTATACATCATGTCCGCTCCATTCTCCTTGCACACCAATCTAAACGGAGGGTCACTCACATCCTCCATGGGCGCCAACAATAGCGGGAAATCAGGAAGCTCTATTTGATCAATTTTCACCATAAAAAAAGCCGCCTCCCTTTCGGAAAGCGGCTGCAAGTTAAAAACAAATCGGCGATGGCTTACATCATTCCACCCATTCCTCCTCCGGGCATGGCTGGCATGGCTGGAGCGTCTTCTTTGATATCAGAGATGACACACTCTGTCGTTAACAACATTCCAGCAATGGATGATGCATTTTCAAGAGCAACTCGAACCACCTTGGTAGGATCAATCACTCCGCTGCTCAACAAGTTTTCAAACTTCTCTGTGCGGGCGTTGTATCCAAAGTCATCTTTTCCTTCTCTCACTTTTTGAACAATCACCGCTCCTTCGCCACCGGCATTGGCAACGATTTGACGCAATGGCTCTTCAATGGCGCGCTTGATGATGGCTACACCGGTTGTCTCATCTTCATTATCTCCTTTTAATCCTTCCAACGCGGCGCTGGCGCGAATCAAAGCAGTTCCTCCACCAGGAACGATACCTTCAGCCACTGCAGCGCGTGTTGCATGCAATGCATCGTCTACGCGATCTTTCTTTTCTTTCATTTCCACCTCAGTGGCAGCACCAACATACAACACCGCAACACCGCCAGCCAATTTGGCCAAACGCTCTTGCAATTTTTCACGATCGTAATCGGATGTTGTTTTTTCAATTTGCGCTTTGATTTCACTCACACGGGCTTGGATTGCCTCTGAGCTTCCTGCTCCATTCACGATGGTGGTGTTGTCTTTGTCTATGGTGATTTTTTCCGCTCTTCCCAAATCTTCTAAAGCAGTAGCATCCAATTTTAACCCCATTTCTTCACTGATAACAGTACCTCCAGTCAAAATAGCGATGTCTTGCAACATGGCCTTTCTGCGGTCTCCAAAACCTGGCGCTTTTACTGCTGCGATGCGCAATGCACCACGCATCTTGTTCACTACCAAAGTGGCCAATGCTTCTCCATCCACGTCTTCCGCGATGATCAACAATGGCTTGCCTGTTTGAACCGTTTTTTCCAATACTGGAAGCAATTCCTTCATGTTGGAAATCTTCTTGTCGTAGATCAAAATGTAAGCGTTCTCCAATTCAGCTTCCATTGCTTCTGCGTTGGTTACAAAATAAGGTGACAAGTAACCGCGATCAAACTGCATTCCTTCTACGGTCTTCACTTCAGTCTCCGTTCCTTTGGCTTCCTCAACGGTGATGACACCTTCGATACCCACTTTGGCCATTGCATCTGCAATCAAAGTACCCACGCTCTCATCATTGTTGGCGGAGATAGTGGCAACTTGCTTGATTTTGTTGTTGTCTGAACCAACTTCTTTCGAAATCTCTTTCAAAGAAGCAACCACGGCTGCAACGGCTTTGTCCATGCCACGCTTCAAGTCCATTGGATTGGCACCTGAGGCAACGTTTTTAAGACCTGTACCCACGATGGCTTGAGCAAGCACTGTGGCGGTTGTGGTTCCGTCTCCAGCGATGTCAGCAGTTTTGCTGGCCACCTCTTTCAACATTTGGGCACCCATGTTTTCAATGGCGTCCTTTAATTCAATTTCTTTGGCCACAGACACACCATCTTTGGTGACGTGGGGTGCGCCAAATTTTTTATCGATAACAACATTGCGACCTTTTGGGCCCAATGTCACTTTTACTGCGTTGGCCAATGCATCAACACCGGCTTTTAATTTCTCTCTCGCAGCTACATCAAATGTGATTTCTTTTGCCATGTTTTTGTTGGTTTAAATGATTGCTAAAATATCTGATTCACGCATGATAAGGTAGTCCTTACCATCCAATGAAATTTCTGTTCCTGAGTACTTACCATAAAGCACAGCGTCTCCAACGGATACGGTCATGGGCTCGTCTTTTTTACCATTTCCTACCGCAACTACGGTTCCACGTTGTGGCTTCTCTTTGGCAGTATCAGGAATAATGATACCACTGGCTGTTGTGGTTTCTGCTTGCGCGGGCTCAACCAACACGCGATCTGCAATGGGTTTTACGTTAACTGACATAATACTTTATTTTAATAATTTGATTTTCGCTTAGCATCTGTTGTGCCATTGTCTTTTTTGCTTTTTCAGCGCGAAAAAATGGCAGGGATAAAATAAAAAATGTCAGTGTGTGCGACACGCTGACATTTTCAAATGGGTTTATGATTAATCCGATTAGGGCTGTTGTCCTTCTGCAGGAGCCTCTTGCTCAATGGCTGGATCTTCGTTTTCAAATTTGGTGCTGGCACTGAAACTAGCACTCAACATGCACAAAACGAAAAGAGCAATCACCAAATACCAAGTTGCTTTTTCTAAAAAGTCAGCGGTTTGCTGAACACCACCTACTTGAGTGGCTTGAAATCCTGTTGTTAATCCGCCACCTTTGGGATTTTGAATCAATACGACCAAAGCGAGCAATAGGGCTACGATAACGGTGATGATAATAATTGCGTTTTCCATGCTATTAATTTTTCTTGTTCAAATTTTTTAATTGCGTTGCAAAGTAAATGCTTTTTTCTGGATATAGCTCAATTAGTTTTTTATATGCTTTCCTTGCCTTGTCCAATTTACCTTGTTTCATATATAACTTGGCCATTGTTTCAGTGACCAAATTGAGGTCTTCTTCTAAACTTTCTTTGGCCATGTTGCCGGCTACGTATTCTATCGCTTTTCCGCGATTTATCTGTGGTTCGGTTTGTATAAACCTTTCAATCACATCCTCTTTTTTATGACTATTTGGAGTTGCTTCGGTCTTTTGACCTTGCGATTCACTCTCCTCAATGGGTTGTCCCAATGATGCGGCAATAAAATTTAAAAAGGAATCTCCGTAATCGGCTTTTTCGGTGGATGGTGCAGGAGATTGGGGTTCCTGCATTGGGATTTCTTTTTCAGAAACTTCCAATTCAATGCTGGAGCTGATGGCTTTGTTCAAAATGTCTTGGCCCAATTCGCCCAATTCAGCCAAATCAACGCTATCAGGGTATTCTTCCGGTTGACTTATTTCAGTTGATTCTTGGAAACCTGAGGAACTAACTTCAGACGGTTTTTCATCGACCTCAATGTTTGTGGTGATTTCTGTTTTTGCCGCCTCTTTATTTTCGAGTGAAATACTCCAATCGCCCCATTCCTCTTCATCTGGAGCAACAACAGCGGAGTTGGGCAGTTCTTCTTCCAAAAAAATATCTACCCAATCGGTGAGTGAAGTTGGAGCGGGGTGTGCTTCTGCTGTCTCTGTTTTCTCGATGGGAGTATACTCAATCTTCGAATTTACCGAAGGTTCATGAGAAGAGTGTACCATTTCATACAGCCAACCCCTGTCATGTGTGGTAATGGCTGCGCGGTGCAAATGGTGGGGATATTCGGATAACCCTTGTTCCTTGGCATGAACCGCTTTTAAGGTATGCAAGCTGCCAAACCAAGGAAACTCCGTCAACCATTGATTCAACAGCGTCATCTCCTCCCCACCCAATGTGTGCGGATTCAAAAGCCATTGCTCGATGACCTCTTTTGGGTTGTTGTATTTACCAATTTCCGACACTCGCGTTGTAAATTTCTTGAATCAATTGATCATTGATGTTGTTCCACAATTCTTCTTGAACACTAAATAAATCCTGACCAGCAGGGAAGTCCGCATACTTGGTGAAGTTTTTTTCAAAGTTCAATTCTTTTTCTAATTGATTGGTGTACTTGATTCGAACAGTGATGGACAATCGGGTCAATGATGCTATTTCATTTCCTTGGGCGGCTATGGGAGAAAGGTTGTAATCGACAATGCTTCCCTCGTAGACCAAATCGCCATTGGTAGTGACCAACTGCAAAGGACTTTGTGCCAATAAATAATCTTTCAATCCCTCTGTTAATTGCTGCGCGTAAACGGGACTAGCCAGCGCGGTTTGCGGTCTGAGATAACTGACTTGAAAGTTATTGGCTCCGCTGAATTGGCCCCCAGTAAAGGAGTAATTGACTTGACAAGCTGAGAGCAGCAAAGCAAATAATAAAGTTGCTATGTAGGTCAACTTACTCATAGATTTTGCAAGTCAAATTCTTTGATTTTACGGTACAACGTTCTTTCTGATATTCCCAATTCCTTGGCGGCATTTCTTCGGCGATTTTTGTGCTTTAGTAACGCTTTTTTAATCATTTCTTTCTCCGTGTCCAAAAGCGATAGGCTTTCTTCTACTACCTCATGGTGCATGGGGTGGTTGACAATCATCGGGCTGTGACTGTTCCCTGTTTTTACAGTGATAACGGGGCTACTGGATTCAAAGTGGTCAAAAGTTTCTCCATCATCAGGAACAGCATCTTGGAAAAGTCGTTGAAACAAGGCCACACTTTCTGGATTTTCCATCCAATGATTGCCCGATTGAACCATGTTCAACACCAATTTTTTTACGTCTGTGATTTCGTTTTTCATATCAAACAAAATCTTGTACAACATTTCCTTTTCTTGGAAATCGCTGTTTTGGTGGTTGTCTTTTCTGACAATACCCGCGGCATTCATTCCTCCATCAGGTAGGTAGGCGTGAAGGGTTTCTGGCGTGACGTATCGATTGGTTTCCAGCAAACTGATTTGCTCAGTGATATTTTTAAGTTGACGAATATTTCCAGGCCAGTAATACTGCAACATCAAATGCTCACTCTCGGGTGATAGTTGGAGCAAGGGCACATTGTATTTTTCAGAAAAATCAGCGGCAAATTTTTTGAACAATAAAATAATGTCATTGCCTCTGTCGCGCAGAGCCGGCATGGCAATGGGTACTTGATTTAAACGATAAAAAAGATCTTCCCGGAATTTCCCACTTTGAATGGCCTTGACGAAATCCACATTGGTGGCGGCCACAACCCTAACATTGGTTTTCTGAACCTTGGAAGATCCTACTCGAATGTATTCTCCTGTTTCCAAAACACGCAGCAAGCGCACTTGTGTGCTGTGGGGCAATTCAGCAACCTCATCCAAAAAGATGGTACCGTTATTGGCTTCTTCAAAATATCCTTTGCGCGACTCATGCGCTCCTGTGAATGATCCTTTTTCGTGACCAAACAATTCAGAGTCAATGGTGCCCTCGGGAATAGCACCGCAGTTGACGGCGATGTAGGCGCCATGCTTTCTGCTGCTCAGGTGATGAATGATTTTTGGAATATTTTCCTTTCCCACACCGCTCTCTCCATTGATCAAAACTGAGATATTGGTGGGTGCTACGTGCGTGGCTATTTCTAGCGCGCGAACAAGCAAAGGAGATTGTCCTATAATACCAAATCTTTGTTTGATGCTGTTCAGTTCCATGTTATTTTCTTGGGTAATGCGCCAGTACTTCTCCTGTCAAAGTGATGGAGGTGCAATCCAACATTTTTACATCCACGTAATCTCCAATGGCAATGTTGTCCTTTGGGAAAATACAAACAACGTTTTGGCTATTTCTTCCATAAAGGTGATCAGTTGATTTTTTGGAGACCCCTTCCACCAAAACCCTTTGCACTTTTCCAATGTGTTTGCGCGTGCAAATGGCACTGTGTTTCATTTGATTGTCAATGATTTCTGTCAATCTTCTTCCTTTGACTTCTTCTGGAACATCGTCCTCATACTTGCGTTCAGCCAATGTTTTTGGCCTTTCGCTGTATTTGAACATATAGGCCATGTCATATCCCACCTGACTCATTAAGCTGATGGTTTCTTGGTGTTGCTCTTCTGTTTCACCACAGAATCCTGCAATGACATCTGTTGAAATAGCGCAATCGGGCATGATGTTCTTGATGGAATCAATGCGTGATAAGTACCACTCACGGGTGTATCCGCGGTTCATTTTTTTCAATACTTCACTGTTTCCGCTTTGCACTGGCAAGTGAATGTATTTGCATATATTCTCATATCTGGCCATGATATGCAATACCTCATCGGTCATGTCTTTGGGGTGACTGGTGCTGAACCGCACCCGCAAATCAGGGGAAACCAGGGCAACCTTTTCAAGCAGTTGAGCAAAGTTAACGGTAGGCAATTGGGTATCTAAAATTTCACCTTTGTTGTTGATGTTCCATTTGTAGCTGTCTACATTTTGTCCCAAAAGTGTTACCTCACGGTATCCTTTTTCAAACAATTCTTTGGCCTCACCAACGATGCTTTCAGGATCTCTGCTGCGCTCTCTTCCTCGGGTAAAGGGCACGACACAGAATGAACACATGTTATCACACCCACGCATGATGGAAATAAATGCTGTTACTCCGTTGCTGTTCAGACGAACAGGGGTAATCTCAGCGTAGGTTTCCTCTCTACTCAGCAAGACATTTACTGCTTTTTGACCACCATCAATTTTGTCCAATAAATTAGGAAGGTCGCGGTAGGCATCGGGACCTACTACCAAGTCTACCAATTTTTCTTGTTCCAACAATTGCTCGCGCAAACGTTCCGCCATGCAGCCCAAAACGCCAACTTGCAATTCAGGATTTTTTTTCTTTAAGGTTTGAAAAAATTGAAGACGTCCTCTGACGCGTTGTTCTGCATTATCACGTATGGCGCAGGTGTTGAGCAATACCAAGTCGGCTTCCTCAGCATCTCTGGTGGTGACATAGCCTTGCTGCGTGAGGATGGAGGCTACGATTTCACTATCAGAAAAATTCATCTGACAGCCGTAGCTTTCCAGCAACAATTTTTTTTGCTTTCTATTTTCGGGTAGCGGAGCGCTGTCCTCAACCATCAAGAACTCCCCTTGACGGCTTTCATCTATGTTTTTTTCCTCCACAGTGTATGGCTGTTTTGAATGTTAATATTGTATATGCAAATATATGCCGTTCTGTCATGCGAATAAGCCTTTTTTGGATAACCCAATTTTTTACCTATACATTTGTCGCCGTCTAAAAAGATTGAAATGAGTAAAAATTTGGTGATCGTGGAGTCCCCTGCAAAGGCAAAAACCATTGAAGGTTATTTGGGGAAAGACTTTATTGTAAAGTCGAGTATGGGGCATGTGCGGGATCTTCCAAAGAAGGATCAGGCCATAGACATGACCAAGGATTTTGAGCCGATTTATGAGGTGACAGAGGATAAGAGGGACATGGTCCGAGAGTTAAAGAAGTTGGCACAGAAAGCAGAAGTGGTTTGGTTAGCAACGGATGAGGACCGCGAAGGAGAGGCCATTTCTTGGCACTTGATGGAGGCATTGGAGATTCCAGAGCAAAAGACCAAGCGGATTGTCTTTCATGAGATAACCAAAAAAGCCATTCTCAATGCCATCGATCATCCCAGAAGAGTAGACATTGATTTGGTCAATGCGCAACAGGCAAGACGATTGTTAGATCGATTGGTGGGTTTTGAATTGTCTCCAGTCCTTTGGAAAAAAGTCAAACCTTCATTGAGCGCAGGTCGCGTTCAAAGTGTCGCTGTAAGAATCATTGCGGATCGTGAGAAGGAAATAGATGCTTATACGGCTACACCTTATTTTAATGTGCGGGGAATTTTTGATGCAGATGGTGCAACGGTGAAGGCGGATTTGGTTAGGAAATTGAACCAAAGCTCTGATGCGATGGCTTTCATAGAGTTGTGCAAGAATGCAAGTTTTACAGTGGCCAATTTGGAGACAAAGCCATCAAAGCGCACTCCGGCCGCTCCTTTCACGACATCCACCTTACAACAAGACGCGTCTAGAAAATTGGGATTTAGTGTAAGCGCCACCATGAGCCTCGCTCAGAAGTTGTACGAGGCTGGAAAAATCACCTATATGCGTACAGACAGTGTGAACTTGTCTGAGTTTGCATTAGGAGCCGCAAAGGATGAAATTGTAAAAACATTTGGTGGACAATATTCAAAAACACGTCAGTTCCAGTCAAAATCGAAAGGTGCACAAGAGGCTCACGAAGCCATACGACCAACGGAAATGAGTGTTCGAGAAGCAGGGAATGATGACCGCGAGCGGAAATTGTATGATTTGATTTGGAAGCGCACCATGGCTTCTCAAATGGCGGATGCTGAATTGGAAAATACAACCGCCACCATTGCCATTTCTACTACTCCTGAGCAATTGGTAGCCAAGGGACAAGTGATCAAGTTTGATGGTTTTTTGAAATTGTACATAGAAAGTACGGAGGAGGAAAATGAAGATGGCGATTCAGCCATGTTGCCTCCTATGAAGGTTGGGCAGACTTTGTTGCGCAAGGAGATCATTGCTACGCAGCGATACACCCAAAAACCAAGTCGATACTCAGAAGCCAGCTTAGTGAAAAAATTGGAAGAGTTAGGAATTGGTCGCCCTTCTACTTATGCACCCACCATCAGTACCATTCAGCAAAGAGGATATGTTGAGAAAAAGGAGTTGGATGGTCAATTGAGAAGTTTTGAGGTGATTACGCTGAAGGGGAGTGATATTGTATCAGAAGTCAAATCAGAAAGAACAGGTGCTGATAAAGGAAAATTGTTTCCAACCGATATCGGTGTCGTGGTGAACGACTTTTTGGTAAATTATTTCCCAACTATTTTGGATTACAGTTTTACGGCCAATGTAGAAGAGGAATTTGATATTATCGCAGAGGGAAAGATGGATTGGCGACAGATGTTGAGAAAGTTTTATCAACCCTTTCATAAATCAGTTGAAACCACCATTGAATCCGCCTCACGTGCGTCGGGCGAGCGTGAATTGGGAATAGATCCAACCACGGGTAAGCCAGTTATTGCGCGTATTGGAAGATTCGGTCCCATCATTCAAATCGGTGCTTCAGATGACGAAGAGAAAAAGTTTGCCTCTTTGCGTCCGGATCAGAGCATCAGCAGTATTTCGCTAGAAGAGGGTCTTAAATTATTCTCATTTCCAAAGGTGCTTGGGGAATGGAACGGCAAGCCCATTGCTGTTGGGTTAGGTCGATTTGGTCCCTACATCAAATGGGATAAAACGTTTGCTTCTCTGCGTGTGAAAGAGGGTGATGATCCTCACACGGTGCAACTGGAGCGTGCCATTCAGTTGGTTGAAGATAAAATCAATGGCGTAAATGCCAATTTGATCAAGAGCTTTGAAGAGCGACCTGAAATTCAAGTTATTAAAGGAAGATTTGGACCATACATCAAAGCGGAAAGTGATAACTATAAAATCCCCAAAGGAGTTGCTGCGGAAAGTTTGACCTTGGCTGAAATCATTGAAATCATGGCCAACAGCAAACCCTCGGGAAAATCCAAGGGAAAGAAAGCCCCTGCAAAGAAGGCCGCACCAAAGAAGGCTGCACCCAAAAAGGCAGCTTCTAAAAAAGCGCCATCAAAAAAGAAATAGCCCATTCAATCCAATTGGATTACACCAATCTGTGTTGATAATCCGTTGGTCTTAGCCCTTTAAAATCCATTGTGTAGATTAATTTCGACCAATGGATTTTTCTGTTTTTCTCACTCCAAGTCAATGGCATCATCGGTCAATTGAATTAGAGCCCGCATCATCTTTGGTGCATGACGTAACGTTTTATCACGGTGATGAGGATTGGAAGAGTAAAGGTTTTAAACTCGCCATTTTTGGTGTTGAGGAGGATCGGAATGCCAGCGGAAATGTTGGTTGCGCCCAGGGTAGTCACGTATTTAGAGATTATTTTTATTCATTGACAAAATGGGATGAAGATCCCCAAATGGTTGATTTGGGAAATATCAAAGCGGGTGCATCTGTCGAGGATACCCTCTTTGCCGTTAGAAGTATTTGTGAGGCTTTGATCAAGTCAGACATTATCCCGCTCATTATAGGGGGCTCTCAGGACATCACTTATGGAAATTACCTAGCCTACGAGAATTTGGAGCAAACTGTGAATCTTGTGTCGGTGGACAGAAGATTGGATTTTGCTACCACACATGATGATCAAACCTCAGGAGGATATTTGAATAAAATAGTCTTGCACAAACCCAATTATCTTTTCAACTATAGCAATCTTGGACATCAACGTTACTTAACAGACAAAGACCTCACAGTACTGATGGAGAAAATGTACTTTGAAGCAACTAGGTTAGGTGAAATACAATCGGATATTAAGAATGTTGAACCAGTCATTCGAAATGCAGATATTGTCTCTATTGATATGAGTAGTGTTCGACAATCAGAAAACCCAGGTTTTGGTCAACCCTCAGCCAATGGATTGTTTGGGAATGAAATGGCTCAGATAGCGCGATATGCTGGGATGAGTGATAAACTCACATCTATTGGATTTTATGAGTTTAATCCTGAGTTTGATAACCGTGGTCTTTCAGCCGGTTTGTTGGCACAATGTGTATGGTGTTTTGTAGAAGGGTTTTTACACCGAAAAGGAGATTTCCCCAAGGGGGACTATGAACGCTATACACGATATTCTGTTTTGATGGATGAAACTGGAGAAGAGCTTGTTTTTTACAAGAGCACATTGACCGATCGTTGGTGGATGGATGTGCCCTATCCCGCAGGAACAGCAGAACGATATGAGCGCCACCACTTGGTTCCTTGCTCGTATGAAGATTATGAGACGGCCCTGAATCAAGAGGTCCCCAATCGCTGGTGGAAGACTTTTCAAAAGTTGGTCTAGCCCTCTAAAATGAAATGTTTTGAACAGTTAAATTTTGATTTTTTTTGTTTTGTTGAAAAAAACCATTATTTTAGCATTTCTACCTCAAATGGGTGGAGCGCTATTTTGGTAATTATGAAGAAAAAAATATTCATTTCGCTTTTTTCAATTTTGTCTTTTGTGACAATTTCGAGAGCGCAACAAGATCCGCAGTTAACGCAGTGGATGTTTGATAGAATGTCTTTTAATCCGGCATTTGCGGGGGTAGACAAGATGCATTGTTTGCAATTGTTTTATCGTACACAGTGGACAGGATTTGAAAATAGTCCGCAGACCACCTTGTTTAATTACAACGGGCACGCACCTTTGGCAGATCAAACTCTGGGATTTGGTTTAAGTGCCTTTAGTGAGACGTTGGGTTTAGAATCTAACACTATTATGAGAGGTAGCTTTGCCTATCATCACACGATTGGGGCGAACAAAATTGCCGGAGGTATCCAGGTAGGTATGTTGAATAAAGTATTGGGAACGGATTGGAAATATATTGATGCCAATGACCCTTTGATTACTGATTTGCAGAAACAGCAAAGTTCAACGGTTTTTGATGCAGCTTTGGGGTTGAGCTTTTACAAGCCAGATAGTTATTATGCGGGTGTATCTCTTACACATTTGAATGCTGCAGCCCTAGAAGATTTAAATTACGAAATGGCGCGTCACATGTACGTTTGTGGGGGATACAATTACCCCATTAACACGGATCTTGTATTGAGAAGTAATTTGTTGATGAAGACAGACATGAAGGCAAGCCCTGCTATTGACGTCAATGCCAATGTGCTATGGAAGAATATGCTTTGGGGCGGAATTTCATACCGTATGACGGATGCTATTTCTCCAATGTTCGGATTTCAAAAGGTGTTTCCCCAGAAAATTTCTGGTAGAACAACATTTGATCAATTGTTCCGTATTGGATACAGTTACGATTTGACAACTTCTGAAATCCGCAATTACAGCACGGGTTCACATGAAGTGTTTTTATCTTATTGTTTCAATGTTTCACAAGAACCCATCAAGACGTATCACGTGAATCCACGTTTCTTGTACTAAAAAAATGTTGAAATTGAAACAATTTGTTTTATTATTGCGTTGGATTTTTTTGCTCGAGTTGAATAGTGTGGGGGATAATTTAAAATAGGAAATCATGAAAAAGTCGTTTTTGTATTTCTTAATGGCCGTTGTACTGTTTGGATGCTATGCACCAGGTGGCGGCGAATTGGTGGGAGTTTATCCCCGCGATGAATGGATTCAGGCCAATCCTTATGGCATGAACTACATTCATTTTGGATCTTATACCATGGGTCCTAGTGATCAAGATGTTCCTTATGCATTGAATAGCCGTCACAGAACGGTTACTATTCCTGCGTTTTACATTGATCAAACTGAGATTTCTAATAATGAATATCGCCAGTTCGTATATTGGGTAAAGGATTCATTGATGTTGGATGTATTGGCTCAGAATGATATTGAGGGATACTCCATGAAGGAGCGTGAAGATGGTCGTGAATTTGAGCGTTTTGTCAACAAAGGTTATGTTCTAAATTGGGAAGAACCAATTGATTACTCAACAGATGAGATTTTTGACCTGATCTATGATAACTTTTACTTACAGGGTCAAGAGAAGTTTTATGATCGTTGGGAAATTGACACGCGTAAATTGAAATATCGCTACTGGTGGATTGATTTGCAAGCTGCCACACGTAAAGTGAGCAAGGATGAATTTAGTAACCCCAACCAATTGGATCAATTGCATTCATTCAAAGGTCACAATGATCGCTCTAAATTTATCATAGAAGAAGAAATCAACGTTTATCCAGACACATTGGTTTGGATACATGATTTCACTTATGGATTCAATGAGCCATTGACTGAGAATTATTTTTGGCACCCAGCCTACGATGATTATCCGGTCGTTGGAGTGTCATGGGGTCAATGTCAAGCTTTCTGTGCTTGGAGAAGCCAAATCATGAATGATTTCAGACACAAAAACGGGATGTCGTATATACAGCGTTTTCGTCTGCCATCAGAAGCGGAATGGGAGTTTGCTTCAAGAGGAGGTTTAGAGTTGTCTCCTTACCCATGGGGTGGACCTTACACAAGAAATTACTTAGGTTGCCCATTGGCCAACTTCAAGCCGATGCGCGGTGACTATGTTGAGGACAATGGTTGTCATACTGTTCCCATCTATTCTTATTCACCCAACGACTACGGTTTGTATAATATGTCAGGAAACGTAGCGGAATGGACCAACACTGCTTATGATGAAAGCGTGTATGAATTTAGCCATGACTTGTCTCCGGAGTATCAATATCGCGCTACAACACATGATCCCCCCTCCTTGAAGCGAAAAGTAATACGCGGCGGAAGTTGGAAAGATATTGGATACTTTGTTCAAACAGGTACCAGATCTTATGAGTATCAGGATACTGCCAAGTCTTACATCGGTTTCCGTTGTGTAATGAGCTACTTGGGACGTGGAAAATCAGCAGCAGATGGGGAGTTTAATGCTCCAATGGAAATGGAATAACATTTTAAAATTAAAAACAACAATAACAAAAACCTTTAAAAGAGAAAAGTATGAAACCAGGAAGTAAGGCGTGGAAAAATTTTATGTCGAAGTTGTATGGTATTGGAGCGGCGGTAGTAATCTTCGGTGCGATGTTTAAGATTGAGCACTGGCCAGGAGCTTCTTTGTTGTTGATCGTGGGTCTTTCCACTGAGGCCTTAATCTTCATTTTCTCGGCTTTTGAGCCGTTGCATGAGGATCCAGATTGGTCTTTGGTATATCCTGAATTGTCCTTACCTGAGGAGAGTAAAAAGAGTTTGAAAGAATCCAACAAAGGTAAAGTTGCTGGAGGTGGTTCTGGTTCAGGTGCGGCTGGCGGAAGTGTTTCTCAGCAATTGGACAAAATGTTAGAAGAGGCAAAAGTAGACCCAGAATTAATCGCAAGTCTTGGTGAAGGAATGAAGACATTTTCTCAAAATGCTAAGCAATTGGGCGAAACCACAGATGCTGCTGCGGCTGCATCAGAGTATGCTACTTCATTGCGCGCTGCAACTGGAAAAGTGTCTAGTTTGGCTGATACCTATGCTCAAGTTTCTGAGAGCTTGACTGGTATGGCAGAGCAAGCTAAGAGTGGGGAGACGACAGGAGCACATTTACAAAAAATGTCAGAGAATTTGGCAGCTTTAAACAACATGTACGAATTGCAATTGAAGGAGATGACTTCAACACGTGAGTTGTATGCTGACATGCACAATTTGGTTCAAAATCTTTCTGAGTCTGTTGATGATACCAAGCGTTACAAAGAGAACATCTCTGAATTGGCCAACAACTTGAAGTCATTGAATACGGTTTACGCCAATATGTTGAACGCAATGGGTACTGCACGTCAGTAATCATTTGAACTGAAAAGAAACAATAACAAACTTAAAGTTTAAATAGATGGCAGGCGGTAAGGAAACCCCACGGCAGAAGATGATCGGGATGATGTACCTGGTCTTGACTGCCTTGCTGGCGATGAATATTTCAAAGGACGTATTACAAGCGTTTATTCAAATCCAAAAAGGATTGGGTAAAACCAATTCTATCTTAGAAGAGAAGTCACAACGGACCATTGAAGGCATCAATGCTTCAACGGAAGGAGCTAAGGCTGTTCCTTTTCAAAAGGCTGTTGCTGAAGTAGATAAATTGTCTGACGAGCTAATCAATTTCATTGAAGAAATGAAGGCGCACGTTATGGCCTCTTCATCAAAAGCCAACGAAACTGGAGAAGGTTGGGAAGAGTTCATGAAAGATGAAGGCGGAAAACGAATAGCTATCTCAGCAGATGAGAAGAATGCGGATGGAAAGCTTATCATTTCCAAGCCTGACGAAAACCAGAATAACACATCGTTGTTGATCGGTCACGAGCCGGCTTCTCCTCGAACAGATCCTTTTTCTGCATCTGATTTGAAATCCAAATTATTGAAGTTCAAAGATCAATTGTTGGCCATTCGAGTAGAGAGAGCGGACAGCGGGGCTGAGGCTTTCACACTTCCTGCGGACTTGCAAGAGGCCATAAAGAGCACATTTAATTTTGATGGTCCTTACTTGGCTTCAGATGGTAAAGAGGAGTCTTGGGAAGTCAACAACTTTTTCCATATGCCTTTGGTGGCTGTTTTAGCCAACCTAACAAAGTATGAAACAGATGTGATGAACGTTAAAAATAACGTTTGTATGGCTTTGGCTGCTGGTATCAATGCAACAGATATGAAGTTTAATGATATTACAGTGGCTGTTGTAAATAAACAGAGTTATATTATTCGTGGAGGAGAATTTGAAGCAGAAATTTATTTGGCCGCCTACAATAAGTCAAGTAAGAACAAAATTTACATGGCCGGTGAAACTGATCCGGATGCTACTCCCACAGTATTTCCAGTGGGTGGAAAAGCTCCAGAGGGTGAGTCGGATAATGAAGGAAAGTGTCACTTTAAAGTGAGCACCGGAGGTTTGTCCGTAGGTCCACACGCTTACAAAGGTCAAATTGAGTACATGAAGAACGGTAAGCCCGAGTACGTTCCCTTTGTTGTTCCTGCATTTTTCGTTGGTGAGCCAGTTGCGGTTGTTAATGCGGTTAAGTGTAATGTACTTTACAAGGGATTGGAGAATCCGGTTGAGATTTCTGTACCAGGAGCCAATGGAGAAATAAACGCAACATGTCAAGGTTGTGAGCAAATGAACAAGGTGAAAAGCGGTTCTTATTTGATCAAGCCTGATAAAAATCAAAAGGTAGCAACCATTAGTGTTTCTGCTCAAATCAATGGAGAGCAAAAGCCAATGGGATCAAAGGAATTCCGTATTAAGCGCGTTCCAGATCCATTTGCAATGTTCGCCGGTAAAAAGTCTAGTGACTCCAAAATAACCAAAGGAGCATTAGCTGGTGGTGATAAAGTTTTTGCTCAAATGGATCCTGATTTCATTTTCGATGGTATAACTTATCAAGTGAAAAAGTATACAATGACAATTGCGTCGGGAGGTAAGCCCTTTGAAGAAAATGGAACGGGTGATCGTTTGAATGCGAGTATGAAATCTGCCTTGTCTGGCTGTAAGGCTGGAAGCACTGTGATATTCTCGAACATCGTTGCGGTTGGTCCTGATGGTGGTGAACGTATTCTCGGAAATATCGCTTTGAAAGTTGAATAAAAAACAAAAACAAATGAAGAAGTTTATTGCTTTGTTGGTCGCTTGTTGTGGTTTGTTGGTGACAACCACTGCGCAGACTGCATTGGATGGTGCTTATGTTCCTGAGCATAACCCAACCCGTCGCGTGGTTCCTTATCCTTATTTGCGTCAAGCGGATGTGATGTGGAAAAAGCGCATTTGGCAGCGGGTGGATCTGAAGCAAAAGATGAACTATTCATTGTATTATCCAACAACACCTATTAAAAATCGCAGATGCCTTTACGATGTCATTTTGGACGGAATCAAGGACGGTCAGATCACAGCCTATAGTACAAAGAACCCTTTTAATCCAACCTTGCCAGATGATGAGTTTAGCACTCCTTTATCACCAGAGGATGCGTTGAAAGAGGCAGCGAATGCAGATATTATTCCTGAGTTTGATGAGAATGGCGAGCAAATAGGTACAAGAGATACCATAATTCCAATCTTAGCGGATAAGGTCAAATTCTATGAAATAAAAGAAGATTGGATTTTTGACAAGCAACGTTCTGAGCGTTATGTTCGAATCATCGGTATAGCGCCAGTTGTTGAGAAAAAGTATGGAGGTGGATCCATTATTCGTAATGACCCTGTCTTTTGGTTGTACTTTCCAGAATGTCGTTATTTGTTTGCTAATGCGGATGTTTTCAACTTACACAACACTTCTCAGCCCATAACGTTTGACGATCTGTTTCAAAAAAGGATGTTTTCGTCTTACGTTGTAAAAGAAGAGAATGTTTATGACCGAAGGATTGAAGAATATTATCGTGATCCAATGAAAGCCATTTTGGAAAGTGAGCGCATCAAAGAAGATTTGTTCTTGTTTGAGCATGACCTTTGGCATTATTGAGAAATATTAATGAAAAGCCACCGCAAGGTGGCTTTTTCTTTTTCTAGGGATTACTTTTGCACCCGCATGGTAACAATAGGAAATCTCACAGTTAGTTTTGGATCTCGCGATCTATTTTCAAATATTACTTTATTCATTGGCCCTCGGGAACGAATGGGCTTGGTGGGTAAAAATGGGGCAGGGAAATCAACCATGCTTAAAATCCTAGCTGGATTACAAAACCCGACATCAGGTTCAGTTGCGTTTACTCGTGGAACAACGGTTGGTTACCTTGCTCAAGAAATGGAGCACACGCAAGGTGTAACGGTGAGAGAAGAAGCAGCAGCAGCATTTTCTGAGACATTGACCTTACAGAAAAGGATGGATGAGTTGATGGATGCCATTGCCAACCATCATGACTATACGAGTGATGATTATGCCGACAAAATAGAAGAGATTGAAACCATTAGTCATCGCCTTTCTCTTGTGGATGCCACCAAGATGGATGAGAAGATAGAAAGGGTTTTGCGCGGTTTGGGTTTTGGACCCAACGATTTCGATCGTCAACTGTCAGAGTTCAGTGGAGGTTGGAAAATGAGGGTTCAGTTGGGTAAGCTCTTGCTCAGGAACCCCGATTTACTATTACTGGATGAGCCTACCAATCACCTGGACATTGAGAGTATTCAATGGCTAGAAGAATTTTTAGTGGATTACGAAGGTGCTATCGTTCTTATCTCGCATGATAGAACTTTTTTGGATGCTGTAACCAAGAGAACGGTGGAAATTTCAAAAGGGAAATTGTATGATTACAAATTTTCTTATTCAAAGTACATAGAGCAGCGATTGGAGGAGATAGAGCGAGCAGAGAATGCAGCAGCCAATCAGCAGAAGTACATTGAGAAAACCCAAGTGTTGATTAATAAGTTTAGGGCTAAAAAAGACAAGGCGGCTTTTGCTCAAACTTTGATCAGGAAGTTGGATAAATTGGAAAAGGTAGAGGTGGATGATATCGATTCAACCTCTTTGCACATGCGATTTCCTCCAGCACCGCATGCCGGAAAAGTTACACTGAAGGGTCATTCATTGGGAAAGGCCTTTGCAGAAAAGAGATTGTTCTCTACTGTGGATTTCATGATCAACAGAGGGGAGAAAATTGCTTTGATTGGAAAAAATGGTGTTGGCAAAACAACATTACTTAAAATAATATTGGGTCAATTGCAACATGAAGGTGAGATAGAGTGGGGTCATGCCATACAAATGGGCTACTACGCTCAGAATCAATCTGAGGAATTGGATGGTGAGAAGACTATTTTTCAGACCATTGATGATGAGGCTGTCGGAGAGATAAGAACGCAAATTCGTGGTTTATTGGGTTCATTTTTATTTGGTAAAGATGAGATAGATAAAAAAGTGAAGGTGCTAAGCGGTGGTGAAAAGGCCAGATTGGCGTTGTGCAAGTTGTTATTAAAGCCAACCAACTTTTTGATTATGGATGAACCTACCAACCACTTGGATTTGGTGTCCAAAGAAGTGCTGAAGCAAGCATTGAGTCAATATGATGGAACATTGTTGGTGGTATCACATGATCGTGACTTTTTAAATGGATTGACGGATACTGTTTATGAGATCCTGCCCAATCGATTGAAAGTATGGACGGGTGACGTTTTGGATTTCTTAAAGGAGAAGAAGGCGGAGAACATTGCTGTTTATGAGCAGCAGTTGAGAGAGTCTAAGAAAAAAATTGAAGCTCAACCTTCCAATATCGCTCAGCCATTGGCCACTAAGGAAGAGGTGAAGGATAGAAAAAAAATGGAACAGCAATTGTCGAAATTGGAACGCAAGATTGAGGAGTTTGAAAGTGAGATTTCTGCATTAGAAGCAAAGATGGCTGAAATGGATTATTCAGATTTGGATAGGGTGAAGGAAGTGACTGATGCGCATCAAAAAAAGAAGGATGATTTGGCAGTGGTGTACAAAGAGTGGGAGATTTTAACTGAGCAATTGTGTTAAAAAGAGAATCAGAAACAACCTTAAAGGTTAAATTTGGTCTTTTACTTAAATAACTAATTTTTTAATCAATGAAATTGAAATTTACACTTTTATGTTTGGCATTGGTTGCTACTTTGCAATCTTGGTCACAAGGGCTTCCCTTCACTGGAACTATCAATGGAAGCAACGGAATAGTTGATGTTAGTATATTTTACGTTGATTCTATTTCTGGCATTTCGGGTAATATGGTTGTTACATCAGGTCCTAACGGTGGTTTTGATGGAGCTATCCCCGTGACCGGCAACGTAATGGGGCAGATGATGGTTTGGGCTTGTATCTCTAACTGTCAAGGTTTACAGGTATGTGACAATACCGTTTGGATACCAGGTGCCATTATGACCTTTGAATTAGAGTATTGCTTTGGTAACCCCAACACAGATAATGATGGTGACGGTTGGGATGAGTTTTCTGATTGTAATGATAACAACCAGTGGGTTTATCCAGGAGCATACGAAGAATGTAACAATGGAGTAGACAATGATTGTGATGGTTCTATTGATGAAGGCTGTAATGGTGACTCCACTTTTGTAGACAATGACAATGATGGATACACCAGCGATGTAGATTGTAATGATGCCAATGCTTGGGCTTTTCCTGGTGCTTTTGAAGAGTGTAACAATGGAATAGACAATGATTGTGACGGTTTGATTGATGAGGATTGCGGAGGTTCAACGGGTTGTGAGGCCAATATCTTTTTGGTGACAGATTCTATGATGAATGGTGCTAGCACTCCGTTTGTTGTTTGGGTTGTAAACGTTACGGATCCATCTTCCAATGCACAATACATGTGGTCTACGGGAGACGGTGGAACCATGACTGGGGCTTTCCCTACATGGCAGTATTCTGAAACAGGTACTTATGAATTGTGTTTGTTTACTTATTGTGCGGATGGAACCGTGGATACTTCATGTGTCATTTTCTCTGTAGAGAGTGATGGATCTGTTTTCCCAGGTGGAACGCAGCAAACGGGATTTACTTTGAATGTGGTTGGATCTATTCCAACATCTGTGGAGGAGACAGCAATGACCTCATTTGTAGTTTCTCCTAACCCTGTTGCTGAGAACACTGCTATTCGTTGGAATGCAGCATCCGCTGGTCAATACAATATTAGATTGTACAATGCACAAGGTCAATTGGTTTCAGCTGAAAAATTCAATGGTCAATCAGGAACCAATGTTTGGAACTTGAATGGCAATGCTTTGTCCTCTGGTGTTTATCAATTGGTTATCCAATCACCCAATGGAAGCGTTACTTCAAAGCAGATTGTGAAGTAATTTTTTAATAAGATTGAACGATGAAATGGTTGCGGAAACGCAACCATTTTTTTTGGATTAAATTATTTCGAAACAAGAAGCCGATCAAAGAAGGCCTTGCAGTGCTGATTAAATATATCAGCTTTCTCTAAGCTGACCAGGTGACCACATCGGTCAACGATTTGGATTTGGATGTTTTTAAACCTTTGGGCGTATTCCATGGCAGGTTTGAAGAACATATGATCTTGCTTGCCAACGAGAATAAATGTGGGGACCTCCGGACAGGCATCAAACAATTGTTTCAACTTAACATCAAGATATTTTCCATACATAGAAGTCCATTTTTTGTACTCCAGATTGGAAAGCAATTTGCTCTCTCGCACGAAAATATCACGAGATTTTTGATGGTTTTTTCTCGGCATCACTACTTTGGACATCAAAGCGTAGAAATTTCGATAACCGATAATTTTGGCCGTTGTCAAACCAATTTTTGCCCAGATTCTCAGTTTGTTATTTAGGGCAACAATAGGTCCGGCAAAGACCATGGATTTAATGGCCAATGGTCTGCTGTGGTACATTTGCATGGAAATGATACTGCCAAGCGATACACCCATAAGGTGAATGCCGTTGATTTTAAGGTGGTCCACTACTCGCCATATTTCTTCACTAATCCATTCAAAGCTGTAATTGTTTTGCCATAAACAGGCCTCAGATGACGCTGCATGACCCGGTAAATCAATGACTACAATATTATGTGAATCAAAGAACGCCGGAATTTGCTTTTTCCAAGTGCGCCTACTCCCACCTGCTCCGTGGATCATCAATATCCATTCTGATTGGGTATTTTCAGATTCATGTGTTTCAAAACTCAATAACGGTCTTATCCCTTCCATCCTTCAGAAATTTGGTAGGCAAAAATGAGCAATAAAAGAGAAAGCCCGACATTGAGTGTGATATAGGACAAACATTGCAGCCATTCTTGGTTTTGAATCATTCTAAAACTTTCTAAACTGAACGCAGAAAAGGTGCTTAATCCACCACAAAATCCAGTAGCCAAGAGCAACCAAAGACCATTGTTTGCATTGGAGCTTTCTTGATAGAAGATTCTGTAGGACAATCCAATCAAAAGTGCCGCAATAGAGTTGGCCACAAGCGTGTTGGTGAAAATACCATTTGACTTAATGAAAGGTACATATCCCAAAGACCATCTTAAAATGGCACCTAATCCACCACCAATAAAAACAAGAATTGGATTCATGTCGGAAAGTTCGTAAATCTTGTTCATTTTTTGAATAAGAAAGGAAAAATGGATGCAAATTCGCAGCTAAATTTGGTTCAATACCTTTATACAACTGAAAATGTCAAAATTTGAAATAAAAGTTCCCTCTCCAGGTGAGAGCATCAGTGAAGTCATCATTGCCAATTGGTTGGTGAAAAATGGGGACTTCGTGAATAAAGATCAAGTGATAGCTGAAATTGATTCTGATAAGGCTACATTGGAACTGGCCGCTGAGACTTCTGGTTCCATTGAAATTTTGGCTCAAGCGGGAGACACCATTGCGGTGGGTGCTGTTGCTTGTATCATAGACGCCTCTGCAAAGGCCCCTGAAGGGGTTGCAGTTGTGAAGGAAGAGAAAGTTGTAGTAAAAGACACTGCTCCGGTTCCCAATCCGATGCCAGCAGCAGCAAGCAATCATCCTGCTGCAGGCCATCCCTCGCCAAGTGCCTCTAAAGTAATGGCCGAGAACGGTGTTACAGCTTCTCAAGTTACAGGATCAGGTCCTGGTGGAAGAATTACCAAAAGCGATGTTCTGAGTGCATTGGCAGGTGGAATAGACAGCAATGCAATTCCCCAACGCGGCGGAACCAGGAATGAGCGCAGAGAGAAGATGACCAACTTGAGAAAGAAGATTTCAGAAAGATTGGTATCGGTCAAAAATACGACGGCTATGTTGACCACCTTCAATGAGGTGAACATGAAGCCTGTCATGGATTTGCGTGCCAAGTACAAAGATGTTTTCAAAGAAAAACATGGTGTCGGTCTCGGTTTCATGTCATTTTTTACCAAGGCTGTTTGCGAGGCTGCTTATCATTTCCCAGCCGTCAATGCTAGAATTGAAAGCGGGGAGATTGTTTTCCATGATTTTTGTGATGTTGGCATTGCGGTGAGTACCCCAAAAGGATTGATGGTGCCAATTATTCGTAATGCAGAGAGCTTGAGCTTGGCAGAGATTGAAAAGACCATTGGGGGATTGGCCAAGAAAGCAAGAGAAGGGAAGATTACTGTGGATGATATGGCGGGAGGAACTTTTACTATCACCAATGGTGGAGTTTTTGGATCCATGTTAAGTACCCCCATCATCAACCCTCCTCAAAGTGCTATTCTAGGAATGCACAACATTGTTGAAAGACCTGTTGCTGAAAATGGCCAAGTGGTCATTCGTCCTGTCATGTATTTGGCATTGAGTTACGACCATCGAATCATCGATGGAAGAGAGAGTGTAGGATTTTTGGTGAAGATCAAAGAGATGTTGGAGAATCCAGAGCGCATGATTTTTGGAGGAAAGACAGCAGAAGAAGTTTTATTGGGTCTATAATACAACTTATTGGGTGATGAATAAAGTTCATAATTTTTCGGCAGGACCAAGCATTTTGCCACAGCAAGTGATTGCACAAACAGCTCAAGCCATCCAAGAGTTTGATGGCATGGGTTTGAGTATTCTTGAAATCTCACATCGATCAAAAAATTTTGAAAGAGTAGTGGAGGAGGCGAGAAATAGTGTAAAAGAAATTTTGTCTTTGCCAGATCGTTTTGAAGTTCTCTTTTTGCAAGGAGGTGCAACACTTGGTTTTCACATTGCCGCCATGAATTTTATGAAAGAGGGTGGTAGTGCAGTATACGCCAATACGGGTGTATGGGCCAGCGGTGCAATCAAAGAAGCTAAGTTGCTTGGACAAGTGGATGTGGCTTTTGATAGTTCAGATAAAAATCACAACTACATACCTGAAGTTGTTTTTCAAGGTAACTATGATTACGCACATTACACCTCCAATAATACCATTTACGGTACACAGTATTCCAAAATACCAGCGTCTTCTGTTCCTTTGGTTTGCGACATGAGCTCTGATATTTTTTCTAGAGAAGTTGATGCCTCCCAGCATGCATTGATTTATGCTGGTGCTCAGAAAAATTTGGGTCCTGCTGGAGCTACACTGTACATTGTGGATAAAGAGCAATTGGGAAGAACAGGCCGGAAATTGCCAGTATACATGGACCTTCAAGCCCACATTGACAAGGATAGTATGTACAATACACCCCCTGTTTTGTCAATTTACACTTGTATGTTGACTTTGCGTTGGATCAAAGAGCAAGGTGGATTGAAAGGCATGGAACAGAGAAATTTCGCGAAGCAGAAATTGTTTTATGATGAATTAGACCGCAATGGTTTGTTCCATGGTCATGCAGTGAAAGAGGCACGCTCATGGATGAATCCAACATTCAGATTGAATGATGATTCAAACGCTGCTGCTTTTGATGCGATGTGGAAGGATGCTGGTATCAGCGGTATAGCGGGACATAGAAGTGTAGGTGGTTACCGAGCTTCTATGTACAATGCTTTGCCAATTGAAAGTGTGCAGGTGCTTGTTGATGTAATGAAAGAATTTGAAAGAATACAGGGATAATGAAAATATTGGCAAATGACGGCATTGACGCAGGCGGGAAAGCTGCGTTAGAAGCACAAGGGCATGAGGTTGAAACCAATTTTATTCCCCAAGCAGATTTGGTGAACTATATTACAACCCACGAAATAGAGGGTCTTTTGGTGAGAAGTGCTACCAAAGTGAGAAGAGATATCATTGATGGTTGTCCCAATTTGAAGTTTGTTGGTCGAGGTGGAGTGGGAATTGACAATATCGACGCAGCCTATGCCAAAGAAAAAGGCTTGTTGGTTTTTAA
This sequence comes from uncultured Chryseobacterium sp., assembly GCA_964420985.1. Classification (GTDB taxonomy): domain Bacteria; phylum Bacteroidota; class Bacteroidia; order Flavobacteriales_D; family Sanyastnellaceae; genus CAMCTV01. Next base: position 26,613 of record CAYQUT010000006.1, read on the forward strand.
TACACCAGCTTCTAGTTCTCAAAGTGTAGCAGAGTTGGCTATGTCTATGATGTTTGCAGCATCCCGTTTTGTTTACGCTTCAGGAAGCACAATGCCCAATGTGGGTCAAGAGCAATTTGCTGATTTGAAAAAGAGTTACAGCAAGGGAATAGAGCTCAGAGGAAAAACTTTGGCCATTGTGGGTTTTGGGAGAATAGGACAATCCTTAGCCTCTTATGCTATTGGGTGTGGAATGAACGTCATTGCATCAGACAGAACAGATCATTCTTTCACTGAAATCAATGTTTCCATTGCCAATCAAATCGTTAAAGTCCAAGTGCCTCATGTTTCTCTGACTGAGGCCTTGAATAAGGCAGATTTCATTTCCTTGCATGTGCCCAAACAGCCCAATGGCGATGCGGTTATTGGAGAAAGGGAATTATCTCTAATGAAATCGTCTGCTGTTATCATCAATACCTCAAGAGGAGGGGTTATTAACGAAGATGCTCTTTTGCAGGCGCTCAATAACAAATCTCTTCGTTGTGCTTGTTTGGATGTTTTTGAAAATGAACCCACTCCCCGTAAGGATTTATTGGAACATCCGATGGTGATAGCCACCCCACATATTGGAGCCTCAACTGCTGAGGCGCAAGAAAGAATAGGGCTGGAAATTGCCAGTATTGTTGCTGGATTAGCTTGAGCCGCATATGGCGAAATTTGAACCATTTAAAGGGATCAGGGCAACAAGGGACAAGATGCATCTTGTTGCATCCAGATCTTTTTTATCCTATTCTGAGTCAGAACTCCAGAATAAACTAACGACCAATCCGTACACTTTTTTGCATGTGATTCACCCCACACAGAAAAGAGATGTAGCGGAACATATTAAGTTCATGGAGGTTCGAAATTTATTTGATGCCTATGTTCGTAACGGTATTCTTGTTCAGGAACCCACAGAGAGTTTTTATTTGTACCGTCAGGTAAAAGATGGAAAGTCCTATTTGGGTTGGATAGGAGGGATAGCCATTGACGATTATCGGAGTGGATTGATTAAAATTCACGAACACACCATAGAAAGTAGAGAAAATCTTTTTTCAGAATACCTAGCAGTTACGGGTATCAATGCAGAGCCTGTGTTGATGTTTGCCAACCTGTCCGGTGAATTTAAATCATGGATGAAATCCATAGAAACGCGTCAACCGTTGGCTGATTTTTCTACTACTGATCGCGCCCAACATACCTTATGGTGCATAGATGATTCCACTGAAATTGAAAAAGTTCGATTGTGTTTTTCGCATTTGGATGCGGTTTATATTGCAGATGGACATCATCGCTCGGCATCCAGTGAGCGACTGTATAAAAATCATCCGGAATGGCCAGGGGCTGCCAACTTTTTAAGTTTTATAATAGATGAGGAAGATTTGACCATACATCCTTTTCACAGATTGGTCAAAGATGCGCGATACAATGAAGATTACATTTTAAAATTGGTACAAGAGAGATTTCAAAAGTTTGAACAGGAAGTAGATGGTGAGAATCCGCCTTCTGGAGTTTTTGGAGTTGTTTTTAAAAACAACATATCTTGGTGGAGATTTAATGAGGATCAACAAATTGATCCTGATCGATTGGCTACCCAAGTGTTATCTCCCCTTTTTGAATTTGAGGACTTCAGAAAAGATAGAAGATTGAAATATGCCGAGGGTCCAAAGGGAATTACGTTTTTACAAGATCAGATAGCTGAAGGTCTTGCAACTGTTGGATTTGTTCTATCTCCAATTAGGGTTCAAGAACTAAAAAATGTGGCCGATCAGAAAGGGGTGATGCCTCCCAAGAGCACTTACATAGAACCTAAATTGCGCAGCGGTTTGGTTATATATCCAATTACCTATGGCTTTTAACATAGAGGCTTTTCAAGAGGTGAGGGCAAGGCTCTCAGATGAAGTTCAGTTGTTGCCTGTTTCAAAAACGAAGCCCGTAGAAGATTTGATGTTGGCATATGAAAATGGGATAAAGTGTTTTGGAGAGAACTATGTCCAAGAATTGGTGGACAAGGCCTCTATCATGCCTAAGGATATTGAATGGCATTTTATTGGGCATCTACAATCCAACAAAGTCAAGTATATTACTCCGTTCATAAAAATGATTCATGGGGTTGATTCGTTTTCATTACTGAAAGAAATTTCTAAGCAAGCCAGAAGAAACAACAGGGTAATTGAGGTCTTATTGCAGTTTCATATTGCAAAAGAAGACACCAAATTCGGTTGGTCCATTGCAGACCTGGAATCTTTGGTGAAAGAATTACACAATGATGCGGAATCATCGGTGTTGATCAGAGGGGTAATGGGCATGGCATCTTTTGTTGATGACGAGGCAATCATCAGAAAAGAATTCAAAGAGCTTAAAAAGTGCTTTGATTATTTGAAACCAATGTTGGGAGATTCCTTCAATGTCGTTTCAATGGGAATGAGCTCTGATTGGGAAATTGCGGTAGAAGAGGGAAGCACGCTGATTAGGTTGGGATCCCTTTTATTTGGATCAAGAAATTAACGCTCGGTTGTAAATACAAAAAGTAATGTTCGCAATATCATGGCGTAAAAGCCCGTAGTATCGCTGTATGATTAAGGTGGGCGTTTTGGGTGTAGGTCATTTGGGGAAAATTCATCTTCAGTGCTTATTGGGATTAACCAACCAATTTTCTTTGGTTACTTTTTTTGATCCATCTACAGCGATGGCCAAAGAGGCCATGGACATCACGGGAATAATGCCAAGCCATAGTGTGGATCACCTTTTAGAGCAGGTGGATGCAGTAATTATTGCCTCTGCCACAGCCACTCATTTTGAGTTAGCATCAAAGTGCATTAGGTCGTTTAAACATGTTTTTATTGAGAAACCGGTATGTACTGATATGCAACAAGCCAAGTCTTTGATGCGGTTGGCACAGGAGGCTGAAGTTGTAGTTCAAATAGGGCATGTTGAGCGTTTTAATCCCGCTTTTAAAGCGGTGTTCAAGGACATTAAGTCTCCCAAGATGATTGTTTGTCATCGTTTGGCTCCTATGAGTGAACGGGGCATGGATGTCTCAGTTGTTTTGGATTTGATGATTCATGATTTGGATTTGGTACTGCATTTAACCAAGGCGAGCCCACGAAAAATATTGGCTTATGGAATTCCTTGGAAGGGCAGTGAGCTGGATGTGGCACAGGTTACGATGGAAATGGACAATGGCACTTCTGTCCATCTTTACTCCTCACGTGTTAATGATACTTCCGTTCGAAAAATGCGATTGTTTATGGTAGATCAATTGATAGAGATTGATTTCTTAAACCATCAATGGAGAAAAGTGAGCTCCATAGATGGACAAGATCAAGTGGATTGGATACCTGTTAAAAAGGGGAATGCAATAGCAGAGGAATTGGTTTCATTTTCTAATGCCATTGAAAAAAAATCCAAAGTGGAAGTGACTTTAGAGGATGCTATCAAGTCATTGGAGGTGGCTTTAACCATTGGGTCGCGGTGTGATCAGTCGTTGTTTAGTAATCGTCCAGAAAATTTTGAGACCTTTTTGCAATAATTGCATAGGAGTTTCGTTTCTCTGATCGGCTTGCGTTATTTTCGTTGGCCAATAACCAGAACAAAGTTGTTACGATTTAGGTGGATGATAGGGTGTTGCGTTGTGTTGCTGATTCTTTCGCAATGCAAAAAAGCTGAAATGCCTTCCTATTTGCACATTCCAAGCTACCAATTCAATGTTAGGCCTGGTGAGGGAACGGGAAATCAAAAAATTACCGAGGTTTGGGTATACAATGATGAAAATTTATTGGGCATTTATGACCTACCAGCGGTTGTTCCTATCATTGATGAGGGGAATGCCAACATTCAAGTGTTTCCAGGTATCAAAAACAATGGACTCAGCAATTCAAGGATTAAATACGTTTTTTGTCCCTCATTTGATACAAGCTTGACCATTGTCCCAGGAGATTCAGTTTCTTTGATTCCAAAGTTCTCCTATTATGAGCAAGCAGTCATCGAAGAGTTGGGATTTGAAAGTGGAAATTTCTTGGTCCAAATGCCAGGAAACAATGGAAGCTTTTCTGCAATAACAGATCCTGAAGTTGTATTTGAAGGCAATAGATGTGGCAAAGGAACCATTGGTGCCACACAGAACAGGTTGTATTACATGAGAGATGAAAATTTAGGTTATGTGGCCGGTAATTTTTATTTCTTGGAGATGAATTACAGTGCCAATAATAAATTTTCGGTGGGCTTGTTGATAACAGAAGGTGGAATAGAAACCAAGTATTTTGCTTTAATCATCAACCCAACGCAAACAGGTTCAGGCAATCCGGATTGGAATAAAATTTATATTGATTTTGGGGATCTCCCCAATAAACATCCACAGGCCACAAGTTTTAAGTTTTTTGTGGAGATGATTCCTGACGAGTCGGGAAAAGAATGTGAATTGTATTTGGACAACTTAAAGTGGGTGCAGTGGTAAGTCATGAATAATGCTCGTCAAATAACAAAGTATATCGTTACCGACGTATTGGCTGCCTGGCTCTCTTGGATTTTGTTGTATTCTTTTCGAAAAATCTATTGGGAATTTATCTCACCGCAGGATTTGTGGAGTATTGAATCGCATGATCCTAATTTTCTCTTGGGGTTGTTTTTTATACCCATTTTTTGGGTCGTTTTGTATTTTCTTCTCGGTCATTACAAACAGATTTTCAAAAGGCATCGATTGAAGGAGATTGGAGAGATGACCCTGGCAACGATTATTGGGAGTTTGTTGCTTTTCTTCTTGATATTGCTCGATGATCATCTTCCTGGATACACATCATACTACCGCAGTATTTCTGTACTATTTCTTGCGCATTGGTCCATTGCTCTTACTTTGAGATTGGTTCTGACTTCCGCAACCGTGCGAAGAATGAAAAACGGAGAATGGGGTTTTCCCACTTTGATAGTTGGGGGTAATGCACGGGCATTGGCTTTGTACGATGAGATTGTCTCTGGAAGCAATATGGGAGGGTATCGATTTGCGGGATTTGTAAGAATCAATGGGAAGGATGATTTACTAAAACAATACATGCCTTTTTTAGGACAGGTTGATCAATTGTCACATCTCATTAGAGAGCACCACATCAAGGAAGTAATCGTAGCCGTTGAGAGCTCTGATCACAGGCATTTGTCCGAAGTGATGTCTGTTTTGTTGGATTTTGATGTAGATGTAAGCATAATACCGGATACGTTCGATTTATTGAGCGGCTCCGTTAAAATGACGGGTATTTATGGCGTTCCTTTGGTGCGTATCAATCGTGAACTAATGCCAACTTGGCAAATGAGTTTGAAAAGACTGATGGACGTTGTGTTGTCTTTAATAGCCATTATCATTTTATTGCCAGTCTACATCTTTATTGCCATCGCTGTTAAATTGAGCTCAGAGGGCCCAATTTTCTTTTGGCAAGAAAGAGTTGGGATTCACGGGCAATCTTTTCGGATGATGAAGTTCAGAACAATGGTAATGGATGCAGAAAAGAATGGTCCTCAATTGTCCTCTTCCCATGACCAGCGAATAACACGTATAGGAAAGTTTTTACGAAAAACACGGTTGGATGAAATTCCGCAGTTTGGTCATGTGATTATTGGGGAGATGTCTTTGGTAGGTCCAAGACCAGAAAGACAATTTTACATTGATCAGATCAAGCAACATGCTCCCCACGTGAAGAAATTATTGCGTGTGAGGCCAGGTATTACCTCATGGGGACAGGTGAAATATGGATACGCAGAAAATGTAGATCAAATGGTTCAGCGTTTGAAATATGACATACTCTATTTGGAGAATATGTCATTGGCCATGGATATTAAAATTTTATTTTATACGGTATTGACCGTAATCAAAGGAAGAGGAAAGTAGTTTTTAAGACAACTTTACCCAGTGTGTCATTTCCTGCATCAATGGACTCATCAGGGTATCCTCATTTAAAAATGGTGCGATCGCTCTGATTTCGTTGAAAGTTTTTTCGAGAATAAAAGATGACTTTAATGGTCTTCTGAACTCAAAGGCCTGTGCAGCTGTGAGGGCTTCTAATCCAATTATTTTTTCGATGTTGTCGAGCACTCTGTGCAGTTGTGTGGCAGCATTGGCCCCCATACTGACATGGTCTTCTTGTCCATTGCTGGAGTCAATGGTATCAATTACAGCTGGTGTACACCATTGCTTGTTCTGTGACACAATAGAAGCCGCTGTGTATTGCACAATCATGAAGCCAGAGTTCAAACCGGGATTGGGTGTTAAAAAAGCGGGGAGGTTGCGCGTTCCACTGATTAACTTGTAGATTCTTCGTTCTGAAATACTGCCTATTTCTGCCATCGCAATAGTCAAATAAGACAACACCAAAGAAAGGGGTTGGCCATGAAAATGACCACCACTGATGATTTTATTTTCATCCACCAAAACCACTGGATTATCAGTAACTGCATTGATTTCCGTTTCTACAACGGTTGTAACATATTGCAAAGTGTCCCATGAAGCGCCATGTACTTGAGGGATGCATCTAAAACTGTAAGGGTCTTGTACATGGTTTTTATTTTGCGATGCAATCTCAGAGCCTTCCAATAGATTCCTGAATTCTTGAGCAATGTGCAGTTGTCCTGTATGAGGTCTTACCTCGTGAAGAGCATGCAAAAACGGTTCAGTTCTTCCATCATAGGCTTCTAAACTCAATGCTCCTGTGATGTTGCTTTTGGCAATAAGGTTTTCTGAACGCCAGATATTGAAGGTAGCATAAGCGCTCATGAATTGAGTTCCATTGATTAATGCTAAACCTTCTTTGCTTTTAAATACAATGGGTTTTTTGTTTAAAATTTGAAGAGCCGTTTCCCCGGAAATTCTTTTACCGTTGAAGTCCACTTCCCCTAATCCAAGGAGGGGCAGGCACATATGGGACAAGGGTGCCAGATCACCACTGGCTCCCAATGATCCTTGCTGATAAACAACAGGAGTCATTTTGTTGTTGTATAAGTCCAAAAGGATTTGGACAGTTTCCAATTGAACCCCACTGAATCCTTTGCTTAATCCAAGAATTTTCAGCAATAGCATCAATCGCACAATCTCACTCGGAACCTCCTCACCCATGCCGCAGGCATGCGAGATGAGCAAATTGCGCTGCAGCTGGCTCATGTCGCTATCGGGAATAATCGTGTTGCAAAGTGAACCAAATCCAGTGTTGACACCATAAACGGGCGCTCCGTTATCACCACTGAAAGAGTCTAGATAGGTTCTTGCCTTTTGAATTTGTTGTATAGCAACATCGGAGAGCTCAAGGCTCTCCGAAGAATAGAATAGATTCTTTAATGCTGACAATGAAATGCCAGAAGTTGGAATGATCATGCGGTTATTTTTGGTGCGGCTGCCATGATTTCTTCATTGGCAAACTCTTTGAACTTTTCAAAATTAGCAACAAATTTTTCAGCCAACTCATTGGCTTTAGCATCGTATGCGGAGCCGTCTTTCCAAGTTGATTTTGGATCAAGCAATTCAGTTGGAACATCAGGGCATGAGGTTGGCATCGCCAATCCAAATACTTCATGCGTTCTGTATTCGACATGGTCTAATTTACCTTCTAAAGCAGCGGTAATCATGGCTCTGGTGAATTTTAATTTCATGCGTTCACCTGTTCCGTATGAGCCTCCGCTCCAACCAGTGTTGATTAACCACACTTTGGCACCACTCTCATCGATTTTCTTTCCCATCATTTCTGCGTATTGCGTGGGATGGAGCGGAAGAAAAGGCGCGCCAAAACAAGCGCTGAATGTTGTAGTTGGTTCAGTGATTCCGGCTTCTGTTCCTGCAACCTTAGCGGTGTAACCACTAATAAACTGATACATGGCTTGCCCTTTGGTGAGCTTACTAATTGGAGGAAGTACCCCAAAAGCATCACAAGTAAGGAAGAAAATATTCTTCGGAATTCCTCCCATGCTCGGATCCATTACATTGTCGATGTGATGAATGGGATAGCTTACACGGGTATTTTCGGTTCTTGATTTATCAGCATAATCCGGTGTGACGCCATCCTCTTCAAATCCGATATTTTCTAGAATAGCACCGAACTTAATAGCATCATAGATTTGAGGTTCTTTCTCCTTGGTTAAATCAATGGTTTTGGCATAGCAACCACCTTCAAAATTGAAAACGGTTGAGTCCGTCCATCCATGTTCATCATCACCAATTAAACGTCTATTGGGATCAGATGAAAGTGTTGTTTTTCCTGTCCCGCTCAAACCAAAGAAAACAGCTGTATCACCATCAGCTCCAACATTGGCAGAACAGTGCATGGGAAGGACACCTTTTTCATGTGGCAAAACGTAATTCAATACTGTGAATATTCCTTTTTTGATTTCTCCGGTATATCCCGTCCCTCCGATGATGGCCATCTTTTTAGTGAAGTCAATCACCGCAAAGTTGTGCTGTCTTGTTCCGTCCATCTCGGCATCAGCCATAAATCCGGGAACGCAGATGACATGCCAATCGGGCTGAATGGTTTTCAGTTCATCTTTGGATGGACGCATGAACATGTTGTATGCAAACATATTGCTCCATGGATATTCAGTGACAACACGAACATTCATTCTGTAGCGTGGGTCAGCACATACATAGGCATCACGAACATATACCTCTCTTCCTGTCAAATAGGCCTGCATTCTTTGAAAGAGGCGATCAAATTTGGCGCTTTCAAATGGGATATTGAATTGGCTCCACCAAACGGAATTTTCTGTGTTGCTATCTTTTACAATAAACTTATCTTTGGGAGAACGACCGGTAAATTCGCCAGTATCGATTGCGATTGCTCCCGTACTGGTTAAACTTCCTTGTTCTAATGCGATGGTCTCTTCTACCAATTCTGCGGGAGAAAGATTCCAAAAGGCCGTAGCCAAATTTTTAAGTCCCAAATAATCGAGCGTTGCTCCTTCAGGACGAATACCTACATGGTTCATTCATTAATGTTTAAGTTCGACTTTCATTGAATCGTTGTACAAAGGTAATCAATCTCAAAATTTTGCAAAAATGAGATAAAGCAGGGAGGATTGGGGTGTGTTGGTATATCGGTGTATTGGTGTATTGGTATATCGGTGTATTGGTATATCGGTATATCGGTGTATTGGTATATCGGTAATTAGTGAATTAGTAAATCAGTAAATCAGTATATCAGTATATCAGTATATCAGTATATCAGTATATCAGTATAGCAGTGTATTGGAAAATGAAGCATATGGCAGTCAATCCATCGATCCACCGATCCACTGAATCACCGATTCACTGATCCACTGATTTACCGATCCACTAATCCACAGATTCACCGATCCACTGATTTACCGAATCACCGATCCACCGATTCACCGATTCACTGATCCACTGATCCACTGATTTACCGATCCACCGATCCACAGATTCACCGATCCACCGATCCACCGATTCACCGATCCACCGATCCACTGATTTACCGAATCACCGATCCACAGATTCACCGATCCACTGATTTACCGATCCACTGAATCACAGATCCACCGATTCACCGATTCACCGAATCACCGATCCACCGATTCACCGATCCACCGATTCACCGATCCACCGATTCACCGATTCATCGATTCACCGATCCACAGATTCACCGATCCACCGATCCACTGATTTACCGATCCACCGATCCACTGATTTACCGATCCACCGATTCACTATTTAATATATCTCCAATCCTGGTTGTTTTTGATGGCCTTCAGGCTGGCGTAAATCAATTCTATGACCGCTTCAACGTCATTTTTATCTACCATTTCGACGGTCGTGTGCATGTAACGCAAGGGAAGAGAAATCAAAGCGCTGGCTACTCCCATATTGCTGTAGGCAAAAGCATCTGTGTCTGTTCCTGTTGATCTAGATGCCACTTGGCGTTGAATGTCAATGTTGTTTTTTGAAGCAACGTCAATGATGTGTTTGAGCAGATTATTTTGAACGGCAGGACCATAGCTGACGACAGGTCCTTTACCTGCAGCCAATTCTCCATCTCTCACCTTATTCATCATAGGCGTAGAACTATCATGGCAAACATCAGTAACAATAGCTACATCAGGATTGATACGATGTGCGATCATTTCAGCTCCTCTAAGGCCAATTTCTTCTTGAACGGAATTGGTGAAATACACCCCAAAAGGCAATTTATCTTTTCTTTCTTTTAATAATCTTGCTACCTCGGCTATCATAAACCCGCCTATTCTATTGTCCAATGCACGTCCCACAAAGAATCTGTCATTGAGCACCATGAATTCGTCGTCAAATGTGGCAACGCACCCTACATGAATCCCCATTTCCTCCACTTCTTTTTTACTGGAAGCGCCAACATCCAAGAAGATGTTTTTCATGTTGGGCGCTTCTTCTTTCTCAGCCGTTCTTACGTGGATGGCTGGCCAACCGAATAGACCTTTGACAATCCCTTTTGGCGTGTGAATATTCACACGTTTACTTGGCGCAATCATGTGGTCACTTCCGCCATTTCTTCTGAGATAGATAAATCCATCACTGGTGATGTAATGAACAAACCAAGAGATTTCATCAGCGTGGGCCTCTACGACAACTTTGTATTTGGCTTGGGGATTAATCACACCCACTACAGTTCCATAGGTATCCACCATGTATTCATCAACATAAGGACGGATATAATCCAACCAAAGTTGTTGACCCGACGATTCAAAACCTGTGGGTGATGCATTATTCAAATAAGTTTCCAAAAAGCTCAAACTCGACGCAGAGTAAAAAGATTTCTTTTTGGTTGTGGTGGTTTTGGTTTTCTTTGCCATGAATTTCTGTTTGATAATCAAAATTAATAGAAGATGGAGGCAGCGGATGGCGCAAACAATAAAGCTTTGAACAAATCAGCAGTGAACAATTCAAGGCATAAGAAATTGCTTCAAACTGCCGATGGATCTTATACTTTTTTGGTTGAAGATGTAAATGAAACCTATCATTCAAAGCATGGTGCCGAGCAAGAAAGTTTGCATGTTTTCATTCAAAATGGACTCAACGGAACGGAGTTAGAAAAGATTTCCATTTTGGAAGTAGGGTTGGGAACTGGATTAAATGTCCTATTAACGCTTGAGTCAGCGCAAAAAAGAGAGATTTCATACACTGCGTTGGAACCCTATCCTCTTTCTGACATGTTGGTTAGTGAATTGTGTCAAATACAGAAAAATGCTCAGCGTAAAAGTTATATGGAGCAAATACATTTAACTCCGATTGCAGATAAAGTTGAGTTGGAAGTTGGTTTCCAATTTTTAAAGCTTTCAAAGGGCATCCAGGATTATGTCGGTTTTAAGGAATTTGACTTGATTTATTTTGATGCCTTTGGACCCAACTTTGAACCGGAGCTTTGGACCGTTGGCATCATTCAACGATGTTACGAGCTGCTGCGTTCAGGGGGAATTTGGGTAAGCTATTGCGCGAAGGGTGAGGTCAGGAGAAATCTTATTCAAGTCGGTTTTGAAGTCGAGAGATTACCCGGCCCTCACGGAAAACGCGAGATGTTAAGGGCTCGAAAAAAATAAAAAAGGCTACCCTAAGGTAGCCTTTTTTGTTAAACATTTATGAAGTCTTATTCGTACCTAATTTGTATCAAACCATTGGTGATGGACATGGTAGCACCAGTATTGGATTTCAAGGTCCCTGTAAATGATCCTCTGATGTAGGCATCTGCGGTTGCAGGGGCATCAAACTTAATCAAAGTGAAGGTTCCTGATGCTCCGTTAATCAAAGTAGAGTAAACTACGCCATTGTTGGTGTAAGCAATTTGATCCGTGGTACTTGGGTTCATTGAGATAATGGTTCCAGGCAACCATCCAGCCGCTGGTTCAGCACATTTGATATTAAGCATTTGGCTGGTCAATGAAGTACCCGTTATATCGAAGCTGTAGCCACTGAAGGTTTTAATGAAGCTGAGAGATTGATAGGCACTGGCACCTGCATTCCAATCCAAGATAGAATCGCAATAGGGGCATGTACTGCCGCCACAGTCTGTCCAAAATTCATTTCCGTCTACTACACCATTGGTGCAGTTACCATCCGTAGCACAAGGACTGCACATAGAACCACCACAATCTATACCTACTTCGTTGCCATTCATGATTTCGTCGATACAAGTGGGGCATATTTGACAATTTCCTGTATAGATATCTCCCAGGTTGTAATAGTTGTTTCCATCTACATCCACGTAAGCGGTGTCGTCACAGTCTATTTGTGTCTCGTTACCGTTCAGAAATCCATCGCCGCACAGGTCCGCACAAGGACCACAATTGGTACCTCCGCAATCCACGCCGGTTTCATCACCGCCCATTTCTAGGCTATCTTGAATACCATTGGCACAAGGGTCGCAAGCTCCACACTCACCACCACAATCAAGCCATGTTTCTCCCAAATCCGGTTGGAAGATGCCGTCTAAGCAATGGTCACACTCTTCACAAGGGCCACCACAGTCAATCATTTGCTCATTATTGTTTAAAATTCCATCAAAACAATTGGCTGGGATTTTATTTTCAGGATTGGGGCAGCCCGTTAATAACAATAACGAGACCATCGCTGAAACGAATAGGGAAAAATACTGGGTTGTTTTCATTTCTTTATTTGGCTTTCGGATGTGCAATATACACAAAAAGACCTTATGACTATAGAATAGGTTGCAAATCCAATTGAATTATGTCATTGTTATGCAACATTTGTTCAGTTCAGCTGAAAGCGTCACCTTTGCTTCATGATATGGAAGAGACGGGGAAAATCTAACGATGATACTTTGAAAGTATCGCCTTTTCATCGATTGCTTGCTTCGAGAGAAATTCAGGAATGGAGGCAATTCAGCAATCCTTTGCTGCAGCAACAGCACTCACCGATGCTGATGCGCGACATGGATAAAGCCTGTGATTTATTATTGACCCATTTGGATAGGGGTTCTAAGATTTTGATTTTCGGAGATTATGATGTTGATGGCACTTGTTCTGTAGCCTTGGTGATGTCCGTTTTAAATCAACTGAACGCAAATTGTATTTCATACATCCCAGACCGATACGAAGAGGGTTATGGATTTTCACAAAAGGGCGCTCAATGGGCGATAGATAACAGCATTCAGCTCATTGTTACCCTTGATTGTGGAACCAAAGATGGTCCTAGAATTTTGGAATGCCGAAAGGCGGGAATAGATGTCATTGTCTGCGATCATCACGAGCCCGATATTTTGCCAGCGGCCAATGCGGTGCTGAATCCCAAGAGGAAAGACTGCGCCTATCCTTTCAAAGGCTTAAGTGGTTGCGGAGTAGGATATAAATTGATGCTGGCCTGCGCTCAAATGCGAGATTGGCCATTGAGTTGGGTTCATGCAACCATCGACTTGGTGGCAGTGGCTGCTTGCGCTGACATAGTGCCAATGGTCGATGAGAATAGGAATTTAGTGGCCTTGGGTCTTAAAATGATGCATGAAAATATGCGTCCAGGATTAAGGGGGTTGATTGCTTTCTCTGGTGCAAAGGACAGAGTATGGACGGTGGGTGATGTTGTTTTTTTATTGGCTCCAAGAATCAATGCAGCGGGTAGAATTGCGTCAGGAAATGCAGCGGTTTCTCTTCTTCTCGCCAATGACCCTTCAGAGGTTGAGAGTATTGCAGGACAAATTGAGGAATACAACAAGTCCAGAAGAAGCATTGATCAAAATGTTACCGCTGAAGCATTGGCAATGTGGGATTCGGATGCGTTTAACCAAGACGCTTTTGTGAATGTGTTGTGGAATGAGAACTGGTTAAAAGGGGTAATTGGTATTGTCGCATCAAGGGTCTTGGAAAAGCATTATCGTCCTACCATTGTTTTTACCAAGAGTCACGATGTTTGGGCAGGTAGTGCCCGATCTATTGAAGGACTTGATATTTACGAGGCATTGAATGATTGCAAGGAAGATTTGATACAGTTTGGGGGTCATACCATGGCAGCAGGTATGAGTATAAAAGAGGAGAACCTATTGTCTTTTCGAGAGAAGTTCAATCAGGTGGTTCGTACTAGGTTGAATGATGTTAGACCTGAGCCTGTTGTATTGTATGACATCGATATTCTTTTGAGTGAAATTGAAATGGACTGGGTGAATGAATTGAACGGATTTGGTCCTTGTGGTCCTGAGAATATGGCTCCTGTTTTTTTAATACAAGGATTAACACCGGCCTTTCCACCACGTCAAATAGGTTCAGATGGCAAACACCTAAAATGTTCCTTTAGGCAGGGAATGGGTGGGAAGCATTTTGATGCCATTGGGTTTAATATGGCCCACGAGATAGACAAGATTTTAAGCGGTCCAGTTGATGTATTGTGTGCATTGGAGATCAATGTATTCAATGGACGAACAACAGTTCAATTGAATTTGAAAGCCATAAGACCTGCACAATCATAGTATCTTTGCTGCATGGAAAATCTTACGGAGTTGGATAGTTTGGGTGAGTTTGAGTTGATCAATCACCTAACCAAATATTTTGTTCCACAACATGAGACAACGCTGAAGGGAGTTGGAGATGATGCGGCAGTTTTGGCTACAGGCGGCTCTGCAGATCAAGTGGTTACCACTGACCTTTTGGTAGAGGGAGTCCATTTCGATTTGATGTACACCCCCCTGAAACATTTGGGTTACAAAGCCATTGCTGTTAATGTCAGTGATATTTGCGCTATGAATGCAGTCCCCAAGTACGTGACGGTGAGTTTTGCGGTCAGCAATCGATTTTCTTTGGAGGCCATAGAGGAACTGTATGCAGGGATGCAACTGGCCTGTGAAAAGTATGGTGTCGATTTAATAGGAGGGGATACCTCAACGGCTTTGCATGGCATGACACTTTCCATAACAGCCATTGGAGAAGTTTATCCAGAAAATGTGTGTTACCGTTCGGGTGCTAAATTGAATGATTTATTGGTGGTGACTGGTGATTTGGGAGCAGCGTATTTGGGACTTCAGGTTTTGGAGCGCGAAAAAGAAGTCTATAAGGCTACTCCATCCATACAACCAGAATTAACAGGTTATGATTATGTTCTTCAACGACAGCTTAAACCTGAGGCTCGCGTTGATGCGATACAATTCCTTGAAGACCTAAAAGTAACTCCCACTTCAATGATTGATATTTCCGATGGATTGTCATCAGAGATTATGCATCTCTGCACGCAAAGTGATTTGGGGTGTGATTTATACGAAGCCAAGATACCAATATCACCAGATGTCCAACGAGTGGCAGAAGAGTTTCACTTGGATCCCACCACATGCGCACTGAACGGCGGAGAGGATTATGAATTGCTGTTTACCATCTCTCAATCAGATTACGATAAGATTAAAGGTAGTCCCCATTTTACGGTTATTGGACACATGACGGAAAAAGTGAGTGGTCCAAGAATCATTACCAGGGGAAATGAGGCCATTGCGCTTAGAGCACAAGGTTGGAATGCTTTCAATGCTTGATCTGAAGCACTTCAGCCACGGTAAAAAAAGAACCAGTTACGAGCACAAGATCTTTGTTTTTGGCTGTTTGACGCGCACTGTGATATGCTGATTCAACAGAATGAAAGGTGTTTCCTAATAATTTTTTTTGTTGTGCGATAGAACAAAGCTTTTCTGCGTCCAATCCCCGTGGAATATTGGCTTTGCAGAAGTAGTAATTGGCTTGTTGAGGGAACAAGTCAAGAATATTTTCAACGTCTTTGTCATTGACCATTCCAAGAACGATATGCAGATCTTGATAGTCCATTTTATGGATTTCTTGAAAAATCAATTTCAATCCATCTTCATTGTGACCCACATCCACAATGGTTTTGGGATGTTCTGATATCATTTGAAATCTCCCCAGTAAACCCGTATTTTGAATGACATTGGCAAAGCCAAATTGAATGGCTTTATCCGTCAACTGTGGTATCCTATTTTGAAGGAATTGAAGTGCTGTGAGGGCGGTGGATTTATTTTCTTCTTGAAAAATCCCCTGAAGTGGACATGAATAAGTTTCCCGTAATGTTACAAATTGATAGGGTATTCTCAATTGGTCCGCTTTGTTTTTAAGGACAACTTTTGCTTCACTGTGCATGGGACCAAAAGTGGCGGCGATATTCTGCTTTAAAATCCCTGCTTTTTCTGTAGCAATTTTGGTTATCGTGTCTCCGAGGAATGGCATGTGGTCCTTGGAAACATTGGTAATGATCGTGTGTATCGGGGTAATGACGTTGGTGCTATCCAATCTACCCCCCATTCCAACCTCAATGACAGCATAATCCACCTCTTCCTTGGCAAAGTAATCCATCGCCATGGCAAATGTTAGTTCGAAAAAGGAGGGTTGTATATTGCGATCCATCCAATTCTTGTACTTTAGAACAAATTGAGTGACGAAATCTTCCCTGATCCAATCACCGTTTATTTTGATTCTTTCTCTAAAGTCAATAAGATGAGGGCTAGTATAAAGTCCAACTTTGAAGCCTGCGGATTGTAGGCTTGAGGCCATTAAAGATGAAGTGGAGCCTTTGCCATTGGTCCCCCCGACGTGTATGGTCTTGATTTTCTTTTCAGGGTTATGGAGCCATTTGCATAAACGCAAGGTGTTGTCCAAGGAAGGTTTGTAAGCCGCAGCGCCAACACGATGAAACATCGGCAATTGGTCAAACAAGAATTCCAGCGCCTGTGAATAGGTCATTTTAGTTTGAACGTAATGACAATAGAGCCCACTTGTTTTTTGCTATCAGCAAGTGTGGTGAATCTGGCTTTTTTTGCTGCCTCAATGGCCAACTCTGAAAGTTGTTTAAATCCTTCCGCCGAAACTTTTGACTGGACTGGATCAACGGTAGCACTGGTTACTTTTCCTTCGCTATCTACCGTAATGTTCAAATATATGGTTCCTGCAAAGTCCGGTTTCTTTTCAAGGCTTGGTGCGGATTTCATACCGCGACCTTTTAAGCTCCATTTTCCTTCACCTCCTGATCCCCCGAACATTCCTTTACCGCCCAGCGCACCGTTGGGATTTCCTTCGATTCCAGTTCCCCCGGGTGTATCGCCTGCTGATGTGTTTTTGCCTTTGTCAAAAAGGCTGTTTATCTTACTTTTTTGAGCGTTTTGTTGTTGCTCTTGTGCATTGGGTTGAGGATTGGTATTGTTGGTATTATTGGTGCTTTCAGAAGGGGTATCGTCTCCTTGAGTAGTTATTTGAGATTGTGCATCTGCAATGACCTCGTTGACGTCACCGCTGGCAGCGTTCATCACTTCACTTTCAGCACCTAAATCTACATATTCACCTTCACCAGGTTCAAAATCACCCAAAGCGGCTAGACTGAGACTTTCGTATTTAATTGGCTCAATAGGTGGTAATTTGGTACAACTTCGCATGCCCATGATCAACAGCCCAAATAGGATGCTGTGAAAGATCAAGGTCCCTACAAATGGAGTGTACTTTTGAATCATTATTCTGACTTTGGTGTTTGCGTTGCTATTACTGGTTCACAGTGCAGTACCTTTAAAGTTGAAAATAGTTCAATGGTTTCACCTGTGGGTACATCCCGATCCACATTAAGGATAACGGTTCTTTTTTCTTGCGGTCTTCCAAAAAAGTAACTCTGCAATCGATCCTTGAGTTGGTCTTTCTGAATCACTTCATTGTTTAGAGAGTATACCAAGTCCTTGGTGATGGTTACAGTGGTGCTTCCAACTGTAGGTGCTCCAGTACTGGTCTTAGGTAGATTTACGGCTTCTCCATTTACAGCCAAGGTGCTGGCGATGATGAAGAAAATGAGGAGCATGAAAATGATATCGGAGAGTGCCGACATCGCAGGTTCAACATGAACCTTATTTTTCCTTCCAAAATCCATATTGATTAGTGGGTTGGTTCTTCAAGTATATCCAAGAATTCAATGGCATGCGCTTCCATTTTGTTGACCACTTTGTTGATGCGAGAAATCATCAGGTTGTAGCCAATGTGTGCAATCATGAAAACAATCAATCCAACGGCGGATGAAATCATTTTCAAATACAAACCTTCTGAGACTGTACTGATTTGAAGTGATCCCGCTTCTGCAATGTCCTTGAAAATGGTAATTACACCGAACACAGTTCCTAAGAATCCAAATACTGGCGCAACGCCGGCAATGGTAGCCAGTACAATTACGTTTTTTTCTAATTTGGCCGTTTCTTGCTTACCCACATTTTCAATGGCTTTTTTGATGTCATTTACAGGCTTGCCAATTCTGCTTAGACCTTTGTGGATGATATTCCCCTCTGGTGTGCCCATGTTTTTAGCCAGATCTTTGGCCATGTCTATTTTACCTGCGTAAATGTATTCTTTGATTCTGGAGATAAAGTTGGCTTCACCTTTTAATGCGTTCTTGGTCGCAATCCAGCGATCAATAATGATATAGATACTCAAAACGCTCATGAACAATTGAGGTACATAGATATACCATCCAGTGGCCAATTGATGCATCAATGTTTCCGCAATGGTTGTATTGTGAGGGGCAGCGGCATCAGGTAAATTCACTGCGGCTTGTAAAAAAATGGTTGTCATTGTCATGTTCGTTCTTTTATGCTGAACGAAGATGGGCGCTTTTTGTTTTGTCCTTTGAAAATATTCAAAGAGTTATTCAATGCGATTGGTTGAAATTAAGCGTGCAACAATATGTACGTACACCCACCGGCGAGGTAACCCAACAAAGCCCAAAGACTTATTTTCTTCAAGTACCAACCGAAGTTGATTTTTTCAAGCCCCATCACGGCAACACCTGCGGCAGATCCGATGATTAGGATACTTCCCCCTGTTCCTGCGCAGTAGGCCAAGAACTCCCAAAATACACCATCTTGGATAAAATAATTGGCCCATACATCACTGCCCATTTCTGTAACAGGATACATTCCAATGGACGCAGCCACCAGAGGTACATTGTCAATGATAGCGCTCAAAACCCCGATAACCAGGTTGATGGCAAATGGATTATTGAGTTGTTCTTTAAGCCAAACAGCGGCCGATGCCAAAAGACCAATTTCTTGCAAAGCGCCAACGGCCAATAATATCCCAAGGAAGAATAAGATAGAAGGCATGTCAATCTTACGCAGTGCATGCAGTGCGGTGTATTTGGATTTTTCCTCATCCAATTTACGGCCATGCATAATGTCAGTGGCAATCCATAAAACGCCTAAGCTAAGCATAATCCCCATGAATGGGGGAAGGTGGGTTGCTTGTTTGAATATGGGCACAAAAAGTAAGCCTCCTAATCCCAATAGAAGGGCGATGTTTTGCTCCTTTCTCGCAATGGTTTGGTGGTTTTGTGATGGGATACTTTCGAGCTCCCCTTTTAACTGATAGGAGATAAAAGTTAGGGGAATGAGTAGGCTTATTAAACTAGGTACGAGTAATTGCTGGATAATGTTTGCACTGGTGATTTGACCTCCAATCCATAGCATTGTTGTTGTAACATCGCCAATTGGGGACCAAGCTCCTCCTGAGTTGGCAGCGATAACAACTACCCCTCCGAAAAGCCAGCGGGTTTTTTGATCCGGAATTAATTTTCGCAACAAACTAACCATCACTATGGATGTGGTTAAATTGTCTAAAGCCGCGGATAAGAAAAATGTAAGCACAGCGACTACCCAAAGCAGTGAACTTTTTTTTCTTGTTGTGATTTTGTCAGTAATGATTTTAAAACCATCATGGGCATCGATGATTTCCACAATTGTCATGGCACCCATTAAAAAAAGAAGTATGCCTGAGATTTCTTCAATGTGGTGAGCCAGCCGTTCTGAAAAATAATGGGATGCCCCTATCTTTTCAAAACCCTCAGCAAAGTAAGGTAGGGGTTCATGAAAGCCAACAACAAGTAGGGTCCAGCAAAATACGCCAATGAATAGTGCTGTGGCAGCTTTGTCTATTTTTACATTGTGCTCAGTGGCTATCATGATATAGCCGATGATAAAAACGGAAAGAATAATGATACTCATTGTTGAGGCTTTGTTGTTTTTAAAAACATCGAAACTTGTTGTCTTTTTCCCATTTCCATCACCTCAACCAATTTTTGTATCGGTAATGTTTTGTCCATTTGTAGGGAGACAGAGATGGTTGAATCCTTTTGATGAATCAATTCAAGTTTTCTTTCCAACTCATCGGCAGAGCAAGGTTTATTTTCATAAAACAATTGCGAATGGCTGTCCATAGCTACCTGTATATTTTGCTTGGCTTCTTTTGCTTTGTTTTCTTTGGATTCAGGCAAAAGCACTTTTAGCACATTGGGGTGCGCCATGGTTGAGAGAATCAAAAAGAAAAGGAGAAGAAAAAACATGATGTCATTCAGTGAATGCGTGCTTACCTCAGCACCATGTTTGTTGCGTCGATTGATTTTCATCTTATGATTGACTTTCCTTTTGCGCCAACTTCACCAATAATGCATGTTCCTGGATGCTTCGGGAGAACCCATCGATCTTCTGCTGAAATACATGGTAGGCCGAAAAGGCAATGATACCAACAACCAAACCACCAGCCGAGGATACCATTTTTTGGTATAGCCCTTCTGATATAACAGCAATGCTGATGTCTTGGGATACGGATATATCAAAGAATATGGTAATGACACCAATGATGGTTCCAATAAATCCTAACAAAGGGGCAACACCCGCTATTAAACTCAATGTTGATAATCCTTTTTCGTATTGTGCAATCTCAATATTCATTGCATCAGATAACAATTGATCAACTTCTTCAATGTTATTGGAGCTGCCAGCATGAATAAAAATTCTTCCCCACGAACCTTTAACGGTAGTGCACAATTGTGAGGCACCGTGATTTTCACCTGATCTAAGTAATTCGATGTGTCGTCTGCTTTTGTCCGCGGGAGCGATGTTTTGTTGATTGAAATAGAGCATTCGCTCAATCAAAACATAAATGGTGTAAACCAACAATAGCCCCAAAGCGACCATCACCCATCCACCTTTCATGATTAAATTGAGCACATCGATAGATGGGGTTTCATTTATTTGGAAAAATATCATGCTGTAAAGGAACTAAAAATTCTTATCGCTCAAAAGCAATTTTGCAAACGTTTTTAACGTCGCCTTGGGAATCTCCTGCCATAATGATGTACACTCCAGCCGCTGGTCTATTGCCCTCTGCGTCTTTGCCATTCCAAACACAGCGTCCTCCTTCACTTTTATCTGAGAATAGGAGTTTGCCTGTCATATCTGTAATGCGAACTTGGCTGTTGTAGGCTAAGCCTTGAATGGCAATTAAACCTTGGAAGTCTGAAGGGACGGGATTAGGGTAGGCAAATACTTTTTCCATTTTGTTGTCAAAATTGGTTGCATCACCGGTGTAAGCGATAAGTCCGCGATCGGTAGCAAAAAATATTTGTCCATTGGCTTGGTTGATTCCAATGTCATAGACATTGTTGGATGGAAGAGGCGTATTGTCTTTGGTGTAGTGTCCCAATTGGGTTAATCCATCAGGGCTGAATCGGTACACGCCATTGTTTTGTGTAGCAATCCATTTGTTATTCCCACCATCAATTTCAATATTATTAATGGCTTCTGTTTCGAGAAGGATTTGAACATTCCCGTCTTGTGTAATGAGGATTTGTTCTGCATCGAAATTATCTTCTGAAAAAATGGATTCTTGGTTGTAAAATATAGCAACACCCTTTATTGTTCCTAGCCAAATATTTCCGTCTAAATCCTCAGCAATGGAATAAACATCTTTGGTTGGTAGGCCTCCTAAACCCTCCTTGTCGACGAGCAATTTATAGACGTCATCATCTTTATTTTCGATTGTCCCATTATAATTGAAAGCCAAAACACCTTTTCCTCTGATGATGGCGTAAACATACCCCGCCTGTGAATGGAAAACTTGTTCGATGATATCCGCTTTTCCAACTATTGGACTAAAGTTGAAGTCAATGAATTTTTTATCATTGGTATAAACCACAACAGGGTTTTCCGAGAAGCTATTTCCAATCCAAGCGTTACCTTCAAGATCAAATTGGACAGAACCAACGGCGGTCCAGTTGTTGGATGTATCGATAGAGGAGGCCAGTGGATTATTTGATGTAGCAGAATTGAAAATATTGATTTTGCCATCTGGTTGGCGTTCAATCAACCCTTCCTCCCAACTTCCAAAAAGCACTCTTTGGTTATTGGTTGGATCAACGGCTACGTCTAGAACATCAAAAACACCATTACCAAAAGTATTAGCACCATTGCCAAAACTTTCATTGATCCAATTGTTTTGAATATAGGCCGACTGGAAGCAGTAGGTATAGGTATTTCCCCACCAGGGAAAGACGTTTCCTGTGGCGATCCAGACTTCATGATTGTATGGGTTCACCTTACGCATGGTATTGGTATTGGGACCTGCAGGGGTATGTATCCTTTCGAGTCCATCTACATTTCTTGATCCCAATCCTAAAATTTGATTGCCAATCCATACTGTGCCTTTGGAATCAATAATGACATGCTGTGGTGAAAGGAAAAGCCAATCATTTTGATTGTCCTCTAAGACAATTTCTCCAGAAGTGTTGAAAATGTAATATCTGCTTTCAATTGATACAGTAACGCGCGTTTCGTTGCACCAAATTGATCTTGGTGCTGAGTTGGTGTTGATCGTACTTAAAGGTTCAAAATTATTCAGTGAAAGATCCCCCTTCCAGAGCGTGAAAGTATTTTGCTCTTGCGCTATGAAATAGAGGTATTGACCACATCCTGTTGCGGAGATAATTTGTGTATTTCCTGCATTAAAAACAGTATCCCAATTTTGGAAATTTGCAAGAAATGGGTTGGTTTTAGCGATGGAAACAATTTTATTTGGACCCACAGCATACATCAGGTCACCGTTTTGACAAGAAAAAAGTACTTCCTCTGCAATACCGTTATCTCCTAATAAAGCAGTGTTTTTAATTTCAAACTCAACCAAGTCCAATACCAATAGACCTATACCGGTAGAAAGATAAGCCAAGTTGTCTTGAATGTCAATGTGGTGTATGGCTTTGTTGCCAATGATATTGCTCAGTTTAAAGTCAGGTACGTTAATGGTTTGGGTCGAAGTTAAAATATCGATATTGCCATTCTGGTATCCAACCACTATGGTATTTTCATCTGAAATAAAGGCTGCAGCTGTAGGGCCAACATCGTTTAGGCCATTGGTCTTGTTTATTTTTTGAAAACTCTGATCGTTAGAATTGAAAATAACAATGCCATTCTGAGATAGGCCAATCACCTCATCGGGTTGTCCCAACACCAACCTGTGCATGCTATTGTAACTGGATAAATCAGTCCATAGACCTACTTGTTGGGCCTGTAGTTGGATGACCCAAATAAAGTTGAAGAAAAGTGAAAAAAGAAATTTCAATTTTATACGTTCAGTTTTTTCAATGCGATATCAAACGCAGAAGCGGTGATATTATTTTTCTCGGGATTAATTTGGTGAACTTCTTTTAGAGCATTGCCAATGATTCGATAGGTATCTTCAAAAATGGCGCTGTCCTCAATGGATTGGAGGTCCGTGCTCATCAAATAAGCAAAAACCCTTGCCATACCGCAGTTGGCGATGAAGTCTGGAATGATGGAAACTTTTTGATCAGCCATTTGTGCTATTGGACCAAAGAAAATTTCTTGATCAGCAAACGGAACGTTGGCACCGCATGAAATCACTTCAAGTCCTGAGGCTATCAATTGTTCAACTTGTTCTTGGGTAACAAGTCTAGACGCGGCGCAGGGGAAAAATACCTCAGCTCCCATTGACCAAATTTTTTGGTTTACTTCTTCAAATGGAATCATTTTATCACTGACCAATTGATTGCCTTGCCTCTGAATAAAGAGTTGTTTAATCTCTTCAAAGCTCAATCCATTGGGTTCAAGAATTCCGCCGTTTCGGTCAATGATTCCCACAACTTTTGCTCCAGCTTGAGCGGCGTAAAATGCAGCAGCAGCGCCTACATTCCCCCACCCTTGTACAATAACTCTTTTTTGATCAAAGCTACCTCCCCAAATGTCAAAGTATTGTTCGACACTCTTGGAAACACCATACCCAGTAATCATATCGGCCACTTTATAGCCCATATTCAAGGATGGTGTGAATTTTTCATCGTTCAAGACTTTAATGACACCTCTGCGCAATTGACCAATACGAATAATTTTTTGAGATTCACTGGGATTGAAGTGCCCATTGAAAACTCCTTCTTGTGGATGCCAAACGCCGTTTTGTTCTGTAATGGGTATCACTTCGTGGATCTCATCCACATTGAGATCACCACCGGTCCCATAATAAGTTTTTAAGAGTGGCTTAACTGCCGCGTACCATCTTTCTAATACACCTTGTTTTCTTGGATCTCCAGGGTCAAAATTGATTCCACTTTTTGCACCGCCTATCGCTGGACCACTCACGCTGAATTTGATTTCCATGGTTTTGGCCAAAGATTCCACTTCTCTTTTATCCAAACCCTTACGCATACGTGTTCCACCTCCTGCAGCTCCGCCTCTCAGGGAGTTAATGACCACCCAACCCTCTGCTTCTGTTTCGCTATCTTTCCAATTGAAAACAATTTCTGGTTGCTTGTTTTCGTAGGCTTTTAATTTCTCTATCATCATCATGCGGTAAAGATAATCGTTGAATCCACTATATTTGAAAGTCGAACAACAGATTATGGATACCATTAAAAAAAACCTGCCTCAGTTGCTCATTGGGTTGAGCGTTATTATTACCGCGTATATATTGGGCAGTGCTATTCAAAATCGCAATAGGCATGAGGATGCTATTGCTGTTACAGGAAAAGCGGAGAAGACTTTTACCTCTGATTTAATTGTTTGGCGAGGGCAATATTCCAGATTTGCACCTACTTTAAAAGAAGCTTACGACTTGCTCAACGCAGACACCAAGTTGTTGAATGATTATCTTACTTCAAAGGGAATGAAAAAAGAAGATTTGGTTTTTTCTGCCGTTGAGATAGATAAGGTTTACAGAACGGAGACCGATAAAGAAGGGAATTCTACCTCTTATTTCAACGGCTACAATCTTTCACAAGAAGTGAAAATTGAGTCTAAGGAAGTCAATAAGGTAGAGGCATTGTCAAGGGAAGTTACAGAGTTAATCAATCAAGGGCTGGAATTGAATTCCATGCGACCCGAATATTACTATACACAATTGGCAACTTTGAAAATTGAGATGATTGCAGAGGCCACAAAGGACGCCACATTGCGTGCGGAAAAAATTGCAGAGGAGTCGGGTTGTTCTCTTGGTGTTTTAAAAAATGGTGATATGGGTGTTTTTCAAATTGTAGCTCCCAACTCTTCTGAAGATGAATATTCTTGGGGAGGTTCATTCAATACCAGCTCAAAGGAAAAGTCAGCCAGCATTACCATGTCTTTGCGTTTCAGTGTTGAAGATTGATGTTGTTTGATGCGCTGCGATTTTTTAGGGCGGTCACTTTAAAAAAGTGTTGGAATGCCATACGGGTTTACATAGGATTTTATCGTAGAAAATCAAATCATCCTGGTCTTCCAATGAGCCTTAGTGTCGAGCCTACTACGGCTTGTAATTTGGGATGCCCAGAGTGCCCATCAGGGTTGAAGTTGTTTTCAAGACCCACAGGCAATATCAAATTGGATGAATACAAAAAATGGTTAGCGGAATGGAGTGGTTTTGTTTTTCATGTCAATTTTTATTTTCAAGGCGAGCCATTTATTCACCCACAGTTGATTGAAATGATACGTCTTGCGCATCAACATCGGATATACACTGCAGTTTCAACCAATGCACATTTTATGAGTCCCAAAATGGTGTCCGATATTATTGAAAGTGGTTTGGATCGTATCATCATTAGTCTGGATGGTTTTACCCAAGAGGTGTATGAGCAGTACCGGGTGAATGGAAAAGTTGCAGAGGTGAAAAAAGCTGTGGAGTCGCTCATTGTAGAGAAGAAAAAAAGAAAAGTTCATCATCCGCATGTTATTGTTCAGACTCTTGTGGTTAAACCAAATGAAGATGAAGTTGATGAGATAAAGAAATGGGCCAAAAGCGTTGGGGTAGATGAAGTGAAATGGAAAACGGCTCAGTTGTACCATCCATCAGATAATCATCCTTTAATGCCGAAGCAAGAGAAGTATCGTCGCTATAAAAAAAATAGGCAAGGTCAATGGGTTGTGAAGAATAGTTTGGATAATCAATGTTGGCGGTTGTGGTCATCTTGCGTAATCACTTGGGATGGGAGTATTGTGCCCTGCTGCTTTGATAAAGATGCGGCCTACAAAATGGGGAGTTTAAGAACACACGCATTAAAGGAAATCTGGAACAATGAGGATTATTTGAGATTCAGGAGTCAGTTGTTGAAAAGCAGAAAGTCCATTGACATTTGTTCCAATTGTTCGGAAGGAACAAAAGTTTGGGTGTAGTTTTGTCGAATGATAATTATTGGTTCGACATTGGTTAGTGAGGATATTTTCGAGGAACAATTTGTTTGTGATCTCAATGCGTGTAAGGGAGCCTGTTGTGTAGAGGGCAGTTCTGGGGCGCCGTTGACGCTTGAAGAAGTAGATGAGCTGGAGAAGTTTTGGCCATTGGTAAAACCATATTTACCTGAGGAACACATTCAGGTGGTAGAAGAAAAGGGATTTGTGGTGGTTGATGACGATCAAGAATTGACGACGCCATTGTTTGGTGATCATGGCGCTTGTGCTTTTGTCTATTATGACAACAATGGAACCGCAAAATGTGGTTACGAAAAGGCATTTTTGGATGGTAAAACAACTTGGAAAAAGCCCATCAGCTGTCATCTTTATCCAATAAGAACCAATGAACTCAAAGAATATACTGGAGTTAATTTTCATCGGTGGGGAATTTGTGAACCTGCTTGTGTGTGCGGGTCAAAATTGAAAGTACCCGTATTTCGTTTTTTGAAGGAGCCGTTGATTCGCAAATTTGGTCAAGAGTGGTATGATGAAGCTGAGTTGGTTTTTGATGCTTTGCAAAGAGAACAAGCACAAGATTAACCATTACCTGTTCAAACCTACTTTTTATTGATCATTTTTATTCAGCATATTCTCGGAAATTTGAGAGATGCGTTTCATTGGTTTATTGACGCTTTTACTTTTCGCAACTGTTGGCAGGTCTCAATGGTCCTGCAAGACTTTGCCTGTTCAACATCAGGGGCAAGCCTTGATGATCAATGGTGGAATTCCAAGTTTGGTATCCTCTTACAAATTAGAATCACAAAAGGAGACTTGGAAGACCGATGTCGTTTGGAAATCGATTTTTTATAAAAACAATCAATTTTCTGATGATTTTATCCAATGGCCTGGAGTTGGAGTAGGGTATCAGGCAGATACTTTGAAATGCTACACACAATACCAATTGATTCAGGGGAAACAATGGAGCAAAATTGTTTTTCAACTTCACGACTCCAATCAAGTTTTGATGGGGGAATCATTGAGCAATGATTCAGATCCATATTTTGATGCAAAAGAGGGCTGGCTGTACTTCAGTTCTGATAGATCGGGAGGATTAGGGGGCAGTGATATTTATCGCGTCAAATGGTTGAACGGATCATGGTCAGAAGTTCAGAATTTAGGCTTGGGTGTAAATTCCAATTTAGATGAACGGTACCCCAATGTGAATCCTGATGGGTTGTGTTTTTCTGCCAGAACGGAAAGGGGGGACTGGGATATTTTTTTGTCTCCATTTCATGAGTCTTTCGATGTAAGATGGCAGATGGAGAGTCCCATTAATTCTACAGCCGATGACTATCAATGGGTTCAGTGGTCGGATGAATCGGGCTGGCTCATTTCTAATCGTAATCAGCAGTCAGTTTTTTCGAATGGTTTGTTTGAATTGCAAAAAACGCTTGAGCAAGACACTTTTTGTTTTGTTTTTCCTGAACCATTTATGTGGAAAAGGAATGAGGTACAGGTGTTTTCTTTTGGTAGTCACCGGGGTTGCGTCTCGTTGTCATTGGGAGCAACCAATCGTTGGCAGTTTTTAGATTCTACTGGTCATCCATTGTATTATGAGTCATTCTTGATTGAGGATAAGAATGGTGAGACGATAGCCCAATTGCTAACCGATAATGAAGGTAGGGTTTCTTGGGAGTATCTTGGCATCAGCATGGGCAATGCGCAGTGGTTGAATATAGGTGACGAGTCTAATCTCTTAGCTGACAATAATGGATTGACATATACCACGAGTCAGTCTCAACGGCCTTTTGCCCCAACTATATTATTTCAAAGGAATATTTCTATTTTAGAAGAGAGATTCCAAAATCAATTGATTGAGTTGAGCATGTATTTGTTGCTTCATCCAGAGGAAAGAGTGAGGTTAATAGGCTCTTGTGATGCGTTAGGCGACCCAGTAAGTAATGAAAGATTGGCATGGGAGCGTGCCTTTGCCGTACAAGCTTTTTTGATGGCGCACGGTACATTAATCAGCCAGATTGATGTGGAAATAGCCTTACCGAAATATTCGGAAAAGAATGAGCGCGATAGAAAGGTGGATATCGCATTTCAATGAGCCTTTTGATTTATTTTTGATGTATGAAATTAAGAGCATTGTTTCCCTCCACGCAATTGACTTTGACGCGTGGTCCATTGCAACAAGGTGGAACCAGCGTAATTGATGGAGAGGAAAAAAAAGGTCCTCAACGTTGGATTAAACTGAATGACATCATTTTTGTAGGCATGAATGACGGATTGTACCATACCCGTTATCAAGAGGATGTATCCATCGTGCATGATGAAAAAAATAGAGTAGTGGGTTATTGGAATCATAGTTCCTCTGAAGGAACTCGTCCAAACAACTCCGCTGTGATTGGTGCAGTGGCGTTGAGTTTTTTGATTTCGGCGGCATTGTTTCTGTTGGGGGTATGGAATTTTATATGGAAATACGAGCCTTTTTTGGTCAAAAATGAGCAAGGGCAAATCATTTCAGAACGTTGGTGGCTGACAGTAATAGTGATTTTAATTTACAGTAGCTGGGCTGTTTTTTGGACATATGGTTTTGCTTATTACGAATGGAAACGACAGCAATTGGCGCACCGGATGTTAGGTGATATTAAGTGAATTGAACACTGATGAGAAATAAAAAAGGACTGAATTTTCAGTCCTTTTTTATTGTTGTTGTTTTGTATTCAGGGTTCAATCTACGTTGTCGTGCAGAAACGGATTGTTATCACTCAAACCATAACGTTTTTCTCCGTTTAAATCAGTTGTTTCAGAGATCCCAAAACGGGAGGCTTGACTTTCGTTGCTTGCGGGTGGAGTGTCCAACACAACTTTTTTGCGCATGTAGGCGGGCTCATCTTCTAAGGAATTCAAACCACCTGGACTTTTCAATTTCATACAGATTTGTTTGATGCGATCTGATCGTTCAATTTGCAATTGATTGATAGATGAGCGATCCACAGAGTCGGTA
This sequence comes from uncultured Chryseobacterium sp., assembly GCA_964420985.1. Taxonomy (GTDB): domain Bacteria; phylum Bacteroidota; class Bacteroidia; order Flavobacteriales_D; family Sanyastnellaceae; genus CAMCTV01. The sequence continues at coordinate 56,043 of CAYQUT010000006.1, forward strand.
GCTCTTTCTTTTAAGTTCATTGATGCCTCAGGAGCTACGGCTCTATTCTCAGCAGAGACCTCATTTTCACCAAATCCAACCACATTGAAAACATCATGATTGATGGTCTCTTCTACGTTGAATTTCATTTTCACTTCCTCTTGCTCAAAAGTCAATTCTTCTTGAATCATTTGAGGTGTTTCCAATGGAACGCTTACTTCAAACAAATCGATGGTTTTGGGCTCTTCGGGTATTTCAATTTCGAAGAGCACTTCGGTTTGTTTCAATTCTTGTTCTTGCTTGTCTTCTAAAGCAACAGGCTCTAAATCGACGATGTTATTGGAAATTTCTTCCAATTCAATGCGCATAACAGGGCTTTCAAGGGGCTGGGTAACTTCTTGCACTACAGCAATGGGTTTTTGAATGGCCACTTCTTCCGCGGCGACATGGACATCAACCACCACTTGTTCTACTTTCTCGATTCCGGGAATAACATTATCGATTCCCTTGGCATCCCAACCCGTTGCAATAACAGTGACTGAAATATCAGCTCCAAGTCTATTGTCTTGACCATAACCCCAAATAACATTGGCATTCATTCCTGCACGATCTTGAATGGCGTCAGTAATTTCAGTTACTTCATCCATTAACAGTTCTTCTTCACCATGGGTGATGTTCAACAATACGTGTTTGGCTCCAAAAATATCATTGTCATTTAACAAAGGAGATTCGAGTGCTGTTTCTACAGCTCGCTTGGCTCTATTCTCTCCGCTAGCTCTTCCACTTCCCATGATGGCCACACCGCTATCCTTCATTACTGTTTTGACGTCATTCATGTCAACGTTGACAAGACCTGTAAGGGTCATCACTTCTGCAATTCCTTTGGCAGCGGTGCACAACACCTCATCGGCATGTCCAAAGGCTTTGTTCATGGTTAAATTACCGAATAATTCGCGTAATTTGTCGTTGCGAATGATCAATAAAGTATCCACTGAGTTTCTCATTTCCTTCACTCCTTCCTCAGCGTGATGGTGTCTCATTTTTCCTTCAAAAGTGAATGGCACGGTGATGATACCGACGGTCAATATCCCCATCTCCTTGCACATCTGAGCGATGATGGGTGCGGCACCAGTGCCTGTTCCACCGCCCATACCCGCAGTGATAAACACCATGCTGGTTTTACTTTTCTCATTGTGCAAAATATTGCGAACAGCCTCAATGCTCTCCAAAGCTGCATCTCTTCCAACAATGGGTGATGAGCCAGCTCCACGACCTTCCGTTAAGTTGGCACCCAATTGAATTTTATGCGGAACAGGTGATACCTCAATGGCTTGAGCATCTGTATTGCAAATGATGAAATCAACGCCTTTAATGCCTTGATTGAACATGTAATTGACAGCATTAGAACCACCGCCACCTACACCAATCACTTTAATGAGCGAGTTGCACTCTGGTTGTAAATCAAAATTGAGGCTTTCGAAATCCATTATCTAAAAATTAGGTTATTGCACTTTAATTTCCCGAAACTATATCATTCATATGCGCATATCAAGTGCATTTTGTTTTTTGTGTTAACGATATGCTGTTAGTAAATCCTGTTTTTTGAAAAGTTGATTTTTTTCAGGTTGTAGGTCCGTTTTATCCGTTATTTTTACTTCATGATGAGTCAGAAGAATATTCCGGATTGGCTGAATGACAGGGGCGTTGCTATGCTCGTTGATCCGGATGTCGGTGATCCAGAATCTTGGGAGAGGTTGTCCTTTATGGCAAAGGATTGTGGGGTTAAATTAATTTTGGTTGGAGGTAGTTTTTTGCATACGAATCATTTAAAGGCATGTATTCAGCATTGCAAATTGAGTGGCTTACCTGTATGGATTTTTCCGGGTTCTGGAGGTCAAATCTGTGAAGATGCTGATGGTATTTTGCTTCTTTCACTGTTGTCTGGCAGAAATGCAGAATTCCTTATTGGTCAACATGTGCAGCATGCAAGGTTGCTAAGGGATTCACAGTTGTCTCATTTACCAACGGCATATTTACTTGTAGACGGTGGAAGGTCAACAACAGTTTCATATGTCAGCAATACAACGCCCATTCCAAGGGATAAGCCTTTTTTGGCTGCAGCCACTGCATTGGCAGGTCAACAGTTGGGAATGTCCTTGGTGTATTTGGATGCAGGAAGTGGAGCTGAGTTTTCAGTGTCAACCAGTATGATAGCTCAGGTCTCAAAAGAAGTGTCACTGCCTCTTTTTGTGGGTGGTGGTATTTCAACGGTGCAGCAAGTTGCTGATGCGATGGAGGCTGGAGCTAGTTGGGTGGTTGTAGGCAGTAAGATAGAGGAGGATGCTGATTTTTTAAATCAATTGAAACAGAATAAATTGTAATCATGATAAAAAGACCATTTAATATTCAAAAGTGGATTGAAGAGAACAGGGAACTGCTCAAACCACCTGTAGGTAATAAGAATTTGTACAAAGATGCTGGAGATTATATTGTGATGATGGTGGGTGGACCCAATGCCCGAAAAGACTATCACTACAATGAAACGGAAGAACTTTTTTATCAGCTGCAAGGGGATATTGTTGTTGGCATTCAGGAAGATGGAAAAGCTGTGGACATTGAGATAAAGGAAGGTGAGATGTTTCTTTTACCAGCGGGAGTTCCACATCAGCCACGAAGAGGAGAAAACACCGTAGGTTTGGTCATTGAGGTTAAAAGAGCAGATAGAGACATGAAGGATGGTCTCATGTGGTTTTGCGAAAATTGTAACCATAAGTTACATGATGATTATTTTGTTCTTGAGAATATTGAAAAAGATTTTCTTCCTCGATTCAGACATTTTTACGGAAGTGAGTCGCTTCGAACATGTAATTCTTGCGGTCATGTAATGGAAACAGATCCACGATTTTCCTAAAAGAAAAAAACCCGCCTAAGCGGGTTTTTTTTATCCAGGAAGCGAGCAACTTATTTCTGTTCGTTCGCTAATTTTTCCATTTCTTGATTGAAAGTATCCTTAAACTTCTCGTAGTTGTAATCCGCTTTCAACTTTTCATTTTGAGACAACTTCGCGTTGTATGCATTCATGAGACCTTCACCTTTTAATTCAATGGCTACATAGCAAACGTAATTACCATCTTGCTTCATTGTCAATTTCTCACAAATGGCAGTAGCACCTTTTAAGTTTTGGTCAACAACAGTTCTCGACATTTCATTGAATGTTTCAGTAACTTCTTCTTTGTTGTTGAATTCAGTCGAGTTCACATAATTATCACCGACAATTTTCATCGTTGTGCTGATAGACTTGGCCAATTTGGATTGTGCATTGGACATGGCTTTCTTCTTGGCAGTTTCTCTGTCCATGCTTTCTCCAGTAGCGGTAGCTCTGAAAGCCTCAGCTGTTGTGGCATATTCTGATACTGAACAATATTCATTGATCAATACTTCTCCTTGTTGTTTGGGATTTACTCCTTGATCTGTTTTGGCTGTTTCCTTGTTTTTCTTACAAGCTGCAAAGCTCATTCCGGCGATAACGGCCAAAGACATAAGCGTGATTTTCATTGTTTTCATATCCGTTTTTTTATTGGGTTTGATTGTTTTTCAGTTTTACATGAATAATGCCAAAGTTACAAAATTGATTGCAACATTTGTTTGAGCCATTCATCCTCTAATTTTAATTTGCCTTTTTTATAAGCTTCATTGCTTGCAGCGGGCAAGCTCAATTGCACACCTTTCAGAGTATTGGTGTTATTTTGATACCTTACAATTTGTTCTTGGTTGTCTGTTAACACCAATTTTAAATCCAATAATGCGCTTACAAATTCACTGCTTAAGCCTCCATTTTTGGTATCCGCTTCTAAGGTGATAATGTAATCTGCTTTATTCTTAGAGGTGACAGCAAATCCTTTTTGAGCCAAAAAACCTTGGACAGTACTCAAGAGTATGCTCTGATTGGAGTAATCACCGAAATTTCTTTCCACGGATTCTACAAAAAATGTGGGTTTGATGATGTGGATAGGAATAATAAGGGGATTCGATTGTGCACCTTTTAAGAGGTTTTTACAAATCTTTTGGTCCAAATCAGTTGGAACCAAAGCGTCAACATCAAAAATAAATTCTAATTTGGGCAATTGGGAATCAAAGGGAACATTGATTATATCAACCAAAACCACACCCTGATTATTGGTCATTACTTTTTTAGGCCGTGTATATTTTTCAGTGGGAAAGTGATACGTGAAAGGAGCACCAATTGCAGGATTTCCTTCAGCCGCAAAAACTTTTAATGGCACCGTTTGGTGGTAATGATTTTGGGCTGTCAGCATAATGGCTGACTCATCACACGAGGCCTCAATCTCTTGAATAACTCTTTGGATATCGGCATAGACCTGTTGGTCTAACAATAAATTGTCTCCATTGGGTGTAACAAAATTATTTTGCTCATTCCAATATGGTTTCAATGTAAAAAGTGCGTGCAACAACAAGTCAATGGATGTGTTGACCTGATTTCTTTTTTGTGGTTCAAGACTACGTTCATATAGGGCGTAGGCAGCTTGTAATATCTCGTTCTTTTTACGTGCTTGCTGCTCTTGGTAAGCCAATTTACTGATTCGAACATAGATCCAGTATTCATTTTCATTTTCGTATACTCCAGCTGTTTCATAGTCATCAAAAACGATATCGGTTGAAGTATTAATGGAAGACGAAAAGTCTTCACTGAAAACTTTGTTGGTTTCCATAGTATTCAAAAACGACTGTCCTGTGATTCGTACGCTCACAGTGGATGCCATGTTGTTCAGTGCGTTTTTGGTCGCTATTGAGGCATAATCAACAGGGTTTGTTTTTTTATTGCTCACCGCAATACCAATATAGTAAGCTGAACTTGTTGGGTGTTGCAATACCCAATCGGGTGGGGGAGTGTTTTTATTTGGAACAACGGTTGAGCCCTTGGGAAGGTTGCATGCAGCACCTAACAGCGTGATGATCGTAATAATCCAAATCCCTAAATTTCTCACTTTTATTCTGTTTATCTCACCAATTCCAACATGAGTGATTTTACTTGTTCAGCCATCTCATTGGTCACAGACCTGTACAAATCTGAATTTAATTCGTCAACTGACTTCATTTCTCTCTTTCCGTTGAAAAGTGTTCTGAACGCTTGTACTTTGTCTGAAGCGGTTTCAACACGACCACCTTCGCCTGGAAACAGCGTATTTCTGTCAAAATCAGACTTTGCATAGTAGACTTCGTCTTCCATCTTTTTGGTAATCATATTTGTGCGTAAAAGCTCTCCGGTTTTCAATGAAATGAGTTTTACCTGAGCGTCCATTGCGCAATAGCTTTTGCCATAATAACTGCTATAATCTACAGGTTTGTATTTGGTGACAACCACTTCCTGGCCATTGCTTACTTGTCTCTCATTGTAGGCTTGATAGGCGGTTTTTGTTTCGCGATTGATGTTGCCGCGTTTTTCATCATACTTCAAAACGGTTCCTGTCAATATTACTTGTGCGCCTACAATTTTTCCCACTTCAACAGCTGTTGCGTCATCGACAACGCCACTAAGTTGTAATTTTTGCTCTTGTAAAATGGCCATCATGTGTTCTCTGTCCACTACCCGCAGAAATGGATCTTTGATGTTGGTTAAAGCAGAAAGCGTGTAGGCTGACATGTTGACTTCAGCATTCTGTGTCCGAGTACCGTTAGTAAAAGGCAACAGAGCTACAGTGATGGTACCTTTTTCGAGCGACTGATTCTTTAGGTCGATAGCGTTTTTGTAGGAGCTCTTTTTGGCCAAAACTTTGTTCAAAGATTCATAGGCAGAGCGGTATCTGCCGGCTTCGAACATGGCTTTACCGTCTTTGTAAAGAGGCTCTAAGTAAGCGACATCTCCAAGATCTTTGGCATCTTTAAAATTAGGGTCAAATTTGGTAAGTTCTTTAAAAGTCAATTCCGCTTCACGGTATTCTTCTTTTTCCAAATGGGTAGTGCCCTTTTCGTATAATTCGGAAACATATTGCGCTTTGACAGCATCAAAGTCATCCAAATACAATTGGCTTACCTCAAGGTTTACCCCAACGTTGCCTATTCTCTTTTTGTAATCTTCCGCTTCTAAGTATGAGTATACGGCCTCTTTGGCGGAACCCATCATTTTTTTTCTGTTGAATTCAGCCAATTTTTGATTCAATACGCTTTGTCCAGTTCTTTTCATACCCACTTGAGCCTCGATGTAAGATCGCTTGCGCATGAGCGCTGCGTAATAGCTGTTGGCGGCTTCAGTGCTTAATCCCGAGGCTTCCTGTTTGGTGCCTAGTTTGGTGTAGTACTTGGGCCCTTTACATGAGGCAAATGACAGAGCAATGAGAAGGAAAAGAAGAAAGCGCATAGTAGATTACTTAGTGATGTTTTGATTCAATTCTTCGATAGAACTTTCGAATTCAAATGCATCATTCACGATGAAATAATTTTGAGGATCAACACAACGTTTGTGGGCAAATGAAGCGTAAGTAACACGGTCTGTTTCGAAATCAAAAAGCATAGTCAACTCTTTGATTTGTTGTGCGGTCAAACAGTTGGTTTGTGTGATTTGCTTGGCTGTTGTCATTTTGCTGTCCGAGAAGCTTTTTGAAGAAATACTAGATTTGGCTTGATTGAAGCTAGACGCGGACATGGCCATGCCGCAATTTCCTTGCACTGCTGGTTGTGCTTGCGGCTGTGCTTGTGGCTTGGATGCAGGACGCGTTTGCGTTTGCTCGTAACCACCAGATGTTGTTGTTGTGGTGGTTGTTGTAGTGGTGGTATGGCTTTCTTCAATGTCCATTCCGTCTGTAGGAATGGTCATGTTGATTCCCATATTCATCCCATCTACATTCATATTGATGCCGACAGTCTCCGACTTTGGTTTGGGTTTTCCGTTGGTAGTAGTGGTTACAGTGGTGGTGGTTTTTTGGGTAGTTCCACCATTGACATTGGTATTCATACCTTGGTCATTGACGTTCATGTTAATGTTCACATTGCCCAGTGTCGTGGGTTCTGCTTCTGGTTCAGGTTCGACATTTCCGCCCTCATGGTAAATTACCGTTTCGCTATCCACTTTGTATTGTGCTTCAAGAGGTCTTTCAGAAAAATAACGCAATGCGTAACCGTTTTTCACAAGCTTGATTTTGTAAGTAACCTCAACGCCGTATTTCACAGCAAAGTTATTGTTGGTGAAATCTGGCAATGTAGCATCAACAAAATCTACACGTGCTTGATAGAATTCAGAAGTGAGGCCCTTGAGTTTAAGATTGGTTTTAGGATCTTCATTCATCAACTCACCATTCAGGTAAAGATGAAATTTCTCTCCGTTTTCAGCATACACTACCGCGTCGGCTGTTAAAGATTGTGCCCAAAGCACGGGTGAGGCAATCACCATTAATGCGCATAAAATATGTTTCATAACAACTTTGTTAGGTGGTAAATTTAATTCATTTTTGCCCAAGATAAATTCCGTGCCAAATTTTCTCATTATTTTTAGTAATGTTGCGTCATCGGAATGGAAAAAATAGGAGCATGAAAAGAAGGATATTGATTTTGGGGGCGGGCAGGAGCAGTACGCATTTAATCGAGTATTTGATTCAAAAACAGGCGGAGTGGAATATTCATTTGCGCGTAGGTGATGCAACATTGGCATTTGCAGCAGACAAGGTGGGTGACGCAGTGGAGGCAGAAATTTTTGAGCTCGATGCCAATGATGAAAATCAATTGGTGAATGAAGTTGCAAAATCAGACTTGGTGATTTCCATGCTTCCTGCATTTATGCACATCACCGTAGGGAGAATTTGTTTGGATCTGGGAAAGCACTTGATTACACCCAGTTATGTTTCTTCTGAAATGAAAGCTTTACATGAAGAGGCACAATCAAAAGGATTGTATTTCCTGAATGAAATGGGTGTCGATCCAGGAATTGATCACATGTCGGCAATGCGCATCATCCAAAATCTGAAAAACCGAGGATGCAATATCAAGTCGTTTTATAGTTTAACCGGCGGATTGATTGCACCCGCATCGGATAATAATCCATGGAATTACAAGGTTACCTGGAATCCAAGGAATATAGTGATGGCCGGCTCAGGATCCCCAGCGCACTTTAGACATCAGGCAAAAGATAAATTGATTCCTTATCATCGGTTGTTTGCGGAATTAATGGAAATCGAAATTCCCCAATATGGAATGTTTGAAGGATATCCCAACCGCGATTCCATGTCATATGAGGAATTGTATGGACTGCATGGTATTGCGACTTTGTACAGGGGGACTCTGAGAAGAAAGGGTTTTTGTGAGGCTTGGAATGTATTGGTGCAATTGGGAATGACTGATGATACGCGCATCATGGATTGGAGAGATAAAACCATGTCGGACTTCACTCAAGTTTTTTTGCCAGAAAACTCAAAACAATATTTGACCACATTGACCCATTCAGATGTGCTTTTTAAACTTCAGTGGTTGGGACTTTGGGATATCACACCTGTTCCCATTAAAAAGGGAAGTCCTGCCCAAGTCATACAGGCATTGATTGAAGAACGCTGGGCGTTAGATCCTCAGGATAGAGATATGATTGCGATGTGTCACATTTTTGAATTTGAAGAGAATGGACAATCAAAGAAATTGATGTCGTTTATGGTGAATGAAGGTCAAGATGCCAAGCATACGGCTATGTCGGCAACCGTTGGTCTTCCAATGGCTCTTTCGGTTCCCTACATTTTGGACGGAGTTTGGAAGAATAAAGGAGTGGTATGGCCATTACACGCCGAGATTTACGAGACTATTTTGTCTGCGCTTTCAGAATTGGGGGTTCATTTTTTAGAGCAAGAGTTTGAAGTTGAACATTAGAATAGTTATTACATTTTTGTTTTTTAGTGCAAAATTATGTGCTCAGTTTCCCGATGCTCCAAGTTTTAAAATTCATGATTGGAAAACAGAACAGTCATTTGATCTTGCCCAAGATACAGTGAGGGCCGTTTCAAAATGGCTATGTGAAACCCCAATATCATGGCAGTATGATATTAGAAGTTCTGCAAATGTTTACGTTTTAAATTGGATGACCAATCACCCCACAAGAAAATGGGAATTAGAAACCAAATGTTTTGGTCCTTTAAATGATCATCTTGAGTTGCTTTATGCTTTCTTACAAGCCAATCTGTATTTTACCTTGGTTTATGAAAAGTCAAGTCAATTGTCACGAGACGTTTTTGTCATGCAAGTTTTAAGTAAGAAAATTCTTTGGAGTGATCAATTCAAAGGCCAAAGGGATTGGCAAGATTTGACAAAATCAGTGGAAAAAGGCAGAGAAAAAAAGTATCTGACCCAATGCAGTAGTAAAACAAAACAGCCCATTGGGTAGTTAATTCGTTATGAAAAAATTTCAGATACCCGAGCAGTTTAAATCATCTTTCACCGGAAAAGTCAAAATGTGGAGAAAGCAGAATGATCCGCGTAAAAAAGACTTTACTCCTAGCATCATTCCGATTGGAGACAGAGAGTGGATATTCCCAAGGCATATGGGTTTTTGTTACGGTGTAGAAAATGCAATTGAAATTGCTTTCAAGGCGGTTGAGGAGAATCAAGGAAAACGCGTTTTTCTATTGGGGGAGATGATCCACAATCCAGCGGTGAATCAGGATTTATTGTCCATGGGGGTTAAGTTTATCATGGATACTTCAGGGAATCGTCTGATGGATTGGAATGAATTGAATGCGGAGGATATTGTCATTACACCAGCCTTTGGAACAACACTGGAAATTGAGCAGCAATTGCAAGAGAGAGGTGTTGATGTGAAACGTTACAACACTACTTGTCCATTTGTAGAAAAAGTTTGGAAGAGATCTGGTGAAATTGGACAAGAAGGTTTCACCATCATCATTCATGGAAAGTACAAACATGAGGAAACCAGAGCAACCTTTTCCCACAGCAATCAACACGCAAAAAGTGTTATCATCAGGAATCTCTCTGAGGCCGCATTATTGGCCAAATATATACGTGGTGAGGAAAATTATCATCAGTTTTATATCGATTTTAAAGGTAAGTACAGTGAAGGATTTGATCCAACCATTGACTTAAAGAAATTGGGTGTTGTGAATCAAACAACCATGTTGGCTTCAGAGACTGAGGAGATTTCACAATATCTTAGAGACGTTGTTACCAAAGCCAACGGGGAAGCAGCCTTTGCTGATACCCGTGATACCCTGTGCTATGCGACAAATGATAACCAAGATGCGGCGATGCAATTGCTTGAAACAGGGGCGGATGTCGCCTTTATCATTGGAGGGCACAACTCTTCCAACACGTATCAATTGGCCATTATTTTGTCTGAGAAAATTAGAACTTTTTTCATTCAGTCTTCTGACGATTTAAATGAAGATAATGTTTGTTTTTTAAATCTTAAAACCATGGAGCAAGAAGTGCAAGATTGGAATGATGATTGGAAATTTTGGAAGAAGATAGTCATTGCCAGTGGAGCGTCTTGCCCTGACACGTTGGTAGATGAGGTGGTAGAGAAGTTGTGTCAAATAACCAACACCACATTAGATAAAGAGAAAGTTTTAGCGGAATGGATGAAGTGAGAAATGTGATTTATAAGTTACCTGATCAGATTGCCAATCAAATCGCAGCAGGGGAGGTTGTACAGCGCCCAGGTTCTGTTGTCAAGGAGTTGATAGAGAATGCGGTGGATGCCCATTCAACTTGCATCAAAGTGGTCATCAAGGACGCCGGTAAAACGCTGATTTATGTCGAGGACAATGGAGATGGGATGTCCCATGCGGATGCACTCCTGTGTTTTGAAAGACATGCAACAAGTAAACTGAAAACGGCAGAAGATTTATTCAAAATAGCAACCAAGGGTTTCCGCGGGGAAGCCCTGGCCAGTATTGCAGCCATTTCACAGGTGGAGATGATTACCAAAAAGGAGGGAAGTGAGCTGGCCACTAAGGTAATCATTGAAGGTAACGAGACAAAGGAACACGAAGTGTGTGCGGGTAACAAGGGTACTCAATTTTCAGTGAAGCATTTATTCTATAATGTTCCAGCACGACGTTATTTTCTGAAGTCTGATAGCATAGAATGGAAGCACATTGTTGAGGAGTTTATTCGTGTAGCACTTGTTCATCCGGAAGTTGAGATGATTCTTGAACACAACGATTCCGTTGAGATGCACCTTCCTGCGGGACCGTTGAGACAACGAATTGTAAAGGTGATGGGATCGAAGTTTCAAGATTGGCTTGTTCCCATTGACGAGGAAACCCATTGGTTGAAGATAAAAGGTTTTGTTGTCAAGCCTGAGGGAGCCAAGAAGTCAAGGGGAGATCAATACTTTTTTGTCAATAATAGATTTATAAAGAACAGTTATTTGCACCATGCTGTGCAAACTATTTTCAATCCCAATATTCCAGATGGATATTTTGCGGGTTACTTCATTCAATTGGAATTGGACAGCAGTTTGATTGATGTCAATATACACCCGACCAAAACCGAAATTAAATTTCAAGATGAGCGTTCAGTTTATGCCATACTGCATGCTGCAACAAGGCGAGCATTGGGTATTCATAATGCCCTGCCTTCATTGGATTTTGATCAATCAGGTAATTACGTAACTCCTGTTCATTCGGGAACGGAAATAAAAGTCCCGAGTACCGGAGTCACCGGCAATTACAATCCTTTTGGCCCATCTGCTGCTAAGCGTGATGTTGTTCAAGAATGGCTGCAATTGCAGGCAGAAATGCATCAATCGGTAAAAGAGGTGCAGTTAAGTGGCCAACGAAGTTTAAATGATGATTTTCAGAGTGAATTGGAAATTAAGCCCATTCAGCTTTTTAAAAAGTGGATTGTATTTGAGTACAACGATGAAATGTGGATGGTAGATCAGGCCAAAGCACATCAGCAGGTGATTTTTGAGTCTATGATGAGTAAGCCTTTGCAAATTCAGTCTCAGACCTTGCTAGAACCTTTTGTTTTGGATTTGGGAGAGAAAAAAAAGTCTATTTTTAAAGAAGTTGAGCCCTGCTTGACAACATTAGGATTTGTCTGGGAACTGCATGACAATCAGTGCAGCTTTACAGCTATGCCTGTACTGTCCAATCAGCATGAAGGTCAGGAGTGGTTGATGGATATTTTTGATGATTGGTTAGATGGATACGAGCGAGTAGAATCGGCACAAGCCTTGTGGACTTGGAAGAAGGCAAAGGGTGAGAGTATTCGAAATGGTCAATTTTTGACCGTGCCAGAAATGAGAGAGTTGGTCTTTGATTTACTGAAATGTGAGAATCCATTTTTTAATCCTGACCATAAAAAGATTATTTTTAAAGTCAATTCCCAACAAATTCAAAAAGCTTTTGTCTTATGAGATCAGCAACGCCCATAGTAAAGAATATTATCATCATCAATGTTCTTTTTTTTCTGGGATCAATGGCTATTCCAGGCCTAGATCACTTCTTTTCGGGCTATTATTGGTCCAGTCCTAATTTTCAACCCTGGCAAATCATTACCCATATGTTTATGCATGCGGGCGTTGGACATATTTTTTTCAATATGTATGGTCTTTACCTTTTCGGTAGTGCTTTGGAGAATTACTGGGGTTCAAAACGATTCCTAACCTATTATATCATATCTGGTTTAGGTGCTTTTGTTTTGCACAATGCGATGACTTATTATGAATTGTCCCAGATCGTTCCGCAATTGAGCCCAGGGGATTGGGATATGGTCAGGGCAGAAGGAGCGAATGCCATACAAGAGGGAAAAAACTTCATTGACCCTCTCATGCGTAAGGCCAATTCTGTTTTGAATACGGGGATGGTTGGGGCCAGTGGTGCGGTTTTTGGAATTTTGTTGGCTTTTGGAATGTTGTTTCCCAATACAGAGTTGATGCTCCTTTTCCCGCCCATTCCACTCAAAGCAAAATGGTTGGTTTTTGGTTATGGCGCTTTGGAATTGTATTCAGCTGTTCAGGCCAACCCCGGTGATAACGTCGCGCATTTTGCCCATCTGGGAGGCATGATTTCTGGTTATATCTTATTAAAATATTGGCAAAACAACACAGTTGATAATCACTGGCGATGAATTTTTTGATGCGCTTTCAAGTAAATAGATGGATTGCGGCCTTTACGGTTGTCTTTGTAATATTTCATTTTGGTTTATTGTTTTTTGACACAACATCCGATAGGTTGATATCATGGTTTGGTTTTCCGACATCATTGAGTATTGGGTTGGAGCATCCATGGTCAATTGTCACGCATTTCTTTATTCACGTAAGCTTAGGACATCTCCTTTTAAACGCAATGGTATTGTATTCACTTGGGCATTGGGTAGAAGAAGAAATGGGTGGGAGATATGTCAATCAATTGATTTTAGCTGGGGCGCTCATGGGTTTAGTCTGTTATGTCCTTTCTGGATTTTTGCAGGATGGTCACGATAGATTTTTGGTAGGGAGTTCGGCAGGAGCCATGGCGGTTATGGGCGCTCTCTTGGCTATTCAGCCCAAAAGAAAGGTGAGTTTTTTTGGTGTTGTTATCATTGAGGTGACTTGGTTGGTGATTTTTGTTGTGTTGATTGATTTGATTGGCATACGGCAAGGATGGAATGTAGGCGGACATTTGGCTCATTGGGGAGGATTATCAATGGGTTTTGCATTTGCGAAATTTTGGAATAGCGGAAAAACGTCTAAAAACAAAGATTTTATTGTTCATCGTCGACCAAAAACAGATGATGAGTTCAATGAAGAAAGATTATTAAAGGAAAGGAAGTTGAACGCAATTTTGGATAAAATCAATCGTTCAGGTTTTGATAGTCTTTCTCAATCTGAGAAGGAATTTTTGAAAGAGCAAAGCAAATAAAGGATGGTTAGATCTCTCTATAAGTCTGTATTGGTGATTATGGCTTTTATCGCTTTGGCCTTATTGATACTGGGGTACTTGTCTTATTGGGTTCCTATTCACATATCCAGTCTTTTGCCATTTTTGGGTCTAATATTCCCCTTTGTCTATTTGGGAAATGTCTTGATGTGTTTTTTGATTTTTTTCTTGTGGCGTAAGCTCTTTTATTTTCACCTTGCATTATTGATTTTGGGTTTGTTTTTTATGACAAATTATTGTCAATTGGACGGCATCCCATCATTTGAGGCTGACAGTGAGGATACATTTAAATTAATGACATGGAATGTTAATTTGATGGGTTACAATGAGGTCAATCGTCAAGTGTCTTTAGAGTCCAATGCAGTGCGGGATTCCATGATCGCTGAAATAGCAAAGAAGTCACCAGATGTATTGGCTTTTCAGGAATTTTTGCAAACTCCAAAACAGAACCACATTGTTTTGATCAAAGAACGGCTGAACATGCCTTATCATCATGTTAAGTTCTCACACGCCAAATCGGGTAGAAGGAAATCAGGCGTGGTCATGTTTTCAAAGCTCCCCATTGTGAATAGCGGATATGTCCCATTTACAGGTAGGACCAACAATTTTTGCATTTTTATCGATGTCAAAAAGGGAAATGACACACTTCGAATATACAATGTCCATTTTCAGAGTATCCGTTTTCAAATGAAGGATTATGATATTATTGACCGTCAAAAGGAAGAGAAACAGGGCTGGTATCGCATAATTGATAAAATGCAACGAGCGTATGTTCAGCGAGAAGGGCAGGTTCACATTGTTCGGCAGCACACCAAGGATTGCCCATACCCATTTTGGATAGTAGGAGATTTTAATGATCCTCCACAGTCATACACCTATCACACAATGACTTCAGGAATGAAGGATAGTTTCAAAGAGGCGGGTTGGGGGATATCTCCCACATATGTAGGAAGATTCCCCAATTTCAGGATAGATTATATATTATCTCCCAGAGAACAGTGGCGAACATTAGAATATCATGTACCCGAGGTGAATTGGGTGGATCATCGACCGGTTTTTGCGGAGTTTTTTTTCGCCAATGATTGACCTCATATGGAGATGCAATAAACGGAAATTCATTGCTAAGAATTTAAGTGGAGTTTATGAGTAGCATTCAGTAAAAGCACCATAGTTAAACTGGGTGATTCATCTCACTCAATCCATGGTCTCACCGATGTAATAGTGGTCGATTTTGTTGCTATGAATGATGTACAAGTAATGCATAAAAAAAGCCTCCATAGGGAGGCTTTGTGGGAGTTACTGGGTTCGAAGCGAAGCTTCGCTGCAGTGACCCCCTAATCATTCTCAAATCTTTCTCTAAGCCATTCATAATCCAAAATCAACCTCTCTGTAAACTTCCTTGAATTCATGCGTTTTACAAACCGTTCCGCTTGCTGAGCTTTTGACTTTTCTGAAAAGGAAATCGTTAAGGCATAGCGCCAATCATTTGATCTTCTTGTAAAACAACTTTTGAATACACCAGCATTGTGCTCCTCCAAACGTCTCACTAAATCCATGGTCTCACCGATGTAATAGTGGTCGATTTTGTTGCTATGAATGATGTACAAGTAATGCATAAAAAAAGCCTCCATAGGGAGGCTTTGTGGGAGTTACTGGGTTCGAACCAGTGACCCCCTGCTTGTAAGGCAGGTGCTCTGAACCAGCTGAGCTAAACTCCCTTTTGTTTGGGTCGCAAATATACCATCAAATTTTATTTATCCAAAAAAAATATTTTTTTTCTCTCTATTTTGATGATTTAGAAATTGGCACGAATCGCTTAAAATAATTTTCAACCCTCCACCAACCAATATAATTTCATATCTTCACACCGCCGAAACATTATTCCACCTCAATACGTAGGCAAACAAAACCTTAAAATTTATCTTATGATAAGGAATCAATTTGTATCCTGTATCGCTTTGCGTGCCATTCAATTCCTCCTGCCGAGTATTGTGCTTTTGACAGTACAGACGGATTCTGTGAATGCTCAAAATGTATTATCCGTGCCATTCTCTAATGGATTTGTTGGCGACAATACAGGTAATAATAGTGCCGGTAACTGTTACTACACCAATAGTTTGGGATTTACGAATTTACAGTTTGTTCAAAATTCCACGGGAACTCAATTTGTAGAGCAGGGAAATGATATTGTGGGTTCGGTGGTTTTTTATGATGCCGCTGGAACTTATCGTTCTATACCTGGTTTTGTGAAATGGAGGGCACCGAGTGGTACAGTTACCACCATGGTTTTTCGTCCTAGTTCAGCCACTGTGACCAACGTTGCGACGAACGGATCGAATGGTGCTGCAACCTATCCCATTTCGTCCAGCAAATACATTGGTTTGACCTTCAATGGCAATACGCTCACAATAGGAGGATCTGGTAATGTCACTGGTAATGCAGCAACCAATGGGTTGCTGCAGGAGTTGAATACTTACCTGGGGAATCTTCCATCCATCACCATCGTTAATGTCTCAGTTTCAGAGAACGGAGGATCTGCAGTGGTAACCGTAACACTCTCGGAGTCTTCGGGTAGCGTTGTAACTGTTCAGTACAATACTTCAGACAGCACTGCGACGGCAGGATCAGATTATACCTCAACTTCAGGAACACTGACCTTCAACGCCGGTCAAACCACAAAAACAATTACTATACCCATTATTGATGATGTCTCAGTAGAATCCAATGAGATGTTTCATATTGAATTGTATAACTCAACCAATGCCTCCATCGTTGATTATCAGAGTTTGGTTACCATTTTGGACAACGAGGTCGCTCCTGTGCCTGGTTGCACAGATTCAGAAGCCTGTAATTACAATGCCTCCGCGACGCAGGACAATGGAACATGCACATATCCAACTCAAAGTTATTTGAATTGTGCGGGCACGTGTATAAATGATACAGACAATGACGGTGTATGTAATGAATTGGAGGTGCCAGGATGCACAGATCCAACTGCATGTAATTATAACGCATCAGCAACAGACAACAATAATACTTGTACTTATCCAACACAAAGTTATTTGAATTGTGGGGGCACTTGTATAAATGATTCCGATAATGATGGCATATGCAATGAATTGGAAATAGCTGGATGTACAGATCCAACGGCATGTAACTATAATTCATCAGCAACAGACAACAACAACACGTGTACTTACCCAGCACAAACGTATCTGAATTGTGCAGGTCAATGTATCAATGATACTGATAACGATGGTGTTTGTAATGAGGATGAAGTTCCTGGTTGCACTGATCCAGAGGCTTGTAATTACAATATTCTTGCAACGGATGACAATGCCACTTGCACTTACCCATCGCAGACTTACTTGAATTGTGATGGTTCATGTATAAATGATGCGGACAATGATGGGATATGTAATGAGAATGAAGTTTCAGGTTGTACCGATCCAGAGGCTTGTAATTACAATATTCTTGCGACGGACGATGATGCGACATGTACTTATCCTGCCCAGACTTATTTGAATTGTGCAGGAGATTGTATCAATGATGCTGATAACGATGGTATCTGTAATGAGAATGAGGTGCTTGGCTGCATGGATCCCTCAGCGTGCAACTATAATGCATTGGCAACCGATGAAGATAACTCGTGTGTTTACCCTGCAGAATCGTACTTGAACTGTGACGGTTCTTGTATCAATGACTCTGATAATGATGGAGTTTGTAATGAATTAGAGCAACTGGGATGTACAGACCCTACTGCGTGTAATTTTAATTCAAATGCAACGGATGAAAATGGGTCATGTTCATATGCAGATTTAGTCTACTTTACGGACAATGATGGCGATGGAGAGGGGTTTGGGGATGCTCAATTGTTTTGTTCAAACCCAGGATTTGGATATGTTTCCAATGACACAGATTGTAATGACTCCAATGCATCAATCAATTCTCAATCCCCCGAAATTTGTGATGAGATCGATAATGACTGCGATGGTGAAATTGATGAATTTGTAACGTCAACTTACTATTTAGATAGTGATGGTGACGGATTTGGAAATGTAAATGAGACCGTTGAGGCCTGTGAATTGCCAGGAGGATATTCAGAGAATTCTGATGACTGTGATGACGATTTATTGACTTTTGAAGATTTTGATGAAGATGGTTTTGGAACGGATGTCATTGTTCCATGCGGCGCTTCCAATGAATTGGATTGCAATGATGCCAATCCAACTGTACATGCAGGGGCAATAGACATTTGTGGCAATGGCATAGATGAAGATTGTAGTAATGGGGATTCGGTTTGTGTCGTTTTGGGGTGTATGGATGTGACAGCTTGTAACTTTAATCCAAGCGCCAATGAGGACGATGCATCTTGCACTTACCCAACTCAGAGTTATTTGAACTGTGATGGTTCATGTATCAATGATACTGATAACGATGGGGTATGTAATGAGAATGAAATTTCAGGTTGTACTGATCCTGAGGCTTGCAATTACAATGCGGCAGCAACGGACGACAACGCTACTTGCATTTACCCAGCGCAGACTTATTTGAATTGTGATGGATCTTGTATCAATGATAGCGACAACGACGGCATTTGTAATGAGAATGAAGTTTCAGGTTGTACCGATCCCGAAGCTTGCAATTACAATGCCGCAGCAACGGATGACGATGCTTCTTGTACCTACCCAGCGCAGACTTATTTGAATTGTGATGGATCTTGTATCAATGATAGCGACAACGACGGCATTTGTAATGAGAATGAAGTTTCAGGTTGTACCGATCCCGAAGCTTGCAATTACAATGCCGCAGCAACGGATGACGATGCTTCTTGTACCTACCCAGCGCAGACTTATTTGAATTGTGATGGATCTTGTATCAATGATAGCGACAACGACGGCATATGTAATGAGAATGAAGTTTCAGGCTGCACAGATCCTACCGCCTGTAACTATAATGAAAATGTAACGGATGACGATGCTTCTTGTACCTACCCAGCGCAGACTTATCTGAATTGTGATGGATCTTGTATCAATGATAGCGACAACGACGGCATTTGTAATGAGAATGAAGTTTCAGGTTGTACCGATCCCGAAGCTTGCAATTACAATGCCGCAGCAACGGATGACGATGCTTCTTGTACCTACCCAGCGCAGACTTATTTGAATTGTGATGGATCTTGTATCAATGATAGCGACAACGACGGCATTTGTAATGAGAATGAAGTTTCAGGTTGTACCGATCCCGAAGCTTGCAATTACAATGCCGCAGCAACGGATGACGATGCTTCTTGTACCTACCCAGCGCAGACTTATTTGAATTGTGATGGATCTTGTATCAATGATAGCGACAACGACGGCATTTGTAATGAGAATGAAGTTTCAGGTTGTACCGATCCCGAAGCTTGCAATTACAATGCCGCAGCAACGGATGACGATGCTTCTTGTACCTACCCAGCTCAATCTTACTTGAATTGTGATGGCTCATGTGTCAATGATAGCGACAACGACGGCATTTGTAACGAGAACGAAGTTGTAGGTTGTACTGACCCTAACGCCTGTAACTACAACGAAAACGCAACGGATGACGATGCTTCTTGTACTTACCCAGCTCAATCTTACTTAAAGTGTGACGGATCATGTATCAACGATACCGATGATGACGGAGTTTGTGATGAAATAGAGGTATTGGGTTGTACCCATTCAGATGCTTGTAATTTCAATGCTGATGCAACAGAAGAGGATGAGTCTTGCACGTATCCTACCCAATCTTATTTGAATTGTGATGGTTCTTGCATCAATGATACGGATAACGATGGAGTTTGTGATGAGAATGAATACATTGGTTGTACCGACCCCTCAGCTTGTAACTACAATCCAGAGGCCACCAATGATAATGGTTCTTGCATATATCCTGCACAAGCCTATTTAAACTGTGATGGAGTATGCATAAACGATGAAGATGCAGACGGAATTTGTACAGAAGTAGAAGGGACAGATGATATCGATAATGACGGAACTCCAAATAACTTGGATGTTGATTCGGACGGAGATGGCATTGATGATGCCGTTGAAGGTGTCTTGGATGCGGATAATGATGGACACCCCAATTTCTTGGATTTGGATTCAGATGGGGATGGGATCTCTGATGACATCGAGCTAGTAGCTGATATGGATGAAGATGGCGTTCCCAATTATTTGGATTTGGATTCTGATGGTGATGATATCGAAGATTCCATTGAATTGACAGACGATGTAGATGGTGACGGATCACCAAACTTCCTGGATTTGGATTCAGATGGTGATGGAATTTTAGATGACACAGAGGACAACGTAGATACCGATGGAGATGGAACACCCAATTATTTGGATTTGGATTCCGATGACGATGGTATCAGTGACTCAGTGGAGTTAACGGATGACATGGATGGTGATGATACCCCTAATTATTTGGATGTTGATTCTGATGGAGATGGAATTTTAGATGAGACAGAGTTGACCAACGACATGGATGGAGATAATCAACCCAATTATTTGGATGTAGATTCAGACGGTGATGGAATTTTAGATGAGGTGGAAGGCAATGTAGATAGTGATGGAGATGGCACACCAAACTATTTGGATTTGGATTCAGATGGGGATGGAATATTGGATGAGCATGAAGGAGAAGTTGATTCCGATGGAGACGGAACACCGAACTATTTGGATTTGGACTCTGATGGAGATGGAATCATGGACGAAACAGAGCTCACCGCAGATCTAGATGAAGATGGCGTTCCCAATTATTTGGATTTGGATTCTGATGGTGATGATATCGAAGATTCCATTGAATTGACAGACGATGTAGATGGTGACGGATCACCAAACTTCCTGGATTTGGATTCAGATGGTGATGGAATTTTAGATGACACAGAGGACAACGTAGATACCGATGGAGATGGAACACCCAATTATTTGGATTTGGATTCCGATGACGATGGTATCAGTGACTCAGTGGAGTTAACG
Organism: uncultured Chryseobacterium sp.; assembly: GCA_964420985.1. Classification (GTDB taxonomy): domain Bacteria; phylum Bacteroidota; class Bacteroidia; order Flavobacteriales_D; family Sanyastnellaceae; genus CAMCTV01. Next base: position 76,900 of record CAYQUT010000006.1, read on the forward strand.
GATGACATGGATGGTGATGATACCCCTAATTATTTGGATGTTGATTCTGATGGAGATGGAATTTTAGATGAGACAGAGTTGACCAACGACATGGATGGAGATAATCAACCCAATTATTTGGATGTAGATTCAGACGGTGATGGAATTTTAGATGAGGTGGAAGGCAATGTAGATAGTGATGGAGATGGTACACCAAACTATTTGGATTTGGATTCTGATGGAGACGGCATCCCTGATGAAACAGAAGGTACAGTTGACTCAGATGGTGATGGTACTCCTGATTACTTAGATTTGGATTCAGATGGCGACGGAGTTTTGGATGAAACTGAAGGGTCCACAGATACCGATGGAGATGGATTGCCAAACTATTTGGATGTAGATTCAGACAACGATGGTGTCCATGATGGTGATGAGGTATTGGGATGCACAGATGCCCTGGCGTGTGATTTCAATCCATTGGCCACGGATAGCTCAACTTGTTCTTACAACGCAGAAGATCTATTGGTTGGCGAGACACAAAATGCAAGTTGCAGTTCAGGATTGGGATCTGCACAAGTTTTGAATTTTGAAAATTTCACGACGTATTATTTGGTTGAGCAGGATCAAGAAATCAACGCAACAGCCATCATAAATGGATTGAGTGACGGTCAGTATTGGATTGTTGGTAAACGCACTGAAACTTGTATTTCAGACACCGTTACTTTTGTAGTCGGATACAATGCGGATTGCGCTCCAATTGCAGTTAATGATACATTATTGATCAATGAAGACGCTGGTTTGATGCAATTGAATTTGGTATTCAATGACAGTGATTTGGATAACAATTTGGATGTGTCCACCATTGATTTGGATCCTACTGTCCCCGGAGCACAAACATCTTCAACGGGTCCAGAGGGAGATTGGTCAGTGGATGGCAATGGAATCTTGAATTTCACCCCTGCATTGAATTACAATGGAGTCACAACCAGATTGTATGTTGTGGCGGACGCATCGGGATTAACATCAAACACTGCTGAAATCTTTATTCAAGTGTCTCCAGTGAACGATGCTCCTATTGTGGTTCCTTCATCATTGGAAGTTTCTGTTGACTTGAATAGCACAACCACCATATGCTTGGATGCAACTGATATCGACGGTGATGCGGTGAATGTTTCATCTTGGATCTTAATGGAAGGTTTGGGTACCATCAATGACAATGCTGCTGATGATTATTGTTTTGACTTTACCGCTTCAGGTTGGCAGATCCCTACAATCATTATGGTGGTCATGTGCGATGATGGTTCACCATCACTTTGTGATACAGCTTGGGTTACTATCAATGTAAATCCGCTCAATCCCATCGCGGTAGATGATTATATCACATCCAATGATGGATTGGTGAATATTGATGTTGTGCTGAATGACACCTTGTACGGTGATAGTAATTTTACAGTAACCATTATTGATTCAACGGATTTTGGTCGTGTTGATTTGGACACCAGTTTGATTTCCTATCAACCAGATTGGAGTTATTGCGGGTTGGACTCAATGACATACAGCGTTTGCAATAGTTTTGGAATGTGTGATACTGCAACGGTATACTTTGAAGTTACCCCTATTGACAGTGATTTGGATGGCATTCCAGATTACATTGAGACGGTAACAGCTGATATCGATGGTGACGGAATTTTCAATCATTTGGATGAAGACAGTGATGGTGACGGTTTGTTGGATGCAGAAGAGTCTGGCATGACTGACCTTTGCTCACCAACATTGAGTGACTGCAATGAAAATGGAATTCCTGATTATTTGGATTTCAACAATTGTATTCCAAATTTAGAAATACCGGAAGGATTTTCTCCAAATGGTGATGGAGTCAATGATACATGGGTAATTCCTGGTATTGAAAATTACCCGGGCAATACAATGGTAGTGTTTAACCGTTGGGGAAATCAAGTATATAGTGCAGAACCTTATGATAATTCTTGGAATGGAGAGTGCAATGAATCGGGAACGATAGGAGGTAATACACTTCCTGAGGGTACTTATTTCTTCATATTCAAGTCGGAGAGAAATGCGACTGCAAAACAAGGTTACATCTACATCAAACGATAAATGAATACAATCATGAAAAAGTTATTTATATTACCCATATTCATATTTCTTGCGCTGATGAGCATGGCTCAGCAGGAAGCATTGTACACGCACTATATGTTCAATAGCCTTGAAATGAATCCAGCCTACGCTGGAAGCAGAGGCTGTATGTCTTTTGTTGCCTTACATCGTTCACAATGGGCTGGGTTTGATGGAGCGCCTACCACTCAGTCTTTTGGTATGAACAGTCCAATTTTAGGTGGCAAGATGGGGTTTGGTTTGAGTTACAATGGTGACAGAATTGGTCCCATTCGTTCTTCATTGTTTTCCCTTTCTGGCTCATATATTGCGCGATTAAATGAACGCACAACAATGGCTTTTGGACTCAATGGAGGTTTTCAAAGTGTCAACGCTAATCTTTCGGATTTGAATCTTTATGAAGTAAATGACGCTTCCTTTCTCGGAAATGCGGCTAGCAAGCTCACTCCAAATTTTGGGGCAGGCGTATTTCTTCAAAATCAAAAATTTTATTTTGGGGTATCGTCTCCAAGAATTTTAGAGACTCGATTTGTTGCGAATAAAGACAACGGCCTAGAATTGCTTCAATCCAAGCGCCACTATTACGTGATGGCAGGTGCGATCATGCCATTGGGCAAGCAAGTTCAATTCAAACCATCCATATTAATGAAAACGGTTCCCGGAGCACCTGCTCAGTTGGATGCTACCGCCATGTTCGTTTTTCACGAGAAGTTTTGGACAGGAATCTCTTCCAGGAGCGGTGATGCTTTGGGAGCTTTAATAGGATTTAATTTCAATGATAATCTTCAAGTGGGTTATGCTTATGACTGGTCATATGCATTAGGTCAACACTCAGGAAGATCAGGCAGCCATGAAGTGGTTTTGCGATATGAGCTTACCTACAAACAAGTAGCCAAGATTAAATCACCACGTTACTTTTAATATCTACCCCAATGAGAAACATTCGGTTTATTTTATTTTTGATAGTGGGGTTGATGGCCGCAAGTGCGTCAGCCCAAAGCAAATGGGAGAAGAAGGGAAATAAGTACTACGAGTCTTTTTCCTATCATTTGGCCATCAATAATTATCTCAAGGTAGAAGATAAGTCCACGGAAATGCTCAGACGGTTGGCATGGAGCTATTATCAGGTGGAGTCCTATAAAGAGTCAGAAAAGATTTGGAAAGAAATTACCAGTCGAGCTGATGTTTCAGGTGAGGATTGTTATCACTATGCTCAAAGTTTAAAAGTCAATAAAAAATATGAGGAAGCTTATGTTTGGTTGAAAAAGGCTAGTGATAAATTATCGAATGATTCACGAGTGAATCGCACTGTTGATGGCTACAGCAAATTACAAGAGTATCAAAAGGATGCTGGAAACTTTACCGTGAAATCTTTGTCTATGAATACCGAAGATCAAGATTTTGCTCCTGTAATGGTTGGCAATCAATTGGTTTTTGCATCTTCACGCAAAGGGGTTGAAACAGTAGAGCGCAAATGGAACTGGAATGGTCTTCCGTTCCTTGAACTTTATGCGGGTGAGTTAGGTCCCAACGATGAGGTAATGAACATAAAGGTATTTGCTGATGTCATGAAAGGTAAATTTCATGAAGGGCCCATTTCATTTAATGGAAGTGGAAATGTCGCAATGTTTACCCGAAACAATTACAAGGAAAGAGATGAGAAGGGATATACTTGTTTGGAGTTGTATGAGGTGAGAAAGAATGATGGAGAGTGGTCAGAACCCATTGCACTGCCATTCAATAGCGCCAATTTCTCTGTAGGGCATGCTACTTTGAATAAAAGCGGGGATATGGTTTATTTCGTATCGGATATGCCAGGAGGATTTGGTGGAACTGATATCTACTATGCGACAAGAAGCGAAAATGGATCTTGGAGTAAGCCAATCAATTTGGGCAATGATATCAATACCGAGGGCAATGAAATGTTCCCTTTTATTCATGAAAATGGACAATTGTTTTTTGCATCCAATGGTCATTTGGGATTGGGAGGTCTTGACAGTTATGTGGCCAAATCAAAAGGTGAGAAACAATGGCAAGTATTAAATTTGGGAGCTCCCATTAATACCAATTTAGATGATTTTGGATTTGTCATGTCTGACGATTCAAAGAAAGGTTTCTTTTCTTCAAACAGAAATGGTGGAAAAGGAAGTGATGATTTGTATGTCGTCAATATTTTGAAACCTTGGCAATTTGACAAAGAAATAAGTTTTGCCTTGACCAATAATTTGGGAACGGCATTGGATTTGGCCAACTTGACGATCACCCAGAAAAATGGTAAAGTAATGAGTGTGACAACGGATAGCTTGGGAATGGTAACCATCAATGCCAATGATGTTGAGGATGTGGTTATTGAGTGTAATTACCCCGTGCACCGTTCTTTCAAAACAGAAAAAAATCTGAAAGGCTTGGAGCATGAATCCGTTGTTGCATTAGAGATGCAAAAAATTCCTGAGGTAACTTTAAAAGGAGTAATATCAGAAGCTGTTACAGGAAGAAAATTGAGTGATGTAAAAGTGGAAATGGAGAATATCGTTACCCATGTAAAGACCACTTTAACCACCGACCCAATGGGCGAGTTTGAAAAAGAGCTGACTGACTTGGATTGGAATCAAAAGGTGAACTATTTGTTTCAATTTTCTAAGAATGGATACTTACCACAGTATTGCAATTATTCAGAATTGATCAATAGAGAGGGTGATTTTGTTATTAATAACAAATGTAATATTCAACTTGAAAAGCTTGAAGTGGGGCAGGATTTGGGTAAATTGATTGATATTAAACCCATTTATTTTGATTTGGGAAAGGCCAATATCAGACCTGACGCTGCCATTGAGTTGGACAAGATTGTTACCATTATGAATGAGAATCCAACCATGCAAATTGAATTGGGTTCACATACGGATTGCCGTGGCAGTGCTGAATCCAATAGAAAATTGTCAGATAAGCGTGCTAAATCTTCGGCTGACTACATCAAAGGAAAAATTACCAATCCATCTCGAATCAATGGTCGCGGTTATGGGGAAATGAACTTGGTCAATCAATGTGAGTGCGAAGGAAAGAATGCTGTTCCCTGCACGGAGGAGCAGCACCAAGCCAACCGAAGAACTGAATTCAAGATTATTAAGATTTAAAAAGGAAATATTCAATTAAATGAACCCACTTCTCAACGGAGTGGGTTTCCTTTTATATAGACTTGATCTATTTTGTCTTCACCAATAAAATAGAATAACTCACTAATTCTTTCTAATGGTTTGGTGATGATGAAATTGGCTAATTTTCCCGGTGTGATACTACCGCAAAGAGAGTCTACTTGCATGGCAGCGCCACCATTTTGCGTACTTGCCGCCAGGACTTCCAATGGCATCATGCCCATTTGAATGCAAGCCAAGCTATTGATTAAGTTCATATTGCTGCTCGGGGCAGAGCCAGGGTTAAAGTCGGTTGCCAAGGCCACTGGGATATTCTCGTCCATCAGTTTTCGCATCGGCGTATACGGAATCTTGGTAAATAGAGAGCAGCCGGGAAGTCCTGTGACGATGGTTGGGTTGTCTTTTAAAGCAATCCAATCATTATCAGCAATAACTTCCATGTGATCGAGGCTCAGCGCCCCCATTTGAGTGGCCAAAGCAACACCGCCAATGCTGTAGAATTGATTGAGATGGATTTTCGCGGGTTTGTTCAGCTCTTTTGCCTGAATGAGCAGCTGCTCAAGGTGATTCACTTGGAAGTAATCTCTCTCACAAAAAATATCCAGAAAATCAAATCCAATCTTTAGTGCCTGAGGCATTAAATCATGCAGCAACATTTGGATGTAATCATCTTTTCGTCCATTGAATTCTGTGGGTAAGGCATGACCAATCAAAAGAGTGGATTGTATGGGGATGGGCAAATTTGTTTTTAGCGCTTCAATGACGCGCAATATTTTTAGTTCATTCTCCACGTCCAACCCATAGCCTGTTTTAATTTCAATGGCACCTGTACCATTGTACATCATGGTTAAAATTCGCTCTTTGGCATCTTCAAACAATTGTTCCTCAGACATTGAAGACATGGCATGAGCAGAATTTAAAATGCCTCCGCCTCTTTGTGCAATTTCTTCATAACTCATTCCTTTGATTTTGTCCTCAAACTCCAGTGATCTGGGTTTTGCAAAAACGGTGTGCGTGTGGGAATCGCACCAACAGGGCAGAATCATTTTACCTTCAGCATCAATGATTTCCAAATTGGCCCAATCGATAATGCCAGGCCAATCTTCCATTGACCCATAGTCAACGATGATGCCATCCTCAACGGCCAACCAGGCATTGGAGAGGCTTGGAAAATTTTTCATGTCAAGACCTGAAATCGTTTGAGGATTGTGTTCAAATGTTCCAAAAAGTTCTTGTATGTTTTTAATCAATAGACGCATGCCGCAAGATGCATCAAAATTGTTATTTCGGCAATTCAATGAATATGTTTTGTAAATTGTGCCATGCATTGTTTTTATGCCCCACAGCTAACTTCTTTGGGTGCACATTCATTGTCAGAGGATGAATGGCGGCACATGAAAGCCCTTCGGGTTAAGCCAGGGGAGAATATTGTTGTAGTTGACGGGTTGGGATCATACCAATGTTTTCAATTTCATTTGAATGGTAAACAGCCTTTCATTGAGCCCCTCTCGGCAATCATTAAAGAGCATCAGCCCAACGGAGTTCATTTGTACATCCCAATGACGCAACAGTCTGACAGAATAGAATGGATGTTAGAGAAGTCAACAGAAATGGGACTGCGTGGATTGAATATTATCACCACCAAGCATTCTGAAAAATCTAAGTTTTCCATCGAACGTTTGGAGCGTATTGCCATAGCTGCCATGAAGCAAAGTCAAAGGAAGTGGTTACCTTACGTCAAGGTTTACCCTACCTGGGATTCGGTAATGGAGGTTTTGAAAGGGGAATCGGTTTTTCTTGCGCATTGTGAAGAAGGGGATAAGGTGATTTGGAATCCATCAGTGGAATCTAGTCCGCATGTATTAATCGGTCCAGAAGGAGATTTTCATGTGTCAGAGATTCATGATGTTTTAAGGTTGGGCGGAGTACCTATAAGTTTGGGAGCAGCGCGTTTGAGGACGGAAACAGCAGGTTTATTGGTTGTGTCAAAATACTACTTATGAGAAAATGGATGCTTTTAACTTTCTTGTTTCTAACTACGATGCTGCTATTGGCTTATCTGACAAAGCCGGATGAGAAGAAATTTCTTAGCAAAGCCCAATCAGAGATCAACATCAGGGCAGAGTCATTGTCAAAAGATCCAGTAATGCAAGATGTAGTTAAAATTCAAAAGGATTTTATTTTTCAGGCATTGACTAAATTGTTGGAGACAAAAAGTTATTTGTTTTTTACAGTGCATACCATCACCCTAGGAGATGGCGAGTATAAGTATATGGGTTTGTTTGGGACTTTTATTCCTTTACAAAAGGAAGATCCACTTCAAAAATTTTATCAAAATGAAGAGTAGTCTTGTAGTTTTTTTTATCGGGTTGAGTGTTGTCTATTGGGGGCAAATGATTATCCCACAACCCACAAAATCATATGTTCCAACAAAAGACATATTTGAGGCCAAGGATGGTGAATTGGCCATTTGGACAGAGAAGATGTTTTTGAACGAAGCGGAGATTTTGGCTGAGCAAATAAAAATTCATCGAGATTACGTTCCTAAAATTCACCATTGGGATGGGAAATCCAATGTAAATGGATTGCTTTTAAAGACAAATTTGGATGTGGTAAAGGATGAAGGATATCATGTAAATATCCAAAAAAATCAGGTTTGTATTTCAGGACGAAATCCTGCTGGAGTTTTGCATGGTGTATTTTCATACATTCAGATGATCCCCATTAAAAAGGGGCCACTCGACTCAGGCTATAGTCACGACGCATGGGTGATTGAAGATGAACCGAAGTTTATACACCGTGGTTTATTGTTGGATTGCGGACGTCATTTCATGAGTGTCGAGAAGATCAAAGAAACATTGCTAACGATGGCCTTGTATAAAATGAACGTATTTCATTGGCATCTTACTGAAGATCAAGGTTGGCGCATTGAGATAAAGAAATACCCCAAATTGACTTCTGTTGGAGGATACCGGTTGGTTAATGAACAAAATTATGGAGGTTTTTATACGCAAGAACAGATAAGGGATATTGTCAGTTATGCCAATAGACTGCACATTATGGTCATTCCAGAAATAGAATTACCAGGACATAGCGTTGCAGCCATTGCATCTTATCCTTTTTTAAGCTGTATGGGTCAACAGATAAGCGTCGAAACGGATTGGGGTGTATTTAAAGATATTTATTGTGCTGGTAATGATAAAACCATTCAGTTTATCAAAGATGTTTTAGATGAAGTGGTTTCCCTTTTTCCAGCCCCATACATTCACATCGGAGGCGATGAGGCACCTAAAGTAAGGTGGGAGAATTGTACTAAATGTCAAAAGAGAATAAAAGATGAGCATCTAAAGAATGAGGCGGAGTTGCAAACTTGGATGATTGAGGAGGTTGCAAAACATCTGAAATCCAAAGGAAAAGACATCATAGGGTGGGATGAAATTTTAGAAGGCGGGATTCCATCGGGTGCAGTTATTCAGTCATGGAGAGGGATGCAGGGAGGATTAGAAGCTGCGCAACACAACCATGCCGTAGTCATGTCCCCCACGAGCCATTGCTATTTGGATTACGGTTTGGATGGAATTGACACCAAGAAGGTTTATCAATTTGATCCAATTCCGAGTGAATTGACTCAGGACAAACACCATTTTGTTTTAGGAGCAGAGGGAAATATGTGGACGGAACGCGCCCCTGAAAATGAAGTAACAGGTAAGATTTTTCCTCGTCTCATTGCATTGTCTGAAGTTCTTTGGTCCTACCCTGTGCAAAGAGATTACCCTGAATTTGAAGCTCGTTTAAAGAGGTCATTCTCACTTCTCGATAAGCGGAAAGTGAAATATGGCTTCATGACTACACCCGTTCAATTTCAAACTGTTATTGAAAATGAGAACTTGTGGGTTCAAATTCAGAAGGAGAATCCCGACATGAATTTGTTTTATACAACAACCCATTTTGATTCGCAATCTGTAGAGGAGGTTCAAGATATAGTGGATGTCAATGGACCCATTGCCATTCGAAGAAATAGCAAGATTAATCTGCAAGTAGGAATGAAATTGGGAGGAAGCAATCAGGTCAATTGGATGACCAGAATCTTTGCCAACCACCTTGCATTGGGTAAAGATATCCTGTTGAATTATACTCCGAGCAATGCCTATTTGGGAGGTGGATTAAAAGGATTGGTCGATGGTTGCTTGGGTGGTGCTAACTTTAGAGATGGTAATTGGCAAGCAGTTCAAGGTAAAGACATGGAGATGGTGATTGATTTGGGTAAAATCGAGAGCATCACAGAAGTCAGCACGCGATGGTTTCATTACGCCAATGCTTGGATTTTTAGACCTGAGGATGTTTCTTATTTTATCTCCATTGATGGTAACAATTGGAAATTGCTCAATACTGATTCCGTTGGAAAGCGAACCCATCCGAGTGAACCTGGGGAGTTTGCAGTAAGTTCTAAAGTATTGGCAGAAGATTATACTGCATATGGTTTTTTTATGGGTCGATACGTAAAAGTTCAAGCACGCTCCATTGGGAAATGTCCGGATTGGCATGATGCTCCAGGAGAGCCCAGTTGGCTATTCATTGATGAGATCATCGTTCGATGAAAAAAGTACTTTTTGTTGTTCATGGTAGATTGGAACGGAATACCCAGTGGCTTCGCATTTGGAAGTATATACGTGAACAACAAGAATGGAAAGGTGCAAAAGTGTACACCCAAAGAGTAGGTCATGCCATCACTTTGGTTGTGGATGGTTTGAAAAAGGAAAGATATGATGCGGTGGTTGCTTGCGGGGGAGATGGTACTTTGAATGAATGCGTCAATGGAATTGTACAATCCAACTCTTCTGTTCCCCTGGGAATGCTATCATTGGGTACAGGAAATGATTTTGTAAAGTCCTTGGGCTTGTCAGGATGTTGGGAAGAAGTTCAAGCAGCTTTGAACAATTTAAGCGTGGTTCCATGTGATGTGATGAGGTTGGAAACACCTACCGGTTTGCGTTTCGGTATCAATGTTTCAGACATTGGAATAGGTGGAGAAGTGGTGCAACGCATTTCACAGGACAGCAGATGGTTGGGATCATTTTTGACCTACCAAAAGAATATTGTCAAAAGCTTTTTGTCTTTTAAATCAATCAATGTCGAGGTCAGTATTGATCAATCTCCTGCAATCACCAAACGAATTTTTATGTTGGCCGCTTGCAACGCCTCTTGGTTTGGAAGTGGATTGTGCATCGACCCAGAAGCACAGATCAATGATGGTCAATTGAATTTGGTAGTGGTGGAGGATATCTCGTTAATGGATTACCTCAAGCAGTTGCCATCATTAAGGAGAGGCAAAAGAATGAATCACCGCTCGGTTACTTATCTCAAGGGAGAGCGAGTATCCATTCAGACCCCTGGTTATCCCATCGATTGTGATGGAGAGTTTATTGGATTTACACCGCTGAATATTGATTTGTTGAGACAGGCAGTGAATATTTTAGTACCTGAAACCGTTGCTTTGAAACCTTAATTATATTTGTAATCATTAATTCATAGAAAATGTCATATTTCTTTACTTCAGAGTCCGTATCAGAGGGACACCCAGATAAAGTTGCTGATCAAATTTCAGATGCACTTATCGATCATTTCTTGGCTTTTGATGCTGACTCCAAAGTTGCCTGCGAAACGTTAGTTACAACAGGTCAAGTGGTGCTTGCAGGAGAAGTAAAATCCAATACGTATTTGGATGTGCAGAACATCACCCGTGATGTTATCAAAGAAATTGGCTACACCAAAAGTGAGTACATGTTTGAAGCCAATTCTTGTGGAATTTTATCCGCCATACATGAGCAATCACCAGACATCAATCAGGGTGTTGAGCGCAAGAAAAAGGAAGACCAAGGTGCGGGTGACCAAGGGATGATGTTTGGATACGCTTCCAACGAAACCGATAATTTTATGCCTCTGCCTTTGGAATTGGCACACATGTTACTGAGAGAGTTAGCGGCTATTCGCAAAGAGGGAAAATTAATGAAATACCTTCGTCCAGATGCCAAAAGTCAAGTGACCATTGAGTATTCAGATGATCACAAAGCTTTGGGTATTACAGCTATCGTTATTTCTACACAACATGATGATTTTGACAAGAACGATAAAAAGATGTTGGACAAAATCAAGAAAGATGTTCAAGACATTCTCATTCCTCGTGTCATGAAGCAATGTCCTACGCGCGTTCAGAAATTGTTTAAGTCAAATTATGCTTTGCATGTTAACCCAACCGGTAAGTTCGTTATCGGTGGACCTCACGGAGATACAGGCTTAACGGGAAGAAAGATTATTGTAGATACCTATGGAGGTAAAGGCGCCCATGGTGGTGGAGCTTTTTCAGGGAAAGATCCAAGCAAGGTAGACAGGAGTGCAGCTTATGCCACAAGACACATTGCGCGCAACTTGGTATCCGCCGGCGTTTGTGATGAGGCCTTGGTTCAAGTGGCTTATGCCATTGGTGTAGCAGATCCAGTAGGACTTTATGTCAATACGTATGGTACCTCAAAAGTAAAAATGTCGGATGGTGAATTAGCCGCGGCTATTTTAAAAATGAAAGAATGCAGCCTACGCCCATATCAAATTGAGCAAAGATTCAAATTGCGCACACCCATTTACAGAGAGACTGCCGCATATGGCCACATGGGAAGAAAGTGTGAGATTAAATCAAAGACATTTAAAGATGGAAGTGGTAAAGTAAAAACCATGAAGGTTGAACTTTTCCCTTGGGAAAAAGACAATCTAGTGGGTCTTTTCAAAAAGACTTTCAAGGTTAAATAATCAAATATCAAAGGCGCCGCAAGGCGCTTTTTTTATGATGAATGTTTTCCTCAAATTGTTGTGATTTTCTGTAATTTAGTCACTATGAAAAACCCCACCAAGTTTCTTGTGCTTCTTTTTATTTTGTGGTGTAACATTGAAGATACCCAAGCTCAAAACAGTGTTCCCTTTCAGTGGACTGAGGCCATGTTAACCGCCATTCGAAATGACTTTGCTCGTCCTCCAATGACTGCAAGAAATCTGCAGCATTTTTCCATGGCCATGTATGATGCATGGGCCGCCTATGATGATGAGGCAGCAACTTTGTTTTTGGGCAAGACCTACAATGGATTCACCTGCCCTTATTCCGGAATTCTGCAACCCGACGATAGGTTAGCTGCTCAAAATATGGCCATGAGTTATGCAGCGTACAGAATCATTCGAAATCGCTACATCAATTCTCCAGGTTGGGGAACGGTAACATTGCCTTATGTGACAACTTTAATGGGTGAGCTGGGGTACGACATCAATTTCTCATCTGTGGATTATTCTACAGGTAATCCTGCCGCTTTGGGGAATTATATTGCTGCAAGAATAATCTCTTACGGAAATGGCGATGGATCCAATCAGTTGATGAATTATGCCAATCAATACTACACCCCATTGAACCCCGCTTTGTTTCCAACTTTGCCAGGAACAAATGGTATTATTGATGCCAATCGCTGGCAGCCGTTAAGTTTGAGTGTATTTATTGATCAAAATGGCAATTTGCTTTCTGGAGCTCCGCCATTTATGGGTCCGGAGTGGGGCAATGTGAAGCCCTTTGCTATGGATAATGATGATTTAACAATTCAACAGCGGGATGGATACGATTGGAAGGTTTATCACGATCCAGGTCCTTTCCCTTTGTTGGGAGAGACTGGGGAGGGCATCAATGACCTGTACAAATGGAATTTTGCTTTGGTGGCAGCTTGGGGTTCTCATTTAGATCCAAATGATGAAGAGATAATCGATATTTCTCCCAAGAGCGTGGGTAATGCAACATTACCCACCTCTTTTGAAGATCAAATGAATTTTTATGATTTTGAAAATGGGGGGGATAATGGCATTGGTCACAACATAAACCCCATCACCAATCAGCCCTATGCGGAGCAATGGGTGTATCGGGGGGATTACACGAGGATTTTAGCTGAATTTTGGGCGGATGGGCCCAATTCAGAGACGCCACCAGGTCATTGGTTCAAGATTTTAAATTATGTGATTACCGAGATGCAAGGCACTTTTTTGTGGGAAGGAAATGAGTCAGTAGATGAAACGGAATTCTGTGTTAGGGCATATTTGACATTGGGTGGTGCCGTCCATGATGCAGCCATTTCTGCTTGGGGTATCAAAGGATTTTATGATGGGGTGCGCCCCATTAGTGCCATAAGATATATGGCCGAAAAAGGGCAATCATCTGATCCCAGTCAACCTCATTATCATCCTGATGGTTTTCCATTGATTCCCGGTTTCTCAGAATTGGTCCAACCGGGTGACCCCCTTGCAGGAGCTGACAATGAAAACGTCAATAAGGTCAAGTTGTATTCTTGGAATGGTCCTGAATTGATTGACAATCCAGACACAGACATGGCAGGAGTGGGTTGGATTTTAGGAGAAAAATGGTATCCTTATCAACGACCCACTTTTGTAACGCCTCCATTTGCTGGATATGTCTCGGGTCATTCCACTTATTCTCGTGCGGCTGCCGATGTCATGACTGCAATCACAGGTACCCCTTATTTTCCTGGAGGGATGGGAACTTTTGAGGCTCCCATGAATCAGTATTTGGTTTTTGAAGAGGGTCCCTCCATGAATGTTCAATTGCAATGGGCCACCTATCAAGATGCCAGTGATCAATGTAGTTTGTCCCGCATTTGGGGAGGAATTCACCCCCCAATGGATGATATTGCAGGTAGAGTCATCGGATCTGCTGTTGCTGCTGATGCAGTGGCAAAAGCGGATGGCCTGTGGTTGGATACTTTACCGAAAATTGTCTTTTTGGAGTGTCCAACTTTTGTGAACGATGCGGTTTGTCAAGATACACTCGATGTTATCGCTCACTTTGATCAACCCATGTCCACCAATTGGGGACCCAATTTGGATTTTGTCAATGGTGATTTGTCTTCGGACCTTACTTATGTGGATGTCAATTGGATAAATGACTCTACCTATCGTTGGCGTTTTGTTGTCCAGGATAACAACCATGTGATCAATAATATTGATGTTAAAATTATGGGCGCTGCCAATATCAATGGGACTTTACAACGCATCAAATACGGAAATGATATTTTTACAATTGATACAGAGAATCCTTTTGTAATGGAATTGAATACGAATTTGGAAATGATCAATGAAGCCACCATTCAACAAAATCAATTTTTGGTGAATGCCAATTTCAATGAACCCGTTACACTTGTCGATGCTCAATTGATTTCTAACAGTCTTACCCTTCAAAGTGCAGAATTAACCTCATTGAACATTGAAAGCAATAGCATTCTTCTTTCTTATCATTTGCCAGATGTAAATGAGGAATTTTCTTCCCCAACCATTCAGTTGGGTGGTTGGAGAGATTTGGCAGGAAATGAAATGATCATTTTTGACACGCTCTTAACCAATACTTTTATTGATACCCAATCCCCTAGTGTTATCAATTGGGGAGTGAGTGATGGAATGCTCGATGAGAGTTTGGTTGGAGGAACTTGGTTGGTGCAAGTTCAATTTGATGAACCCATGTCAGATACTAGTTTTCCATTGTTAACGATTCCCGCACCAATGGATGTTTCTATGCTTTCTCAGCAATGGTTGGACGCTGAGACATTTGAATGGGCTTTTGTTATCAATGACAACAATCAAAATCAATTGGATCTAATCATCTCAACAACGATGGCAGTGGATTTAATGGGTAATTTCAGTGATACAAGCTATTTCAATGAAAGCATTGATTGGGAAATGAATCCGTGGGTGGAGTCTCTTGGATGCGTGGATTCTTCAGCGTGCAATTTTAATGCTTTGGCCAACACGGATGATGGCAGTTGTATTCTTCCGCTCTCACCATGTGATGATGGTGATTCGTTAACGGTCAATGATATGGTTCAACTCGATTGTACTTGTGAAGGTGAATGGGTTCAACAGATTGAAGAATTGGGATTCTCTGATTTTATTTATCCCAATCCATCATCTGATTTTTTAAACATCAAGGGCGATGGTGAAGTTTGGATTTTTGATGCACAAGGAAAGTTGATTTGGAATAAATTGATCCAGGGTTCAATCAGGATTGATGTTCAAAATTGGGCCAATGGATCATATACCGTCAAAAAGTCGGGTAGCAGTTGGAATTGGATAAAATCCGGTGCCACTGGAAAATGATAGCATTCCGTTAACATAAAATCAAAATGATGAAATCATCTTTGAACGCTATGGAGAAAAGGGTAATTAGTGTTCAAAGAGAGCTTTCTTGGCTTCAATTTAATGAAAGGGTATTGTTTGAAGCCTCTGATGTCAAGAATCCGCTGGTCTCACGTGTACATTTTTTGGGAATTTTTTCTAGTAATTTGGATGAGTTTTTTAAGGTTCGAATTGCTTCTCTGAACAGAGAATTGAAAGCGCTTAAAGGCAAGAAAGGCAATCCGCTGGACATCATTCATGATCGAGTGATTGAATTGCAATGGGAGTTTGATCGAATTTTTGAAAGTACAAAGCGGGCATTGGCCAAAGTAGGTGTGCACTTCAAGAATGAAAGACAATTAAGTCCAGCCCAAAAGAATTATGTAGATCATTATTTTGATGATGAAATTCGTCATCACATTATCCCCATTTTGATGGCGCCCAGCATGCCACTTCCACCCTTAAAAGACAACGCACTTTATTTGGTGGTTGAGGTAGTATTAAAAGACAAGACAAGAAAGGTTCATGCCCTTATTGAAGTTCCAGATACCATTGGAAGGTGGGTTGTTTTGCCTACTGAAAATGATGAAAAGCATGTCATGTTTTTAGAGGATGTTATCCGTTATAACTTAAAGAAGATTTTTTCCATTTATTCCATTGCCAGCGTAAAAGCTTTTGATATCAAAGTCGTGCGTGATGCCGAGTATGAAATTGAAAATGATTTTTCGAAGAGTGTTTACGATAAAATTTCCAAGAGCATTCAGCAGCGCAGCAAGGGAGATTATGTGAGGATTAATTTCGATCATGAAATCCCAGAAGACTTATTGCATTTGCTTCTGACCAAAACAAAGATTAAAAATCCACAGAATATTATTCCCGGAGGCAGATACCACAATAAAAAAGATTTATTGAATTTTCCGGACTTTGGAAATCCAACTTGGGTTTATCCAAAAAGAAGGAGTATATCGCATCCTGCTTTCAAAAAAGCAGGTAATATCCTTGATACTTTCAACAAGAAGGATGTGTTGTTGCATTTCCCCTATCAAAGATTTTCCCATATTTTGGATTTACTCCGGGCAGCAGCAATTGACCCACAGGTAAGGACCATTCGCATTTCTATGTACCGCATTGCCCACGATTCACACATTCTACATGCCCTTGTGAATGCCGCCAAGAATGGAAAAAAGGTGGTGGCCTTGGTGGAGGTCCAGGCTCGTTTCGATGAGGAACACAATTTGCAAATTACCAAAATGTTGCAAGCCGCAGGGGTAAAAGTCATTCCCGGTATTCCCGGATTAAAGGTGCATTGTAAAGTTTTTCAGATTAGCAGAAAAATCAATGGGAGAACAGTACGAATTACACACATCGGTACGGGAAATTTCCATGAGAAAACAGCACGCATTTATTCAGACACCTCCCTTTTGACGACCAATGTAGATTTGGGAAGAGAGGTGCGCAGTTTGTTTCATTTCTTTGAAGCCAATTTCCACCGTCCTCAATTTAGACACCTTGTGGTTTCTCCTTTTAATACCCGAAGAAAGCTCATGGATTGGATTGCGGATGAGATCAAAGAGGCTAAGAAAGGGAAAAAAGCACTAGTGGTGATAAAGGTCAATAATCTGGTGGATGATGGCGTTATCAAGAAATTACTGGAGGCAGCGGAAAGTGGAGTAGAAGTGAAGTTGGTGATCAGAGGAGTTTGCCTTTTACAGCCCACATCAGAGAATCAAAAGAAGAACATAAGTATGCGCAGCATATTGGGTAGATACCTGGAGCACAGCCGTATTTTTGTTTTTGGAGTCGGAAAGAGAGAACGAATTTTTATTGGCAGTGCGGATATGATGGTGAGAAATTTGGATTACAGGATAGAAGTGTTGGCACCCATTCTTGATTCCGAATTGCGCGCTGAATTGAAATCTTGGTTGGACATTCAATTTGATTCAATGGCTAAAGCCAGGTGTTTGGAGTTGGAAAGAATCAATCAGTTGGTTTGCAGTGTTATTCAGTCAAAGTCAATAGATACGCAGGAGAAATACTATCAACGATTACTTGAAAATTCAGAATCACATACATGAGGATTGCCGCCATTGATATAGGATCTAACGCCGTTAGATTATTTGTCGCTCAAGTTCATCAAAATGAAGACGGAGTTCTGATGGAGAAATTACTGCACACCAGGGTGCCTATCCGATTGGGAGGCGATGTTTTTACTTTTGGTAAGGTGTCTGTTGAGCGCGCTAATCAATTGGCTTTGACCATCAAGGGATTTGCCTCTATTATTGAAGCCCTGGCCATTGAGGAGGTCAGAGCCTGCGCCACAAGCGCTCTTAGAAGCGCAGAGAATCGTGACTCCGTTGTAAAACAAGTCAAAAAAATTTCGGGAATCGAAATCAAAATATTATCAGGAAGTGAAGAAGCGGAAATGATTTTCGGTAATTTTAGTCATTATCAATTGCCGAAGGAACATCATTATCTTTTTATTGATGTAGGTGGCGGAAGCACAGAATTGACGTTGATTGAGAGAGGACTAAAGAAGGCTTCGCAGTCTTTTGAAGTGGGTACAGTAAGGATGCTACTCAATGACCAAAAGAAACTTCCAAAGGCTGTTTTTGAATGGTTGTCACAGCACATTAATCCCAAAATGAAGTACCATGCCATTGCTACAGGTGGCAATATTAATAGTGCCATTAAAATATTAGAGAAAAAATCACGTGAGTTTGTCTCTTTGGAGGAGTTGAATAATTTAAAAAAGCAACTGAGTCGTTGTTCCAAAGAGCAACGAATGCGCAAGTACAAATTGCGCGAAGACAGAGCTGATGTCATTGTACCCGCACTAAATATCTATACTCAAATTGCGGATGAAGTTGAAATAGAGGAGTTGTTGGCGCCTAAATTCGGTTTGGCCGATGGAATAGTGCTTGAGGTTTTAGAATCCAAGGGAATAAAAGATTTTAAATTGATATCTGCATAGCATGAAAGATGAGTTGATTCCCAAGTCGACTTTGGCCAAAGTATTGAAGACGCATGAGCGAAATCCATTGTTGGAAGTTGTTCAACAGGTTACACGTCTCAATGCCATCAATGAGTTATACGCTCAAGTTAGTGATAAGAAAGGAGAAGCTTTTGTTGATGGTCTTTTTGAACAGTTAAGCATTAAGCCCCAGTGGAAAAAGGACCAATTGAATGCCATTCCAAAAGAGGGTCCTTTGGTGGTGGTTTGCAATCACCCTTTTGGTGCAATGGATGGTCTGATGGCCTTGAAAATGATGCTTCAAGTAAGAAGTGATATCAAGGTAATGGCCAATTTTATTTTATCCGAAGTTAAACCGATAAGTGAATTTTTTTTCGCGGTTAACCCATTCGAGAATCAGGCCAATAGGAACAGTAGGGCTGGTCTTAGAGCATCTTTGGAACATGTTCAATCGGGTGGTTGTTTGATTGTCTTTCCGGCCGGTGAAGTGAGTACTTTACCCAAAGGTAAGCTAAAGCATCCTGTGGATAAGCGCTGGGCAGATTCAGTGATGAAGTTGATTCAAAAGACAACGGCTACAGTATTGCCCGTTTATTTTTATGGGGACAATTCCTATCTCTTTCATCTTCTGGGGAAAATTCATCCTCAATTGCGCACCATAGCGCTGCCATCTGAATTTTTAAGAAAGCGCAACAAAGAGTTGGTAGTAGAAATAGGTCACCCCATACCTCATAAGGACTGGAGTGTAATAGAAGATGTGGCACAACTCAACCGATTTTTCAGATCACGCGTCTATGCTTTGAGTTATCAATTTGAGGTGCGTCGAAGATTCTTTGCTCCCCGATTGTGGTTTAAAAAACAAAATGCACAAGAATCGGTGGGTTATCCCGCCTTTAACCAGGATATAAGAAAGGAGATCATGGAAATAGAGGACGCCATGATTCTAGAACAATCTGGCTTTACCTGCTATGCAGTGAAGGCTCACCGCATACCCAATTTGCTGCATGAAATTGGGCGCTTACGAGAAATAACCTTCAGAGAAGTCGGTGAGGGTACAGGTAAATCATTGGATCTAGATGAATACGATTTCTATTATTATCACTTGATTCTTTGGCACAAAGAAAATCAAGAGTTGGTGGGTGCATATCGCATTGGTTTGGGTTCTGAGATTATTGATTTATATGGCAGAAAGGGTTTTTATACCCATTCACTCTTTAAAATGAAACGGGAATTCAAGCCCTATCTCAAAAGAAGTATTGAATTAGGTAGGTCTTTTATTGTGTCAAAATATCAAAAGCAGCGTTGGCCTTTATTTCTATTGTGGCAAGGTATAACCATTTTTATGGATCATTTTTCAGAAGTCAAGTACATCATAGGACCTGTAAGTATGAGTGACCACTACAACCGGTTGTCCAAGGAGTTGATGATTCAGTTCTTGCTTCAAGAACACAGTGATAAGGAATTGTCCAAATGGGTTAGGCCCAGACACAAGGTGGTAATGAAAGACCGGATTGATAGAGAGGCGTTATTGTTAACCGTTAAAAAGGAAATAAAACAGTTGGATAAGTTGATTGGTCAAATAGAACCAATGGGATTGTCCATGCCTGTTTTGTACAAAAAATATTTGGCACAAAATGCAAAGATTTTGGCCTTCAATCGTGATCCTTTATTTAATAACGCCATCGATGGTTTTATGATTTTGAATATTGAAGATATGCCGCGAGAGAAATAAATTTTGCGACAGAAAAAAGGGGACTAAAAAGTCCCCTTTTTTTATTGGAATGATTGAATATTAATTCTTGTTGAATTTTAATACTGTCACATTGTTATTGCTTACAACTCGAATAAAGTAAACACCATTTGAAATTGCATCAACATTGATTTTCTCATTGGTGTTGCTGTTGTTGATTTGCGCGATCACTTGACCAGTGATACTCAACAATTGCAATGATGATGCTTTGGGACATATTACATTGATGATATCATGGGCAGGGTTGGGATAAATTGAAATGTTGTTATTCATCCATTCCTCAATTCCTGTAACCAATACTTCAAAGGTATGCACATCAGAACAATTGCCATTGGTAGCTTCAAGTGTCACAGTGTATGAACCATCTGCTCCGTATGTATGTGAGGGGTTGTTTTCAGAAGATACGTTGCCATCTCCAAAATTCCAATTGTAGCTGTTGGCTGCAGTAGAATTATTCAAGAATTGTACACCCAAGTTATTGATAATCGCAGTAAAGTCTGCAGTGGGTGTTTCTGTAACAGTGATAAAAATGGGTGAAGACATGCCCGTTCCATTACATGCATCCGTGTTGGTAACTTCAACAGTGTAGGATCCGCTTTCTGTGGCTACTAAATTGGCCATGTTGGCATCGGCAATCACTTCCCCATTCAAATACCAAGTATAGGTTTCAGAACTGCTGGCGGTTAAGTCAACACTTTCCCCTGAGCAAATAGCTGTGTTACCAGAAGCGGATACTGTTGGTGCTGGAGCATCAGAAACATTCACATTGATTTCATTGGATACCGCTGAGCAACCATTTAAATCCGTATATGTTGTACTATACACCCCTGATTCGGTTACAATAATGCTTCCGGTAGTTTCATCGTTGCTCCATACATTTCCTTCAGATTGAGTAGAGATAATTTCTACGGAGCTACCTGTACAAAGTGAAGTATTACCGGTTGCTTGAATCGCAACTTCAGGAGTGGGGTATACAATCACTTCAACGGCCTGTGCTTGAACACCGCATCCATCGGCACTCATGGCTGTCATTTCAATCATATTGTTTTCAGAAATGGTCTGAGAAGAGGATACCGCGCCATTGTTCCAATGGAAAGTTACATTGTCAATGGATGCCGCACCCATCAAAACCACGTTACTTCCTTCGCAAAATGCAGTTTCTCCATCAGCAATGATTTCTGCTGTAAAGCTGTTGTCCAAAGTAGCATTGTAAGCTTGGTTTTGTGGGTCAAACTCTGTCCAACATGAAGCCCAATTCTCAGTTCCAAACGCACCACGGTAGCTAACGGTTTCAAAGTTTCCGTTATTCAAATAGGCATCAGAAAAATCAGCACCTTGCTGCAAAGGAGAGTTGGTTGTTAAAGAGAAATTTGGAGCGTTGAGGTCAACATTGCTGAACATTAAATCTGTGGTCAAAGGAAACAACTGATTATTATTGCTATTAAAGAATTGTGTGATATTGAATGCGCCGTTCACATTGTTGGTAGAGGCATTCAAACCAGAAGTGGTATTGGCCAAAAGAGAGTCATTGCATTGTGCAATCACATTGTTTTTGAATTTTAATAATCCATTGATGGCATTGCCCTGGGTTGAATTGGATTCAATCATCAAGCCTACAGGATAACCAAGGAATACAGAATTAAAGGCGCTGCATTGCGTGTTTCTTCTCAAGTGCAATGCTCTTTTATAGTTAGAATTAAAAGTTGCATTAAAAGCCATCGGCCCAACTACGGTGAAATTTGAGAATTTGGGTTGTGAAACTGGCCCGTTGGCAGAACCAGTAGCATCATTGTCTGCTTCAAACCCATTGGACCCACTTTGGTCCGCAACTGCAGGATCTCTAACAACCAAACCATATTGAACAGATCCTTGGTATCCAAAGTCAGTGTCAAAATCATCATCCCAGTTGCGGTAGGACACCAAGTGATGCGCATTGACATTTCCACCAAACCACTCAAAGGCGTCATCTCCGCAGTAAGACACTTGTACGTGATTGATCGTAGTTCCTGCTCCTACAGCACACATGGTGATTCCATTGATTTCACTGTTGGGCTGAAAAGGAATTCCACCAAACTCAATGCGCACGTATTCAATGATTCCCGAATCATCATTATTGTCAGGATTTGATCCTCCACCATAAATGGATCCTACACCGCCTTCTACCATCGCCTCTCCTTGTGCAGTTCCGTTGGCAACATTGGCAGGTTGATTAACGGCAGCTCTACCACAAAGAATCAATCCTCCCCAATCACCATAAGAGCGTTGGCCAGCAGGTTTTTGTGAGGTGAAAACAATGGGTTGCATCTCGGTTCCTTGTGCAATCAAATAACCATCACGTTCAACGATCAATGAACCTTTTGATACAAAGTCACCTTTGATAATGGTCCCTGGTTGAATCAACAAAGTGTCGTTCGCTGTTACTCGAACAAAACCTTGAAGGATATAAATATTGTTGTTGGTCCAAGTGGTTTTTCCATTGATATCAAGGCTACCACTTACAATGATTTGGCTTTGCGCCAGGCCGCTCAATAAGGCTGCGACCACGAAGAATACAATTCTTTTCATGTCTTTGATTTTTTTGCAAATCACTCTGAAAGAAGTTAGCCCATTATTAGTGCTTCATTATTGATGTATTATCAAAAGCACTAATAATGAGCTAGTATATCAAGCCTGTGTTAAGGCTATTTTTCGCGAAGCTTATATTGTATTCCAAAGGTGATGTAAGATCCTCTTTTGAAACGCTGCATCACTTGATCATTGTCTCGATTCAAAATGCCATCTTGATTGGCATCTTGCAAGAATAAACTCTCTTGATTCAATGCGTCCTGAATCCCTAAACGAAGGCCAAAACCGTTTTGGAAATTTTTGGTAATAGAGATGTCAATCACATTCCTTGGCATCTCGTATACTTCAGGAACACCGGGTATTCCTACAATTGCTATACGTGGACCGATAATATTGTACATGGCGGAGAACTGCCAACCCGTTGTATCGTTTTCATAATATAGTCCAACGTTTGCGATATAAGGCGATTGACCTACCATCGGACGATTGGCGTTCAGTCCTGTTTCAATACTCGCGGCTGATAACGAAATATTCGATAGGATATATGAGGCATTGGCAACAACTGTCATATTTTTCACGATGTTGTTTTTAGAAATGTTGCTCAATGATTTTCTAATGTCCAATTCAGCTCCATAGCTTGTTGCAGACAAAGCATTGCCGGGCATGAAGCTTCTGGTACCGCCTGAGCCTACACCTGGAACAAAGTACTGCTCAATGGGATTGGTAAATTGTTTGTAGAACAATGCAGCGCTGATTACCTCATTGGCCTTTGGATAGCGTTCCCAACGCAAGTCTAAATTTTGTACTGTTGCAAAGGTCAAGTTTGGATTTCCTGAAATGATAAAGTTGTTTTCGAAATCATAAAAAGAGAATGGGGCCAATTCGCGGAACTCTGGTCTGTTGACTGTTTTGCCATAGGCCAGTCGGATTAATGTTTTTTTGTTGTAATTGTAGGCAATATTCAATGAGGGTAATAGCATAGTAGAATCAAGCTGAGCGCTCACTGGTATTCCAGTAATGTCGGCGCTACTTAGTTTCTGAATATTGTTTTCATTTCTGATGCCTGCTGTTACGTTCCATTTGTTTAGAGGAAGATTTACTTCAAAGAATTGCGCTGCCAAAGTGTTAGAGGCTTCATACCTGTCGGCTCCTCTGGTATCCTCATCAATGACAAATCCATTTTGACCATTGATATTTTCATTGGAAAGAATTTGGTCATAGGGTAGGTAAGCCAAGTTGTAATCAAAGCCAAAAATACTGGCGGGGGAGTATCCTAAATTTCGAGAAGAGAAATTTCTGGATTTATTCTCCAAATAAAACCCTCCTTTTGCGGTGATCCATTTTTCTTCTTTTTTATCTTCACTCTTTACTTGCCATAGTTTGGCAGTGTATTGCCCACTGTATGTTCTCACGTATTCATTCAAATCCATGAATAGTCTTCCCAAGAAGAATGGTTGAGCGCTAAAAGGTACATATGCCGCGTAGTTCGGGTCAGATCCGTCGGTAGGTTTGGTATAGCGAATTCTTTTCCAATCTGGATCCTCACGTTGTGTGGTTCCGAAGCCAGCAGCCAATTGAATGGTTCCTCTTTTATTGAAAACCTCTTGCTGAAGGGCAATCTGACTGGATAGCACCATACGCTGAGTGTAGCGCATCGAGTATTCTTTCCTGTAGTTTCCTTCCTCTATATTGATTCCATTTCGGAGGGTATTGGATTGCATTCCGTTTTGGTTGATGAAATTTTTGAAATCAAAGTTTCCACTTTTCCATTTCAATCCCCAGTTGTGTAAAAAACCCAATTGAGAGGTCAATTGATAGATGTTGTCGTTGTATCGAAAGACAGTATCACTCAATTGATTGGCGACATCGAACTCATTGTAGTCCATGCGCTCACTATTTTGCAGAACATACGCACGTGAATAGTTAATCGCAGTATAGTTACCGATGATGAGGTCTTGACGCTTCCATCTCTTACCAATGGTAAAACTCATTCTTTGATCCATGGGTGTTTGAATGGAATCTAATTTCCAATTATTATTCAATTTTTGAGCAAAAATTACCCTTTCGTTGGTGGATTGTATATCTCGAACATTGGTTGGAAATGAACCTGGCAAAGCTCTGTTGCGGCTTCCCATGCCCAACCAATCTGACTTCGATTCTTGTGCTCGGTAAAATGTTTCTCCAGTAATTCCGGTTCTGAAACCTTGACTATAGGAAAAGTCAATGGCAGTCTTCTCATCCGGAATGTTTTTGGTAACAACGTTGATAACACCTCCTGCAAATTCACCAGGTATCTCAGCACTGGCGGATTTGTAAATAAGGAATTTTTCCATGGCCATGCTTGGAATGATATCAAAGCTAAAAGCGCGAATGTCGGATTCTAAGGATGGAGCGATGATTCCATTGATCATTGTGGTATTGTACCTTGACGCTAACCCTCTGATCATTACAAAACGATTGTCCACAATTGTTACACCTGGAATACGGCGAGCCACTTGTGAGGCATCACGGTCTTGTCCCTTAGCGATTTGAGCGCTACTCATTCCACTCACCACCAATTTGGCATCACGCATTTCCATGAGCACAGCTGCCTCAGTATTGGTTTTTTTGTAATCGGTGATTTGAAGTGTGGATCCCTCAAAACTGGCATCTTCCATCGCCAAATTGATTTCTAGATCAACTGTTCCAACAACAACATTGGGCATCTGAATCGTCTTATAAGACATGATTCTGCATTCTAAGGTGTAAGTGCCTGGCGTAATTTCTAATCGGTATTGGCCAGTGATGTCAGTGGCAGTTCCAAAAGAAGTGCCAGCAGCATTTACAATTGCGCCAATAATAGGCTCTCCCGTTTTTTGATCCAAAACTTTACCAGTAATGATGGCCGTTTTTTTCATCGAGTCTTGCGCATCCAAACGGAAAATTGGAAAAGAAAACAAGACCAACAAAGTCAGCAAGTGGGCGATTTTTTTCATGGAGCAAAACTCCACGTTCAATAAAAAATGATTGTGATGGCAATTTTAAGGCTTTGTTAAGCGCTTAATCTTTCGATTGTAATGGTTGAAAGATTTCTGACCATAGTTTTTTAAACAAATCAAGTACCTCGTCATTGAGGCTGTATTTGCATTGCGCTCCAAAAATCCTACCTTTTATAAGTCCAACTCTCTTTAGTTCTCTGAGGTGCTGGATGACTGTTGTGGGCGCAGTATTGGGAATGGAAACAATCTCACCCTCTATTGTACCTCCGCTGTCTGCCAAAGCTTTCAGAATCTGAAGACGAGTAGGATGCCCTATCGACTTAGATAAGTTGGCCAATTGTGCAATGGAATTTCCGTCTACTTCATTAACATTCATCACCCACAAATACACTAGATGTGGGTGAATAGAATGTTACATTAATTTTAAAAATATATTGTAAACCTGATTTTCAAAAGAAAACACTTAATACAGAATTAACAATTAAATTATTGCTAGTAACTGATTTGGCATTGAATACGCAGCAAATGTCCCTTTTCATTGTAGTCGGGTGTGCTGCGGTCTGCATAACGACGATGTGATTGTAAGAATGCAGCGGTCAATTCAAAATTCTTAACGGGTATCCATTCAATTCCCGCTTCCCACTCATTGACTTGATAGCTTCTCGCATCTTTTTCCATTTTTTTGCCACCATCATAATTTTGAATTCGAAAATAGGGTTGAAAAACTTGGTTCTTGATGACTTGTCTGTAGCTGATGGTTACAAATTCACCTTTGAGGTTTTGAGTCATGATGCTATCCAAGGCGGAGTTGTATTCGGGACCTTTACCTATGGTGTATTCAGCCAGAATTCCCAATGGACGTGGTTGGATCATCATACCAAAGGCAAGGCGTTGATCGTCATATTCATTGTCATCTGTAATTCCAACACCAGATGAAATATTATCAGGTGAAAGAACAAATCTTCCGGAGTAGGCCATTACTCCTGGTTCAATAATTTGATT
This sequence comes from uncultured Chryseobacterium sp., assembly GCA_964420985.1. Lineage (GTDB taxonomy): Bacteria > Bacteroidota > Bacteroidia > Flavobacteriales_D > Sanyastnellaceae > CAMCTV01. The sequence goes on from CAYQUT010000006.1 coordinate 103,630, forward strand.
GGCAATTCTAAAAGGATAGGAAAGCTTGGCAACGGCATGTAATTGATTATTCAGTTCAGGCTTATTGGCTGTTTGACCATTGTACACTCCAATGGTAAATACACCATAATCTCCCATTCCCTTGTTCCCATTTGCGGCCAGGGTATCTCTTTGTAATTTTCTAATTTTTTCTGGTGCCCACATAAAAAAGGCTCCAAAATCGCGTTCATTTGGAACGGCGCTGTTCAGAGCATCGCTTCTATCAAAAGGAAGTCGGTTGCTCGAACTTTGCATATTCTCAAATCCATAAGGCACTTTTGATTGCCCCAATCTTAGGCGAAATTCGTTTTTGTCATCTAAACCCAAATCAAAATAGGCGTCACGAACTTGCAAGTAGTGAATATTTTCGGTTTTATCCGTTTTGCTTTTGATGGAGCCAGCATAGTCAAATTGTATGTATGCAAATACACGGGGATGCACTTGCCCCTGATACACAAGACGTGCTCTCCGGAAGGCGAATGAGTTGTTATCACCCCAAGATTTGTCACATTGATCACATTTAAGATCTGGATTACTTTCTAATAATCTATTGTATCTAAATTGCGCATAACCAGAAAAGCGCATCTTATCGTACCATTTCTTTTCTTCAGGTTTTGGGGAAGAGCTATTGTTCACAGATTGGCCCTCAATGGTTTGTGCGAGAACAAAAAGAGCCGCAACAATGAAAATAGATTTTAATTTTGACATAACATTATTTTGATGCTGGCAAAACTAATGAGTGTAAAGTAGTATGTATGTCAATTCAGAATTATTGATATGTTACGAAAACGTTAAGCAAGAAATGTTGCGCTAATGAACGTTGTAAATGCAAAACCCCGCGCAGATTGGCCCAGGGTTAGTTCTTGTAAAGGCAATTGAGTTAAACGTACTGCTAATAAAACAATCTTGTCTTAACATTGACGTAACATATGAAGTGTTAGTTTGCCAAAAATTAATCAAAATGAAATTAAGTTCATTGTTCTCTTTTATGGTTCCAAAGAACGGTTTATTCTTTGACCTTTTTGCCGAAGACACTGCTAATTTGGTGGATCAAGCTAAGAAATTCAATCAATTGTTTTTGACAACTGACAAAAACGAATTGACGGCCATTATTCGTGATATCCGTGAATATGAGCACAAAGGTGATGAGATGACACACAAAATCTTTTTGGAATTAGCGGACAATTTCATCACGCCTTTCGATAGAGAAGATATTCATGCCTTGGCCACGAGTATAGATGATATTGCGGATTACATCAATGGTTGTGCTTCTCGCATCCAATTGTACGGTGTTACAGAATTCAGCAAGTCAATGGAATTGATGAGTGAAGTACTCCTTAAGCAAGTGATGGAAATTGACACGGCCATCAGGGATTTGCGCAACATGAGAAATGCACAACGTGTGAGAGATGCTATTGTTCGCATCAATTCTTTAGAAAATCATGCAGACGATATTTTTGATGAAGCCATTGCTCGCTTGTTCTCAGAACAGGACAATGCTATGGTTTTGATCAAACAAAAAGAGGTGTTGAGTAGTTTGGAAACGGCTACTGATAAATGTGAAGATGTCGCCAACGTTTTAGAAAGTATATTGGTCAAAAATTCGTAATCACCAATGGAATATTCAACTTTCCTTATCGTCATCATTGCATTAGCATTGATTTTCGATTTCATCAATGGATTTCATGACGCAGCCAATTCCATTGCAACAGTGGTTTCAACAAAAGTGTTGACGCCATTTCAAGCTGTGGTTTGGGCAGCATTTTTCAACTTTGTTGCTTTCTTTATTTTTAAAGATCACAGTGTAGCCAATACCATTGCAAAGACGGTTCAAGATCAATTTACCTCCCCAGAAATGCATCCACTTCCTATGATTTTTGCAGGATTACTTTCGGCAATAGCTTGGAATTTGATTACCTGGTGGTATGGTATTCCCTCTTCCTCATCACATACTTTGATTGGTGGATTTGCCGGAGCATTTGTTGCTGCATTTGGCTGGGAAGCAGTAAGAGGTGGAGTTGTTGGAGCAACTGCGATATTTATTGTTGTTGCTCCTGTTGCGGGTATGATCATGGCTTATCTGATATCTGTCTGGTTCTTGAACTCATTTAGAAAGGGCCCTTGGATGAAAATGGTGTCTTTGGCCATTATCGCAGGTACGTGTTATCTTGTATGGGGAGCTCTAGAATTCAAAAAGGATTTTAATGGTGGGGCTTCCTACACTTTTGTTTTTGAGGAGAAAGTGGACAAAGAAAAATTAAAGTCTGCATTAAAAATAACAGATGAAACAACATTAAAGGAATATTCTCCTGTGATAAAGGCTGGCAAAGACAGTACTGGCGCAGAAGACAAATCTGGGACTGTTTACGTTGTTCGTACCGACTATATGAAAAAAGTTGGAGAGTCAGCTGTCAATCCTGAAGTTACCAAAACATTAGAGAAAAAAATTGGGAAGAAAATTGAAACAAAATTTGTTCTTGCTGATGCCCATAAGATAACAGCTGAGGCAGATGAAAAGGAGCGTTTTGACACTTCAAACCTGAAGGCCGATTTTGAGACCTACTGGTTAAAAGTTCTTTTTCATGGTAGTAATTTCAAGTGGATATTGTTGGGCTTTATTATGGTGGTGATGGGTGTTTTTACCCTATTCTTGAGTTCGTTAAATAACTCTCGTGCCAACCATTGGTTCAAGCGTTTGCAATTGTTTTCGTCAGCAGCATTCAGCATCGGGCATGGTGGAAACGATGCGCAAAAAGTTATGGGGATAATCACTGTGGCATTGATTGCCAATGGAAACATAACCAATATGAAGGAGATGCCCAATTGGGTTCCTCTGGCTTGCTATGCTGCCATCGCTGTAGGCACCATGAGTGGTGGTTGGAAAATTGTAAAGACCATGGGGAATAAAATTACCAAGGTTACTCCATTTGAAGGTGTTGCAGCTGAGACTGCTGGGGCAGTGACCTTGTTCTTTACTGAGGGAATGAAGTTTCCATGGAAAATTGGAGGTGAGGTAATCAAGGGTATTCCCGTTTCTACCACTCATACCATTACGGGTTCAATTATTGGTGTTGGTGTTACAAAAAGAATTAGTGCTGTCAAATGGGGAGTTACAGGTAAATTATTGGTGGCATGGATTATCACTATTCCTATTTCTGCTGCTATGGGAGCATTGTTCTATTATGCTTGCGTGATGTTTGGCTTGAAATAATAGATGCATGAAATCTGGTAAGAATGGAAAAGGGCCTCATTTGAGGCCCTTTTTTTTGTGTATTCATCTATTTTATTCAGCAGATTCGGTTGCCTCAACAGGCTCTTCAAAATCCAACATGGATTTGCTTTGTAACAAATTATACCATTGAAAAAACTTACGCAAATCACTTTCGTAAACCCTTTCTTGATCATAGTTGGGCAATACTTCCAACATGGCTTTTCTGATGTCCTTACCTTCCGCTTTGTGAGATGGTCCTTGTTCCGAATTGAACACTTTTTTAGCGTTCTCTAAAACTTCTCTCAATGAAACATCCTCATCGGTTGTAAACATTGAGATGTCGGATAAAGTACTAACCTTTTGACTGGAGTGAATGGGAATGCGCTGACCGTCGATTATGGATTCGGCAATCACGACGTTTTTTCCACCACTAATTACTTTAAACAAACCGCCTTTTCCAGAAACGGTGATTATTTTATCTAGAGCTGTTTTCATATTCTTTTTTTGAGTGGCCTCAAATCTAAACAGGAATGACTTTGAATCTTGTTAAATAGATTAAGATTCGAAAACTTTTTTCAAAAGGGCGGTGGTGCGTGCTACCGGATTTTTTCTGATATTGTATTCCTCTTGCTCAACCATAATGAAAAGACCATCTATGGCTTTTTGGGTCACAAAATCGCTGAGATTGGGATTTAGTTTCGTAACACCTGGTATTTTGTTGTATTGAAGGACAACGGTCTCATAATGTTTTGTGGCACCAACTTTTTTCAAAGACTCTTCAATGACCGGTTTGAATTCAGCATATAGTGCTGATTGCGTTTGCTTTTTAAGATAGTTGGTGCCCGCGTTCAAATCTCCTTTTACGATGCTAATGGCATCGGAAACGGTCATGTTACCAATGGCTCGGACAAAAATGTCCTTTGCTTTAACTCCCGCGTCTTCTGCTGCACGATTGATAGACAATATGGCTTGGTCTACTTCTTTTTCAAGTCCTATCGCTTTTAATTTTTGCTCTTTGGCCTGTGCATCAGGTGGCAAAGGGATTTTGATTTTTGGATTTCCAAAGTATCCATCTGTTTTTGCAACCAAATCGGCCCCCAAGTTGGCCCCCTTTGTCAATGCTTCTTTTAGCGCATCTGCTGCTTCTTTTTCTGAGAACGCAGGCAATGTGCTTTTTACTGGTATTGTTTGACTGGCTTTATTGCTTAAATTTTTCAGGTTTTGGGTAGAACCTAACAACGGAAGTAGGGCCAATAAGCCGATGGTCAACTTTTTCATGTTTTGTGTGTTTTGACAAATATAATTGGTTGTTGTCTGCTAATTTTACAGAGATGTTAAAGGATTGGAAAATAGGTCAAGTCGTTCGCTTTCTTAATGATGCTGGTCAAGGGAAAATAACTGAAATTGATTGGGAAAAAGGTTTGGCAATGGTAGAGGATGAAACGGAATTCTCATTTCCGCATCCACTCAGTGAATTGGTGCTTGTAGAAAATTTAGGAGATGAAGCCAAAAGCTATGCTCGTGCCCAGCAAGATGTTCAAGAACACTTTGTGCGGAATACGCACGAAAAGGTAATTCATCGGGTGAATAAGGAGTTTAAGATGTTGTATAAAAATGAGTTGGCTTCCAGTGAGAGAAGGAGAGGGGAGGTAATGGAAGTGGATCTTCACATTCATCACTTGATTCACTCGCATGAAGGGATGACCAATGGTGAAATTGTATCCATTCAACTTGAGCACTTTGAAAGAATCATGCGAATTGCAGTAAAAGACAAAATCCGTAAGGTTGTTTTTATCCATGGTGTTGGTCAAGGTGTATTGCGCTCCGAAATCAGAAGAATGCTGAAATCCTATTATCCGCAATGTGAGTTCCAGGATGCCAGTTGGCAACAGTATGGTCAGGGCGCTACGATGGTTACCTTCTAATCAAGGCTTGATGGCCTCAAATACAATAGCCCCCGAGTTGATACAATAACGCAGTCCTGTGGGTGGGGGGCCATCATTGAATACATGTCCGAGGTGACCTTCACATTGGGCACATGTAATTTCAGTCCTGATCATACCATGAGATTTGTCCAAGTGTTCTCTGACTGCATTTTCGTTGATGGCTTTGAAATAGCTTGGCCATCCACAGCCTGAATCAAATTTGGTATCTGACAAGAACAAGGGAGATTGACAGCCAGCACACTTGTATACTCCCACCTCATGGTGGTTCCAAAAGGATCCTGAAAATGCACGTTCTGTACCTTTTTCACGCAAGATTCTATATTGTTCTGGGGTTAGAATTTTCTTCCAGTCTTCTTCTGTTCTTTTCATATGGTTGTCTTTTGTTTCAACTGTATTGTTCTCATTAATTGGGCTTTGGTTTTGGGCATTGCATCCAAATTGGATGAGCAATAAAACCAAGATGGAGAGGTTGACTAATTTCATTTTATTGCAACGATTCATTGAGGCAGATATTGAGCGGTGAGTGAACCAGACCCTTTCTTTTTGGCTTCTTTAACAGAACCTTGAAAAATTAACTGACCTCCGTTGTTTCCGCCTTCGGGGCCCAATTCTATGAGCCAGTCTGCACAATTGATCACATCAGTATGGTGTTCAATGGTGACAATGGTGTGGCCTTCGGAGAGGAGCGCTTCAAAGCTGTTCATGAGCTTGGCCACATCATGCGCATGCAAACCAGTGGTAGGTTCATCAAAAAAGAAAACGGTAGGGTTTTGATTTTTCTTGGATAAAAAACTCGCGAGTTTGATGCGTTGAGCCTCACCACCACTTAATGTGCTTGAGCTTTGCCCTAATCCAACATACCCCATTCCTACCTCTTGCAGTGGTTTCAATTTTTGGATGAGATTTTTATGGATGCGTGAAGTGGGATGGTCAAAGAATACAACGGCTTCATCCACAGTCATGGACAAAACCTCAGCGATATTTTTTCCTTTGAACTCCACTTCAATGACTTCATCTTTGAAACGCTTTCCATGACATTGTTCACAGATCAATTGAACATCAGCCATGAACTGCATGGATACCGTTTGCATTCCTTCCCCTTGGCACGCCTCACAACGCCCACCCTCCACGTTGAAGGAAAAATGAGAGGCTGTTAAACCTCGAGCAGTTGCCGCTGGTTGTGATGAAAAGATATCACGTATTTCATCATATGCTTTCAAATAGGTGATGGGGTTGCTTCTTGAACTTCTTCCTATAGGATTTTGATCCACAAAAATGACTTCTTCTATTCTTTTTAATGCTCCACCCAATTTCGAAAATTTATTGGATCCCGGTACTGGTTCGCCAACGTGTTGCGCCAAAGCAGGGTAAAGGATATCTCTTATTAATGTGGATTTTCCAGATCCACTCACTCCGGCAATGGCTGTTAAAGCAAACAAAGGAATTTTTATATCGATATGTTGAAGGTTGTGCTCGTGCGCTCCTTCTAGAAGGATGAAATCCTTTCCCAAAGGTGGTGTATTTTTTCTTTTGATGGTGAGCTGCTGATTGAGGTATTGAGCTGTCAGTGATTTTTTATTTTTGAGCAGTTCTTTTCCGTTGCCACTAAAGACAACTTCACCTCCTTTGAAACCTGCCTCTGGACCCATGTCAATAAGATGATCGGCTTCCAGCATAATTTTTTCATCATGCTCTACCACGATGACAGTATTTCCTTGGTCCTTCAATTGTTTGAGAACCTTAATGAGATTCTCTGTGTCCTTTGGGTGCAGTCCGATGCTGGGTTCGTCTAGGATATAGATGGATCCTACCAGAGATGACCCAAGGTTGGTAGCCAAATGAATCCGTTGACTTTCTCCACCGCTCAATGTGCTCGACAATCGATTGAGGGTTAAATAGGACAAGCCAACATCCATTAGAAACTGCAAACGATTTTGAATCTCAGTCACCATTCTTTTTCCAATTTCCCAATCGTGTTTGCTCCATGGAATTCCTTCAAAAAAGTGTTTTACCGCATGAATAGGCATTTGAACCAATTCCATTACATTTTTGTCGTGTATACGAACGTACCCAGCATCTTTTCTTAGTCGGGTACCTTCGCATTCCGGGCAATTGGTTTTCCCTCGATATCGAGAGAGCATAACTCGGTATTGGATTTTGTAGGCCTCTCTTTCCAAGGATGAAAAAAACTCATAGATACCGTGAAAATAGGATGTGCCATTCCATAACATGTCCCATTCTTTTTTGTCTAACTCTTTGTAGGCTTTGTGAATGGGGAAGCCGGCTTTTTTGGACCCTGCAATGAGTTGCTCTTTCCACTCACTCATTTTTTCCCCTTTCCAGCAGACAATGGCATCTTGGTATACGCTCAATCGTTTATCAGGAACAACTAAATTTTCATCAACACCTATAATACTTCCGAAACCACCGCATTTTTTACAAGCCCCAATGGGATTATTGAAAGAGAAGAAGTTGACGGTAGGCTTTTCGAATACCATTCCATCTCTTTCAAATCGATTGGAGAAGGTGGTATATTTTTTTGAGCCGTAGAGATAGATACAAAATTCTCCTTTTCCTTCATTGAATGCGGCTTCGATGGAATCTGCAATCCTGTTCCATTCTCCATCATCTTCATTAGAAACCACCCATCGGTCAATCATGAGGTGGGTGGGTTGACCATCTTCTGGATTCCACTCATCAATAGACAACAATTCCTTCCCATTCCATATTCTTGAGAAACCTTTTTGCAGCAATAGCTCTGGATTCCAATTGTCTGAGAGCTTTACCAAAATCAAAATTCTCTCTTGATTTTTTTTCTTCAGGAAGTCCACCACATTGGCGGTGGTGTCATGAACAACTTCTTCCCCTGAGATGGGCGAGAATGTTCTGCCGAGTCGGGCAAACAAAAGTTTAAGGTAATCATAGATTTCCGTGCTCGTTCCAATGGTTGAGCGTGAGCTTTTGGAAGTGACCTTTTGCTGGATGGCAATGGCAGGACTAATTCCAGTAATACGATCTACATCGGGCTTGTCTAATTTTCCCAAAAATTGCCGAGCATACGCACTGAGACTTTCTACATATCTTCTCTGACCCTCTGCAAATAGCGTATCAAAGGCAAGGCTACTTTTTCCTGAACCACTTAATCCCGTAATCACTGTGAGAGAACGTCTTGGAATTTCGACAGAAATATTCTTGAGATTGTGCATTCGAGCACCCTCAATTTTGATGTTCTTACCTTGCTTCATTGATATTAAAAGAACAAATTAACGACAAGCAAGTTCAGTTTTTTTTGAGGAATATTTTTTTTTAAGAGAAATTTTTATATATTCGTGATTATAATCATTAACGCAGCGCGCTTATCGAATAGACCTCTACTTTTTAAAGATTTGTTTAACCCAAATAAAAAAGGAGGTCATCATGCGTTACAATCAACAAACCCCAGACGAGTTATTGGTAAAAAATTATCTTCAAGGAGATGAGAAAGCCTTTGCCATCTTATTAAAACGTCATCAGTCCAAAATTTTTGGTAAGGTATTGTCTGTAGTCCGTGATCGTGCTGTGGCAGAAGATATTTTTCAGGATGCTTTGATGAAGGCGGTCTTTGCTATGAAATCTGGCAGTTACAATGAAGAAGGGAAGTTCCTTCCTTGGGTAATGCGCATTGCACACAATTTGTGTATCGATTATTTCAGGGCAAAGAAGAAGATGCCCATCAAGCGAGGAAATGATGAATACAATCCCCTTGATTTTGTTAGAGACAGACATTTGAATGCAGAGCAGAGCGTTGTCAAAACTGAGGTTTTGGATGTGGCCAGAAAACTGTTGGGATATCTTCCCGAGGATCAGAGAGAGATTGTATTAATGCGTGTTTATTTTGACATGAGTTTCAAAGAGATTGCAGATCAATTGAACATCAGCATCAATACTGCTCTGGGAAGAATGCGCTACGCAAAAATCAATTTGACCAAAGTGATCGATGAGCAACAATTGGATTTGATTTTTGCAGAGGTTTAAGGAAGAAAAATTTCTGCCATCATACATCGGGCACTCCCTCCACCAATGGTTTCAATGGTGGGAATAGAAACAATTAAGGGTTCTAGGAATTTTTCCCAGGACCTTTTTTGTGGAATAGAAAATGCATTCCATGCTGTTGCTGAGATCACACCCAATGGAGCATTTTTACCCGAAACTTCAAGGACGTTGGCCCCAAATTGATTCATTTGATGTTGATCAATTTCAATGATGGTCATGTTATTTTCTTCAGACCAATGTCTTAATTTTTCGGGATGAGACACGCAATCTAAGCAAGTCAACATCCATTGATTACCAACAGAAAGAACCACATTGGTGTGGTAAATGGATTGGTTTGATGCGTCCTTAGCGTCCATTACTATGGTTTTGTGGGGATGGAGTTTGCAAAATTCTTCCAGTGCTTTCTCATTGGAACGAATGCTTTTGGTCATGAAAACAGTCTTTGATGGATGATGAAAAATCATGCTTCCTGTTCCCTCCAAATAATTCTCATCCACCTCTAAATGGGTCAAATCATTGATCTTATTGATGTGAAATTGACTTTGAATGAGGAGTTGATCGTAACCTATCTCTCTCTCTTTTCTGCGGTTTGCATTGGCCATGGGGTAATAAATAAAAGACCCATCATGAGTGGTGCTAAAAACATTATTTGGAAATACAGCATCAGGAATACCATTCTCTCCCTGAGCAATGATGACATCCACTCCTTTTAATGTAAGTTGATTGACAAATTGATGAAACTCCTTACGCGCACTGTATTCCGACTCACGATTACTAAGGGTGGTTTTTTTTTGGAAGGCATTGGAAGCGGCCGTTTCCTCATTGTAGCAAAATCCGATGGGATCTGTCATCAGTATCTTTCTTGTGGTCTGCTTGCTTGTTATGGACATGTACTGATGTATTTTAGCGCCGTGAAAATACAAAAATTCCTTCCCTTCTTCGCCTTAGTGATTACGCTCATTTTTGTAATGGGTTGCGGGGACAGTCGTATTCCTTTTTTTAAAAATAAAAAGGAAGGTTTTATTCGATATGAGGTTTCCTTTCCCAATGAATCGGGCTTAATGGCTCAATTTTATCCAAAGGAGATGATGTTTTATTTTAACGAAAGTGAAGCGCATGCGGTTTTGTCATCCGCGTACAACGTGGTTACAACTGACTTTTTTATAGGACAGAAAGATGAGTTTTTCTCTCATTATTTTAAGTCATATGGTGACAAGCAAGTAATACACATGCACCATCAAAATATACATGACTGGTTAAAGCGTTATCCAGATGTGCGTTTGGAGAAGACCAATGAAAAATTGGAAATTGCTGGGTATATGTGTGAAAAAACCATTGCCCATTTTTTAATGGATAGCTTGCCCACTATTGAATTGTACTCAACCAAGGCCTTTGGTCCAAAAGACAACAACTGGTGGAATAAGTTTGAAGGATTGGATGGTGTATTAATGGGATATGAGGTGAATTTGTATGGCAAGCGCATGAAATTACGAGCTGCTGAAGTGGTGTTTGAAAAACAAGACCCCTCTGTTTTTGAGCGTCCTGAGGGATATCGTTCGGTAAGTTTTGATGAAATGGACTCTTCCATGAAGGCCTTGTCAAAAGTTTTTTCAAATTCTTGATGAACGAATTGTAACTAGTCGGGTACAGCATCAAAAAACAAGATGTTGTACTTGAAAACACTCCAATCCGATAGCCGCTATTTTCAGATCATAGGGCAATCAACTTTTTTATTGGCGGGCATTTTTTTAATGGGATGGTACAATCAACTCCCACTTTTTCTATTGGCTATTTTATCGAGTGTTATTTTTCAATCATTGGCCATTTATTTCGGTGTAGCTGAACAAAATAGTTTGCGCAGTGCATTGATTACCGGTTTGGGTCTTTCCTTGTTACTAAGGGTCAACCATCCTCTGATGATGGTTACTGCAGCGGCTTTGGCCATTGGGCAGAAGTTTGTTTTTAAATACAAAGGTTATCATTTTTGGAATCCTGCCAATTTTGGCATTGCAATGATGGCATTGATGACAAATGAAGCATGGATTTCTCCAGCCCAATGGGATCATCATTTGTGGTTGGTTGGTTTGATTGCAATCATGGGTTTTTTTGTCTTGAAATCTGCCAAAAGATGGGATACGGCATTGTTTTTTGGTATCACCTTGGGATTGCTGTGTTGGGTGCGTTTCTCTTGGTATTTGGGTTGGGATTGGAAGGTATGGTGGCATCAATTCAATATGGGCTCTTTTTGGCTGTATACCATGTTCATGATAACGGATCCAATGACTACACCTCAAAGGAAATGGGTGAGACGCTTTTGGGCAGTAGTATTGGGAGGTGTGACTTTTTACCTCCAGCATTTTAAGTTCATCCCAACAGCGGCTGTATGGTCACTATTGATGCTCACCCCATTTGTTCCATTCATCAATCATTTTTTTCCGGAAAAGAGATGGATTTGGAACAATATAAAACGGAAATAAATTATCTTAAAAAACAACTGAAATGAAAACGAGAACATTGTTTTTAACTGGATGGCTGATGCTATCCATATTCCAAGCAAAAGCTTTTTGCGGATTTTACGTAGCCAAGGCAGATGCTACATTATTTAATAATAAGAGTGAGGTGATTTTGGTTCGTGATGGGGAGTATACAGTCATTACCATGGGCAGTGATTTCAAAGGAGATGTCAAGGATTTTGCGATGGTTGTTCCTGTTCCTGTTGTGTTGTCCAGGCAGGATATTTCTATCGTTGATCGTGGAATATTTGATCGATTGGATGCTTATTCTTCTCCGCGACTGGCAGAGTACTATGATACCAACCCATGCCAAAGACCCATGATCGAAGAGAAGGAGTATGCTTACCCTGCTGTCAGTGATATGGATATGCCTACTAGTAATAGGTCTATCGCTTTGACCAAAAAGGAGTATGGCGTGACCATTGAGGCGCAATACACAGTGGGTGAATATGATATTTTGTTGCTATCAGCCACCGAGAGTAATGGACTTAAAAACTGGTTAACCGACAATGGATATAAAATTCCCGCAAAGGCGGAAAGAGTATTGGCGCCATACATTAAGAGCAACATGAAGTTCTTTGTTGTAAAAGTCAATTTAGAAGAAATGAAGAAAGCCGGATTTGATCAGTTGCGCCCTATCCAAGTGAGATTCATTCATCCCAAGTTCATGTTGCCCCTGCGTTTGGGAATGGCCAACAGTGCTGGATCACAGGACATGATTGTTTATGCATTTACCCGCACTGGCAGGGTAGAGTGTACCAATTACCGAACAGTAAAGATGCCAACTGATAAACATGTACCATTGACGGTTAAGCAAGACTTTGGACCATTTTACAAGCGTTTGTTTGATCATCAATGGCAAAGGGAGGGCAAGAATGTGGTATTTTTAGAATATGCCTGGAATGTCACTCCCAGCTGGGGAGGAATGAAGTGTGACCCATGTGTTGGTCCTCCTCCAATCAACCAAGATTTTAGTATGGCCGGTGTGAATTGGTATCAATGGAATGCTCCCTCTAATATTTTCTTCACCCGAATGCATGTTCGATATGATGAAGCCCACTTCCCTGCGGATTTGCAGTTTCAGGTAACCCCCAATACTGAGCATTATCAAGCAAGATATGTGGTGATCAATCCAGCTCCGGTATATGATGGTTTCGGTTGTCCTGAAGGTCAACAATATTTGATGGATTTGCACAATAAGCGTAAGCTAGAATTGGATGAATATTATGCCTTGTGCGGAATGACATACACCAATGCGAAACAATATTTATCAGAATACGATCGATATCTTTCTCAAATTCCTGAGGAGTGGAAAGAGCCTACTTATCAGGAATTGCGTGAGGAAGAATTGAAGAAAGGAGAAATAAATCCAATGATAGCCTTACCCAAGGTGGTGAATGAGGTGATGGAAGATGAATCCAAGAGAGATGGCGCGGTTTATTTCCTAATGTTGGTGGGATTGGTTGTGCTGGTTGTATGGAAAAGCAACCAGCAGAGAGTTTAAATTTTGTTCAAGATGTTAACGAGTTTGCTTGTAGCATTTTGAACGGAATATTTCTCATAGGTATGTTGATTGCGAACAAAACCTTTCAGTAGATCTGGATTTGAAATGAGTTGTTGAAGGAAATTCATCAACTCATTTTCATTGTCTGGATGGATGTTTATACCAAGACCTGATGCCTCGAGGATTTCTTTAGCTTCTGAATCTTCGCATAGTCCAAGAATAGGACGATTTAAACCAATGTATTCAAATAATTTACTCGGGATAAATAAGTTTCGATGAAAAGGTGAATTCGATTTTTCCAAAGGCAGGAATAGGAGATCCATGCCTTTGAGTTTCTTCAGTGTTGCTTCTTTTGATTTGTATCCAGTGATGGAAACAAGATCTTCCAATTTTAAATCCAAGACAGCTTTTTTGTAATAAGGATCAATTTCTCCCCAAAGATGAAATTGAATTTGATCGGCTTTCAAGCCAGTTTCTCTTTTGAGTTTTTCTAAGGCTAAAAAAACGGGCATCGGAGATCTCGTGCTGGCATCAATGGATTCAGGTCGATACGTCCAGACCCAATTTCTGAGCCATTGCCATCCGGAGTGCTTTCTCCTGGGATGGTGTTGGAGTATGCCAGCGTATCCTATCTTAATCATGCTCAATCATGTTGTGTATGGTGGATACTTTTTCGGCATTAAAACCATAAAGAGAAATGTAAAGTTGCCGAACTTCTTCATTATTGACAACGACGTGATCAGCTCTTTTTAACAAGCAGTGTTCCATTTTTTTTGAAAACCACCAGTGCATTTTTGACGGGAATGTATAGGCGTAGCAATCCGTAAAAGGATCTCTGATATCAGCAACCCAACTGAGATGGTATTTCTTTTTGAGCCAAAAACCCAAAAGGATGGTAAAGTAAGGACTGCTGGTGGTGTAGACTATTTTGCAGTTGTTCTGAATGCCAACTTTTGCAATTTTATGGGCATTGAATAAAGGCCAAAGACAATTTCTTTCCCAAAAGAAAGGGTAAAGGAAAAACCAAAATAAACGATACAGTTTGAGTTTTTGCAAAAGTTCAATCCATCCTTTGAATGAGTAACTTTTTAGCCGATGAATCTTAGCGTTTAGCGATACCGTATGCAAAGCATTTTGATCAATTGGCTTACCAACAAGATTGGATTCCTGATGACGGATGGTAACGACGATGGGATTGATACCAAATTTGGGAAGTTGATGGACAAATTGTACGCTCCTCCTCACCCCAGCCCCCCCAATGGGTGGGAATTGATAGGCAATGAAGAGAATGTTTTTCATAATTTGTTTTTCAGCATCTCAATGGTGATCAATTGGCCATTGTTGTTTTTTACCCAATCGATGTAATCTCTCAATGTAGACCAGCTATACAAGTTAAGGCTCTTGGGGTGGTTGAGCCAGAGGACAAAGTCAAAACCATTTTCCCATATTTGTTCAGTGAGTGATCTGAAAAGCATCTTACTTGCCCTATCTGCCTTGTCCAGCGAGGCTGTTCGGGGTAGAATTTCTTTTTTTACTTCTAAATTCATTGGGGATTGTAAAGAAGCATTTTCATCTTCTTGAGAACTCCATTTGAGCCAACGATAATTCAGGGAAAGATTGGCCTTCTTCCAAAAGTCTAATTCTTTGGTATAGGCTTGTGAAATGGGAAGCTCTAATATCTTTCCTTTGGTTTGCTCTTTAAAACAACCTGAAATTGGGTCAATGTTCCAATGGCTTTTATTAGGGGTGTTTTTATGATTGGTAGTGAAATAGCGGCATTCTTTCATGAATCCTGGAAAGACACTGGACTCAATGGTGAATCCTAACTCTTCTATGGTTTGCAGGTAATCTTGTGGCTCTTCCACAGCGAGTCCCCCCATCCTAAAAGCGCAAGGAACAATGTGAAATTCGTTTTTGAAAATATCAAGGCATTGCGCCATGGCTATTTTCATTTTCTCTAATCCATGATTATTCACGAAACCGCCCCAAGAGTAATCAGATTTATTAAATTTCCAGCAATTACCTTCATAGTCCCAAGTACTTGTTATCCAATGCGGGTGCCAATGAAATTGTAATTCATGTCCACAAGTAATAAGCCAATTCAATTGGTCTTTGATGCGTTTGTACAGGTCATTGAGATTGTTTCGTTGCAATGCTTGCAAATAGGCAATATCCACAAAAAATGAAAGAGGAACGGATTGATGGTTGGCGATATCCGTAAGCTTTTGTGTTTTGGTAATAAGGTGCTCGAGGTCGTTTTGACCATCAAAGAAAATTTCGTAATCAAATGTTAGTACACTCAGCCTTTTCACAATTCCAGTTAAAGCCTTACAAATATAGCACGGCAATTAAATTTCAGTTCATTATTGAATTATCTTTAAAATAAAATTAGAAACATGAATTGGATTATTCTAGGCGTTATCGGCGCAGTATTGTTTTTGGGATTAAAAACAGTACAACAAGGCAATGTGGCAGTGGTCACTATTTTTGGAAAGTACAGAAGAGTACTTAGACCAG
The DNA here is from genome assembly GCA_964420985.1 of uncultured Chryseobacterium sp. GTDB lineage: Bacteria > Bacteroidota > Bacteroidia > Flavobacteriales_D > Sanyastnellaceae > CAMCTV01. The sequence continues at coordinate 119,371 of CAYQUT010000006.1, forward strand.
GTTTGAATTTTCTCATTCCATTTATTGAAACTGTTTTTAAGCGGGTTTCTACTCAGAATCGTTCTGTAGAGTTGGAATTTCAGGCAGTTACCAATGACCAAGCCAATGTGTATTTTAAATCCATGTTGCTCTTCAGTGTTCAGGATGCAGAAGAGGAGACCATCAAAAAAGTAGCCTTCAAATTCATTGATGATAAAAGTTTGATGCAGGCCTTGATTAGAACCATTGAGGGTAATATTCGTTCTTTTGTAGCCACCAAAAAGCAAGCGGAAGTGCTAGGTCTAAGAAGAGAGATCGTCGATCACGTAAAAGAACAAATTGACACCATCATTGAACAATGGGGATATCACTTGCATGATTTGCAGATCAATGATATCACCTTTGATGAAATCATTCTCAAGTCGATGAGTCAGGTGGTTGCTTCTAATAACTTAAAAGCCGCCGCGGAAAATGAGGGTCAAGCTTTACTGATCACAAAAACCAAATCAGCGGAGGCAGAGGGTAATGCCATAAAAATTGCTGCCCAGGCAGAACGTGAGGCGGCTCAATTGAGGGGTCAAGGGGTAGCACTTTTCCGTGAAGAGGTGGCGCGAGGCATGCAGAATGCAGCCAAGGAAATGCAAGAGGCCAATTTGGATGCCAATATGATCATGTTCTCCATGTGGACAGAAGCCATCAAGAATTTTGCAGAATACGGAAAAGGCAATGTTATATTCTTAGATGGATCAACTGAGGGCATGCAAAAGACCATGCGCGAGATGATGGCCATGGGCAAGGTGAGCCAACTGGATAAATAAAAGAATCAAGGTTGTTTTATGGTACAAAAGGGCTTCGGCCCTTTTTTATTTTTTACCATCCGCATACCAAGCAGCCAAAGCCATTGGAATGTATGCTAGGGTAAGGTCGGTAATGTTAAACCAAAGAGGAGCAGGGATAAGTGCCACAGCGCTGATACCACCCAATAAATTGAATACGCCGAAGAAAAGTGCCAATCTTTTTTGATTGCTTTGTGCAATTTTCAAAGCAATGAATGTCCCCACTAAAGTCCCCACAGCATGCGCAAGGAAAGGCATGATAAAATGTTTTGGTTTAAACAAGTGAATTCCCGCTTGTAATCCCTCGGCGGTTGTGACATCAACATTTTCAGGTGGCGCAATAACAGAAGGAGAAAGTGTGATTAGTCCCATGTTGGCGCACATACCTGCGATGATTCCGACAACAACTGCTAAAATGGATTTTGGGATTTTTTTATTGTTCATGGTGTGAATTTAGGAAAAAAAAAGGGCCCTAAAAAAGGCCCTTTAAAAAGTTGAGTAAAAATCAATAGTACATGCTTCGACGAACTTTGGCCACATATTTAGCCAATCGGATTACTTGTTTGGTGTAGCCAAACTCATTGTCGTACCATACATACAAGACGATGCCTTTACCATCTTGACTCACGATGGTGGCTTGACTGTCAAAAACACTGCAGCAATCGTTTCCAACGATATCACTGGATACCAATTCCTCACTGATGCTGAAGAAAATTTGATTCACCAAATCACCTTCTAATGCAGCTTTTCTTACCATTGCGTTTACTTCATCTACTGTAGTTGGTTTGTCTACGTAGGCATGTATGATGGCCAATGAACCATTGGGTGTGGGGACGCGAACGGCGTTTGATGTGAGCTTATTGGCCAAAGTTGGAATTACTTTGGTTACCGCCTTACCAGCGCCTGTTTCCGTAATGACCATATTGATAGCGGCACTTCTTCCGCGGCGGCTTTTCTTGTGCATGTTGTCCAATAAGTTTTGATCATTGGTATAGGCATGCACTGTTTCAATATGTCCTTTATCGATGCTGAAGGAATCGTGAATGGTTTTTAAAATAGGGCAAATGGCGTTGGTTGTGCAAGAAGCGGCAGAGAAAATGGTTTCATTTTCAATGTCCAAATCTCGGTGATTGATGCCGTAAACAATATTGGGAACTTCTTTGCCAGGAGCAGTGAGTAAAACTTTGCTCACACCTTTTGATTTTAAATGCGCACTGAGAGCTTCTCTGTCCTTTAATACCCCAGTATTGTCGATTACCAAAGCATCGTTGATGCCAAACGCAGTATAGTCAATAGCAGATGGATCTTTTGCTCCAATCATGTACACTCTTTGGCCGTTGATGATCAAACATTTGTTTTCATAGTCTGCGTCTACTGTTCCCTTGAATCTTCCGTGTACAGAATCATTTTCAAATAATGCAGCACGTTTTTTTATACTCAAGTCATCATTTTCACGGGTAACAATGGCACGCAAACGCAATTGTTGCCCACTTCCTGCTTGACGGATGAGCTCTCTTGCTGCAAGACGACCGATACGGCCAAATCCATAAAGAACCACATCGCGCGGTTCCATTTCAGCGCCGGACTCTTCAATGAAGTTTTGTAATTTATCTTCTAAAAATTCTCTTTGACTTTGATAGTGCTCTCTTGAGTTGGACCATTCATTGGCTAATTTTCCGATGTCAATTTTAGCAGGTGCTAAACTCATGTTGTACAATTCGGTAGCCAATTCAGCGGAATCAAATACACTGATGGGTTTTCCTACCACTTCTGCGGCATACTTGTGCAAACGCAGAATTTCAGTGATTCGGGTGTCCGCCAGGTGATTGCGGAAAAGCACCAGTTCGATAGACTTATCGAACAAAAGTTTTCCAACCATGTGGGCCAATTCAACGGCCGCTCTTTCTTGGTTGACATACACGCTCAGTTCATTGCTGTACGTGTCTTTAGACAAGTTGTTTGACATAATAAAAAAATAAAAAATTGAACGTTTTGACCAAAAGGGTTCATTGACTTTTGGTGGTGCAAAGATAGGTCAATATGATGATGCCTCAGCCTCGGTTTATTTTCTCTTTTTTTTAAAGCTCTGAAAAGACTTTTTCTTTTTAACCTGAACCTTGGGGTTGTACTCTGGGAGCGCACCAAACTTGGGATCTATGGGCAACTTGGTCACGGTATTTTGGATCAATGTCTCAATCTTCTTGAATTTGTATTGGTCTTCAGGGACAATAAAAGTAACCGCCTCGCCTTCTGCTTCTGCACGCCCTGTTCTGCCTATACGATGAATGTAATCTTCTGCATCAGCGGGTACATCAAAATTGATCACCACATCCACTCCTTTGATATCAATTCCCCTGGACATCACATCTGTAGCAACAAGAATCTTACATTGTTGGCTTCGAAAGGCATTCAAGGCGTTTTCCCTTTCTGATTGCTCTAAATCACTTGACATGGCCAATGAAGAGAATCCCTTTCTTTTGAGCATGTTTTGAATCTCACTCACTTGTGCTTTTCTACTGCTGAAGATAATGGTGCTTTTTTCTTTTCTTGGTGTGAGATAATCCACCAGAACCCCAATTTTTTGGTTGTCAAACAATACAAAAGCACCTTGTTGAACATTGGAAGGAGGTTTACTCAAAGCAATGTTGATGATGGTAGGGTTGTTCAGTATGGATGAGGACAGACTAAAAATATTATCAGGCATGGTAGCAGAAAATAAAAGGCTTTGCTTTTCACGAGGAAGAACTTTAAGCACTCTCTGAATATCAGGAAGGAAGCCCATGTCCAACATTCTGTCTGCTTCGTCTAGGATGATGAATTGCAAAGATGAAAAGTCGACATACCCCAAATTGATGTGCATGTTCAAACGCCCCGGAGTGGCTACGATAATATCTATCCCTGATTCTATGGCATGTCGTTCTTGATTAAAAATTTTGCCATCTCCTCCGCCGTAAATGGGCATGGAAGAAATATCAGTAAAATATCCATAAGCGGCAATGGCCTGATCAATTTGTGTTGCCAACTCTCTGGTAGGCACAATGATTAAGGCTGATATTTTTTTTCGATTATTTTCTTGTGTGATTTTTTGAATCACGGGCAAAAGAAAAGCTGCAGTTTTTCCGGTTCCTGTTTGCGCAATACCAAGAATATCTTGGCCATTGAGAATAGCAGGTATTGAGTTTTCTTGTATCGCAGTGGGATTGATAATCCCCATTGATTCTATTCCTTGAATAATGTCTTGGTTCAAACCAAGACCGATAAATTTTTCTGACATTTGTCCTCAAAGGTGGTGTATTTTCATTGCCGATTCAAATAATTTGATGATTGAAATTAATCCTTTCGTAAAACAATCGCTCTAAATGGACATGAAAAGATTCATTCTTACATCACTAGTTATTCTATCGGGGCATGTCATCGGCATGGCACAAAGTTATTTCCCTTCATCTGGACAGTCATGGGAATCCACTTCCTTTGAAGACGCCGGTTGGTGTTCTGACAGCTTAGATGCGCTGATTGATTTTTTGGATGCCGAGGATAGCAAGGCCTTCATTGTTCTATACGATGGTAAGATTATTATTGAACATTATTTTGATGCTTTCACAGCGGACAGTTTGTGGTATTGGGCCAGTGCAGGTAAAACGTTAACGGCTGCTCTGGTTGGAATAGCTGAAAGTGATAATGGACTCTTGTTGCAAAATTCAACTTCAGATTATTTGGGCGCTGGTTGGACCTCATTGACACCAAATCAAGAATTGGCCATAACTGTGTGGAATCAACTAACCATGACCACGGGATTAAATGATGCCGTTGTAGATGACGATTGCACCAGTCCAGATTGTCTGCTATTCCAAGCAGAGGCAGGAACCCGATGGGCCTATCACAATGCGCCTTACACCTTACTCGATGGGGTAATCGAGAATGTGTCCGGATTAACACTGAATCAGTTTTTTGCTCAAAAGATAGGCCAGCCTTGCGGCATTTCAGGATTGTATTTCCCAAGCGGACCATACAATCAGACTTTCGTTAGCACACCAAGAAACATGGCTAAGTTTGGTCTTTTATTACAAGCCCATGGCAGTTGGAATGGGATGGAAATTATTCCTTCCGATTATTTTCAATCCATGATTTCGCCATCGCAAAATATGAACCCCGCGTACGGCTATCTAACATGGTTAAATGGTAGTAATTATTTTATGATACCAGAAACACAATTGCAGTTTTCAGGAATGATGGCCCCAAGCGCCCCTCAAGATACTTATGCTGCTTTGGGAAAGAATGGGCAGGTGGTTTGTGCAGCGCCAAGTAAAAATGTTTCATTTATTCGAATGGGAAATGGGAACAATGAATTGGTGAGTGTTACCATTTTGGAGAACATATGGAAGAAGATGCAATGGTTTTTTTGCTCGAATGAAGTAGAGAATTTGCATCAGAAATTTATTGTAGTAAAAAACAATGGATTACGTCCAGAAATTGTGTGCAATAAAAAATGTGATATGGTCATTTATGATGCCACAGGCAGTGAGGTGAAAATGGCATTGGATGAGTTGCCGATTGGGATTTATTTTTTACAATGCAAGGCGCAAGATGAAAGGCAAATTTTTAAAGTAATGGTTGGTGAAAACTAAAGGTTGATTCTTTTGTAGTATTCCTCGTTGAGGTTACATTTGTCCTATGGCCAACGAACGCAATGTAACGATCGTGCCGCCCTCTACATACACAGGAATCAAAGAAATTCCTTTGAAAGATGCGGCCTGCGGAGTTCCCGCAATCACCTCTACCATGTACCATATTTCGGAAGAATTGGGATTGTGGAAGGGGATGAAGACATTATTGAAATTGAATCAGAAGAATGGAGTGGATTGTCCAGGTTGTGCCTGGCCTGATCCTGATGATCACCGCTCATCATTGGGTGAATACTGTGAGAATGGTGCCAAGGCAATTGCGGAAGAAGCCACAGACAAAAAATGCACCCCAGAATGGTTTGCCAAACACAGTGTTCAAGAGATTTCATCATGGAGTGATTTTCAAATTGGTAAAAGCGGAAGAGTTACACATCCCATGTTCCTAGCCGATGGAGAGTTATATTATAAGCCTATATCTTGGGAAGAGGCATTTCAAATGATTGCCAGAGATTTAAAGAAGGCAACCCATCCAAATCGGGCTGTATTTTACACCAGCGGAAGGACCAGTAATGAAGCGGCCTATATGTATCAATTGATGGTTAGACAATACGGTACCAATAATTTGCCGGATTGTTCTAACATGTGCCATGAGAGTTCTGGTGTAGCATTAACAGAGACCATAGGAATTGGGAAGGGAACAGTTAAGTTAGAGGATATACATCATGCCAAGTTGGTGTTGGTCATTGGGCAAAATCCTGGAACCAATCATCCCAGAATGATGAGCGCTTTGTCCAAATGCAAAGGCAATGGTGGTAAGATTGTTCACATCAATCCCCTTCCTGAAGTGGGGACAGAGAAGTTTATTGATCCACAAAGTCCAATTGAAATATTAAAAGGAGGTACTCAATTGGCGGATTTGTATTTGCCTGTTAAAATTGGGGGAGATATGGCTTTGTTTCAATATGTACAATCACAATTATTGAAACGTTCTGAAAAACAAGAAGGTGTTTTTGATAAGATGTTTATCTCTAATAAAACAAATGACTTTGAGGATTGGAAGGCCTATTTTTCTGATTGGAATTTTCAAGAGTTGGAGGAGGTCACTGGATTGAAAAAAGGTGAGATTGAACCTTTGATAGAATTGTTATTAAGTACAACAGAGATTGTTTCCTGTTGGGCGATGGGTTTGACTCAACAGAAGCAAGGAGTTGCCACCATCCAGGAGGTGGTGAATATACATTTGTTGCGCGGGGCAATTGGAAAACCCAATGCAGGAGTTTGTCCAGTTAGAGGACACAGCAATGTTCAGGGAGATCGAACCATGGGGATCTATGAAAAACCAAAACCTTCGTTCATGGATGGATTGGATCGGTATTGGGATAAGCAGTTTGTTCGTGAGGAGGGTTATGACGTTGTGGAAGCCATTTCGGCCATGGAGAGAGGGGACGTGGATGTATTTATTGCGATGGGAGGTAATTTTATTTCGGCCACTCCCGACAGTGAGCGCACTGGCAAAGCGATGCAACGGGTTGGGCTAACGGTTCAAGTGAGTACCAAGTTGAACAGGTCTCACTGTGTTACAGGACAACGGGCATTGATATTGCCTTGTTTGGGAAGAACAGAGAAGGATGTCCAAAAATCGGGAGAGCAATTTGTTACTGTAGAAAATTCAATGGGTATTGTTCACACATCGAGAGGAGTGAATCAGTCTTGCTCAGCGCATCTTAAATCAGAGCCGGCTATTGTTTCGGGAATCGCGCAAGCATTGTTTGGCAATGATGGGAAGTTGGATTGGCAGGAAATGGAGAACAATTATGATGTTGTTCGGGACCATATCGCAGGAAGCATAGCTGGATTTGAGAATTTTAATCAAAAGGTAAGAAAACCAGAAGGTTTTTATTTGCCCAATGGCCCAAGAGAGGGAAACTTCACAACACCCAGTGGCAAGGCGCATTTCTCTGTTCATCCCATACAAGTTCAGAAGGTAGCACCTGGAAGGTTTATTATGATGACCATCAGAAGTCACGACCAGTACAATACAACCATTTATGGATTGGATGATCGATACCGAGGCATAGAGAATGAGCGGAGAGTGGTATTGATGAATGCCGATGACATGACGCAAGCGGGATTGACCCATCTTTCGGAAGTCAACATCATCGGGTGGTACAATGACGAAAGACGCGTTGCTGAGCGATTTTTGGTCATCAGCTATCCGATAGCCAGAGGTTGTGTGGCCACCTATTTTCCGGAGACCAATTGTCTTGTGCCGTTAGAACATACTGCGATTAAGAGCAATACACCAGTGAGCAAATGGATTGAGGTGAGTTTGGAGAAGTTGTGAATTAAATTTTTTTTGTCAGTTTCAAGATGTTTGTAACCAAATACAACCTATTTCGTATTACATCGCTGACCCTGTTTTTAAATGGTGAATATGTTTTATTTTTGTTGAACCAAAACTTTATTTATGAAATCAAAGATTACGAGTTTACGTGACTGGTTGAAATTTGTCACATTTCTTTTTTTAGGAACATTGATGTATGACGCTCAAGCCCAAGTTGATTGCAACATTGTAGATCAAGAATTGACCACTTCCTCTAACACGATTTGTGTCGGTAGCTCGGGGTCGATCAATTTGTTATCATCTCAATCCGGAGTTTCCTATCGATTAAGAAATGATTCGGACAATTCTTTGGTTGGTTCTCCCGTTCTGGGAAATGGAGGAGCTATCGTTCTGAATACGGGAAATATTTCTGCTGAAACTTCTTTTAATGTTTTTGCAGAATCATTTTCGTTCGGTCTTCAGTTCGATGGTACCAATGACCACATACCAGTTTCAAATCCGGTGAACACGGCATCTTTTACGATGGAAGCTTGGATTAAAACCACGGCAACTTCCTACACGGGCTCGGCCGCATTTCAGGGTAATGGTCTATTGTATGCCGATGTGGGAGGTGGAGCCAATGATTACACTTTTGCCATTTTGGGTAATAAAATTTCCTTTTTTGATGGTGGAAACAACACCAATGTTGTGGGTGTGACCAACATCAATGATGGCAACTGGCATCACGTAGCGATGGTACGCACTGCTGGGGTCAAGAATAGATTGTATGTTGATGGAGTTTTTGAAGCTGAGGCAAATGCATCTAATGTGGTACTGAATGCCAGAGCTCAAATGGTAATCGGGGGTAATGTAGGCGATAATCGATATTTCAATGGAACAATCGATGAAGTGCGATTTTGGGACTTTGCAATGGATGCTGCAGATTTATTGGCCAATATGTATACCTGCTATAGCGGAACAGAAACGGGAATTAGAGCATTGTTCAAATTCGAGGATGGTATGGGTACAACAGCCACTAATGCATTGGGAAGTAACAATGGTACTTTAACAAACATGAATAGTTCATCTGCATGGGTGAGTGGCACATCAATATGTGCGGGATGTTATTTAGAATTGAGTGATGTAGTGACCATTTCTGTTACAACACCATCCGTAGCACCTACGGGCGATAATGTTCAGGGTTTTTGTTCTGGATCTACGGTGTCAGATATCGAAGCAGTAGGGTCCAGTATACAATGGTATTCTGCTCCCTCCCTTGGCGTTTCACTGAATGCTAGTGATGTTTTGATCAATAATACAACATATTACGCCTCCCAGAATACGAATGGATGTGAAAGTGCTGATAGGCTTGCCGTTTTGGTCAACTTATCTACAACACCGGTGGCGCCTGGAATATCTGCAACTGGAGGTATCGAGACTTATGTGGATGGTTATAAAATTCATACCTTTAATAGCAATGGGACATTTACCGTGCCTACGGGAATGTCTGGTATAAATGCTGAGGTATTGGTTGTTGCTGGAGGAGGCGGAGGTGGATACCGTCACGCAGGGGGTGGAGGAGCTGGCGGTCTGGTTTACAATGCCAGTTACGCCCTTGTCGAGGGTCAGATTTACAATGTAACCATCGGACAGGGTGGTGCTGGCGCTGCCTCAAGTGGCTCGAATCAAGGAGCAAACGGAGGTAATTCAATATTTGGAACCATTACAGCCATCGGCGGCGGCGGTGGAGGAACCAACAACAGGGTAGGAAATGCAGGAGGTTCCGGAGGTGGAGGATCTAATGGAACCAACGGTGGAAATGGAACTGCGGGTCAAGGAAATAAGGGCGGTAACCAAAATAATGGAGCAGGATGTTGTCACGCTTGGGGATGTGGTGGCGGTGGCGCAGGCGCTGCAGGCGCCAATACTTCAGGATCTGCCGGTAGCGTAGGTGGTGTAGGATTGCAATATTCTATTTCAGGTACTCCTAGGTATTATGCCGGTGGTGGTGGCGGTGGAAACGGGGCCAATAATAACATCTTATTGGGCGGCCTTGGCGGTGGTGGAAATGGTGGGAATAATTTGAATGCAGGTTTACCAACGGCAGGAGCACCTAATACAGGCGGCGGCGGCGGCGGCGGCGGCGCAAATGGTGTTTCCTCTGAAGCCGGTGCAGCGGGTGGTTCAGGTGTCGTGATTATACGATATTTAGACGCTGGTTCAGGTTCTTTATCACAAACGTTTTGCGGTTCTTCAACCATCAGCGACTTATCTATGAGTGGTAGCAATATTCAGTGGTTTGCAACTGAGAGTGATGAATTGGCGCTGTCATCAGATGAACAAATTTTAACTGGGACTTATTATGTTTCGCAAAGCAACAATGGTTGTCAAAGTCCAAGAACAGCAGTGTCTGTTACTGTAAATACAATAGCTGATTATTATTTGGATGCGGATGGTGACGGATATTACATTGATGTAATTGAAGCTTGTGTTAGTCCAGGCGTAGGCTATTCTTTACTGCAGGGTATTGCAGGGGATTGCGATGACAACAATTCTAATATTTTTGGCGCTGCGGAGATTTGTAATGGTTTAGATGACAATTGCGATGGAACAGTAGATGAAGGTCTTTTAACCGCTTATTACGCTGATTTGGATGGTGACGGTTACGGTATTCTCTCAGGGAATAATCTTTGTGAAAATCCTGGTCAAGGGTTTGTAACAATTACAGGGGATTGTGATGATGACAATGTGAATATTAATCCAGGAGCAGTTGAAACTTGTAATGACGTAGATGATGATTGTGTCGATGGAATAGACAACGGTTTGAACTTTTTGGATTATTATTTCGATGGTGATAGTGATAATTATGGTTCACTAGATGCTCCAAGCCCAGGTTTAACTGGTTCATTGTTA
>CAYQUT010000007.1:0-107107 GCA_964420985.1 uncultured Chryseobacterium sp.
CTTATGTGTTTCTTAATAGAGCCACGAAGGTAAAATAGTTTCGCAGCATGAAACTCCTTTTAGCCCTTTTTATTTCTCTTGTCCCCGTTGCGACATGGTCCCAATGGATGGATCCTATATCACCCACATGGCCCAGCGCAGGTTGGACAGGAGATACTGAATTTTTCACCCTGAACGCCAATGGTCAACTGCAATCACAATTCCCTGGACTGGGCTTTTATCAGCTAATGCATGACCTGCCACCTACTCCCAACGATATGGAACTGTCCTGCTTTTACCGCCAGAATTTTTCGGGAAGCAGCAACAATTTTGGAAGAATTTTAATCTACGAATCCGGCCAACCCGACAGTGTTGGTCACAACAACAATGCTGGAGTGAAAGGATGGGTGATTCAATGGGGCAATACCGGGAGTAGTGATGAGATTCAAATTTTTTGGAACGATGGTGCCATCTGGGAACAAATGGCGGACACTTTTTTTATCGCCAATGGTGTCTATGGTCAAATCAAAATGATTCAAGACAGCATGGTTCATTTTTTCTTTCAAGACAATGATTCAGCACAATTCTATCCTCTGTTGCATACCGCACTGCCATTGAATTTTCAGCCCATGCACGTGTGTCTTCAAGCGCAATGCACCAGTTCCAATGGTCATAGTTTTTATTGGGACGATTTCTATTGTGGATCACCCTACATTCCCATTCCCTTGATGAGCACAGGGAAAAGAAGCGTGGTATTCAATGAGGTACTGGCTGACCCAGAGCCCAACACGGCTGAGGGGAGGAGTGAGTTCATTGAATTGTATAACAATACTACGGACAGCATTTGGCTGAAAGATTGGATATTGTACAATACCACAACTGCCCATCCACTGCCAGAAAAATTCATCGCTCCCAATGCCTTCATCCTACTCTGCCACATGAATGATACGGCGTTGTATAAAGCTGAAACATGGGGACTAGAAAGTTTTTCTGCTTTGACCAACACTGCTGATAGTCTGACGCTTTGCTCTCCTGATGGGAGTATCGTTGATGTCATTCAATACAACTTCAACTTGTTTGATAATGAAGACAAATCAAACGGGGGTTGGTCGCTCGAGCAAATCAATCCTCAGTTGCCCTGTTCAGGGGATTTCAATTGGTCGGTTTGTGAATCCAATTCAGGCGCCACACCTGGCAGAAAGAACTCCATCCACGATACCATTTTTTCGCCTCCCACTCCCTCGATCACCGATTGGGGAATTGACACCGATCAATCAGTTTATTTGTGGTCCAATCTACCCTGGGAACAGGACAGTATCCAACTCCAATTGAATGATGCGTTTATGCTATTGTCCTGTTCAGCAAGCTATGATAGCCTCATCATTCCATTGCCTGAATACAATGATGGAGACATCTTACAAATCGACTCCGTTCAGTTTTGCAACACATCTATTCCCATTTCCATCCAACTTCAACTTCCTGTATTAACAGAGGTTGCTGTTCCCTCTATAGTTTTCAATGAACTCCTCTATCATCCCTTAGAGGAAGAAAGTCCCTTTGTAGAATTATACAACAACAGCCATGAGAACATTTCTTTAGATCACCTTTGGATAGAAAATCAAAGCGGAAGCGTCTATTCCATTCAACAACATCATCACTTCATCCGGGCTGAAAATCGCATTGCGCTCACTGAGAACAATCTAATCGGCCAGTGTTCAAATGAGAACATTCGCCTTGTCAAGCAATTGCCTTATATGACCATTTCAGAGGGAGAGCTTTACTTGGGATATACCTTTTTCAAGTTGGATACATTGATATACCATGATAGTCTTCATCATCCGAATTTGTGGGAAACACAAGGTCTTTCATTGGAACGCGTAGAAGGAGGTTTAATCCAAGAAGCATGGCTCACTGCCAGTAAACATAGTGGCGGAAAAACACCCGGTTGTCCCAACTCACAACAATGGAATTACCACCTAGATGAAATTCAATTCCAAATTACACCAGACTATTTCAGTCCCAACAACGATGGATACAATGATGTCATTGCTTTTTCTTACCGTGGCGATCAACCCGGTGTTGAATCCTCTTTAAAAATCTTGACCAAAGATGGCCATGTAATTAAAACCCTATCCAATGGGGAATGGCAAGGTCAACAAGCGCAGTGGACTTGGGATGGAACCAATGAAACCCAAGAATTGTGTCCAGTAGGATTGTTCTTTGCGTTGTTGGAAGTTTGGACCGGCCAAAGCACACACCCACTCAAAGGCATCAAATCCTTTGTACTTTCGCCATGAAAGATGTATCTACACCAAACTCCTCGCTTGATTCGTGCACTGGGCACAGATTTTTTTTGGCGCATTCCGACCGAAGAAAAAGAGGTTTTTTTAACTTTCGATGATGGCCCCACGCCCATTATCACTGAAAAGGTATTGGATATTTTGAAACAATTTCAAGCCAGGGCGACTTTTTTTTGCATTGGAAAAAATGTCGATAACCATCCTCAATTGTTTCAAAGAATTTTAGACGAAGGACATCAAGTTGGCAACCACACCCAAAACCACAAAAACGGTTGGAAAACAGGCTATGCCCAATACCTCAGGGATGTTGTAACCGCCAAGAAAAATAATCCTTCTCCATTGTTTAGACCACCTTACGGTCAAATCAGCCGTACGCAAACCAAAGCATTGTTGAAACACTACTCTATCATCATGTGGGATGTTTTAACCGGAGACTTTGATGCCGCTATGTCTGTTGAAACCTGCATCGATAAAGTATTGCAACTCACCAAGCCCGGGTCCATCATCGTTTTTCATGACAGCCTCAAAGCCAGTCCCATCCTATTACAAACCCTTCCAGTTGTGCTAGAATCACTGCAAAAAAAGGGATATCAATTTTCATCCATTCAACCACACCATGTACGTCGCTCCTAAAAAACACCTGGGTCAACACTTCCTGATCAACCCGCAAATTGCCGCTGACATCGCCCAAGCTCTAACAGGATTCGGCAACTACAAAAAAGTACTGGAAATAGGACCTGGTACAGGTGCTTTGACCCAGCATCTCTTGGCGTTACCCTATGAAACCCATGTGGTAGAGGTAGACCAACAATCCATTGTATACCTGCACTTGCATTATCCCCAATTAAAAAATAGAATACATGCTGCTGATTTTTTGAGAATGAACTTGATTGAGTTCTCAAAAGAACCCATTGCAGTTGTAGGAAATTTCCCCTACAATATCTCTTCACAGATTCTTTTTCACGTTTTGGATTACAAAAACCATGTTCCTGAATTGGTTGGGATGTTTCAAAAAGAAGTGGCCCTGCGCGTAGCCAATGGTCCGGGTACTAAGGATTACGGCATCCTGAGTGTTTTGATTCAAGCCTGGTACGATGTGGAGTATTTGTTCACCGTTCATGAAAATGAATTCAATCCCCCTCCCAAAGTCAAAAGTGGTGTCATAAGAATGAAACGCAAAGACAATGCTACTCTGGGTTGTAACGAAACACAATTTATCCAATTGGTTAAATTGGCCTTCAATCAGCGTAGAAAAACATTGCGCAACTCCATCAAAAGTCTCATTGCCCATAAAAACTGGGAACATGAAATCCTTCAAAAACGACCTGAACAATTGGGTGTAGCTGAATTTGTTTGGCTCACCAACGAGGTATTTTCCTAACGAAATTCGTTGCCCGACGCCCTGATATCCGTTACCTTTGAGGCATGAGCATGGTTACCTTGAACGAATTTATCATGGAGCGTCAAGCGGACTTTCCGTTTGCCTCTGGCGATTTGAGTAGATTGTTGGCGGACATCAGCATAGCTGCAAAAATCATCAATCACAAGGTCAACAAAGCCGGCTTACAAGATATCCTTGGCGCTGAAAGCACTACCAATATTCAGGGAGAAACCCAAATGAAATTGGATGTCTTCTCAGACCAAGCGTTGCTCAATGCCGTAAAATGGGGAGGTCAAGTTTGTGGGGCGGGAAGTGAGGAAAATGAAAAATATTTTGCCTTTGACTTAGAGCATTGCCGGAAGGCAAAGTATGTCATTCTTTTTGATCCATTGGATGGCTCCTCCAATATTGATGTCAATGTAAGCATAGGTACCATTTTCTCCATTCACCGAAGAAAAAGTTCTCTGGGAGATTTGGCCAATGTCAATGACTTCCTGCAGAAAGGTTCAGACCAAGTAGCCGCAGGGTATGTCATCTATGGATCTTCAACCATGCTCGTTTATACCACCGGTCATGGTGTCAATGGATTTACCTTGGAACCAAGTATCGGAGAGTTTTGTCTATCCCACGCGGACATGAAGTTTCCAGAAACCAGCACCATGTATAGCATCAATGAAGGCAATATGGCTAGCTGTTCCAAAGGCGTTCAGGCTTATGTCAATTATTGCAAAAGCGTTGACAAAAAAAACAACTTGCCTTACACAGCCAGATACATAGGATCATTGGTGGCTGACTTTCACCGCAACCTTATCAAAGGTGGAATTTATATTTATCCTGGTACCAAAAAAAATACAGAAGGCAAACTGCGCCTTCAGTATGAGTGTAATCCATTGGCCTTTATTGCAGAACAAGCGGGGGGCAAGGCTTCCGATGGCATCAACAGAATTTTAGACATACAACCAAAAGATTTGCACCAACGTACCCCACTTTTTATTGGACCTGTTAAAATGGTTGAAAAGGTTGAAGAATTTATCCGCCAATTGGACCTCTAATCATTGGGCCATTCTATATTTGTAACAATTCTGCTTTTGTGAAAAATCCTTTGGTCATTATACCCACCTACAACGAAAAAGAAAACGTTGTACAAATGATTCAAACCGTCATGGGTCTTTCCATGTCGTTTGATATATTGTTTGTGGATGATGGATCCCCTGACGGAACAGCAAAATTGATTCAAGAGCAACAAAGCAACTATCCCAATCGAATTCATCTACTACAACGCACCGGCAAGTTGGGATTGGGTACTGCTTATATCGCAGGGTTTCATTGGGGTATTCGAGAAAAATACGATTACATCTGTGAGATGGATTGCGATTTCTCACATACGCCACAGGATTTAATTCGTTTGGTGGAAGCTTGTCAACAAGGTGCGGATATGAGCGTAGGCTCTCGTTATACCAAAGGAGGAGGGGTGGTAAACTGGCCTTTAAAAAGAAGAGTAATGAGTCGTGGTGCTGGCATTTATGTCAATATCATTTTAGGACTTGGAGTCAAAGATGCCACTGCTGGATTTGTTTGTTATAAAAGACAAGTATTAGAAAAGCTTGACCTAGACGGAATTAAGTTCATTGGTTATGCTTTTCAAATTGAAATGAAATACAAAACCAAACAAAAAGGTTTTACGATAAAAGAAGTACCCATTGTCTTCAAGGACCGAATATTAGGAAAAAGCAAAATGAGTTTAAATATTTTCAACGAAGCCTTCCTTGGTGTGCTGAAAATGCGATTTAACGGTTAATATGAAAACTTTAATTAAAAATATCACGGTTGTCAATGAAGGCAACTTGATATTGGCTGATGTGGTTATTGAAAATGACATCATTGCCGACATCTGTCCAGCCAATGGCTTGAATGAAGAACACTTCACACAGATCATTGATGGCACAGGTAAACACCTATTACCTGGTCTTATCGACGACCAAGTGCATTTCAGAGAACCTGGTTTAACGCACAAAGGAGAGATTTATACCGAAGCCAAAGCAGCTATTGCGGGAGGAATCACCAGCTTCATGGAAATGCCCAACACTGTTCCCAATACTGTCACATTTGAAGAGTTAGAAAAGAAATACCACCGAGCTGCAGAGGTTTCTTTGGCCAATTACTCTTTCTACATGGGCGCCACCCAAAACAATGCCCACCTCATGGGTGATTTGGATATAAAAAATGTATGTGGCATTAAAATCTTCATGGGATCGTCTACAGGCAACATGCTCGTAGACAACGAAGAAAGTTTGAATGCCATTTTTAAAAATGCCAAAACACTTATTGCCACACATTGCGAGGATGATAAAATGATTGCCAAAAACTTAGATCGCATTCAACAACAATTTCCTGAAGGTATTCCAGTAGCGCAACATCCCATCATTCGCGATGCCGATGCTTGTTATGCATCATCATCAAAAGCCATTGCTTTGGCCAAAAAGCATGATGCACAACTGCACATTTTACACATCAGCACCGCAAAAGAAATTGAACTATTTACCAACGGAAATTTAAAAGATAAAAGAATTACAGCCGAGGCTTGTGTACATCATCTTTGGTTTTGTGATGAGGATTACAACACATTAGGAAGTAGAATCAAATGGAATCCAGCCGTGAAAAGCAGTGCAGATCGCGCAGCCATTCGTCAAGCACTCAAAGACGGTTTTATTGATGTATTGGCTACCGATCACGCACCGCACACCAAGACAGAAAAAGAAAACCCCTACGGAACTTGTCCTAGTGGCGGGCCGCTGGTTCAACATGCCCTTCCTGCTCTTTTAGAGATGTGTCATCAGGGCGTTTTCTCATTAACTGAAGTGGTTCAAAAAGCTTGTCACAATGTTGCAATATTGTACAATATAAACAACCGTGGTTTTATCCGAAAAGGATTCAAAGCGGACTTGGTCATGGTCAACTTAGACACCACTTGGTTGGCCACTGACGAAAACAGTCTTTACAAATGCCAATGGACCCCATTCCACAATACCCTTTTCCATAATAAAGTGGAGCAGACATGGGTGAATGGAAGAAGTGTATACAATAATGGTCAATTTGACGAATCGGTGAAAGGTCAGCAACTTACATTTAACCGATGAAAGCTATCTTTCTTCTCATAGCCTTGGTTGTCCTCATTTCTTGTTCTCATCCAACTCCCGAGAAAGCCAAGATGTCTGTCAAACAAACAGCAGAGGTGATGATGGAACTCAGACTAGCCAATGCCGCATACAACATCTACCACAATCAAATGGCAGAAGAAAATAAAGATTGGAAACCTTATCAAGCGGAAATTTTTCAACGGCTTAAAATACAACCTGATGACTTCTCTTCCTCACTGAAAATACATTCTCAAAATCCTGACAGTATTCTCCTCATGGATAGCTTGATTATGGAAAAATTAGAGACCAAATCAAGGAAGGAGATTCAACCAGGCATTGACACTCATCATCCCATAAAAAAATACAAGGGACAAATCAACCGAAAGGGCAGTTAACAACTTCTTCTTGGTCCAAAAAACAAAGGTGGGAATCAAGACACAAAGGACCATCCAACCGGGACTTATCTTGGCTGAAAATCCCACTTGAATCCATACCTCTGCCAATAGGGTCAATAAAAATACGCCCATCCACATGGATCGGCGAGAATGACTTTCCCTATTCTCATTGATATCCGTGATGATAACCAAGGCACAAATGAGTAAAAAAGAAACCGCAAAAGCACTCCAAAAAAATCGAACCTCCTGAAACATCATGGGTATTGTGGCCCAAACTGACCAGCACCAAGCCACTGAAAATGTTTTGACAACATAAAAATCTCTGCCCGACCACTCAATCTGTTTCAATAAAGCTTTTGGATAATACACCAAGGCTATGATTGCAGCTGAGCCAATCATCGTTAAGGGAAGGAACGTAACTGAAGTAGCTCCGCTTAATTGAAAACTCTGAATAACATAAGCTCCCGCTGATAAAAGAAAACCATACATCGATGCAAATCGATAGGGACTTTTGCGGTTTCCTTTGGGCCAACGAAGCACCAAATAAAACAAAGCCGATGATATTGCAGCCATGAACAAAATAGCTGTTGGGATATGGCCCATGAATAGATTCACCATGCGCTCAGCAGTCATCCATGCGGAAATATAAAATACCATGGCAATGCCTGATACAAGAGAATAAATCCACCACCAATTTTGCTGTATTTTTTCCATCACTTGGTCAACATGTAACATAAAAAACCTGTCGCAGAACCTATGGTACTCCAAACCATTGCTTTATTCAATCGACGCCCTCTCGCAACTGGTTCAAAACCCTCCGCATACAAATCATTGTACTTTAATGCATCATTGCTGATGTGGTGTTTTCTGACCCTAATTTTACCGGGTATGTGAACCAAAGTATACACCATGGGTGGACCAATCAAAGCCATAATACCATTGCCTCCAGCGTAGCTAATCGCACCGCACAATAAAAAACCCATGATGGAGGTATGTCGTGCTTTATACCGCTTAAAAGCGTCCTTTTCTCCTAAAAGAAATATGCGCATTTCCTCAGCAGAATAACGATCTCCAAGCGTTGTGTCCGGGGCATAAAAAACAACTTCCTTTCCCCCTTTGGTCACACTGAAAATCTCGTTGCGGTGCATCTCAACCTCTTTCCATTTCCCATAAATGCCACGGTATCGAATCTTCACCATTAACGTTGAATCCAAAAAAACCTCTCCCTTCATCTCCCTACCATTCATCAATTGCACTTCATCCAAAGTATTCACCACGGCATTACCGTCCAACTTGCCTTTGTCTTTTCCAGCCGTTTCCTCTTTTTCCTTGTATCGCTTAAATTGATAACTCCATCCACCTGTTACCACAAAATCCTGCCCCCCCGTCATTTGGTCTTGCTGAATCAAATAGCCCAATTTAAAGCTTTGGTTTTTATTGATGTCTTTGTTTAATCCCACCTGCCATCTCCAATTCGTGTAAGAATAATCCGTTGTGCTAAAAAACAATTCGTGCGATGTGTAAAAACTCAAATTCTTGGAGTAGTTAAATTTCAATGATGCCCTTGTCCTGCTTACCGTTCTAGTATCTACATCTACCTTGTCTGAAAAATCAAAGTTCGATTGGCCCCATTGCTGACGCAACAACACCCCCAATTCCCAATCTCCCACTCCTATTTCCCCGGACAATCCCAAACCCAAGCGCTGACGATACGTCACATAATTCCAATCCTGTCGGATACCCGACCTCAATTCTGCTTGAAACTGAATGCCTTTGGAAATCTTCTGTTGAACACCAAAATCTGAAAAAGCTCCTGCTATTCTGGTCAAGTTCTCATCCAAACGCAGCTCTGGAGCAATGTAAAATACCCTACCGTCTTTCCCATCAAAACTGACCTTTGAAGAAAACCAACCTCCCGCATCTTTCCACTGTTGTGCATAGGAATGCAACATAAAGCAGAGAAATAGAAGGATAAAACTACTTCTTTTCATAGACAATGATGGGGTCTATTTCCTTGACCTGATCTCTTTCCGTAATTTTAACTTTGGTGACAACAGCCATGTTAGAAAGCACTGCTATGGCGGTAGCTGAAGTATCCTGAGAATAAGTGTAAAGGGTGTAATCACCTTTCCTCAAACCCGAAAATGAAAATTCACCATTGTAATCCGTCACAACTTTATCATCTGGCGAAACATGGTCTCCATAGACAATATATACTTCTTGATCTAAAGCGGGTAGCTGCACCGCATTCAATGGGTTGTTCAAAACAGAACGAAACTCTTTGGTGATTGATCCCTTGATGGTTGCCAATCCACCGTCTCCGGCTTCCTTTTGACATTGCGTAAAGAGCAGGATTATCCCCATTCCTGCGATAAAAATGTACTTTTTCATATCTCTTCCAAACATAATCATTTTTTTTAAATCACCAGTCGGTTGTGCACAGGGATGGCCAGTGCAGCCATGGAAAGTCGCACTCCCTTGATTTTCATCAAAGCCGTGTAGCATTGCTCCAGCGTGGCTCCTGTCGTCACCACATCATCCAAAAGCAAAATGTGCATTCCTTCCCATCGCCCCGGATCAACCACCTCAAAAGGATTTTCTTTCATTGCATTCCGCATCATCCTTGACTTTAACGTTTGGCTCACGCTACCCGTCTTTTTAATCAGCAAACCCTCTTCAATGGGTATATTCCAACGTTCCGAAATGGGCTCTGCAAGGCAATCGCATTGATTGTAACCTCTCTTCTTTTTCTTCTCTTTGGTCATGGGCACAGTCACAATGACATCCCAAGAAGGGATTCCATAAAATCGTTCCATTTTCTGAGCCCAAACTTTTCCCAATGCTCTTCCAACAGTTTGACCATTGCGGTATTTCAATTCGTGCAGTGCATCCCGAACAGGTCCACTTTTCTCCATTTTCAAAAAAAACCAATGCTCCTCCCAGGAACATCGTCCAAAGAAAATTCTTTTCATTTGCGGATGATTCAACATCACATTTGTTTTAGGTAAAGTGTGCAGACAACGCATACATAGCCCCTCCTCATTTTGGTACAAATCCCAACCGCATAACGCACAATTCTTGGGATAAAACAGCCTGAACAAAGACAATAAGTATTGTTGAACCTTTTTCATGGAACAAAACTCTGCCCTTGCCTCCTCCTTTCCTAGTGTCATATAAGGCGCATATATTTTCGCAATTGCATTGATATGTGTACTTTTGCGCGCACATGATGACCATCGAAGTTTTAAAATCAAAAATTCACCGGGTTACAGTCACTGAGGCTGACCTGAACTACATTGGTAGCATTACATTGGACCCATTGTTAATGGAAGCCGCCAATATGATTGAAGGTGAAAAAGTACATATCCTCAATTGTAATAATGGTGAACGTTTTGAAACGTATATCATCACCGGTGAGCGCAATTCTGGAGTGGTTTGTTTAAATGGTCCCGCAGCAAGGCGCGTGGCTGTTGGTGACATCGTGATTGTTTGCTCTTATGCCGCCATTGAATTTGAGGCAGCCAAGTCTTTTAAACCTTGGATTGTATTTCCGGATACCACCACCAATAAATTATTGCAATCATGATCAAGGGCATTAAATACGCCCTTTTTCTTTGCATAGGCATTGGATTGGCATACTATGCCTCTAAGGACGCTGATTTTGATACCATTTGGAACGCCGCAACGCACTTGAATTGGGGTTGGGCCTTTTTGTCCATGCTGGCCAGTTATGTCGCCATGATGTTCAGGGGTTGGAGATGGAAAATTTTAATTGAACCCCTGGGCTACACCACTCGTGCATCCAGCCCTGTTCACGCGGTAGCCTTTGGTTATTTGATGAACGATTTGGTTCCCCGATCCGGTGAGGTAGCGCGCTGTGCTGTATTAAACAAATCGGAACAAATTCCCATGGACAAATTGGTGGGTACTGTCATCCTTGAAAGATTGGTAGATTCGGTCAATTTATTGATGGTGATCGCACTGGTTTCCTGGCTTCAAGCTGATGCGCTTGTTGCTCTTTGGGACAAAATAACCGCTGCCAAAGCTGCAGCACCCGGCCAAACCCAAGAAAAAAGTTATTTGATCTATTACATCTTCTTCTTCGGTGCATTGGCCGCTGCGGTGGGATGGTGGACCTTGAAAAAACTACAACACATTGCCTTCTTCGGAAAAATATATCAATTTGCTCTGGGGGTTTTTGATGGCCTAAAATCCATCTTGGCATTGAAACAAAAAGGATGGTTTACACTGCATACCATCGGCATCTGGGTTTGTTGGTTGCTCATGGCGTATTTCATGATGAAGGCCCTTGCCGACACCAATTACATGAACATCGCCGATGCCTTATTTTTCCTTGTCGCAGGTAGCTTTGGAATGGTGGTTCCAACCCAGGGCGGATTAGGCGCCTATCACCTGACCTCTAAATGGGGATTTGAAGCACTAGGCTATGCCGGTACTTTAGGACTTACTTTCGCATGGATTTCCTGGGTGGGCAAAACCATTGTCGAAATCATCGTAGGTGTTATTGGATTTATCATTCTTGACCAACGCGCTAAAAAGAAAAGCCTTGCTGCCACAGCTTGAACAATGGAAAAAAGAAGGTAAAAAAATTGTTTTTACCAATGGCGTTTTCGACATCATTCATGTTGGACACGTTTCCTATTTGGAAAAAGCCAAATCACTGGGTGATGTGCTCATCGTAGGGCTCAATGATGACGATTCCGTCAGAAAACTAAACAAAGGACCTGAGCGTCCTATCAATCACGAATCGGCACGTCAAATTGTTCTTGAAGCCCTGCGTGCAGTAGATGGAGTCATTATTTTCAAAGAAGAAACCCCGCTGTCTCTGATCTTGTCCATTCAACCGGATGTATTGGTAAAAGGAGGAGATTACGACCCTGAACAAACAGACCCTGCTCACAAACAGTATATGGTGGGTTCAAAAGAAGTAAAATCCTGGGGAGGCTCTGTTCAAGTCATCGAGTTTGTCCAAGGATTCTCAACCACCTCGGTGGTCAATAAACTCAAATCATAATCTCACTGAGCAGAGAACCTAAACACAATGGTTCCATTCTGATTCGCCTTTCCCAACAGGGCATTAAAACGCCACTTTTTAGCATGCGCAAGGCTTTCATTCAATAAACATTCATAGTCACTAGAGGAAGGGTCGATACTCGCTGACTTCACCTGTCCTTTGTCATCTACTACAACATTTACCTTCACCATTCCGCCCTGCTTGCAGCGGTAGGTAGGTTTGGGTCCATTGCTCACGGTCCTACCTGCCAAACTCCATTCCGCTGTTACAGCCCCCGCCGTGTTCTTGCCCGATGGTGGTGCTGGGTTATTGTCTTGTTTCTCTGGCTTCACATCAGAGGGATCCGCAGCATTACGCGTGGGTTGAGGATCATTTTTATGTCGCTCCTTTAATTCGTTAAACGTTCGCTTCGCATACTCCTCAGGCGACTCCTCATTGCGCTGACCAGTGTGATCATAAACGCCATTTCCCATCTCCGCGCCGTCCATGGACATCACATTGCGCAACGGTCCTTCCTCTTCATCACCATTGGAAGAGGGCGTCTCTTCTTCAAACTGCAGAGGAATCTCATCCTGAATCTCCTGTTCAGCCAATGAGTCGTTAAGATCATATCCATTGGAAGTGGTAAAAAAGACAATGGCCGTAGTGAAAACTTGCAAGGACACTGCAATGAGCAGGGCCTGCATGGCCCATTTCCACCCGCCTGAGGGGCGCTCAGACAAGATAAAATCCAAATTCGTCTTCACCCAATAAAGGTAAACTGATTTTTGCTTGAATAAACATTCAATTTTCAGCCTATATTTGTTTAAATACTTAAGAACATGAAAAAGATTTTTGCATTCGTAGCCTTCATGATTTTGATGGCTGGTGTGGCTTCAGCTCAAACACAAAATGCTGCCGCCAATACCA
Organism: uncultured Chryseobacterium sp.; assembly: GCA_964420985.1. GTDB lineage: Bacteria > Bacteroidota > Bacteroidia > Flavobacteriales_D > Sanyastnellaceae > CAMCTV01. The sequence goes on from CAYQUT010000007.1 coordinate 13,137, forward strand.
ATAATGAAAAGAAAGAACAGGTAATCAAAGAGAAAAGCTCTTGCGGCAAAGCAGAAAATGGCAAAGCATGTTGCTCTAAAGACAAAGGTGTTACCGGTTCAACCGAAAAAGCCTCTTGCTCTGGTGAGAAAAAAGAAGGTGCTGCTTGTTGCTCAAAAGGAGAAAAGAAAGAAGGAGCCGCTTGTTGTTCTAAAGACCAAAAGAAAGAAGGTGGAAAGTGTTCAGGAGATGGCCACAAAGAAGGCACTCCCAAGCCCTAATTCTCTTTCAATACAATTGAAAAAGCCGCATTTGCGGCTTTTTTTATGTCCTCCCAAAATCAATGTTCTTATTTTCTGGACCTAATCCGGCTATCCGTTTCAAGTCCTCAGGCCGCTGCGCGGCCCTGCGGGCTTTCCACTACTATCCGGGGTATGGCGTCATTACTTGGCAACACCCAAAACAAAACCAAATTGCTAAAAACCAAACCCGATATTAAGGTCTCGCTCCACCTGTTCAATCGCTGGATCCTTACCCTGACTATCCAAATACTTCAATGCAAATTGCGCAATATCATTTCTGTTCCATTGATCCATGTTGCAGTCAAAAATCTGGAGCAATGCCTTGAGATCCTTTTGCGAAAGTTTAGCTCTCTTTTCCGCATCATACAGAAAGACAGAGATGACAGCCAAAGAAGCCAAAGAGGGTTTGGTCAATAAATCTTTCAAAGAAGGATCTGCGTCAATCAAGCTCCAAATGGCTGGCAAAAGGGAGGTAGATTGTGTATTGCTCTGGTATTTTTCTACCGCATTTTTAAGACAAATTCGCAAGTCGTGCTCATCCCATGGTTTGGCCACATACCGATAAATCTCTCCCTTATTGATGGCATTGACCACCGCCTCAATATCCGCATAACCTGTTACCAATATGCGCACGGAACGCGGAAAATCGGGAAGTATCATTTCAAAAAACTCTACACCGGAAATGTCGGGCATTTTTTGGTCAGACAAGATTACCGGAACCTCGTTCTGATTCAGGTATTCCACCGCTTCACGTGCAGAAGTGGTGGTAAAAACATCGTATTCTCTCCTGAACAATGCTTTGAAAGCAATCAGGTTATTTTCTTCATCGTCAAGATAAAGGATCTTTATTTTTTCTTCGTTCATAGGTTTGAATGATGGGCGTTTATGGGGAGTGAAAGGGTAAAGCTAGTGCCTTTGTTCCATTCACTATCAATGAAAATATCACCTCCATGTTCTTGCACTATACCAAGAACAATAGATAAACCAAGACCTGTACCTTCGCCTACCTGTTTGGTGGTAAAGAACGGATCAAAAATCTTTTTTCTCACTTCTTCTTTCATTCCTGTTCCATTGTCTTTTACAACAATTTTTATACAATCATTTTCGCGTAAAGTTTTCACCTCTACAATACGATCTTCTATGGACCTTCCTTCCATGCGTGTTGCGTGCACGGCATTTGAAATGAGGTTCATTAACACCTGATTGAGTTTTCCAGGAAAACAGTGTATTTGCGGCAAAGCCTGATCCAGGTGAGTGGAGAGCGTTACTTCCTTTGAGGTAATGTTTTTCATCACCATGAGGGTTGAAGTAACACATTCGTTGATATCGGCCAAAACCAGGGCATCCCGATCCATTCTGGAAAACACACGCAAGGAGCGTACAATATCGGCTGTTCGTTTAGATCCCTCATCAATACCCTGGAGGAGCTGATAAATCTCCTTTTGTAAATAATCCACATCCAATTCCTTGTACTTGCGTTGCAGACTATCCCATTTGGCTTGGAGGTCATCCATGGGCAGACTGGGATTGATTTGTGCGATGATTTCAATCAATTCATCCACATCGCGTTTCAGGGGTTGGACATTGGACCGAACAAAGTTGACAGGGTTATTGATTTCATGGGCAATACCGGCAGTCATTTGTCCCAGTGAGGCCAACTTTTCGGATTCCACCAATTGTTTTTGCGTCAGTTGTAGGTTGGCCAAGGTTTTTTCAAGGTCATGATTGGTCGAAGTTATTTCACGTGTTCTGGCCTCCACTTCTTTTTCAAGGAAGGCATTTTGTTCATGGATAAGTCGTTGATTTTCCTCCATCATCAAAATGGCTTGCGCCTGTGACGCCTCCTTTTCTCTTTTCAAAATATTGATCCTATCCGCCAGGGCAAGGGAGAGGAGGATGGCTTCGAAAGCAGACCCGATTGGCATTGCATAGTTGGTAAACGAATTAAAAGGAATCAATCCTAAGTTTCTTAGAGCATAAAGGGTAACTCCTAACAAGAAAAATAACCAGGCGATTAAATAATATTTTGCTGGACGATATCCACCCTTGATGGCCCTAATGGCGGCAGGAATTAATATCAAAGCACATGAAGCATTAAAATTGATTATGTACTGAGACCATGTCGCTAGATTAAAAACCAAGAGAATTAAGGCAACAAAATAGGAAATCAAGAAACCAATTAGCAACTTATGAATTGTGTTCGAATACAACTTAGTTCTAATAAAATCTATTGAAAAGATAACTGTTGCTATTCCACTTAGGATGGGAAGGAAACTTGACATAAACTGGCTGATCGTGCCAGAATTAGTCCAAAAGTACTTATCGGCATAACCACTAATAACGAGTTGAGTCAAAAGCACAGTTCCCACATAAAAAACATACCTGAGATAAGTCTTATCCTTTACGGTCCAAAAAATGAAAATATTGTAAAGAATCATAACAATCATTATTCCCAGATAGAAAAAGTAAAATGATCTTTTTGTAATTTCTGCTTTAATAAAATCAAGAAAATCGTAATGAATTTTTATTGGAATAATTAGCTGCTCGTCACTACTTGCTTTAAAATAAAAATCAGATTCACCATCTAAATTGGACAACTGAAAACTGTAACCGGTATTATCTAAAAATGAAGGATATTTCTGTCCTCCCCGGTAAATAACATCATGATAAAGTGAATCTTTATAGACGATAAATTCATCAAGTAATGAGTTATCAATTTGGACAGTCAACATACCGACGGATAAATCTAAATTCCTTAATTTAACTTTTCCATAGCATGTGTCATGACTAATACCAAGACTCAGTGTATTACCATTAATCTTTGTATACTGCGCACTTTTAAATTCACCTCTGTAATATTCTATTATTACTTCCTGAGCAGATAGAGTGATGCAAGAGAATAGAAAAGCAAAAAAAATAAAAAGGTTCTTCATGTAGTCAAGTTATATTCTATGGTGAGATTAACCTTATTCCTTGATTCCTCAACAATTTGATGTGGTAAATTAGCAAGAGAAAAGATTTTAGATTTTTCATCTTCATGAGAGTTTTCCAAAGTTTGTAAAGACTCTTGAATCGTAATATGCGCATTCTGTTTAGCACCTTCGTAATAAAGAATTCCGTTATCTCCAATCTCTTTGATTAAACCAAAACCAAAATTCGAGGCCATTTTAAAAGAATGCACCGAACACAAAGCAAGAATTTGATCGTACTGAAGAATAATTGCGAGCGCAAGTGCTGAGCGTATGCTATACACGCTGCCTATACCCAATCCTGCTACTGCAACAGAATTCCAAAGTCCACATAATTCACCAAATTTCTTTTGTGCTCTTTGCTCAACAAACCCATTAATATTCTCATCTAGATAAGAAATAGCCGATTGTACTGGTAAAATTCGGCCTTTATTAGCCTCTTCTATTCTAGCCCCTCCATACACTTTTTTCCCATCTTCAGACTCAACCAAAATCACGTGCACAAACTCAGAGCTCATCCAGTCCTCCTTTGATGAAGAAACCTGAAATCCGAAGGATCTGAGTACATCTAAGTGTCCTTCTTGAAACTTCAAACATGATTCGAAGTCATTCAAAGCTTTGAAGGATCTTATTCGAATAAATTCTACTCTTTCTCTCGAATTCTCTAAGAGTTGCGATATGTCAACTGATTTGTGACTCAATATCAAAATAAATTCGTTGACTACTATTTGAATGTCCCAATAATATCTTCCTCACAGCGGCACAGGCTGAGCCCCCTCCTATAATCACATCACTAGCCAATTGAGGCCATGACCTGAGTACTACACCGACTTTAGACATTGACATTTTTCCTCTTTCAGAGACCTTGGAGAAATCGATACAACGCATTAAAATATCCCTACTTGTAGACAATTCCTCATCTATCCCTTCCAACATTCCATGTAAAAAGGGATAATTAGAATCGAGATCATACCTTTCAATATCTAAAACACTTCGATCACTGGTCTCCATCACTACAGGAACACTATACTTTCGAGCATACTTACGGATATTCAATTTAATAATGCCGTCGTCACACTCGTCAATTAATGCATCCAGCTTTCCTGAATCACTATTAAAAAATTTATCAATGTTGGATTCATTTAAACCTTCCGTGAAAATTTCAATTTTTAAATATGGGTCTAACTCTAAAATTCTTCGCTTTGCAATGACAGCCTTATTACGAGAAAGGTCAAATACGGAATGAAATATCCTATTCAAATTAGTCAAGTCCAAAGAGTCGAAATCTGCAATTCTAATTGTTCCCGCAATTCTCTCCATTGCAATGGTCATCAAAACTGCGAAACCAACTGATAAGCCGACTATACCAACAACCTTACCCTGAAGCACATTATGCTCGTTCTCTGTTATTTTATCCCTATTCCTTATAGTTCTTAAAAAGATGAAATCTTCCTCATCTAATATCCGGACCAGGGTATTCTTCCAAGGGTAAAAAACCCAAACGCCTTCTAACCGAGATTTTTTATCTTGAATGACTTCAAATCTAGCTTGGAGAAAATTCGTGTCGTACTTATTCTTTAATTGCGGATTTTTATTTAAAGTTAGTTCATCGAGCATCATATCGAGTAAATCCAATTTATGGATTTCCACGAGCGATAACAGACGAGACAACTCTTCAGAATTGCTATCTAAAAAAAAGACCTCACTATTCTCCATACCTATACAATCAAATTTCGACAAAGAACTATCTATTCTAGACTAAATTTTTGTTGTATTTTAACAGCACAAAGTTGAAACCTTAACTATTAAACCATCCCACCAATGGAAAAAAAAATTGAGTCCAAAAACGGCACCCTCGCGTTTCCCTCATGGAAACAAATCATTTCTGAGTTATTAATATTTGAAAGTCAATTCTCCCCCTCATTAACGATGCCTGTTGGTCAATTCCTTGGTCAATTCATCGAAAAAATGGATTTAATAAAAGAGGACATAGAAAACAAAAGTGCCTCTATTTCCCTTCAAATGATGATTCGAGCGATGGCTAATTACCAGGCTGAAGAAAAGTTAGATTCCCTATTACAAAAGAAAAATTCGTTCGAATCATCAAGAAATGAATTCCAAACAATTTTTAATATCGAAGAAAGTAGGTTTGAATGGATTAGTCCAAATATCGAGAAGGTTCTTGGGATAGAACCGAACAAATTTTCTTTAAACACGCTAATTGGATTAGGCGAAGAGCCTCTTATTGTTTATGAGGATCTTCAACACTTTGTTCGTTGGGCAGGAATTTCTTATCTTTTGTTCTCCATACCAGGCTTTACGTTTGAGAGTAATAGTGACTATCAAGTTGTAAGTTTTCGAATCAACCCCAAAAAGCTTCCCAATGTACATCTTCATAGATTCGAAAATTTGACCCTTCAAAAAAAATCACAGTTATATATAGGCAATGGTGAAACGCTGAAGCATGGGATTCCTAAGTATCACTTTGATACATGGAGCCTTTTTGAAAGCGGACAAAATAATTTTGTAAAACCAAACTATGCAACAAACTTTCATCAATCGCAATTGATGAACAATCTGGGCTACGTTATTAATGCAATTCTATTGGATTTCCCAATAAAATACCTTTTAATTTTAAATGAAAGAAGTAAATTCGATCGTAATAAATTGGTGGCAAATGCTATCAATGAAAAATGTAAAAAATTCGCAAATGTTTCGGCTTCTTTAGATGAAAACAAAATTGGAGATACAATAACAAAAACAATAAAACCAAAACTTACTATTCTCGCTAAAAAATACTGTCCTGAACTTACTGATGAAATTTATGGCGATTTAGAGGCTGTTAACTATGCAACGAAATGTGGTCTTCTTCCAATCCCACAGGGGGTTGAGGAAATTATTTACAAATGCATTGATAACAAGGCATAAGAATATCCCTTCGAAAATTTCGAAAACCAGCTCCGGCTGGTTTTTTTGTGCCCATGTTTGTCTCATGAATAACAACGAAAACAAAATCAACAAAAAATCCAAATACCCTAAAAACATGATCAGGTACCCTAAAATCAGAGAATTCAGAATTCTCCACGACCTCAAACAAGAATTCATCGCAGAAAAACTAGGCATCTCCCAACCTGAATATTCCCGCCTTGAATGTGGCTTCAGAAAAGCCCGCCTCGAAGATTTTAAAACCCTCTCCAAAATCTATGATGTCCACATCAATATCCTAATGGTTCGCGACCAAGAATCCGTTTATGACAGACCCAAAAAACGACCCATCTCCCCCTCCCTCCTAGCCGATGAACAAATCATGAGCCTACTCGATCAACACGCTCAAATTCTCTCCTTCCTCAAGCAATCCAATATAGAATCCCAACAAATCATCCAAAAACTAATCCCATTCCAACCCTCCAATCCCAACTCACATCCATTTAATCTTTAATTTTTCCAATCCTTACCCCTTTGTCCTTCACCTAAAAAGGAGATTCTGTTCAGAATCTCCTTTTTATTGCCATCTTCATTAACCAATCAACATAACTTATTCACTTTTTTTACACTGATATTCAATAAGTTAAAAACTTTTTCAACATTTTTTGTAACCTTAATTTCACTCCTCTCGTTAAATCCATCAACAACAACAAACACAAACAGTCATGAAAACAAACAGCAACAACAAAGTAATGGTCCTCTCCACCAACGCTACTTTCACCAACGATGTAAAGTGCGTTCTAAACCAAAACTTTGACGTACTTGAAGTACACTCCACCCAAATGGCATTGGATGCCATGTTACCTGAACAAGTACAAGTAGTAGTCGTTGATCAAATGTTGGATCAAGTAAGTGGCGAAAGCTTCTTGGCCACCCTTAAAAACCAATTTCCTCACGTGAAAAGCGTTTTTGTTGTTCAAAACAGCGCTGAATTGAACTGGGAGTCTTTGGTAAACAATGCAAACCCCTTCCGTGTAGTTTCTGTTCCCGTGAATTTGACCACCTTGGCCAAACACGTAACAGACGCTGCTAACCAATACAATAAAGAATTTGAATGTGAGCAAAACCTAGAGCAATTGAATCGTCAAAACCAACAGATGCAATTCCTTTTGACTCAAAGCTTGCTCTCTTAAGATGCTATCCTGACTGTGTCGGATATGTTGTTGTTGTTGTTAATTCAGGGCGGCCTTTTGGTCGCCTTGTTTCATTTTAAAATAATGCGCACTCAAAGAGGCCAGAAGCTGAGAAAAAGTTCCCATTGCACTTTCTGTTTCCGCCGATATCGGCTCTCTTCTCAAACGCAACACCAATAATCCATACAAAGCATGTAAACAAAGCTCTACCTCGTTTTGACTCACCCCCTTAGAACGACTAATGTATTCTTCCAAATTGGGGCGTGCCGCTTCATACATTTGAATGTATTCCGCATCCTTCCACACTTTGAGCAGGGTTTGATGCAAATAAGTGAGCTCTGCCAATATCTCTTCCAATACGGTTAAATGTCCTCTCTTCTCCAACTTCTCAGCCTTCATGTCCTTGATCAAACCTTGAAACCACTTTCTCTCTGCCTCCTGACTCTCTTCATCTGGAGACAATGTCTTGATAAATCCATCCAGCGCGTCTGCATCAAAGTTCACCGCACGCACCAAATCTTCCATCTGCCACATAAACAACAGATACTCAGCCGCCCCACTCAAATATTTCTGATGCGCAAATACCATGACTACTTCTTTTTCTCGTTTTGATACTCCTCATTCAAGCCCTTCAATACTTCCGAGGTCACATTAAAGGCGTTATTGCCATACAATACAATGGGTATTCCCTCTTGGTAATTCAAAACATAATCAATGTTCTTCATTTTGGCATATTTATCCAAATACTTCTTTACCTTATTATTCAACTCAATGGTCATGGCCTCCTTTTTGGCAGCGATATCCTCAGACATCTTGGCATCTATTTGTTGCAGTTCTCCCTGCAATGTTGCCAACCGCTCTTCCACAACCCGTGCTTCATCTTCTGGCAATTGCTTGCTATTGGCATATTGCAACAAATCCTGCGCTTCTTTCTCTCTTTTGGCATACTCACGCTGAAATTCTGCATCCGCCCCTTTCAAGCTATTCTGCAATCGGGCCTCCTGGTCTTTGATGTATTGAAAATGGGTATTGATACTATCCCCATTTATGTAGGCAACAATGGCTGATTTAACATGAGCGGTATCATTAAAAGCGGAGGCCTCAGGGGCATTGGGTAAATCAGGTAAGCTACTTCCCTTACCTTGATTCCAAAATAGGTAACCCAAGGCTGCAAATTGCACTGCCATCACAGCAATGATCCAAATGTTCTTTTTCATTCTTTCGGTTTTATTGTTCCAAGCCATGCATGCATCTGATGCATTTGCTCCATCATCCCTGCTTCGTTTTTTAAAACCCAATCTTGGACAGTCGTCAAATCGTAATATTCCTTATCAAATTTAAAACCCTGTTTGCATCGTCCTCCCTCAACTTCTACAATGTATTTTCCGTTGTATTCATGTACAACAATACGCAAATGAGGATGTGGGACTTGGGCTACCAAACGCATGGGACGAATTTATATTAGGCCGGTGCATGAACCGCAGTAATTTTTCTAATTCTTCTAACAATCAACAAGGATACAAGTGTAAAAAAAACAGCCAAGTATCCCACCCATTGATAATTTTCCAGCGGCGCATATTCATCTTTTTGTGCAATGATCAAACCTGCTATGATGGCGCTAGAGCCACTGGCCAAACTTTGTGCACTGCTATTCAAACTCATAAATCCCGCCCTCTGAGCTGGATTGACCAAAGCAGAAATAATGGTATTGGCCGGAATCATGCGACCAGATATGAAAGTGAAAAAGAAAACAGCAATGCCCAAGACAACGTAGAGCGGAACTTGTGTCAAATGGGTATTGGCCAACATCGTCAAACAGGACATCCATGCAAAAAAAGTAAACACCCTGAATCTTCCCCACTTGTCCACGGCCTTTCCAATGGCAATACCTGAAAGAACGGTAGCCGCACCCCCAGTGATGTAGATGTACTTGATTTGACTTTGATCTAATCCAACATTGTTGATCATAAATGGGGTCAAAAAACTAATCACCGTAAACTGACCCAGTACCAACATCACCGTAAACAATAGTGCATTGCGTTGAGCAACTGAGCCCAAAACGGACTGAATGGTAGCCAAAGGCTGAAAGGGTGTGGATTTACTCAGATGCGCCTGAATAGGCGGCATGACACGCATGGCTAAGATCAAAATCAATCCACTCAATCCGCTTATGACGTAAAATGGAACATGCCAATTGTTATCAAAAGCATCTACAAGAACCAAAGCCAATGGAACCCCCATCACTGCCGCAAGTGAAAAAGACAACGTTACCACGCCCATCGCTTTTCCCCTTCTTTCTAAAGGAATCAAATCTCCAACAATGGACATCACCAATCCACCCAACAGTCCACCTGTTAACCCTGTTAAGACACGTGTTCCAATGAACAAATAATAGTTGAGATGAACATCCTGCGTATTGGGAACAATGGCGCTGGATAAGGTCCCTAAAATAAATCCAGTGTAAGCTACAAGCAAAGCCTTTTTCCTATCCAAACTATCCAGATAAAACACCCCTAAAAAAGAGGACACACCAGCTGCCAATCCATAAGACGAGACCAAAAAACCGTACGCACCAGGACCAATCAACAACTCCTTTTTAAGGATATCCCCCATGGGCATCATGATCATAAAGTCCACAATATTGGTGAACTGAATGGCCGCCAAGACCAGAAGGATGTTTCGCTCTTGTCGCATAATTATTCCGACAAAAGTAAAGTCAATTTCTCCTCTGCCTCTTTTTTCCAAGGCTGTCTCATACTTTGAGCGCTATATTCCATTGAACCTGTTAACCAACGAACCGCCCAATTGGTCAATGGCTTTGCATGTCGCAATGAAGCAGAATAAATCACTGGTAATGCTCCTAGGGAAGACTTCATTTCAATAGCCGTTCGACCGAATACAATTTTCTTGGCCCCTGTTTGAATGCCCAACTCCACAAAATCATACAACATTCGTGAATACAAATAATGCGTTTTGTTTAATGCGTAATCAAACCCCACAATATGCGCCTCCATTTCTGTACTCCCCAATATTGCGGAAGAAAAAGCCACCACTGAGCCATTTAAAGAATAACCATTAAAACTCATCTTGTCTTTTAATGATACCTTCATTTTAATCAGTGTTTCCGCTGACAATGGCTGCCAGCGATGACTGGCACGCTTATAAACCTGCTCATACAATGGATACCACTCTGCCTTTCGCATTTCCATTTCCTCCGCAGACCAATCCTCTCGAGTCAATTGATTGGAGCGTGTAATAGCGGTCTGAGCTTTAGAACGAAACTTACTGGAAAGTTCGTTGAGATAATCGGTAAAAGATTTCCAATCCGCTGGTATAGGCAGAACCATTATCGGGTCGGCCTCCATGCTTGCAAATCCGCAATCATTCAGCGCCCTTTGCAAATCATTTTGCTTGAAGTGAAAATCTTTGATCAAACAAATATTGACTTTCCACCCCTGGCTGCGAAGGTCCAGCACTCTCTTGTTCAGGGCCAAACACAAAACTTCTGATTGAATGGCCAACGACACTTCTGAAGTGAAAACAAATCCATGTTCACCTGAAACAAAAGGATTCCCCAACAATAAAACCCATTGAGAAGATCCCCTTCGTTGCCACTTTTGAATCACCCATTGCCGGATGCCGACGCATTGACTTGCATCGATAGGAAGGGATTGACTGGTAAAAGAAGACAAGAAAAAGACCGCCCAGCCTATGGGTTGCCCTTTGTGTCTAAACAAGCCATAAGAAAGTGGATAGTCTCCCTCTAAAGCCTTCAGATAGGACGGAGAAAGAAAAATACTGGGCGAAACAATCCGTTGAAATTCTTCAGGTATATCTGACCAATGCTCTTGCCAAGCCACCTCTATTTCATGGTTGTCATCCACCCATGCCCATTGGCAAGCCTTTCTTGCCATTTCCTTCAAACTTCCAACCATTTGTGCAAAGCTAATATCGTTTACCTTTGAATGAAACAAATGGGAGGTCAACTTGTTCCTTCCAACAAGAATTAACAGATGCTCGAGATTCCTTACAACATGCCCATGGTTTTTGTAACCCTGGCCGTCATTCTTATGGGCTTATTGCCCTTGTGGAAAAGCAATGATGACAAAACCAAAGGCAATATGCATTTCTTTGCTTTAGCATGGGTATTGTGGGGGTTGTTCCAAAGTGTGCTTTCGCTGAACCGCTGGTACATGGACAGAAAAGGCGGGTATTTTCATTTCATCTACCCTTGGATACTTTTATTGTTCGTCCTGTGGTTTGTACTAAAAGCCAAAAAAGGATTGCGTTGGTCCAACAGTCTTAATACCCGATTGCTTTTTGCTCCCGTAATTTTTGCCTCCCTGCTTATCCCCATTTACATAGGGTTGATGGACTACAAACAAATATCCTCTGCACTTTGCAGTCCCCTCAATTATGTGTTGCCTATCATTGGAGTCGTAGGATTGGGGATGTGGAACAAATGTTCCTCTCTTGTGATACAAATTTTGCACCTTTCCATTTTGCTCATGATCTTAGGACAAATGATTATTGGCTATGGTGGAATTCCGAACGCACATCAAGCATGGGATTATACCAATCCCAATTATGCTTTTCAGCATTTTCCGTACACCCTGATGCCCAATTTAATCTATCCTTTGCTCTTTCTATTCAGTGCCATTGGAATGAAGAGAGGAAAGTAAATCAACGTTTCTTGTAGGCCAAAAAAGTTGTCCCCAACAACAATAGTATCATCAATATGGAGCCTATGCTCGATAAGTTGGTTCCCTTTTCCCACACCGCGGGCTCAAACTTCCACTCTATTTTGTGATTTCCTGCAGGAACCACAGTAGAGCGGAGAATAAAATTCACCTGAGCCACTTCAACCAGCTGATCATCAATGTAACAATTCCAACCTTCGGGGTAATAAATTTCTGAAAATACCGCCGTTCTTTTCTTTTTAACTGTTGCATTATAAATCAAGTGATTGGGCGCATAAGTGGAAAGCTCGATTTTATCTGTACTGTCTGATTGTGATTCAACCAATTGTCCTGCAAATTTCACATTCACCACTAATTCGTTTTTGGGATCGATTTTAGCAAGTGCTTGAATCTCCTCATTGGCATTTTTTACAACATTCAATTTCTCAACAAACCAAGCTGCACCGCAAGCATTGGGGTTGATCAAAGGGGGATTTTCCGCATTGTACACAATGTATTTGGCATTGAGCATATTCAATACAGGGGTGTTTTTAAAAGCTCCTGACTGCTTGCCGGAACGCAATGAGTCAATCATCTCTTTCATTTCAGGTTGAATGGCAAACTCGATCACCTCCTGGTAACGCTTTAATTTTGCACCATGGTATCCGCCAATACTCTTGTGCAAATAACTTACATCGGCATTATTGAAAGGGTTTTGCAAGGTAAATACTCTGTAATGTGAAGACAAATTGAGCGCTGCAAAAGAGGCAATTTGGTCTTTTACCTCAGGGTTCTTATAGGTTTTCCATTGTTCATTTTCGCTCATGGCTTGGGCTATGACTTTCTTTTTCTCTGCCCAACCTTTTGCCTGTGGTTTTTCGTTCTCAAGAATCATTAAATCCGCTTTGGAAGGGGAAACTGGAACATTTTTTTCTTCCGCCTTTACATACCTCACATATCTTCCCTTTTCTTTGTCATTGTTCAAATATCTGCGGCAGACACTCCATTGATCTGAAAAAATGACTAACCCAATTATGGCTAAAATGGGAAGTTGTGCTTTAGACCAACGCATCATGGCTATGGCCGCTCCCAACAACACAATAACAATGAGCAAAGCCCTTTGCACATCCGCTGAAAACATGTTGATTCTTGCATCAATAACAGCAGTCTCCACCTTATCTACCAATGCCATTTCTTGCGCAGAAATAGCATTTGGATTTTTGATTACCTCAAATTGAACCAGACGATTCGTGATCCTATCCACCTCATTTTCCGTTTCAAAATTCCCTATCATTTTGGGCTGTGCCACCATGATCAGGATTACAGCAACCAATCCGCCTGAAACCATCAACCATTTTTTGCTCACTTCTTCCCACTTCACTTTCTGCTCAATGATTTGATTCAACAACAAACCGGCCAGGCTCACCCAAGCAATGGGCAGCAACATCAAAATCATTTTTGAATCCCTGAACTTCTTGTACATGGGAAAGTGATGAATGAAAAAATCATTCAATCCCGTCATGTCCTTTACACTCAAACCAATAGCCAGCAAAGTGGCCACTAAAAACGCCCACTTGATGTTGTCTTTTAAGAATACCAATGCTAGTGCAGTAAAAACAACAGCAAACCAACCAAAATAAAAAGCTCCGCCACTACTGCTCTGCCCTCCCCAATAGGGATCCATGACCTCTACAATAGGCTTGATATCGCGTTTCACTCCCTTGAGTGATTCTGGCGCATTCATTTTAAAATATCCATTGGAACCACCAAAAGCATTGGGAAATAAAATACTCCAACGTTCTGCTTTGCCATAGTTATAATCCAAAATATAATCTTCTTTCAAACCAATTTGATCCTTAGCTTCCCTCTCTTTGTTGTCCGCCGTAATGGTCAAATCACTGCTACCGCGTGTGGTGTACTTACTGTACTCATAGGTTGTCAACAAATTGCTAGAGCTCGGAAGTATCGCAACAACTGATGCCACCAATACCATGACCAACGACACTCCAACATTTTTAAATGACTTGCCAACAAGGTCTATTAGCATCAAACTCAAGAAAACCAAAGCCAATAATATTCCTGCGTAATAGGTCATTTGCAAGTGATTGGCTGTGATTTGACAACCCATGAACAACGAGAACAACGCCCATCCCAAATAAGACTGGCTGCGCATCGCATATATCATGGCTCCAAGCATGGGGGCTATAAATGCAATGGCCATCACTTTGGCGGTGTGTCCAGCGCCCAAATACAGCACATTGACCGTGGAAAGACCAATTGCTAGACCCATCAACATGGCTACCCATGGTTTCACACGCAAAAACAATCCCAAGAAATATCCTCCGAGTAATGCAACAAACAAAGTACCCACGGCGCCGGGTAAACCCATTCGAAAGAATAAAATAAACCAGCGGAAAACATTGGCGTTGTGTTCTGTCGATATTTGATAGGCGGGCATTCCTCCAAACATGCTATCCGTCCATAAAGGCTCTTCACCATTCACCATGCGATAATCCATGGTTTCTTTGGACATGCCTTTCCAATTGTCTATGTCTCCTTGTCTCAAATCATAACCGTCCATGATGGGAGAGAAATAAGCAATTGAGACCACCAAAAACAAAACAATGGCCAGTGCGTGTGGTAGTGAGTGAATAAGAATTTTTTTCATGTTCATTTATCGTCTTTGATTTCAATATAATCTACATATTCACCAACAGGTGCTTGATTTTTTTTAGTTGGTTGAGGAGTGGTGGCTTGTCTTTGCTGTCGTTCAAGCTCCTCTCTGGTTTTATTCATTGCATAATTGACACTCATGCGGGCTATCATCCGCAACAAATAGCTAATGAAAATAATCCACAACAATATTCTGATGACGCCCCACAATGAAGCCGAATAAACAGCAGGCTCAAAAGATGAATACATCATTTTTCTGTGATCGTTAAATCCTTGAAAATATCCTCCAAACGCTGCTCCTTCTGATTCATGGTCAGCACTACACGACCTTCCTCATTCATGCGCTTGGCGATATCTATTCGATTGTCTATACCCGCCTGTACATCCAACTCCCATTTCAGTGCACCGACGCTATTGACTTTTATTACACCAGAAATAGACCTCAAGGTGTTCTCGTTGACCGGACCATCCAACTCAATATAAATTCTATTGATGCCACTGTTTTGCTTCAAATCTTGAATAGACTGGTCTGCTATCAATTTTCCTCGATTTACAATCAACGCTCTTGAACAAATAGCCTCCACCTCTTGCATGATGTGCGTAGAAAACATCACTGTTTTTTCTTGGCCGACGCTTTGAATTAAATTTCTAATTTCGATCAATTGATTGGGGTCTAGTCCACTGGTGGGCTCATCTAAAATGAGCACCGCTGGATCATGGATTAAGGCTTGGGCCAATCCCACCCGTTGTCTGTATCCCTTTGATAGTGCACCTATACGCTTGTGCGCCTCAAAACCCAATCCAACGCGTTCAATCATTTCATTGACCCGATGACTTACTTTATCCAACTTGTAAATCCCGGCAATAAAGGAGAGATATTCCTTAACATACATCTCCAAATAGAGTGGGTTGTGTTCCGGTAAATAACCGATCAATCTTCTGGAGTCCATGCTTTGGGTCACCACGTCGTATCCATTCACCGATACCTCTCCTTTGGTGGCTGGGATAAATGAAGTAATGATTTTCATCATGGTGCTTTTTCCCGCACCATTTGGACCGAGAAAACCTACAATTTGACCCTTTGGGATTTCAAAGGAAACCGCATCTAGTGCCCATTGTGGGCCATATTGCTTGGAAACATTTTTTACGATAATCGACATCTCTTTTCAGCCTTCAGAACAAAGGTAAACGATGAGGAACCTTTTACAAAATGTAAATCTCTGTGTATCTTAGTAAAATGAAAGTAGAACAATGCATTTGGACCTCAGAAGGGCAATGGGGCAATTCAAACCCCTCACTTGCCACAGCACAATTGGTATTTATTTTTATTGGCATCGACTTAAAAAATCAAGACCAATTGTTGATTGATCTCCAAAGTCATTATCCAAATGGACACCTCATTTTTTGCAGTACTGCAGGTGAAATTGCTGGTGATAAAATATTGGATGAAAGTGCAGTTTGTACGGCCATTCACTTCGAAAAAACGCAAATCAAAATTCACAGACAAATCATCACCGATACAGCTGATAGCGCTCTTTGCGGCCAAAACATTGCCGACGCTCTGGCCGGTGATGACCTGAAGAGTATTTTTATTTTAAGCGAAGGAACCTTGACCAATGGCGACTTCCTGATTCAAGGAGTAAATGAACATTTACAACAAAAAGTTTTGATCACTGGTGGGCTTGCGGGTGATGCTGGAAGGTTTACCCAAACTTTTGTTGGTGTCAATGAAGTTCCACAGCCTGGCGTTATTGCTGCTGTTGGCTTTTATGGCAACAACATCGAAATTGGACACGGCTCACAGGGCGGATGGACAGAGTTTGGTCCTATTAGAACGGTTACTTCATCTGAAAAAAATGTCTTGTACACCCTAGACAACACCAATGCATTGGAATTGTACAAGCGCTACTTGGGTGAACGCGCAGAGGAGCTTCCAGGATCCGCTTTGTTATTCCCTTTGTGTATCATCAATGACGATGGCACTCAATTGGTAAGAACCATTCTCAATATAGACGAAAGCAATGGTTCCATGACCTTTGCTGGAAATTTGCCACAAGGCTCTAAGGTTCAATTCATGATGGCCAATTTTGATCACCTCATAGAAGGTGCTGAAATGGCCGCCGCCGAAAATGATGGCCTAAAAAGTCCCTCTTTGGCCATTCTTATCTCTTGTGTTGGACGCCGTATTGTATTGGGACAACGCACAGAAGAAGAATTGGATGCTGTAATTGAAAGAATTGGAGATGATACCATCTACTGCGGATTCTATTCCAATGGAGAAATTTCACCATTAAAAGATTCTGTCACCTGTGCCCTGCACAACCAAACCATGACCATAACCACTTTCAAAGAAATGGCATGATACGGTTGGCCATTTTAGGTTCTGGTTCTGGTTCTAATGCATTGAACATCATTGAACAATGTAAACAGAGACTTGATATCCAAGTTGCTGTTGTCATTTGCAATATTGAGGGCGCAGGTATTCTCGATCATGCCAAAAACAATGGAATCCCCGCTGTTGTTATTTCCAACAACGAACTGAAAACAGAAGACAACTTGATACATGTACTCCAACAACATCAAGTAGATTGGATCGTATTGGCCGGTTTTCTGCGAAAAATAGGTTCTGAGGTCTGCCAGGCTTTCCCAAATAAAATTTTGAATATACATCCCGCCTTGTTGCCCAAATACGGGGGAAAAGGCATGTACGGACATTTTGTACATGAGGCGGTTTATGAAAATAAAGAAACACAATCAGGAATTACCATTCACTTTGTCAATGAGCACTATGATGAGGGCAATATCATTGCTCAGTTCACTGCTAATCTTGAACCATCTGATACCCCTAAAGACATCGAAACCAAGGTAAGGGCGCTTGAAATTGCCCATTTTCCATCCGTCATATTCGAAACCATCTTAAAATGAAAAAACTTGTTCTCTTGATGGGTCTTGGTCTCAACACCTTGACCCATTTGGCGCTATGTCAAAAACCGGAAAGTTCTGTGGGCCAAATTGATTTCATCCCCACATTTTCATCAAAATATGTTGATTCTCGATCTGTAGCCGTTTGGCTTCCTGATGGCTACACACAGGACAAAAAATACAAAGTGCTTTATCTTCATGATGGACAAAACCTCTTTGATGCCAATATTACATGGAATCATCAGGAATGGAATATCGATGAACATTTGCAACACCTCATTGACAACCATCAAATAGAACCCTGCATTGCCGTTGGCATTTGGAACAACGGATCCAAAAGACACATTGAGTACTTTCCTCAGAAACCATTTGAAATGCTGGAGGAGTCTTTTCGTGATTCGCTGCTAAAGACTACCAAACGGAATGAAGAGACGCCCATGTTTGCAGGAGAAATTATTTCAGATAACTACTTGCTTTTTTTAACCAAGGAACTCATTCCATATATCGAAAAAAACTACAGTGTCGGTCAAAAATCCAAAGACAGACTCATTGCCGGTGCCAGCATGGGAGGACTCATTTCATGGTATGCCGTGTTGGAATATCCACATGTATTTGACCATGCCGCATGCTTTTCAACCCATTGGCCTGGAATATGGCCAAAAGATGATCCAGAGCAAAAAATATTCGAGGCATTTCTTCATTATGCGGCCCAGAAAAATATCCCAAATGCCCGTTGGTATTTTGATCACGGAACAGAAGGTCTAGATCAATACTACGGACCTTATCAAGAAAAAATGAATGTCGTCTACTCCGAAAATAAACATTTCAAAAGCCGCGTTCATCAGGGGTTTGATCATAGCGAAAATTCATGGTCCCATCATTTTGAGGAAGCCATTATCCATTTGTGGAAATAAAAAAGGGAGCTTTCGCTCCCTTTTTCAAAATCATAGCATTCATTATTTTTCAATCACCAAGCGCTTGGTCATTTCCTTTCCATTCCACTTGACATTTACCATGTACAAACCTGAAGACCAATCATCGGCAACTGGTACTTCAATCCACTTGCTGCCTTCTGAGTAGACCGTGTTGGTGTAGATGCGTGCGCCCAAGTTGTTGTAAACTTCAATCTTAGTCTCAGCATCCATGGCTTCTTTGCCAACAATGGTGAAAGTTCCATTCATGACTGGATTAGGATAGATAACAACATCAGATGAAGTAAAATCAAACAAACCTTGTGATAAATCTTCAGCCAATAGATCCATTCCAGTACCTGCGGTTCTCAAACATTCTGTTGCTCCCCATTCCCCCATGTTACCACTGGCGTGGACCGCACGAACACGAACGTTGTAGGTCTTCCCAGGACCCATACCGGGAACATTGTTCAAAAACAATACACTGGCGTAGTTGGCTGTATTGGCAACAACCGTTGGCGCTGCAATTGGTAAGACTTGGGTAAATTCCCATTGATAATAAAGGGCTCCGCAAACCGAACGACTCATAGAAATGGGTTGGTTGGTTGCCTTTAATGCTGGACAACGATCTGCCAAACGCAAAGATGTTGTAGGTTCAGAATTCAGTGTTAAAGCACATGTTGAAGTTGGCTCAGCGATGATTGAGCTAAAATTACCCGCGGCATCCGGTAAAGAGTATACAACTCCCACATTCAGCGTATAATTGATAGGAGATCCTGTGTTATTGGGCGCCACCAAAGTACCCAAACGAGCGATTACCGTTCCACTGTTCGGAGTAGTATAGCTGTATGCTGCATAACCCAAATCAACATTGTTTTGAGACGCGCTCAACATATTGATATTGTAACTTGTAGCATTGGCTCTGTAAGCCACTTTGTAGCTGCTGCAAACACTTGAATAGACTCCTGTTCCATTTGAATAGTAGTTATCACAAGTTGATTCGACAAAATGATGGAAACAAATTTTTGCAGATGCATTTGAGGTTCCACTATTTCTGTGCAAGGCAACATAATATTGTTGACCTACTTCCAACTGATCATAAATCAAAATTTGATTTCCTGTTGTCGTTTCATTTTCAGAAACAATCAATTCAAGACATCCATTGTTATTGCGATAAAGTTGCAAAGTATTGTTTCCTGTTGCAGCAGACAATCCAACACGCAATGCGTTGTATTGGGCTGTAACGGAATACCACAAGTCGGGACCATCACCTGCGATCACTGGAGAATCTGCACCATTGTTTAAATTAGCTGAAAACATGTTTCCTGCAACACAAACAGGGTATACATTGGTATTTACAGCAGTTGAAACAATAGCTCCTGGGGTTAATCCCTCATCTATTTGACCGTTACAATTGTCGTCTACTCCATTGCACAATTCCACACCTGGCGCTGAACAAGAACCATCATCATCCGTAGCCAACTCATTGTAGTTACAAGCAGAAGGATCAGTACATCCTAAAACTTCAAGCTCGTCACACACACCATCTTGGTCGGCATCATTGAAACAAACTCCTTGGCAATCAACAAAGTCATTGATTGGGTATGTACAAGTATTGTTGTCATCTGTAGCATCCGGGTTGAAATTACAGGCCACATCATCTGTACAGCCTGCTATTTCCAACTCATTACATATGCCGTCTTGGTCTGTATCATTGAAGCACGTGCCGAAACAATCTACAAAATCGTTAGCGGGGAAAGTACATGAATTATCGCTGTCTGTTGCATCTGGGTTAAAGTTACAAGCTGTAGGGTTGGTACAACCAACCACTTCCAACTCATCACACACTCCATCGCCGTCCGCATCGTTGTTACAAACCCCTTGACAATCAACAAAATCGTTTAATGGATACGTGCAAGAGTTGTTATCATCTGTTGCATCTGGGTTAAAGTTACAAGCCAAATCATCGGTACAACCTGCAACCTCTAATTCATCGCACACCCCGTCAAGATCTGAATCATTAATACAAGAGCCATCACAATTCAAATAAACCTGAGCAGGATATACACAAGAGCCATTGTTTACATTGGCCAACGCATCAAAGTTACATGCCGTGTTGTCGGTACACCCCTCTACATTACACGTAGACTGTACTCCATCACAATTGTCATCTATGCCGTTGTCACAAATTTCTTCTGCCAAGGGGTTTATTGCCGCGTCATTGTCATCGCAATCACCGGCTTGCTCTGCCAAACCTGGTTGCAATTCACAAGCCTCGATCACAGAGCCGGCGTCACCATAACCGTCACCGTCCAAGTCCGCGAAAAACACCAATCCTTGACCTTCATCAATGGCGTCATTACAGTTGTCATCAATCTGGTTGCAAATCTCAGCAGCACCAGGATTAATCGTCGCATCATCATCATTACAATCCGTTGGTTCTTCATAGTAGCCAAGTGGCATTGCGCAAGTATCCAATGTCGTATTGAATCCTGCATAGCCGTCACCATCGACATCAGCGTAATACGTCGTAGCCAAATTTTCATTGATGATTCCATCACAGTTGTTGTCCAAAGCATCACAGATTTCAATGGCCGCTGGATTAATTTCAGCATTATTGTCATCGCAATCTACATCGGCTGTGAAACCATCATTGTCCAAATCATTGTCTGTTTCAGGTTGCTGAAAACCTTGGGTTAAAATGATATCTCCACCTTGCACAGTTGTAACAAAAGTTTCACCTACACTCCAAGACACATAAGTACCATTGACTGTTGCTGCATTACCAGCAGAAACAATTGCCGTTGGTGAAAACGATTGCGCCGATGCAAGAACAGAGGCAAAAAGGGCAACACAAACCGTAAAAATATTTTTCATACGCGTAATAATTGAGGGCAATTTAACCCAAAATGCTGGAAAATCAAAAATAATTACAATTTATCAAACCTTCCCTTTTTGAACACATTGCGTTTTTGCTGGTAACCCTTTCTGATTTTTCTTTGCTCTTCTTCAGGCAATTGAACCACCTCCTTACAAGCCTCAGAACAACAATTGTTATAATTTTCTTTGCATTTTGGGCATTGAATAAATAAGATGTGGCATCCCAAGTTGGCGCAATTGGTGTGCTTATCAAAGGGAGATCCGCATTGGTGACACTGCGCAATGACATCATCCGAAATTCGCTCAGCTAGCCTTTCATCAAAAACAAAATTAACTCCTTTGAATTTATTCTTTAACCCCTGGCTTTTGGCGTCCCTAGCATATTTGATAATTCCTCCCTCCAAATGGTAGACATTTTTGAATCCCAGATGTTTCATATATGCCGATGCTTTTTCACACCTAATTCCACCAGTACAATACATGACCAAGTTCTTGTCTTTGTTGTCTTTGAGCAAGTCCTCCGCCACTTGTAATTCCTCTCTAAATGTATCCACATCCGGAAGAATAGCTCCTTCAAAATGGCCCACTTCACTTTCATAGTGATTGCGCATATCTACCAAAATGGTATTGGGATCATCCGTCAACTCATTGAATGCTTGGGCACTCAAATACTCACCGGTATCAGCGGGATTAAACGATTCATCGTCCAAACCGTCTGCTACAATTTTCTTTCTCAACTTTACCTTGAGCATATAAAAGCTATGGCTATCGTCTGCAACAGCCGTATTCAAACGCACTTGATCCAAGGCAGGTATGGAAAACAAAAATGATTTGAATCGATTAAAATTTTCTGTGGGTACGGATACTTGCGCATTGATTCCTTCCGCTGCTATATACACCCTTCCTAACACCCCAAGGGATTGGGCCTTTTGGTAAAAATCATCCCGAAAACCTTCCGGATTTTGAATTTTAAAATACTTGTAAAAGGAAACGGTCGTTCTTGGTGTGTTGTCGTCGGCCATTTGGGCCTTAAGGACTCTGCGGTCCATGAGGTTGTGAAGTCTTTTCATAAACGGTATAAGCGTAGATTATACTGCTACAAAACTAAGCGATGGTGCATAAAAAAAGGCCCTTTCGGGCCTTTTTCATTTCAAAAACTGATTAATATCTGTATTGGTCATTCTTGTAAGGACCATCCACACCTACGCCAATGTACTCTGCTTGTCCTGGTGTTAACTCTTCCAACTCAACACCAATTTTGGCCAAGTGCAAACGAGCTACTTTTTCATCCAAATGCTTTGGTAAAACATACACGCGATTCTCATACTTATCGTGGTTTTGCCACAATTCCAACTGAGCCAATGTTTGGTTGGTAAAAGAATTACTCATTACAAACGAAGGATGACCTGTAGCACAGCCCAAATTGACCAAACGACCCTCTGCCAACACAATGATATCCTTTCCATCAATGGTGTATTTATCCACCTGAGGCTTAATGGTATCTTTGGTAGCGCCGTAGTTGTTGTTCAACCAAGCCATGTCGATTTCATTGTCAAAATGTCCAATGTTACAAACAACCGCATTGTGCTTCATGTTTTTAAAGTGACGGTCTACGATAATTTGGTGATTACCTGTCGCTGTAACAATGATATCCGCTTCTAAAATCGCAGTATCCATTTTCTTTACTTCGTAACCTTCCATCGCCGCCTGAAGAGCGCAAATAGGGTCAATCTCAGTAACAATTACACGTACACCTGCATTTTTCAATGAATCTGCTGATCCTTTTCCTACATCACCATATCCCGCTACCACAGCCACTTTTCCAGCCATCATCAAATCTGTAGCTCTTCTCAACGCGTCTACCAAAGACTCTCTACAACCGTATTTGTTGTCAAACTTGGATTTGGTTACACTGTCATTGATGTTAATGGCAGGTAACAACAAACTTCCATTCTTTTCACGCTCATACAGACGCAAAACTCCAGTAGTGGTTTCTTCAGAAATACCGCGGATTCCTGCTACCAATTCAGGATAACGATCAAACACCATATTGGTCAAATCACCACCATCGTCCAAAATCATGTTCAACGATTGACCTTCAGGAAAAGCGTGCAAGGTTTGCTCAATGCACCAATCAAACTCCTCTTCCGTCATGCCTTTCCAAGCATAAACGGGAATACCTGCAGCAGCAATTGCCGCAGCTGCGTGATCTTGGGTTGAAAAAATATTGCAAGAGCTCCATGAAACATCCGCTCCCAATTCCACCAAAGTTTCAATCAAAACAGCAGTCTGAATGGTCATGTGCAAACAACCCGCGATGCGCGCACCCTGCAAGGGTTTGCTGGCACCAAACTCCTGGCGCAATGACATCAATCCGGGCATTTCTGCCTCTGCTAATTTAATTTCCTTGCGACCCCATTCGGCGAGTCCCATGTCCTTAACTTTGTAGTTCATCTTGGTTTCTGTTAACATACTGTTTTAATTTGATACAAAGATATGGTGTTACAAGGCTCAACAAAAATGGAATCTTTTTGATGATCAAGGAATTAATGGTTGCAGATGTGCATGTACGACTTTGGATGGGGCCCCAGGCAGCACCCATCTCTACCCATCAATTACGAGCGCACAGAAAACACCCCCATAGAAAAGAAGAATTTGATTTGGTGGCTGCGCTCTTGCCGCATCCATGGACTTGGGACGACATCGCAAAAGATCCACTTGGAAAACCACGGTTAACTGACCATGAGCAACACATCGGTATCAGTCACTCCAATGGGTTGGGCTGCTTTGCCTGGTCAAACGATGCTTTTGGAATCGACATTCAAACCCCGCATCCAAGCATTTTTAAAGTGAGAACTAAATACTGCCACACCAGTGAATTGGCATTTTTAAATGAGGACATTGCAGACACGAGATATGTTCTATTGTGGTCTGCAAAAGAAGCCATTTACAAATACTATGGACATGGAATTGATTTTAGCCATGATCTCATTGCTCAGCCATTTGAATCCACTGACCATGAGATTTTTATCCAATGTCAATTTCAACCCAACAAATACACTACTTTTATTGTCCATTGCATTCAAGAAAAAGATTTTGTTTTAACCATCGCTCAAAAATCCCATGATGAAAAAAATATTTAGTATTCCTTTGCTTTTCACCTTTACCTTTTTGTATTTGGTGACAACCGGTCAAAACACCGTAATCTGGGAAGAAGACTTCTCCAATGGTATTCCGTCGGATTGGATCAATGAAGAGTCCAATGGGGCAAGCTGGGAATACCGCGGTACCAATACCACCCCCAATAACACCATTGGGTCCAGAGGCGCGTGCACCATTAATTTCATGGGTGAACCGCTCAGTAGCTCTTCTCAAAACAATGGTTTCATCATCTTTGATTCTAATTACTGGGACAATGATGCCCTTCCTTGTGTTCCCGCTAACTTTGGATCAGGGCCTGTTCCCGGACCACATCTGGCGTATCTCACCACAACGAGCATTGATTTAAGCAATGTGCAATATGCTGCGCTAGAGTGGGAGCAATATGTCCGTTTCTACCAGGGGAATACAAGGGTTGAGGTAAGTGTTAATCAGGGCAATTGGTCCATGTTGTTTGCCAATAATATTCCGCTTGCTTCATCCAGTCCCAATGCGGAAAATAAAAGAATTTATCTCGGTAACAACATATGCGGAAATACAGATGTTCGGTTTCGTTTTGTCTATGATGGGCTTTACTATTTCTGGATGTTAGATGATGTTCAAGTGGTTGAGGTTTCTGCCAATGATCTCAAGATGAACAGCACAACCTATGGTGATTTTGATTTTTTAGATCCCGCTCATCCAACTGGTTTTGAATGGATGGAATACAGCATCTATCCCTCCGCCATGGCGCCCACTTTAAAATTCAGTGCAAACATTGAAAACTGGGGAGGATTGCCTCAAACGGGTTGTGGAATCAACGCTCAGTTGTATTCTGATGCAACCAATCAATTGTTGTACAATGGAACAACAACTGACTTAATCACGCTTCCTGTTGGGGCGTCTGCTGAAGTAAGAGCCGGTCAATTTACCTTGACAGCGGATACCGGAAATTACTCTATTGCATACCGAACCGTTCAAAATGAAAACGATGCTTTAGAAGACAATAACCAAGACACGGCCCATTTCCGTATCTCTCCATGCGTTTTAGCCAGGGATCATGGAATGACCAATAGTCTCTATGAAGGTTCGGCTGCATTTTGGGATACTGGTTTTGAGTTGGGCAATATCTTTTTACCCACTTTCGATATGCCCGTTAGTGCAATATCGGTTGCACTTGGGGACAACGCTGACATCAATACCCAATTCAAAGGTCGGATCCATTCTTTTCTGTACAATGATTCTTTGGTCACTCAATTCATTGCCGAAACACCCAATTATAACGTGGATGTCAATCAATTGAATGCGGTAGGGGAATCGGCTCAATTTCAATACTTATCTTTTACGGACACTGTGATGCTTCAAGCCAATACGCCTTATTGGATCACGATTCAAAGCAATGATGGAACCAACCACCTTCCCATAGCGATGAGTCACCCGGCAGATTTGTATACGAGCTGGATTAAAAATGATGAGGGTTATTTTTACTTGTCTCAAATTCCACTGATTCGTATCCAATCCTGTATGGATACCGGAAATGCCAATCCCGACACGACCACATTTATTCCCAATGTTCAAGAGAAATTACTGCAATTGTATCCCAATCCCGCAGAGGATGTGCTTTTCATCCAAGGATTACAACAAGGTGTGAACTACACTTATTTCATTGTTGACATTGCGGGTAGAAAAATCATGGA
The DNA here is from genome assembly GCA_964420985.1 of uncultured Chryseobacterium sp. GTDB lineage: Bacteria > Bacteroidota > Bacteroidia > Flavobacteriales_D > Sanyastnellaceae > CAMCTV01. Next base: position 39,405 of record CAYQUT010000007.1, read on the forward strand.
AAATCAATTGACCGGTAATCAAAAGATTGATGTAGCGTTGTTAAAAGCGGGGTGCTACCAACTTGTTTTATTGCACGAAGAAAAGCGAACCACTTTCTCCTTCATGAAAAAATAAGATGGGTTTAAAATCGTTTATTGCCCGACCCTTGGCGCGTTGGATGCGCAGCCGCATCCTCAAAGAAGCCATGCAAGCCCAATATCACCAAGAAAGGTGCTTGAGGGAATTGGTGAAGCGCGCTAAAAACACCCAATACGGTCAAGATCATCAGTTTGAAAAAATCAATCAATATGAAGATTTTGTTCGACACAACCCCATTCATGAATATGAAGACTTGGCCACTTATATTCAGCACGTAAAAGAAGGTAAAAAGAATGTTCTGTGGCCAGGAAGTCCCATATACTTGGCCAAGACCTCAGGAACTACCTCTGGGGCTAAATACATCCCGATTAGTCGAGAGAGTATGCCTTTCCACATCTCAGCAGCTCGTAATGCGCTGTTGTGCTATATAGCAACCAGCGGAAACGCCGCTTTTGTTGATGGCAAAATGATCTTCCTGCAAGGCAGTCCCATTTTAGATTATCTGGATTCCGGAATAGCGGTGGGCAGGCTCAGTGGGATTGTAGCCAACCACGTACCGCAGTATCTTCAAAAAAATCGGTTGCCCAAATTTGAAACCAATTGCATTGAAGATTGGGAAACCAAGGTAGATGCGATTGTACAGGAAACTCTTCCCCATGACATGCGTCTGATCTCGGGTATCCCCAGTTGGGTGCAGATGTACTTTGAAAAACTCATCGCTCAAAGTGGAAAATCAGATATCAAATCCATTTTCCCCAATTTCAGCCTATTCGTATACGGGGGGGTTCACTATGAACCCTATCGCAAAAAGATGGAAGCCTTGATGGGAGGCCGCATTGATACGGTTGAAACTTTCCCCGCCAGTGAAGGATTCTTTGCTTATCAAGACGATATTTACCGCGATGACTTGTTATTGAATACGAACGCCGGTATTTTCTATGAGTTCATTGAGGTCTCGACCTACCATGAAAAAGAACCCAAACGTATTCCTTTGTGGGAAGTCAAAATGGATGTTCAATATGCGCTCATTCTCAGCACCAACGCAGGACTTTGGAGTTATAGCATTGGCGATACCGTCAAGTTCACCTCTCTACAGCCTTACCGTGTTAAAGTAACGGGCCGCATTAAACACTACACCAGTGCATTTGGCGAACATGTCATTGCAGAGGAAGTAGAGAACGCCATGAAGTGGGCCTTGGATCAATTTTCCTTTATCAGTCATGAGTTTCATGTTGCACCCAAAGTCAACGTGGAAAATGAATTGCCTTTTCATGAATGGCTGATTGAAAGCAGCGAAAAACCGGTCAATGAAATGGAAATTGCTCAATTCTTAGATAAAAAAATGATGGAGCAAAACATCTATTATCGTGATCTCATAGAAGGTAAGGTTCTCCAGCCGCTTAAAATCACCTGGCTACCACAAGGGGCATTTCACAACGCCATGAAAAAAGGAGGAAAGCTCGGTGGGCAAAACAAGGTTCCTCGTTTGGCCAATCACCGAGACTTTGCTACACTACTGACCCAATCTCCATCTTAATCCCACGTAGCCCATTCTTCCAAAGGCTGGTGCATAAGCAAAATTGGCATCCAAGTTCAAATGGCCCTCTCCAGCATTGCTGTATAGGACCATGCGCTCTTGTCGGAAATTAAAAATATTTTCAATCCCCAGATAAACATCCCAATGCTCTTCTCGGGCCAAAGAAACTTGACCATTGACTATCCAAAAAGCCGGTGAAACAGACGGCAATTGTCCTTCCCAAACAGAATTTTCCAAGTTGGGCAAACGCTGACCATCATTCCACTTGGCGGTTAAATCAAACAACCATCGCTTATCCTCTTCGAACATTTTTGTACTATAAGACACATTGGTAAAAAATCTGTTCTTGCTGACAAATGGCAAACTTCTCTGGCCATCTTGATAATCCACCAGATTCTCCACCCAACGATAGGCCAACCTCACCTCCAATCGTTTCACTGGAGAACAAAAGGCCTCCATCTGGGCGGTAGTGGAAATACTCTTACCTTGCAATGCATATACTTTCAATACACCCGACTGATCCCAATCCATCACCACTTGCTGCTTAAAATTGGTTTGGAAAGCGTCAATCGTTATGCCTGCCTTGCGATAAAACCATTTTGTATCATAAGACAAAACAACACCTTTGTTCCATGCTTCCTCCATGGGCAACCCCAAAGGATATTGGGGCTGATTGGCCACTCTTTGAATGCTCATGACCCTACTACTGGCCAAAAAGCCAGGCTGATCCATGATGACATTGGCCGTTCTTCTGCCCAATCCGGTCATCCATTTCAAATGCAATCCTTCCGCCAATGTAAATCGGGTATGGATGCGAGGTGTAAACAAAAACCCAAAGAGGTTATGCCACTCCGCTCTTGCACCGGCAATAATCTGAACTTCATCGTGATGGTTCCACGCCCATTCCGCCATTCCGCCTTGAACCCTTTCATGGCGATTCCATCTGCCCATTGGACTGTATGACTCCTTGTATTGGTCATCCATAAAATTCCATCCATAGGTCAGCTTGGCTTGTTCATTCAACTGAATGGCATGCAAAAACACCAACCGCAGTGTTTGTTGTCTTCCTGAATAATCCTTCACTCCTTGCCAATTCCATTGGGACAACTGCTGCGAAAAAGACACCTGCGTTCCTATGCTTTGCTCTCTCTCATCTGAGGCATCGGGTTCAAATACCCATCCGTTCTTTGCATCCACATTCCACTTCCATTGGTTGTTATTCATGACAACCGTCGGAATTTCGACATGTCCCGAAGTCCCTGCTTGATTCATGTATTGCAATCCTTGGACAGCATAATCACCCCGAAAACCATTGTGGTTTTCAACAGCTGCATGCAGTCGTCCGTTGTATTCATCTCCCAATGGGTTATCCAAGAAACCATCATGGTTCATATCAAACTTTCCATTGTTCTTAGCATAGTGGGTCATCCAATCCCAATGGAAATGTTCTCCTTTATCGTGCTTGCTCACCGTGTTCAATTCATAACGCCCTTGGTTCCCGGCATAGGCATTGAGAAAAAACTTCTCCTTCATCTCCTGTGCTTTATGCGCCACGTTAATTTGTCCTGCAATGCTCTCATAACCGGGCAAAACAGAACCGGCTCCCTTGGAAATGGCTATTTCCTTGATCCAGGGACCAGGTACCCATCCCAAACCATAAACGGTGTTCAAGCCGCGCATATTGGGCACATTGTCACCCATCAATTGCGCATACTTACCATCCAATCCCAACATTTTGATTTGACGTGTTCCTGTAATGCCGTCAGTATAAGAGCCATCCACGCTAGCATTGGTTTCAAAGCTTTCGGAAAGATTACAGCATGCCGCCTTGCAGAGTTCTTTTTCTGTTACGGTTTGAAAGCGCTGCGGATCTTTTCCATGCATGTGTTGTGTACCCTGCTGATCGTAGACATTCAGACGTTTCATGTCCAAACCTCTCATTAAAATAGTCAAATTGCTGTTGTTTTTTACAACAACCAATTCATCTTCATATCCCACGTATGAAACCTTCAAGGTGTCTTGTGTAGGGATCCGACCGATGCTAAAAACGCCATTTTCATCCGCTTGGGTGCCCGCTCTGCTGCTTTTCCAAACAATGACACAGTATCCCAATGGTTCCTTGGTATCCCTGTCCAAAACAACACCTTTGACCGGTGTGGTTTGAGCTCCGCTGAAAATGCCCAGCAAAATCAGCGGAAACAAAAACAAAGTGCGCATCATTTAATGGTCCTCCAATGAACGGTATTTGCAACAGCCATGCACCTTACTGTACTGCTCATCAGAGGCAGCAGACTTCTCTGTATCATAACCCGCTGCATTGATCAATTGATGCAACTTGGTTTCATTGATTTTATCGGGGCGATAAATAACCTTTACTTGGTGGGTCTCTAAATTGTAATCACAGAAAACAACTCCTTTTGTGTCCAGAGCGTTCTCAATGGTCTTCTCACACATTCCACAAACGCCTGCCACCCAGAATTGGGTTTCTACTGTCTTGGGCTGCTTTTGCGCCCATATGTTCATTCCTAAAACGGATAGAACAAGAATTAAAATATTTTTTTTCATGATTAATTATTGTATTAAATGACTATTGAAAGCTTTTGAAAATCAAGCTGCACAGCGGTCATAATACAATAAAGAATGATTCTTGAGATACCGTTTGCCCCCCAGTAACGGTGGTGCATTGGGATTATCTCCAAAGCACTTTTCCTCCAACAAGAAAAGTGTTGGATTATCCCATGATAAAGAAGAAGGAGGTATCGCAACGGCTAATGCGGTAAACGAGGCGAAAGAGGAAGTCCAATCATCAACATCCAAATGGATGGACTCTTCACTGCAGCAATTGCCAATCCCTTCATGGTGATCATCTTCACAACAATCATCCGGTGGTAAAAACCAACTCTGTTCTGAGCCACAGCAACAAGCATGAAAATAAACCGTTGGACTAAACGCAACGGCCATATTCAAAACAATAATGGCAATGACTTTCCAGCGAATCATGAAACAAAGGTAAAAAAAAATTGAACCCTATAACCTATCAACTGCAACTCTAACCTTCACAAGTCTATATTTGAAACATGGAAACTTTTATTGTCGGCATAGCCGGAGGGAGTGGCGCAGGAAAAACAACATTTCTGCGGGCCTTGATGAATCATTACACGGAAGGTCAAGTGGCGTTGGTTTCACAAGACAATTACTACAAGCCAAAAGCTTTACAGATGACAGATGAAAATGGAATAATCAATTTTGATTTACCATCCAGTATTGACCATGACCATTTTGTAAAAGACATGGAAGACTTGGCCCAAGGCAAGTCCATCACCAAGTTGGAATACAACTTTAACAATCCTGCCTGGGAGCCTCAACCCATTGTTGTTGCTCCTGCTCCGGTCATTGTCATGGAGGGCTTATTCGTATTTCATTTTCCAGAAATCATGAGTCGACTAAACTACAGGGTGTATTTGGATGCAGATGTCGATTTGCGCCTAACCAGGAGAATAGACCGCGACGGCAAGCAGCGTGGTTATCCAGAGCATGAGGTGCGCTACCAATGGGACAACCATGTGCGTCCCGCGGAACAACAATTCTTGGAACCTTACAAACAGCAGTGTGAGTTGGTTGTCTTAAATGATCACAGTTATGAAACCGGGCTGAGGGTTTTGGTAGAGGCCATTGAAAAAAAATTGAACGCATAGAACAAGAAGTCGCTCCCGTTGTTTTACTGCAAAAGAAGAAACCATGAAAAAGATATTTGTTTTGGCCAATTGTGGCACCTGTCAACGAATTTTGAAGGACCTGGGTACCAAGACCAAGGGGTATGAAATACAAGACATCAAAACAGAAAAAATATCGGCCAAGGATTTGGACGAAATGAAGAAATTGGCGGGCAGCTATGAGGCTTTGTTCAGTCGTGTAGCCATGAAATACCGTTCGATGGGATTGAATGAAATGGCGTTGACGGAAAAAGATTACCGCAAGTACATTTTGGAGGAGTACACCTTCTTGAAACGTCCTGTGGTAGTGAACGGCGATGCCATTTTTATTGGGAATAGCAAGAAGGTGGTAGAGGCGGCTAAGGCTGGGATGTGATTTGAGGTTTGTATTTGAGTTGATTGCCGTGACGGCGTTTTTGATTTCTAATGTAACTGTGTAATTTGGGCAGGCCTTCATCTCCCACCGCTTTGGCCCAAAATCCGTCTTGCCATTTAAAGTGTTCTGGAATCAAGTTGTTTTTATTGACAAAATAAGAAGTGCTGCCTTTGACCTGCTTGATGACTTGATCCAAGGGAAATTTTGGATTGAGCAAGAAGAGGCAATGGACATGGTCTTGCATTCCGTTGATTACCCTGACGGGACATCCCATCTTGATAAACTGCTCGTACATGTGGTTGTAAATCGGTTTCTCTTTGTCCAGGTGGATATAGAAATTACGATATTTTGTGGCCCATACCGCGTGGACCCAGATTCTAACATAGGAGTTGGGCATGGTGGTGTTTTTTGGGCAAAGTTATTTTTGGCTTTTTGGATCACCTAAAAACCTTGCCTATAAATTATGGGCTGGTTATGCATGGGGGTTGGTTGCTGATAACACCCTTTTTTTCCGGGGGTTGAAACCCACGGCCATGCTTTGATTAAAACTAATTGCTCGAGTTCATATTACAAATTCGGAACTCAAAGATCTTAATAATTTCTTTAAAACGAGTCTGCTCAACATCCTGGTTTGGTCAATGGATATAGAAAAGTTCATAGCCAATATAAAATATAAGAAATACTATCAGACCACTAGTGGAGCGAATCCGTTGTAATAAGTTTTATCACTAAATAATACTTCTCTCAAATACAAGGGATGTTGATATTTCTAGAAACCATACATACGCGTTCTCATTTCATTATGAAATTCCGCAGCTTCTCTAAAGTCTCTTCACTAGAATTGGCATGCTCTTCAAAATAAAAATTTTCACCTTCCAATTTCATTCTCATTAACCAATCCTTCCAGAAAACATTTAATATGTACCAGTCTTTATCTAAACCTGACTTTCTCTCTCTAACTTCACAAATCATTATTTCAGCCCGAGATAAATTAACATCAGGGTACGCTGCAACGGGGATGCCCAATTTTCTAATTGTATCTAAAATTGCTTCATCTCCAAACTGGACCGTATTCTTTAATTTCCTCCAATTTTCTCTCTGATGATCACTAATTTTATTTCCCGTTTTTGCTTCAAGGTACCCATCTGTCAAGATGAGAATCTTATTTCTGTATCCGTTATAAAAATCATCTTCATCAAGTTTATTTCCCCCTGAGACAGAATACCCTTTAAAATAACTGAAATAATCAGCGCCCATTTTTACAGTCGAATCCGCCTTAAAAGTTTCCGCCGTAATATTATAAATATTTAGCAGCGCATCACTAAATTCTTTTTTTCTTTCCTCAGTAAAAAAAAGTCTATTTGATTTTCCAATATGCTCACTCAAATCAATTCTTAATTCATTGGCAAAATTGGAAAAAAGACCTTTAATCTGATTGTCGTCTGTTACATCAATCATAAGAAGATCCCTGGAATCCTGGCTTAATTGAACCCGATTCACAAAAAAATCATAAACTTTATTGATAATTTCTTGATCATATTTTGCTTGATCTGGATAATCGTAAATTCGTTTTGACAAATCTGGAACAACAATCAAATTCAAGTTCATTCTCTTTGGAGGAATCCATTTTAGACATTCTTGAATCTCATTTTCATTTAATTTCATGGAAGTGAGTTTCTCTCTGACTGCATCCTGAAGATATTCAGAAGTTACTAAATTTCCATCAGCACCTGTCTCCGTAAATTCAGATTTAGCTGGTAAATACAAACTTTTGATTTCTTCAATGGAAGTACTGAGTTTTATTTTTTCAACCAATTCCTGCTCTGCTGATGGGGTAATTAACCAGTAAATAAAAACACCAAAGAACAATAATGTCAATAACAAACCTATGATAGGTCCACTCTTTTTCTTTTTCATACTAATTCTTAATAGTTCGCGTAGAACTTAATGATGCCAACTTTTGATTAAGCCAAACGGTCTGTGCTTCTATCGCCTCTGAAACCAAACGTTTAGCCAATTCTGGATCATTAGCCAAATTGTTGTTGGTATAATTCTGCCACCCAGAGGAAAACTCACCTATTGCACCTTTAAGTGCAGGTATGTTGACGGGAATATCCCCTGATTCATAACCATTAATTTCTCTTTGCTTTTCATTTATCTTTTCGTCACAACCTTGGATATCAGCCTCCTTTCTAAAAATTCTATTCTGAATCTCTGCCAGCTCCTTTCGCTTTTCCTGAATACGTTGGCCCACATGCTCAAGCATTAGTTTTACTTTTTCGCTTTCGGTCTTCAAATAAGGATGACTCAAAACAAAATGAAGCAACACTCCCCAAATTACATAGACCACAAAGCCGAGAATCAGTACCAAATAAAAATTCACGTCACTAAAAATCATTGTTGGCTTCCAAAGCTCATCAGATGTTCCGGCATTGAAAGAATTATTATGGACTCCCTCTGAAATTTTATAACCGATAAAACCATCAGCGACCAATGTGATAAACAAAAGTGAAATAATCCCTCCTAGTTGGGAGGGTTTATTTTTCTCTTTCAGTTTCTTATTTTTTTCCAGCGCATCATGAATTAAAAATCCGAGACCTAAAAAAATAACGGGAAATAGTATTACCAAAGCAATCACACCAGGCCCTTTCTGTGTAGCATCTCTGAATACATTTGGATTTATGAATCCCAAGGATCCCGGCTTAACCCCATATAAGGCTGAATAACCCGACGAAGAGTAAAAAACAAATAAATAAAGTGTCAGCATCAATGTGATAAATGTTGCTATTACAAATGGAATGGTATTACCCATCTCTCCTTCTCCATTTCGAATGTCAATCCTCTCAAGTTCTAATTCTTGAATTTCTTGTTCTTTATCTGACTTAGCCGACTCTTCTGCTTGCCTTTCTGAAACAATTTCTAAACGTCTCGCCTTTTCCTGAAGCATTTCCTTTCGCAGTTGCTCAATTCTTTCCTTTAAACCTTGTTCATTGAGTCGTTCACTTTCTAAAAAACGATCGTAAACAATATTTAAAAAACCAGGTATCGCATCTGCCCTTGATTGAGCATTCTGAGCAGCTTGGAATCCATCTTGACGATATGTACCTGCATTTGCAATGGGAATTTGCCCTGGAGTTGTACCTCCAACCCGCCCACCGTTAAAATTTTCCGTATCAATCATACTTTGACTATTTTCACAAATATAGTTTTATTGTATTTTTAATTTAGGTTTTTAATACCATTTTTAATAAATATTTTTAGGTGTTAAGAACAATTTTTGTAAATCATCATTTAGTTTTCCTATACAAATAGAAATTCTCTTGTAATAAAAATTGCCCAATTTGCCCCTAGCTTAGGCTCATGGCAAAAGCAATCATCGGGCAAGAAATAAAACGTGTAGTGAAACTGCGCGGTTTGACCGTTGAAGAGCTTGCCTCAGCACTCAATGTTTCCAAACCCAATATCTTCGATATTTACCGCCGTGAAACCATCGATACCGGCCTGCTTGAACGTCTTTGCAAGGTGCTAAACCACAATTTCTTTCAACCCTTTTCAGAACGGTACCAAACCGATCTCCAAAAAGAAACCATCCTTTTGTACAAAGAACAAATTGATTTTCTCAAAAGCTTGGTCAAAGAAAAGGATGACATGTACCAAGTCCTGGCAAAAGCGCTGGAGAAGAAGAAGTAAGTTCCTCCCCGTTTCCTCCTTGAACATTTTCTTTTCCGCTTGACCTGCGCACGTAGCTTTTGTCCTCGGTCATGCCCCCAAGTAATGCCCATCTTATATTTGCAACATGCACCAAAAAACGCTTGCCCATCTCCTGTTGCTTGCTGTCGCCCTCATTTACAGCGCCAACTATGTCTGGGCCAAGGAAGTGATGCCCAACCCCATTCCTCCCAATGCCTTTATCCTTCTGCGCGCGGGTGGTGCTACGGCACTGTTTTGGCTGTTTCTTAAAAAATATTGGATTCTTCCTGAGCGGCTTGACCTGCTGCGTCTGTTACTCTGCGGTCTGTGCGGCGTCACCATCAATCAACTCTGCTTCTTCAATGGACTGGCCATCACCGCACCCCTTCACGCCGCCATCATCATGATTCTTACCCCTGTGATTGTCACTTCGTTCTCCATTCTCGTGTTGAAACAAAAGACAACTTCCTTGCAATGGTTCGGCATTGCCATTGGCCTCATTGGCGCCATAGGCTTTATAGGATATGGCAAAAACAACCCCATGCACGGCGCTTCCGCATTGGGCGATCTTTTTATTCTCATCAATGCCGTTTCCTATAGCTTCTACCTCATCATGGTGAAACCCCTCATGCACAAATACCACCCCCTCAGCATCATTCCTTGGGTTTTTACTTTTGGCCTACTCGGTGTACTGCCTTTTGGTTGGTCTGAACTTTCTAATCAAGCACATTGGGATTTGTCCTTGCACCAATGGGCCATCGTTGCCTTTGTAGTGGTGTGTGTTACCTTTCTCACCTACCTCTTCAATATCATCGCCATTCAAAAACTTTCCCCTACCCATGCCGGTGTGTACATCTATCTGCAACCTCCCATTGCGGCGCTATTCAGTGTTTGGGCAGGTTTGCCTGTGGCCAACCTTTTTACCTTGCCCAAAATTCTTTTTACTGCTCTCATCGTCATCGGTGTTATCCTGGTAAGCAGGAAAATCAACTAGCTGTTAAATCTCTTTTTTTTCGATCTTATTCAGCTTGTCCATTTTAACTTGCTGTCATGAATATTCATGTCCTTCGTTCCCTGGTTGTTGCTTTTATTACAACTTTCATTTTTCAAGATTCCGCTGCACAATGGCGCTCTTCTACGCCCTATGCAGGCACATTGCAAGACATCGTTTTTGTTGACAGACAAACTGGCTACGCGTGTGGTCAAGCAGCTGGTGTCGGAACTTGCGTAAGTACCGCCTCCATTCTAAAAACAATGGACGCCGGAAAAAACTGGACGCGTATGAATACAGGAACCAGCGTCCAAATGAACAAATTGTTCTTTCTAGATGCCTACACGGGATGGGCCATTGGCGCTTCCAGCACAGTAATCAAAACCACTGATGGTGGTGTAAATTGGAGTACCCAAACAACAGGAATTGGTTCAGGTTTAAATGATATTCATTTTCCTACTGCTACAACAGGATTTGTGGTAGGACCCAGTGGGGCTTTGCGCAAATCCACCAACGGCGGCTCCTCATGGACCACCGTCGCCTCTGGTGTAACCACTTCCCTGAATGGAGTTTACTTTGTCAATGCCAATACAGGGTTCATCGTCGGAGCCAGCGGCGTGGTGCGGAAAACCACCAATGGTGGAAGTTCTTGGACAACCGTTTTTACTGGAACCGATTATTTCAAATCTGTTTATTTCAGCGATGCCAACCACGGCATCATCATGACTCCCTATAAATTTTACATTACAGAAAATGGAGGATCTTCTTGGACTTCCATTGATGGCGATCCATCATGGCTGATTCTTAAAATGAAATTTGTTACCCCACAAATTGGCTTTGCCATTTCCGATCCAGGGTTGTTATTAAAAACAACAGATGGCGGATATACCTGGAGTACAACTGCATTGGCACCATCTGCTTCATTGCTATCATTGTCTTTCATCGATGATCAAAACGGTTGGGTAGCCGGTAGCTTAGCACAAATCGATAAAACTAACGACGGAGGGAATACATGGACCAATTGCAACATTGGCCTGAGCACACGCATCTTGAGTTTGCATTTTAAAAATAGGACTACTGGGCTCATGGTGGGATACAATGGAAAATTGTACCGAACGGAAAACGCAGGTCTCACCTTTACCCAACAGCCCACTGGCGTTGACAAAGCATTGCTTTCTGTCCAATGGATTGATGATTTGCAAGCGCTCGCTGTCGGAGATTCTGGAACAATTCTCAAAACCTACGACGCCGGAATCAGTTGGTCTAAAATACAACATCCTTACCCCTATGTAATGGATGATTTGTGGGTGGTTGATTCGCTATACGCCTACATCGCCATGGGCAATGGGCGGGTGCTCAAAACCACTGATGCGGGTGAGACGTGGACCATGCAGACTACCATTTCAATCATTCCGTTTACTTGTATCCACATGCTCAATCGTGATATTGGCATGGTAGCCGGTGACAATGAAGTTTACAAAACCACCAATGGTGGTGCGTCGTGGGTTCCAGCCAATACCGGAATATTACTCAACACGGGCATAGAGGATATTTGGATGATTGACCAAAACATTGCCTACGTGGGTAGCGGGTTTGGAAAAGTGCACAAAACATTGAATGGTGGTGAACTCTGGGAAGGCATTTTCCCCACCTCCAATACCAACGCAGAGATTGATCAAATGCAATTTTTCAGTGAAAACGAGGCCTTCTTTGCGCGACTCAACAGCCAAAGCAGAACCGTTGATGGCTGTGTCAATATTGGTTCTGAGTCCACTGCCTGCTTGGCCAATAACGGAGGGATGAACACCATCCATCTTCCGGAATACAATTGGGGTTACGCTGCAGGGGGCCTTCAAGGGGTATTGCACACGTTGCATCAAAATTCAATTTACTCCTGCCGTCTCCAAGATACCAGCTATTGCGCAGGTAGCAAGATGCTCGTTGGATTCAACGCCACAGGATTGATGCTGTCTACCCATATTTTCACTGCCCAATTGAGTGATGCCAATGGTAGTTTCAGCAACCCCACCAACATCGGTACCTACACTTTGATGATGCCCCATGCCGTTGCCTCTGGCGTCATTACCTGCACCCTGCCCTTGATGACCAACGGTACGCATTTCCGTATCCGTGTAGTATGCGATAATCCCGCCATGATCAGCCCTGACAACGGATATGATGTTCGAATTTTGAACAGCCACACGCCTTCATTGTCGCTAACTTCCATTGAAACCGGTAACTGCAATGAAAAGAATTATACCGTTCAAACCCATCCCGCCAATGGTGGTGTATTTCCTTTTTACACTTGGAACATCAATGGAGAAATACAAAGTGGTTATGCCCCACAATACACTTTCAACAATGTACAAGACACCTTGGTTGTTGAAGTTGCCTTGACCAGCTCATTGACTTGCGCTGTGAACAACAATCCTACTGCCACCATTACCCTTCTCCCCGGAACAGGAAATCCCGTTGTTCAATTGGGAGATGATATTGAAACCTGTATTGGAAATCAAATTGTACTTGAAAACAATACTGCTGGTTCTCCTGAATGGGTTATAGATGGTGTTCCATACAACAACAACGCCAATAGCATTGCGTGGGAAGCTTCACAAGACGCTCAAATCACATTGACTGTAACCGACAACTATGGGTGCCAAGGGGCTGACACCATTATGGTCTTTGCTCAACCCTTGCCCACTGCAGACTGGAACATGGCTGAGGTGTTTTGCGCAAATGACAGTGTTGTCTTTTCAATTGATGTAGATTCCACGGTCTCCATCACTGGATTCTCCATGAATGATATCATTCCGCTCGCCCCAACACAGTTCCTAATACCCAATCCAGTCAATGATATTTTTATAGCCTATTTGACAGACAATAACAATTGCTCCCATTCAGACACTACCTCGATTGTCATCTCCAATTTACCCACTGCTGATTTGTCCGTGTATAGCGTTCCCTGCGTTGGTGATAGTGCTGTATTGCATTTGATCACAGACGGATCTTTTATCCAATGGAACAATGACAACATCGATTCCATTGGGAACCAATTGTACGCCCTTCCATTGACCGACTCCCTTTCTGTCACTGCAGTGGTGAGCAACAATGATGGTTGTACGCAAAGTCAAAGTGTTTTCGTCAATCCTTATGCACTTCCTACTCTTGTCCTACCTGAATCGATTTCGCTCTGCATGGGGGATACCACCTCATTCATCATTCCCAACAACAATCTTCAATTGGCATGGGAGTCCAATCCCAGTATTGTCACAATGGACAGCACTGCCTTTATTGCATTTCCAACGGAGGATACCGATTTCAGCATTTCCGCCATGGACAGCAATGGTTGCTTTACCGCATCATCCATTTTCCTGGATGTCCTTCCATTACCGGAGACCCCCGTTTTAGCATTGAACAACAACGTCCTTACATTGACCAACAACAATAGCCTATGGGTGGATTGGTATATGAATGGCGATCTTTTATTGAGCTCCATCGTAGATTCCCTCGAAGTGAATACCAATGGAAATTATCAAGTTGTTGTTACCAATGACAACGGATGTGCCTCCACCTCTGATGTCTTCATCGTTGAATTGGTCAATATTGATGAAACAGATACCAGCAACATTTCATGGAATTATAACCAGCACCAACTCGTACCAAGTGTGATCATTTCTGTTCCTTTGGACATTGTATTATTCGACAACACAGGAAAATGCGTTTGGATAAAAGATCAGAGCCCATCTACCATAGAGCTGCCCACTGATTTATCGACGGGCATTTACCTATTGCACTACCGAGGGATTGGATTTGGGGGGGTTACGAAATTGTTCATTCCATAAAATTATAGGAATAAATACCTTTAACCCATTGTAACCAAAGGGCATGCGCCTTTATGCGCATAACCTTTTCTTGTGTAGACCTAAAAAACAACTTCCCTTTGCGACATGTTTGTCAAATCATTTGGAAGTGCCGTGTTTGGAATCGATGCCAATACCATCACGATTGAGGTGCAGGTGGAGCGAGGAGCTCACTTGATGATGGTGGGATTGCCGGATACAGCGGTCAAAGAATCAATGCAGCGCATACGAGCGGCCATGAGTAATCTGGGGTACAAAAATCTTGTCCGCAACATTACCATCAATATGGCGCCTGCGGATTTGAGGAAGGAGGGAGCAGCGTATGACTTGCCTGTGGCTTTGGCGCTGTTGGCCGGGACTGAACAAATGCTTTTTGATGAGCTCGATCAATATATCATCATGGGAGAGTTGTCCTTAGATGGGTCCGTGCGATCCATCAAAGGCGCTCTACCTATGGCGTTGCAGGCCAAAAAGGAAGGTTTCAAGGGGATTATCCTTCCTGCCGGCAACGCAGAAGAGGCCGCGATTGTAGATGGGATTGAGGTACTACCAGTTCATACACTGACAGAAGTCGTTGACTTTTTTAACAACGAAAAAAAACTGATACCTCTCCAATCCAATCTGGCTCAATTGTTATCCAATACCCAAAACAAATACAGATTGGACTTCAAGGATGTCAAAGGACAAATGAATGTTAAGCGCGCATTCTTGATAGCTGCTGCTGGTGGACACAACCTGTTGCTGATTGGCCCTCCGGGCGCTGGAAAAACAATGCTGGCCAAAAGATTACCATCCATACTTCCCCCGCTTTCCATGCAAGAGTCGTTGGAAGCGACCAAGATTCACAGTGTTGCGGGCAAACTCAGAAACAAGTATGGGTTGATTGTTGAGCGCCCTTTTCGAAGTCCCCACCACACGATATCGGACGTAGCTTTAGTGGGCGGGGGAAGTATTCCACAGCCCGGAGAAATCTCTCTGGCCCATCATGGTGTTTTGTTCTTGGATGAACTCCCTGAATTTAAACGAACCGTATTAGAAGTTTTACGGCAACCCTTAGAGGATCGGGTTGTGACGATATCGCGCAGCAAATTCTCCGTGGACTTTCCCGCTGGATTTATGCTCATTGCTTCCATGAATCCCTGTCCTTGCGGTTACTACAACCACCCCGAAAAAGATTGCGTTTGCGCTCCTGGTGTAGTGCAACGATACTTGAATAAAATCAGTGGCCCTCTGCTGGATCGAATTGATTTGCATGTTGAAGTCACCCCCGTAGCTTTTGATGAATTATCAGGCAATAACGAAGTAGAAAACTCAGAAAATATTCGTCAAAAAGTCATTGCGGCACGTTGTATTCAGATACAACGATGTGCAATGCCCAATGCCAACCTGCAGAGCCAAGAGTTAAAAAAACACGCAACATTGGGTCCGCAATGTCAGTCCATATTAAAGACCGCCATGGAAAGGCTCAAACTCTCGGCCCGATCCTATGATCGCATCATCCGTGTAGCACGCACCATTGCTGATTTGGACGCCTCCCCACAAATCCAATCACAGCACATTGCAGAAGCCATCAATTACCGAAGTTTAGACCGTGAGAATTGGTCGGGTTAAGCTTTTGGTGTAACTTTCGAACATGCTCTACAAAGACATCATCATCGAAAAATGGGATTGGAAAAATCTTGAACAACACTATGATGCTTTTTTTACTTTGTATGTAGAGAATACACAAGGTCATGAACCCGAAAAGGAAATTTCCTTGCCGTACATCGAAAAAAAAGCTGAGCAAATTCCCGGACTTTTCGAAAAAAATCAAATCATTTTTTTTGCCGCCTTGATTCAAAATCAATTGGCTGGCTTTCTTTGGGCATATCCACGAACCTTTATCGAAACGCCTCGCATTTGTATCAACGCCATTATCGTCGATGAAAAATTTCGCGGAAATACTATAGGGGAGCAGTTGATGCAACGCCTTGAATCACTCGCCATTTCAATGGGCATTACAGAAATTGATGTTGCCACCGCCGCTTTTAAGCAAAACACCATTGAATGGTATCAACGTTTAGGATACGTGCCTGAGCGCGTTCAACTTTTCAAAAAAATATAACCATGCTTTGGGGGTTCACATTACGCACGCGCATTTACCTATCCATGTTGGCCATTTTGGCTTTGGCTTTTTTGGTAACAGGAATCGTGGCCATTTATAGTGATGTCGAACAAAACAAAGCGTTTAAACAAGAAGCTCTTGAAAGGAAAGAGAAATCTGTCCGCGCTTCATTGGACTACTTCCTGATTCATGAAGGTGGTCACATGTCTCCGGATAGTGTGGCATATAAGTTTGCAGACAAAATCTGTGAACTAGCAGACGTTCATCAGATGTTCATTGGCCTTTTTGATCTTCAAGGAGAATACTTGATCTCGAACAACAGCGCCTACCTCGATTCTCTTGAAATTCCCAACGTTGTCCCCCATCCTATTCTCAAGAGCATTCAAAATGGTTACGATAAAAAGTTACTCTTTGAAGAATATCAACACGATGGCTATACGCTTGCCTATTGGCTTTTCTTGGATATTGATGGTCACCCCATCGCGATCATTGCCATGGATTATTCCAATGACGATGAAGAATCCAAAGATGTGAAAGATTTTCTTTTGGGTATCGCTGGATCATACCTCATACTCTTCTTTGTCGCTGCAGTAATTGCTTTCATACTATCCCGTTACATCACACGTTCGTTAAGAACCATTGCGCAACGAATGAAATCCACCGACCTCTCTCAAAACTTTGAACCCCTTCATTGGGAATACCAAGATGAGATTGGAAATTTGGTGATTGAATACAACAAAATGTTGTCTGTTTTGAAGTCGAGTGCAGATCAACTAGCCGAAAAAGAACGGGAAGGAGCTTGGCGAGAGATGGCCCAACAAATTGCCCACGACATCAAGAATCCGCTGACCCCTATGCGACTGCGCGTTCAGCACCTTAAAAGGCAATTTGACCATGAAGAGAAAGAACAGTTTCAATCACATCTCGCTGTTTTTATTCAAACCATGACCGAACAAATTGATGCTTTGGCCAATATTGCCAACACTTTTAGTCAATTGGCTCGAACTGAAAAATTGGAAATGGAGACCATATCACTTGTCCCTTTCTTCCATTCATTCACCTCTTTTTATAAAGATGAAGATTGTGATATTCAGGTGTTCCATTCAAGTAACACATTGGATATTAATGCCAATCACAATGCGCTTCACCGCATTGCCACCAACCTTATTACCAATGCCATTCAAGCCAAAATGAATGACCGCAACTTGTGCATTGATATTAAAATAGGGCAGCACTTTGGCAGAATATTCATTGTTATTCAAGACAACGGTCAAGGAATTCCTGATGGCATGATGGCTCAATTGTTTCAGCCCAAATTCACTACCAAAAAAACAGGTTCTGGATTAGGATTGGCCACCGCCAAAGCACTAATGGAAAAGATGAATGGTCAGATTATTTGTAAAAGTCGTTACGAAAAGGGAACCCGCTTTTATTTGATTTTTTCTACTCCGCCAAATGGGTAGGATAAAGGATAGGCCGTGATGGTGCGGCATCTAACTCGAAAGCCGGCGGTTGTAAATAAAGACAATATTGCCCATCGGGTATTGTATTATTTACAAAAATCATCTCAGAAATGGTCGCCTCCGCTCTGATATTTTCCGGATATCCCCAAAAGGCATGATGACAGGCCAATAATCCATCGTCCTCTTCTCGGTCAACACTGGGGATATCGACCAACAAGTGCATCACACCCAATCGATTCAATTCTTGTCCAATCTTGGCCTCAAGGTAGGGGAAGTTGGTGCTGCTGTAATTCATGGATTTTTTTTCCTCTCCATTGGGCAGTGTTCTCAAGATCAAAGCCAATGGCTGGTGCTTCTCTAACTGGTCTTGAATTTGCTCCCACAACACCAATCGATCATCTCCCATCGTTGCAGGATGAACAGAAATCAACAACGCATGCGCACAAAAAGGACCCTTCCATTGAGAGATAGGAAATTGTTGGGGGTCAATGTGTCCATGTGTTTCCGTATGTGTTCCATGACCATGGGGATTGAAATGAACATTGAAAAAATTTACCTTTCCCCCTGCATCAATGCTCCCAACAAAACCATTTTCCATCACAGGAAATATTTCAGGGGGCGAAACATACCAGGCCCTTGGGCCAGAAACAGAGAGCGGAATGGACAAGTCCATTGGCAATAAAAAATTGGCCTCCCAATTTTTTCCCCTGTGCTGATAACTCAATTTCATGGTGCCGCGAAAAAAGAAGCTGGATTTACCGGTTGTCCTGAATGCCAAAGTTCAAAATGCAAATGTGTCATTTTAGAATTATTCGAGGGTTGACCAATCGTACCGAGAACATCCCCTGCAAAAACCAAATCTCCTATTCGGTGGGTAACGTTGTTGACATTCCCATATACCGAGACCCATCCATCCCCATGGCTGAGCACCACCTGATAAGACATCTTCCCAGTGGCCACTACACTCAACACCCTACCATCAGAAACCCCATTCACAGGGGTGCCCAAAGTCCCCATGATATTGATTCCAATGTCATTCTGATTGTCCTTCTTCATGACAGAACCGCTGAGGGGTTGGACAAATTCCTGACGAGAAAAAACCAAAGGTCTAGAGGCCTTCTTGTTTCGCATTTCCGTATCGAACAAAGAGTCCGCCTCAGTCCACTCTAGTTTGGTTGTTTTCATTTCAGACGTATCAACAGCGTGTCTGACGATGTCCCCGGCTAAAATGGTCTGAACACTTTGCAAGTAGGCTTGGTTTTGTTTTAAGGCTCTGCCCAATGAATCGGCCTTGATGCGCGCTTCGCGCGCTTGTTCCCGGTACTCAATGTCTACATACCCTGGAACCAAATACACCTTCAACGGAGTAAAAGCCACCAAAAGATAAATAATAAAACCAAAAACCAAAAGCAACCCCCCAAACATCACGATGACGTTCATTGGGGTCAATGAGTAGCTAAAGCGTTCTTCAAAAGTATTTTCATTGAGCAGCGTGAGCCTAAACCGAGACTTCAGTTTTTTAAGCAATTTTCTCCTTCTTGGCCGACGTTCTCTTTTCATTGAAAAATTCAGAATTACTACAAATAAAAGCATGAAAATGAAATAAATTTGGACTTTTAGGGTTTTATCCAATTTTTAATGACCAAAAGAATCCACGCAGTACCTATTGCATTCATCGTCATGATGATTGTTCTTTGGTCGTGCACCAATAAAAAAGACGGCGTAGCCTACAGAGCTTACCACAATACCACCGCTCATTACAACGGTCACTTCAATGCTGATCAAGCCATGCTGCAGGCCGAAACTAAAATTAGAGCCAACACCATAGAAGATTTTGACAGCATCCTTTCTGTTATTGCTTTGGGAAGCCCAGAGGGAGGGCAAGCAGCATTGGAGGACCTTGAAAGGGTAATCACCAAATCGGAAAAGGTGATTAAAAAACACACCATCACTGGAGAGCAAAAGAAGAGCATTAAAAAACCATACTTCAACAAGTGGATTGATGAGAATTACATTCTTCTTGGAAAAGCCCATTACTACAAAAAGGAATACGATGTTGCCGAAAAACTATTTCAATTTGTTTACAAAAAATATACAGATCCCAATGCCATAGCCATGGGAGCAGCATGGCTTTCCATCAGCCTCATGACACAAGAGGAGTACAGTAAAGCCATTCAGATTTTGTCCAAAGAGGAATTGAATCCCACAGCCCTTGAGCCCAAAACCAAAGTATTTTACCATTCAACATTGGCTGAGCTTTACATCAAAACAAAAAAATGGGATAAAGCCAAGGACCAACTCAACAACGCGCTGGCCGCCACCAAGAAGAAAAAGGATAAAGCCCGTCTGTATTTTGTTTTGGGGCAAGTATATGAGCATTTGGAGGAGTACAGCAGTGCTCAGAATCAATACCTAAAAACACTGGATTCTAAACCCAACCCAGAATTAGAGTTTCAGGCTAAAATGAAAAAAGCGCTCAATGCCATTCGCAATGGATCCAGTGCCTTGATTGCCCGACAAGAATTGCTTGAAATGTTGGATAACACCAAATACAGTGATTACAAAGATCAAATTTATTTCACCCTTGCCCTCATGGAACAAGAACAAGGAAATGAAGCAGAGGCCAAGAAATTGTACAATAAGTCAATACGATCAAGCAAAAAGAACAAAAAACAAAAGGGTAAGTCTTTTCTGAACTTGGCTGATTTGCATTTTGATGATCAAGAATATGTTTCGGCTCAAAGCGCCTACGATAGTACCCAAAAATTATTGGATCCCAAACATCCAAGGATGGAAGAGGTCAAAGGAAGAGCCAAGAGTTTGACGGAATTGGTTGGTTACCTTAATGCCATTGAAAACGCGGACAGTCTTTCAAAAATCTGCGCAATGGATCCTCCTGCGCAATTGAATGAAATGAAAAAAGTGCGTGAGATCCTCATTGCCAAAGAGGTTGCTAAGCGCGCTGAAGAAGCCCGATTGGCTGCAGAAAGGCAGGCAGAAGCGTTGGCCAATAGTATCCCGGGAGGATTTTGGTGTTACAATAAAGAACAACGCACCAAAGGATATGAAGAATTTATCTCTTACTGGGATGATCGTCCTTTAAAAGACAATTGGAGACTGAATAGCAAATTGGCCCAAATGAATGACATCCCTGATGAACGACCCAGCTCGGCTTCAGAAGGAACAGAAAGCACAGACAACAGCGTTGAAAAAAGTGTGGCCTCTGCGGATGATTTGTGGCTGACATTGCCGTGCAAAGATGAAAAAGCCATGAAAGCTTTGATGGTGGGCAGAGAGGAAGGTTATTACAAAGCGGGATTGGTGTACAAAGAAGATTTGAATGATCCCTCAAGCGCCATTCAGATTTGGGAAAAATCTATCAGTGCCTTAAAAGACAACGACTACACTCCCCTGACTTATTATCAGATATACCGCACCTATTGGAACATTGAACAGCTGGGCACGGCAAAAATAAAATCTTGTCCTACTTGTAATTCCGCCTATTGGGGAAATCAGATCAAGCAAAAATATCCAGGATCAGAATGGGCTCGATTTGTCGAAGATCCCAATGCGAAAGATGAGAATGAAGTCAAAAAGGCCAACGAGCTAGCTGGATATGAAGAAGTGTATCAATTGTACGCCAGACGATATTACCCCGAGGCTATGACGGCATGCAACAAAGTATTGAGAGAAGATTCCACCAATCATTTGATTTGCAAATACAAAATCTTAAGAGCCGTTTGTGTTGGATATGTAGACGCCATGGCAGGATTGAGTGATCAGTACCAAGCAGCACTAAAAGAAGTTATTCAAGATTGTCCTGGATCACCTGAGGCAGAAAAAGCCCAAGAGCTTTTGATTCCCTTTGCACCAAAGACCGAAAAAACAACCGAAGCAACACCTGCACCAACTCCAGAAGTTACTTTCCAATTTGATGAAAATGCAGAGCATTACTTTGCCATTGAAATTCCATTGAGCACCCCTAATATCAATGTTTTCAAAGCCATCATGGCCGACTATACCAATAAATTTTATGCCTCCAATAAATTAACCGTCACGGGAAATATGCTCAACCCTGAGACACAATTGCTCATGACCAAAAGTTTCAAAAAACTAACTGACGCTCAAGATTTTATGAGTACCTTCGCATTGAACACCAATGAGGTGAAAGAAATTCATGAAAAACAATTCCAGTATTTCTTAATTTCCAAACAGAATTATGTTCAGTTGTTTAAGATTAAAAGTCTAGACAGTTACAAGAAGTTTTACCAAGAAAATTATCCGAAATAAAATGAAAATGTCAAGAACCCCTGAGAATACCGTGGATACTTCTATCAACCGTATTGTAGAAGGAACATCCATTAAAGGTGATATCAAATGTGAAAGCAACATCAGAATAGATGGAATTTTTGTTGGCGATTTAATTACAAAAGGTCGTCTTGTTGTAGGACCAAATGGTAAGATAGAAGGTAATGTCACTTGTCAAAACGCAGAGCTAGAAGGACAAATCAAAGGTAAAATTCAAGTGCAGCAATTGTTGACTTTAAAATCAACGGCCAAAGTAGATGGAGATATGGTGACAGACAAATTGGCCATTGAACCAGGTGCTACCTTCTCTGGAAACTGCAGTATGGGAAATAAAATAAAGGACATCAAGATTGATGCTCCACAAGATGCCAAAGCAGCGGTATAATCATTCCTTTCTCAAATACGCCGGAATGGCCAGTCAAATGGCCATCATCATCTTGGTGTTTGTAGGGCTTGGTCGCTACCTAGATGGCGCTGAAGGAAAAGCGTACACCCTTACCGGATCCATTGTCGGCGTGTGCCTGTCCCTTTATTCAATCATCAAATCACTTCTGAGACAACCATGACCATCAAACCCATCACTGGAATTTATTTCACACTTCTCCTAACGGGTCTCGTTTTTTCCAATGAATCTCTTCATTGGATGTCCTTTGACGTGCAGTGGGCACTCATTGGATACATCGGTATTTTTGGAGCAATTACCTGGTTCTTTTCAAAAAGTATGACGCAAGCCAAATCAGGAAAGGTCTGGATCAATCAATTCTTGGCCTCCATTGCCATAAAAATGTTCACGACATTGTCATATTTGACCATTTTCTTATACCTCAATAAAGATTGGGAAACAGGGCAGAAACTTCAATTGGCCATTGGTGCATTTGTGGTTTACATCCTTTACACCATTCTTCTTGCTGCCAATAAACCTAGCGCAGAATAATTTTTTTTCTCATTCGCAGCACCACCATAACTGCAGCTGCATCAAATAAAAGATCCAATAATTCGCCGGAACGATAAACGGTCAGTGCTGTTTGGAAAATCTCTAATAAAACAGCATAGCCCACCAAGGCCACAAAAAGTTTTGTATTGCTCGGTGTATTGCGCCATGGAAATAGCAACCAAAGAAATGTAAGGCCACCAAATAAAAGGAAATGTACTAATTTGTCCAACCCAATCACATCAGTCCAACTCCAAACATCCTGAACAGGGACATGCACCAAGTGCAACAACAAAACAAAAAAGGTTGCTACTGGAGCAACCTTATTATTTCTCAATAATGAAAACATCTCTTACAATGAAGCCTCATAAGCGGCAGCATCCATCAAGCTGCTTAAGTCCGCTCCAGCATCCAATTTTACCTTGATCATCCAACCTTCACCGTAGGGGTCTTCATTTACCAAAGCGGGATTGGCTTCCAATGCTGCGTTCACCTCCAAAACAGTACCTTTGACAGGCATAAACAAATCAGAAACCGTTTTAACGGCCTCTACTGTTCCAAACACTGCATGCTCATCCAAAGACTCGCCTTGGGTTTCTATTTCAACAAATACAATATCACCCAATTCACCTTGTGCAAAAGCGGTGATTCCTACTGTTGCTACATCACCGTCGATACGCACCCACTCGTGGTCTTTGGTGTACTTTAATTCTGCTGGATAGTTCATAAAATTTTTCGTGTGGGGTAAAAATAGGACATTATCTTCGAACTCACTGCGAATACCGCAAAAAATCATGAATTCAATTTCGAACAATCAAATGAGCTTTACTACACTTTTGTTATTGGCCCTGATTGGCCTTTTGGCTGGTATCATCAGCGGTTTTGTGGGTATTGGTGGCGGAATGATAATGGTTCCTGCCATGATTTATTTCTTTCAATACAACCAATTTCAAGCACAGGGCACTAGCCTTGCGGTGCTGATGATGCCCGTTGGTATTTTTGCGGTGATGAATTATCACCAGGCCGGACACATTCAATTCATTCCTGTGTTTGCCATTGCCCTCGGGTTTGTTGTAGGCGCCTTTTTGGGAAGCAAATGGGTTTTGGGCATGGATATCCAAAAAGTAAAATTGGTATTTGGACTTTTTATGTTGCTCATGTCGGTCAAAATCTCATGGGATGCCTATTCCAAAATAAAGTCTCCTTCTGAGATTACAGAAACAAAAAAGGGGGTCTAATGACCCCCTTTTCATATTCTAAAGCAAATTACTTTTTACCTTTTTTAGCCACTTTCTTCGCAGGCTTAGCAGCAGGTTTGGCCACTTTTTTTGCTGGTTTAGCAGCTGGCTTTGCAGCCTTCTTAGCTGGCTTTGCTTTCTTTGGTTCTTCTTTAACCTCGATAGCACTATCCAACAATTTTGATGAACTGATGTTGAACACTTGAGCAATTTTCTCTAAGGTCAACAAGGTGATGTTACGACCTCTTTCAATGCGGTAAGCATTGGACTTGTCCAATCCTACTACATCGCCAAATACCTCTAAGGTCATTTTTTTCTTCTTGCGAAGAGCGCGGATACCAGCTCCGATAGAAGCCAAGTATGCCTTTTCATTAAATTTTTGAGCCATTTTGTTTTTTGTTTTCGGTTACAACAAGCAAATATATAAATATTTCATTATGTTACAACTATTTTTCCCATTTGTCCACGGCCACTGTGGCTACTGCATTACCAATTACATTGGTGGCTGAACGACCCATATCTAACAAATGATCTACTCCCAAAAGCAGCACCAACCCTGCCTCCGGAATTCCAAAACTTGCTACAGTTCCTGCAATCACCACCAATGATGCACGAGGAACTCCAGCAATCCCTTTACTGGTAATCATTAAAGTCAACAGCATGGTCACTTGGTCACCCAATGATAATTCTATTCCATAGGCCTGCGCAATGAATAAACTAGCAAACGTCATGTACATCATGCTTCCATCCAAATTAAATGAATATCCCAGAGGCAATACAAAACTTACAATTCTATTTCGACATCCAAACCGCTCCAACTGTTCCAACATTTTAGGATACGCCGCCTCACTGGAAGCAGTAGAAAAAGCCAACAACAAAGGTTGTTTCAAATGACCTAGCAATATTTTTATTCTTGACTTTAATAACAACCAACCTACTCCTATTAAAATGAGCCACAACAGGGCTAGTCCAGAATAAAACTCTCCGATAAAGGTGGCATAAGTCGCTAAAACACCTACTCCTTTTTTGGCGATTATCGCTGTGATGGCTGCAAAAACGGCAAATGGCGCAACATACATCACAAATGTGGTGATCTTGAGCATAACGTGACCAATGGCGTCCATGGCCTTAATAAGCCCATCCGCCTTCTCTCCCATAGAAGCGGCACCAACACCAAATAACAATGCAAAGATGACGATTTGTAAAATCTCATTCTTGGCCATTGCATCCATCACACTGGATGGGAAAATATGAGTGACAAAACCTTTCAGCGTTATTGCCTGATGTTCCAAACCAATACTCGCAGATTGATCCGGCATCTCCAACTGAAGTTGATGACCTGGCTGGTATAAGTTCACCAAAACGGCACCCAAAGCCAATGATATCAAAGAGGCAGAGAAAAACCAAAGCAAAGTCTTTCCTCCAATACGTCCCACTGCCTTTAGATCACCCAACTTAGCCACTCCAGCAACCAATGTGGCAAATACCAACGGGGCAATAATCATTTTAATCAACCGCAAAAAGACCTCGGTAAAAATGCTCAATATCTCCAGTATCTGAGCCAACGTGTTATCCATCTTTGAATCCCTGTTGGCACTAGATACGACAACCTCTTTTAAATCTACCTTTTTTTCATTGGCCCATTTGAGCGCAGCATCATACTTCTGTTCAGGACTTAATGAGGAATCTTTGGCAATGGTTTTTAAATCAATGCCAGAAACTCCATTGGATTCTTTTGCTTGTTGGGCAATTTTTTCCCAAGCTTCTGCCTTGGATAAAGACGGAGTAGGCGGGTAAGAAACGTTTAACCAGGCTCCAAACGCAATTCCTAAAATTAGTGCGATGAAGATCCATTGGGTAAGATTAAGCTTTTTCATCAGGGGATTCAATATCCCACGAATATAAGTTAATATGCCCGCTGGTTGCGCCCTTCCATGTAATTTATAAAGGCTTGATTCACTACTTTATTTCCTCCGGGAGTGGGGTAATTTCCAGTAAAATACCAATCCCCTTGGTGATTAGGACATGCCTGGTGCAACCCTTCAATGCGCTGGTATATGATTTTTACTTTTGCCTTTAGGTCAGATGGCGTCAACAATTCCGCTATTTTATCATTGATTTCTTCAACGGTAAATGGTTCATATACTTCTTTCACGTAATTCTTGACATGCTCTTTGGGCATTTCTTTTTGATCCAAACATTTGCGGTAAACCACATCCATGATGTGCATTGTCCCCCGTTCCTTGTGCAATGCCACACAAGCTTGAAAGGCAATGAAATCGCCCATCTTGGCCATGTCTATGCCATAACAATCAGGATACCTTATCTGTGGCGCAGATGAGACGATGATGATTGTCTTTGGAGACAACCGGTCTAAAATCCGAAGAATGGATTTTTTCAGTGTCGTTCCTCTCACAATGGAATCATCAATCACCACCAAGTGATCTTGATTGGGTATCACTGCACCATGGGTAACATCATAAACAGAAGAGACCATTTCATCACGTGCAGAATCTTGGGTGATAAACGTCCTGAGCTTGACGTCTTTAAGTGCTATTTTCTCAATGCGTGTCCGGGTAAGAATAATCTTCTCAATCTCCTCCTTAGAGAGGTTATTTCCTGCTTGAATTAACTTTTCTATTTTCTTCCGATTGTCCTCGTCCTCTAACTCTTTGATCATGCCATAAAAGGCAGTCTCTGCAGTATTGGGAATAAAAGTAAAAACAGTATTGTCCATATCGTGCTCCACCGCCTCCAATATGGCAGGGACTACATTCCTTCCCAACTGCTGACGCTCCTTGTAAATATCCTTGTCATTGCCTTTGGAGAAATAAATACGTTCGAATGAGCAAGGCGTCTTTTCTTTTGGCTCTCTTATCTCTTTTAAGGATGTTTGACCATCCTTTTTAATGATCAGACCATATCCTGCAGGGATTTCATTGATGTCGTCTGCATCAATGTAAAAGGCACTTTGAATGGGTGTCTTCTCACTGGCCACAACCACTATTTCCTCATCTTCAAAATAAAAAGCTGGGCGAATTCCGTTGGGATCGCGCACCACAAAGGCGTCTCCGTGTCCAAACATTCCCGCCATAGCATAACCGCCATCCCACTCTCTGGAAGCACGCGATAACACACGTTGAACATCCAAATGCTTGGCAATTAACTCGGAAATCTGCACATTGGAATAACCCTGAGACTTGAAGCGCTCAAATAAAATCTGATTCTCCTCGTCCAAGAAATGACCAATTTTTTCCATGGCAGTGACGGTATCCGCTTTTTCCTTTGGATGCTGTCCCAACTCAACCAACAAAGAAAAAAGCTCATCTACATTGGTCAAATTAAAATTGCCCGCCAAAACCAAGTTCCGCGTCATCCAATTGTTCTGACGTAAAAACGGATGACAGTTCTCAATGCTATTGCCACCAAAGGTCCCGTAGCGCAGGTGACCCAAAAAAACTTCTCCAGTAAAGGCAAAATTCTCTTTGAGATACTCACTGTCCTTAATCAACTCCGGATTGGTTTTTTCCAAATCCGAGAAACGCGCCATGACTTTTGAAAAAACGTCCCTGATGGGTTGTGCATCATTGCTTCTGATGCGACTGATGTACTTTTTTCCGGGATCAATATCCAGTTTGATGTTGGCCAAACCTGCACCGTCTTGTCCGCGGTGGTGTTGCTTTTGCATCAACAAATACATTTTGTTGAGGCCGTAAAATGCTGTTCCGTATTTCTCGGTGTAATGTTGAAGAGGCTTCTTCAATCGGAGGAGTGCGATACCGCACTCGTGCTTGATGGCATCACTCATAGGGGAGTGTAAAATTTGCACGCAAAGATAGGTGGATACATCAGCAGCTAGAAATTATTTTTCACCTTGATGTGAAATTTAAAGTCCCATGACATCATACAAGAAAAAAGATGATGAAAACTACCCTATCCCTCAGCTTGATCTTATGGTTATGCACCACGCTTCAAGCGCAAACACAAGGCGAGATATATGGCCATGTCAAAGATGCAGATCACCACGACGGCCTTCCCGGTGTAGTGGTTACCATTGAAAACAGTGCAGGTCACATCCCATACGGTGGAGCCACAGATATTGATGGAAAGTACAGAATTAGCGGAGTTGAACAAGGAAGCTACAATGTCCGCTTCCAGATGAATGGCAAAACCAGTGTACTCAAAACCAATGTGGTCATCAACCCTGATAAAATGACGGTGGTGAACATCAACATGAGCGACTCTAGTTATATGGGAAAGGCATTGGTGATTGAAGAACAAGCGGTGCCCCTGATTGATATCTCTGGAGGAACATTACACACCATTACGGCCAAAGAAATGAAACACCTTCCCAGTGCACATGGCGGAGACATCAAGAACATTGTCGCTGGGATGCTTTCTGACGTAAAAACGGGAGGGCGTGGAGAAGAGTTGTATTTTCGTGGCAGCCGCGCAGGAAGTGTTATTTACTTCATTGATGGCGTCAAAGTGAGAGAAAACGTACCCAACATACCATCCAGTGGCATTGCCTCCATTTCCGTTTATACTGGAGGTGTGCCCGCCACTTATGGGGATTGTACCGGAGGGGTTGTTGTTATCAATACCAAAAGCTACTTACAAGAGTTTTATCAAAAACAAAAAGCCTTAACGGAATGAATCCAAAAAGACAAGTGGATTGGATTTTGGCCTACCAGCAAAATCCTACCCCTAATGCTTTGGGAGAAATCTTCAAGCACTGGGGCCATCTTGTCTATGGGGTTGCTTTAAAATACACCGGAAATACAGATGATGCCAATGATTGTGTGGCTGATATCTTTGAAAAATTGCTTTTGCATATTCCGCAAGAACCCATCCAAAATGGGGCTGCCTGGCTGCACACTGTGACCAAATTTCATTGCCTCATGAAGATCCGCGCCAACCAGGCGCAGTATAAAAAAGTGGATCAATCCAGATTACAATACACTTCCATTCATGAGGTAGAAAACCAATTGACACACCTTGAAAGTTTGATTTTAACCCTTAAAGAGCCTCAAAAAAATTGCATAGAATCCTTGTTTTTAAAGCAATATTCCTACGAGCAAATCACCAAGGAATTTGGATATAGTTTCAATGAAATAAAATCACACATTCAAAATGGAAAAAGAAATTTGCGACTTGCACTTGAAAAAATAGAAAAGCCATGAATGTAAATCCCCCCACTTCACAAGAACTATTTCTATTTTCCTCAGGAAAGTTGAACAACACCCAACGAGAAAACGAGATACAGAATTGGCTCAAGAATAATCCATTGGGCCAAGATGCCCTAGAGGGATTGCGTTTGGATCCCAATTGTGTTGGCTTAAAAACTCCTCCCGTTTTAACCGCTAACCACGTCAAAAAAGGAACTTTCAAATTTCATTTCTTGGGTTGGGGATTGGGCCTTGGAATAGGTGCGCTATTGGCTTTGTTGATTCTTGACCAACCCCAAGATTTGTCTTTAAAAACAACTCAAAATCAACAAGAAACTGCGCCAAAAGAACAGATTCAACAGAAAGTGGATTCTTCTCAGTTGAATCATCCAACAGCAACATCCGCCTCACCTGAGATCACAACAAAAGAAAACAAGAAAACAACTGCGGTTAACGTAGCAAACAACCCAGAGAACGGACAAGCTCCTATGGTGCTAAAAGGTCGTGATATCATGCGTCCGTTCAATCATGTATCTCAACCAGGGGGGGCTTCTGGAAATAATGGCTACATCAAAATGAGTAATCCATGCATAGACATTTTGGGTTACCGTGTCTACCCATACAAAGAACGCGCAGTAAAAGAAGAAATCAATCTCCCTGGATTACCCGCCAATGAAGGCGTGAGGGGATATTTCATTGCTGACCGAGTTCCGTATTTGAAGGCCATTGAAAAAGCCATTGCGCATTATCAAGAAAAAAATACTGAAATCTGCATTTTCATATGTGAGGATATTCTTCTTCAGTATCCCGATGACATCAATGCGCTTTATCTCATCGGTCGTTGTCTTTTTGAAGAAGGGAATATTGAACAATCTAAAACTTATTTCGAAAAAACATTGAAGCTCAATCAAGGTCGCCTGAATGAGAAAGAAATCAGAGGATATTTAAACCTACTATAAAAAAAGGCGACCACATAGTCGCCTTTTTTATATATGATTTGAAAATTACTCCACCGTCACGGACTTCGCCAAATTTCTGGGTTGATCTACATTACAACCTCTCATCACAGCAACGTGATAAGACAAGAGCTGCAATGGAATCACAGAAATCAAAGGAACCAAACTATCGTCAGATTTAGGAATCTCAATAACATGATCCGCCAACTCCTTCACCACCTTATCTCCTTCTGTGACAATGGCAATGATATTTCCTTTTCTGGCTTTTACCTCTTGAATGTTGCTCACCACTTTCTCATAGCTTGCGCCATGGGTGGCAATAACAAATACCGGCATGTTTTCGTCAATCAAAGCAATGGGGCCGTGCTTCATTTCTGCCGCAGGGTAGCCTTCCGCGTGTATGTATGAAATCTCCTTCAATTTCAAAGCTCCTTCTAGAGCCACTGGAAAAGAATATCCTCTACCCAAGTACAATGCGTTGGTAGAATCTTTATAGATAGAAGCAATGGCTTTCACTGCATCGTTGGTCTTCAAAACCTCTGCAATTTTCTCAGGAACAGAATTCAACTCAGCCATTAATCTATTCAAGCGCTCTTGCTTCATTACTCCTCTGTGCATAGCTACTGAAAGTGCCAAGAGATAAAGAACTGAAACTTGAGCGGTAAACGCCTTGGTAGAGGCGACACCAATCTCAGGGCCTGCATGTGTGTAAGCTCCGCTGTGTGTAGCACGAGCAATACTGGAACCTACAACATTGCAAACGCCAAAAATAAAGGCCCCTTTTTCTTTGGCCATTTCAATGGCGGCCAATGTATCCGCTGTTTCACCACTTTGTGATATGGCAATCACCACATCAGTTGGGTAAATGACCGGATTGCGATACCTAAATTCTGAGGCATATTCTACCTCCACGGGGATACGGGCAAATTCTTCAAAAAGATACTCTGCCACCAATCCGGCATGCCAGCTGGTGCCACAGGCTACAATTAAAATGCGGGTAGCCTTGTTCCAGCGGTCTTCATGCTCATCAACACCGCTCATTCTAACAGCGCCTGTCGCCAAGCTCATTCTTCCTCTGATGGAGTCATTGATCGATCGGGGTTGTTCATGAATCTCCTTCAACATGAAAGAATCATATCCCCCCTTCTCAATCGCTTCCAATTTCATCTCAAGCTCTTGAACGTATGGGTCTTTGTTTTGATTAGAAATGGTGACAATTTTCAACCCTTCTGTTCTGTCCAATCGGGCAATCTCTTCATCCTCCAAATACACAACGTTTCTTGTGTATTCGATTATTGGAGTTGCGTCACTGGCAATAAAAAATTCATTGTCCTTTCCAACTCCGATTACCAGAGGACTTGACTTGCGCGCAGCAATCATTTGATTGGGATTGCTCTTGTCTAAAATGACAATGGCGTAGGCTCCAATGACTTCTGACAAAGCAATGCGGACAGCATCAAATAAATTGGCTCCCGTTTTATCGCGAATATCCTCGATAAAATGCACCAATACCTCTGTATCCGTATCGCTTTTAAAGGTATGTCCTCTATTGATTAACTCCGCTTTCAAAGAAGCGTAATTCTCTATTATTCCGTTGTGAATGAGAACCAAAGAACCATCATTAGACAAGTGAGGATGCGCATTCACATCATTGGGGGGGCCATGTGTTGCCCACCTCGTATGACCAATTCCTACATTGCCCGTATTGACATTTACACCAACATTGTCTTCCAAATCAGAAACCTTGCCTTTGCATTTAAACAATCTGAAGTCTCCTTCATCAATCATAGCAACTCCGGCGCTGTCATAGCCGCGGTATTCCAATCTCTTCAAGCCTTTGATTAAAATATCATAAGCTTGTCTATCTCCTAAATAGCCAACAATTCCACACATAATTCTAAATCTTATTGAGCGAAGGTAACAATAAGTCTTGTATTTTCCGAAGGAAGAGAAGGGTTGAAAGCAGGGCCATGAGCAATGATTCTCTTGGCACTGACTCCTGTTGTACCCCCTAACAAATACAATCCTTGGCTGCTAATTTCACCAGTTAATACACTTTGAATGTAACGGGTAATGAGAAAACTGTACTTCTGTGTTGTGGTGTTTAAATATCCACCGATGCTTTGAGCTGACTCATCAGGCAAAATTTTCTCTTTACCATCTTGATCAATATAACGCAAAAACAGTTGATCAAATGGCGTGTAACGACTATCCAATTCAACCGGGATTTGAAGCTCCGCTTGCGCGATTACTTTATTTCCTTTGTTCAGATTTTGAATGGAGGGAAAATCCACCTTTGCCTTTAAACCCCCACCTGACTGAATATAAAATTGCTGTGAACCATCCAATGGTTGCTGCGCGATATGTGATAGCAGGGTGCCTGAATAATTTTGTTTGAACCGATTAAAGCGTGCACAATCTGAACCGATGACAAAATCGTAGAGAAGTGTGTCCGGCGTTGTTCCCGACAAATCACGGTAATACACCGTCAATTTGGTTCCCGGATCAACCAAATCATACCGCATCACCGCATCCATTCTGGCTTTTGCTGTGATACAAATTCCCTTGAAATAATTCTGAAAATTGTCCTGCGATGATAAAACAGAGACGTCACTGGGTTGGGTTAAAAAAGCCCCTACTTCATTTTTAAGTCGAATTCTCAACTGTGGGAAAGTAGTGTCCCCTCCAACAACAACGTCTTTGTTGGGATCGATTTCCAAATAATCAAAACCTGGTGCAATCCAATTCTCTGGAGTAAAGTCTACTCTGCTGTCTGCATAATAAGCGCTGTCCAAATACAAATTCTCAGACAACGGAAAAACCGCCAACTGCTGACGATTAGGCTGACCATAATAAGTTGTATTATAAGCCAATGCTAAAACAACTGAGTCGATTTCCATCTGAGCAGGAAATCCGGGATCCAATGCAGAAAGTTTGAATTGAGTGAAAATTTGACATTCTGTAGAACCCAATTCATCATCTTCTAACCTCCCCAAAACGGCCAATGACAGTTCATCGGTCTTGACGGAATCTTCCAGTTGTGTTTCCACCACCACAGAGAATGTATCCGTTTGAAATGCAGACAGCGCATCGGATTCAGGCAATAAATTGCCCCCCGGTGTTAGACCGGGTTTTTCACAGGACATTAAAAAAAACGATCCGCAAAAAAAGATAAAAACAATTAACCCTCTCATTGACAACTTATACCATTACAGGTTTGTTGGTCAAGACGGTATCAAAAAACTCATCGGCGGCAGACAGATAGTCGGTTTCTTCACTTTGATGCATCAAAGGAACCTCCAACTCTTCTGCAAACTTTTTCACATCATCAGCCACCTTGCCATCTCCTAGGATAATACCATCAGCAAATTTCATGGCATTTTTCATCAGTTGTGCATGGGTTGCTTTTTTAAGCAACTCAATATCCCCGCTATCAAAACCGTCAAACGCCACCTTCTTGTGCATGTCTTTAGACAATGTTCCTTCAAACTCTTTGTCGTAGGCCGACACCACAATTTTGCTATCCGCAAAGTGAGGATCCTGTGCGTACAATTTTTTCACATACAAAGGCATTAAGCTGGAAAACCAACCATGGCAATGAATAATATCAGGAGCCCATCCCAACTTCTTAACTGTTTCTAAAACCCCTTTGGTAAAAAATATCATTCTCATATCATTGTCCTCAAACAATGCTTCATTATCATCATGAAAGAAGGATTTTCTGTGAAAGTATTCTTCATTGTCAATGAAATATACTTGCAGTCTTATTTGAGGGATACTGGCCACCTTGATGATCAATGGATGATCCGTGTCGTCAACAATGAGGTTCATGCCTGACAAGCGGATTACCTCATGCAATTGATGTCTGCGCTCATTGATTTTGCCAAAACGAGGCATGAATATTCTGGTTTCTTTCCCGCGCTCATGCACCGCCTGAGGCATCTGCCTGCAAGTTTGTGCAATGTGACCTTCTGGTGAAAAGGGAAGAATTTCGTGGCTTACAAATAATATTTTAGGCTTACTCATGTATGAAATTCAACTTAATAGAAATACAAAGGTAAATAAAAAAAATTTTTGATTTGCGCAAATGGTTAGCTTTGGGCCGATAAAGTACGTTAAGATGGAAATTTTAAAATCATCTGCATCCCTTATTGATTGGAGAAAACAATTCGCCGCTGATTCAATTGGCTTTGTTCCTACGATGGGGGCTCTACACCATGGCCATCTTTCACTGGTAAGAAAAAGCCAGCTTGAAAATTCAAAAACATTGGTAAGTATTTTTGTCAATCCTACACAGTTCAATGATCCCAACGATTTTTTACTTTATCCAAATACCATTGATTCCGATTTAAAACAACTGCAACAGTCAGGGGTAACGGCCGTATTTATACCCTCCGTGGAAGACATGTACCCTGAGGTGGCTGTCGAGGAATTTCATGTGCCTATTTTAACCGAAAGCCTTGAGGCCAAGATGCGTCCAGGGCATTTTAACGGAGTAATCACCATAATTCGTAAGTTATTTAATTTGGCGCAAGCGCATCGGGTTTACCTAGGAGAGAAAGATTTTCAGCAGTTGTCTATTATTTCTGCTTGGGTAAAGCGGGAAAAACGCAATGAGGTTATTGTTCCCTGCCCTACATTGAGAGAAGCTTCAGGCCTAGCCATGAGCTCCAGAAACCAGCGACTTCAAGAAAATCAAAAGGAAGACGCCGTGCTCATCTTCAACACGCTCAATACCATCAAAGAAAATAAATTGAGCAATAGCCCTGTAGAGTGGGAGCTTTGGGCCAGGAGTCAATTTTTAAATCATCCTGACTTTAGATTGGAATATTTTGAAATTATTGATGCAGAGACTTTTGGTCCCGTTGCAGATTGGCAAGACTCTTTACATCCCATTGCCGTGGTGGCGGCATTTCTGGGAGAAATTCGGTTAATTGATAATATGCGGCTATAGCCTCAAGGAACCAGTAATTTAAATCCTTTTCCGTGAACGTTGATGATTTCCAAACGCTCATCCCCCTTGAGATGCTTACGCAATTTGGCAATGTAAACGTCCATACTCCGACCATTGAAATAATTGTCATCACCCCAGATGGTTTTCAAAGCATAGCTTCTTTCTAAGATGCCGTTTTTGTTTTTGGCCAATAAATACAACAGCTCGTTTTCCTTTGTGGTTAGTTTATTCTCCTCACTTCCGAAAAACAATTTGTGCTTACTGTAATCAAACTTATAATTCCCAAGAATTTCCTCAGCCGATTCCTCTTCGGCCATAATCAAAGGGTTGGTCCTCTTGAGAATTACATTTACGCGAGCCAACAATTCCTCCATGGAAAAGGGCTTAGTCATATAATCATCCCCTCCTACCTCAAAACCTTTCAAGGTATCCTCCTTCAAGCTTTTTGCTGTAAGAAACAAGATGGGTGTATGCTTGTCATCCATTCTAATTTCTTGAGCGACAGCAAAACCGTCTTTAACGGGCATCATAACATCCAAAATGATAAAATTATAACTTCCTCTTTTGAAAGCCTTGATTGCTTCTTGACCGTCAGTAGCCAGATCCGTCTGGTACCCTTTTGCATTTAGGTATTCCAATAACAATTGTCCCAAATTGGGATCATCCTCACATAACAAAATACTAGTGGAGCGTTTCATGTTTTCGTGGTAATTTGATGGTAAATGTTGTTCCTCTTTTTAATTCGCTATCAACTTTAATGGTTCCCAAATGCTTGGTGACAACTCCTAATACATAACTTAAGCCCAATCCATACCCCTTCACATTGTGAACGTTTCCAGTGGGCACACGATACAATTTCTCAAAAATTCTTTTTTGATTTTCCTTACTGATTCCTAATCCTTTGTCCGATATTTCTAGGACAAAAAAACCGCCCTCATCAAATGTTTTAATTTTCAATGATGGGTTTTCTAGAGAATATTTCAGGGCATTATCTACCAGATTGTACACCATATTGGTAATGTGCAAATTGTCCCCCTCTATGATAGGAGATACGCTGTCCAATTGATCATCAACCAAAGCCCTTCTGCTTTTGAATTGTAAATCAAAACTTTTTAAAACAGACTGAATCACTTCATGAACGTTCACCTCTTGAACCTTCATTTTCATTTGACCTTGTTCAAATAATGAAGTCCGCAGCACGTTTTCAACCAACATGCCCAATCGAGTGTTTTCCTCCTTAATCATTTTAATGTACCGATCCCGACTCATTTCTGATTTAACAACCTCATTATCCTGTAAGACCTCACATGCTAGTGAAATGGTTGCAATGGGAGTCTTTAATTCATGCGTCATGTTGTTGATGAAATCACTTTTCAACTCACTCAACTGTCGTTGTCTGTAAATGGTACTAAATGAGAATATAAATAATCCTATAATGACAGCTAGGAGTAAAACA
Source organism: uncultured Chryseobacterium sp. (assembly GCA_964420985.1). Classification (GTDB taxonomy): domain Bacteria; phylum Bacteroidota; class Bacteroidia; order Flavobacteriales_D; family Sanyastnellaceae; genus CAMCTV01. The sequence continues at coordinate 76,229 of CAYQUT010000007.1, forward strand.
CTGATTGCCAGCATACTCCACATTGAACCCAATAAATACTTCCTATTGTCTGCAAATGAAACTTGCAAAAAATACTCTTGCTCAAGGGCATCCTCTGGGAATAAATTGGCCTTAAAAATTTCTACCTCTTGGTCAATCAGTGAAGAGAGATTTTGCCAAAAAACCGTTCCGTTTTCTTTTAATACCCGGGTGTGATAGGGCATTTTTATCCCTTCACGCTCTAAAAAGCTCTGGAGCAAATTCTTCAAAAGAACAGTGTCCAATCGCTCTTCCACAGCTGGAATAATGTCAACCTCGACAAATGGAGTGCTTCCAAGTGACCATTGTATACTGTCTTCCTCCGGTGCCAATGGCGTTTGAATGGTTTCCTTTGCAAAATCTACACGAACAATTTCTTCCAAAGTCAAGGTCATCGCTCTCTGCACATGATCTGCAAAAGCCTGCTGCCTAAGAAGATAGGTGTTGTGAACCCAATATACTTGCAATGCCAATAACGACAACATGGCAAAAGCCCCCAATCCCAACCAAAGTTTTACCCACTCTTTGCGCATGCCTGCAAATTAGTGAATGTTATTGAGATTGGGCGCTTTGCTTAACGGTATTTAACAGCCCTATGGAATGAAGACTTTTATCGATTGTGTATTTACTTCAGAATGAATCAAAACAAAATAGATCCCTGTTACTAGTTGCGCATTCAATATCCACTTATTGTACTCCAATACACCGCAATCTGTAACCAATAAATGTCCCAATGCGTCATAGACATCAAATCCTGTGGCAGTTGATAAAGCATCATGATTGACATCGACGATTGGAGGAATCGGTCGAGTCTTTGTGTCGCTCTGACCTTCAAAACAAGCCACAAATGGTATCTCCGGTTCCCATTGAACAATCCCTAATTGTACTTCATTGGGATCCGCCGCTGGATAGGTTTCCAAAATAAAATTATTCGATATCCATTCATTTCCTGACCAATCCAAGATTTCCAAGGGTGACGACATGGAGATGAGACCCAATACTGACATCTCCCCTACGCTTCCAAACTGGTTTCCTCCATTGAAGATTCCCGGGGCAATCGCTTCATTGATGAAAAGATGAATGTCATTATCCTCAAAAACATTCCCGCCCGCTCCATCATTTAATTTCAAAAAAGCTCCTCCAAGTACTTCTATTGCGATGCCATTTTGTGAGAAAACAGAACAGGCTACTTTCAACTCCCCTCCAGACTGTAAAATACCGGTTTCATAATCGGATAAGGAACACTCTTCGATCACCAAAGGGGCGTTATTGAAGGCAAATACCTCCAATCCCATAGGATTACCATTACCTGAAAAGGTTACCTGTCTATAAGCAAAAGGCAAACCAACTTCTTGACATAACCAACCATTACCAATGACATCGGATGTGTTCATTGTCAACGATCCCTTGGACCATCGTTGTCTCTCATTACCAACCCATCGACATTGATTGGCCCTCAAATGAGATTGATTTCCACTCATAGATAGGTGGTGCACAATACAATCCTGCATTAAAATCTTGTTGTTCTCAAAAACAATATCATTTTCATTGTTCTCGAAAGCCCCCGCTGATAAAAGCCTCACCTTTTCTAACCTAGTCATGGTTTGATTTCGCCATTTGGCATTATTCTCAAACCTAACCGTTCCGCTCTGAATGAAAATAGAGCCTTGGAAATCACTCTGAGAAATGAAGTTGGCCATCGTATCCAAATATAGTACCATGTCATCTCGATTATTGCCTTGTAATACTAGCTTGGAACCTGCACTAAAATGAATAGCCGGATGGGTTTTACTCTTAATCACTGCGGCACCAGTGCTACCGATTAAAGGCTGTAATTCTAATGTTTTACCAATGCCTAAACTCAACCTTCCCTCATCTATGACTAGCCGAGCGTCTTCATGTTCCAGAGAAAAATTAGCCCCATTGAAAATGATTTCCCCTCCTTCTTCAATCACGATCTCTCCGCCCAGATTAACCAAGGAGGACCAATCTTCCATTACGATTCTTGAACCTTGACTTACAATTATCTTACTACCCAAACCGAGATATAATCTCGACTTATCGTACAAAACTATTGAGGAACCCAATCCAAGTTTTAATTCACATTTATGCGAACCCATGTCATCTCCAACCAACAAAACAGTCTTGTCTTTTAAAACAAAACTAGACTGATGACAATTCGCGATTAATCGCATCTTCAGGGTGGGTGGTTGAATCATTATGGCAGAATCACAAAACGTTGCGTTCTGTATATTCAAAGCCACCACTTGTGTCCCATATAGAGTGGTAGGAAATAAGAAATGATCACTGGTTGAAGCATAATGATATGGACTACAGGGATAAGCATTCGCAGCTATCATAGCCGCTGATAACCCATCCAATTTTCCCAACAGCCATTGGATGTTTTGTGGCGTCATCGCGACATGTGGCTGATTGTCTCCTGGAGGAACATACCATTCATCGAATGGGGTTGAATCTGGTTGTGCTATCAAGGCGTCTAATAATCCAATGTTTTGATTTCCATGGAAATCGAGCGCGCTTTGGGGAGAGATGAAACCATGTTTCAAGGTGTATTGATCAGCTGTGATGAAATTGCAATTGTCCAAGTAATCAGCATTTTCATTGATGACATCCACCAATTCTTTTACAGAAGTTCTGTATCCACCTGGTTTATAATCCAATGCCGGTGCTGCGCTTGAAAGAGAATAAACCCCATTGAAGGAAGTAAATGCAAAAGACAAAAGAGAAGAATAGGTCTCACTGTAAATCAAGTCTGCAATCACATACATAGCATTGCTCGACAATGCGTGCTCTGGATTTCCGGGTGATGCATAAAGCCACATTCGAAACTCATCCCCAGAGAATAAATTAGATGCATTACAGGATGTTTCCAGTAAAGGGGTCCATGCGGGAGTCTCAATGGGGGTGCCCAATCCACTGCCATTGGCTATGGACCAGTTAAGGCACTTATGAGGCATCCCTAACTCACTTAAATAGTGCTGAAAAGCAACAAAATCTGTTGGGCTAAGGCTTTGCCCATTGACCGTCAAGTACTGGTTTACCAGCATTTGCTTGGATGCAGGTCGAGACAACGCTTCATTTTGAAAAGCTTCTGCCTCTGCCGAAAATGGGGTCAAAAAATCAATGGTTGTTTGAATAGACATTGGAATATGTGCTCCTTGATGAGGAGAATCCCAAGAGATATACACCCCTGTGCAATGATCCTGTCCATCCCTCTCCATTTCGGTAAGGGCAACCCTTACTACCTGCCCGCCCATACTGGCCCCAGCCACAACCAACTGGTTCTGCCCTTCTTTGTAAGCATTGCACAAATCTAGGAGGTGCTTGAGCAATGCGGCATTTGCTCTTATATCCGCAGCTCCGTCAACAAAATCAAGCAAAATCAAATCATACCCGCGCTCCCGCAAGGAGGAGATCAATTCAGGAGACTGTGATAACATCGGATAGTTTTCTTGATCAGCACCTAAAAATTGACACCATCCAAAATCACCTATTTGACCATGCCATTGCTGTGAATTAAAATCTATCCCCTCAACAAAAACAAATGGTAAGTCAAAAATTCCATCCTCACTCCAAAGGGTATAAGCATTACCCGAAATGTTTGACCCATCAAACAGTGCCGATATTCTCCAAGGTAAACCGTCTTCTGTTATCCATGGCGGGCTATGCGGCAATAAATCACAACCCTCAACCCCACTTCCTTCCAACACGGTTGACGTGCTGTAAACTTCTCCGTCCGTTGTAAAACGAAATTGAATAATTCTATCGGTCACCACGTTGTCATATTGAACAACCATCAAACCATCCCATTGCAAATCTCTCCATCCAGTGCCATCATCAAAATTCACCTCCCACATCCCCTGCACGTTGGTCCAACCGCACGTTGCAGGAATACGGAAATGAACCTCCCTACTCTGCATAACACTTGCGCTCATGGGAACCATCAAGGTAAAATCAGATTTGTACACGGAGTCCATGAAAAGAGAAGGAACAAAATATTGTCCGTCGAGAGAATCAAAGTAAGCGGGCTGACTTCCATCGATGAATTGATAATGCAAGGCCGTGGGAAAAAGGGTAATGGTATTTACCAATCCCATAGAGGGATCGACCAATTTCCTTCTCTCTGTAATTCCCGTTCCATCATGATCCAGTCGACTATTTAGTAGGCTTTTCATGGCCTGCCAACCGTCAGAAAAACTTGTTGTATCTCCCGTTTCAGGAGGCCTTTTCATCAAGGGTGATTCTTTCCACAATATACCAGATGGAACTGCACTCGAATCAATGATAAAAGTGGATTGGCTTTGAAGATTCTGAATAAAAAAGGTGGGAAAAATTAGGGCAAGGAAATTCCTGCACGATTGATTAAAAATCATGTCATTAAAAGTTTAAAGTGAGTAATTAGATAGAGATAACCAGGGTGTCTTCCCCTAAAAATGTCGGGTTGGTGAAATAGATAAACTCAGGTTCCGTTTGTTCTCCATTCAACAACAGCTTTTGAAAAGCTACACGCTGTTGGGCATGGGCAAATACATCCACAGAATACACATCCCCTGGGGCGATGAGTGTCACAAATTCAGATTCCGGCGCATAGGCATATACGTATACACCAGAAACCAATCCGGATAAGCTTGTATCTACAACTTGAATATGGACTTTGGCTTTGCCATAGATATAATAATTGCTGTTGCTTCCGTCATAATCTACTTCTTGCGCACTGGCATATCCCAAATCCCAAAATTCATCTGTAGATTTAAAATACAACCAATCTGCATTGGAGGATTTTGGAACGATAAAGCTGCCGTCGGATTGGGTCTGCCCCTGCCAATAGGAAACATAGGCATTGCCTCCGGTGGCATTGCCCATTGCAGAACCCAACAACTGAACATCCGCGGATGCAATGGGTTGATCCGTTCCGAAAAGCAATAACCGACCTGTTATGGCTCCATCCATTTCATTATCTTGATGACAAGAGGAAAAATAGAAGAGTAAAAGAAGATAAAGTGTGTTTTTCATTTTGTTTAATTTTAATGCAACAAATTTGAAAAAACAAATGGGATTATCCTATAGGAAATAACCTATAAATTATGCCAATATATTATGGTCTATAAGACAACTTGTAATCTTCCACAAATTCTTCCAAAACAGGCGTCAATTCTTCGTTCAACTTCTTTTTCTTCTCCTCTAAATCACTGGTCAATTGCTTTATGCGCATAATGTCCTGATTGTTTTGTTGAATATGCAACATCTTCCAAACCTCTATTTTTTGCTGATAATCCGGACAAACCTGCTCTTTCATGGTACTAACCCAATTGGTCATGGCCACCTTTAGTCGGTCGTCTTCATCGGGAAGGGAAAGGGTATCCAAGGTCAATTGTAATTTGCCCAATAACATTTCTATCGAGTCCATTTTCTCATTCACAGCTCTGTACGAAGTGGTATCCGAAAAACCCCTCTCCAAACGCTCACTTACCTCAACAATTTCATTGTAACGAACGACTATGGCATTGTAATGCCATTGCGCCCTCCGATAATCACCCCGACATGATACCATCAGCAACAAACCAACCACGAGCATTCTAAAAAGCATGAATCAAATTTAATTCAATCCGTTTCGTGATTAGCTTTGTCCCATGGATTTTCCACAAACATACCAAGAGCTCATTGACGGATGGGTATTCATTGTGGACAAACCCCTTGAATGGACCAGTTTTGACGTCGTCAATAAATTCAAATTCCATCTCAAGAGTCTTAAAAAAATACAGCCAGAGGACTTAAAATCTCGCAATGTAAAAGTAGGCCATGCAGGTACCCTTGACCCATTGGCTACAGGCCTTTTGGTAGTTTGCGTGGGCAAAAAAACCAAAGAAATAGATCAATTTCAAGGAGGAATCAAAACCTACACGGGTACCATAACCATGGGTCAAACCACCCCGAGTTATGATTTAGAAACCCCACCCGAAGGGAGTTTTCCCTACGCTCACTTGACAGAAATAACTTTGCAGGAAACCGCAAATACTTTTTTAGGCGAGCAATGGCAAACCCCTCCTGTTTTTAGCGCAAAACAAATCAACGGAAAAAGGGCCTACGAGTTTGCCCGAGAAGGTGTTGAAATTGAAATGAAAAAAGCGCTAGTCGAAATATTGTCTTTTAAGATTACCCATGTGGCATTGCCTCATGTCGAATTTGAAATTGTTTGTTCAAAGGGAACCTACATCAGAACCATCGCGCATGAGTTTGGACAACGATTAAACAGCGGCTCGCACTTGTCCCAATTGAGAAGAACCAATAGTGCTCCCTTCGACATTTCCTCAGCCCATTCCTTGGAGGAAATCAACGCATTTTTCAAGAAATGGACCTTTTTTGAAAAATAATTCATTCATTTTCAAACAATTAGATTGCCACCCCTTTACAACGGCTTCAAAAAGTTGTATGTTTGCCGACCTTTTAAAATTAACGAATTGATTATCAAATGAAACTAGGACAATTTCGCTATAAAATTCCAGAAGAATTAATTGCCAAATACCCCGCACATCACCGTGACGAATCACGTTTGATGGTGGTCCATAAAAAATCTGGAAAAATTGAACACAAGATGTTCAAGGATTTGATCAACTACTTTGAGGAAGGTGATGTATTGATCAACAACAACACCCGTGTTTTTCCAGCTCGCATGTATGGAAACAAAGAGAAAACAGGATCGATGATTGAAGTTTTCTTGTTGCGTGAATTGAATGCCCAAAACTTCCTGTGGGATACCGTGGTAGACCCCGCCAGAAAAATCAGAATCGGGAACAAATTATACTTCGGTGAAAATGACGAGTTGGTGGCAGAAGTCATTGACAATACCACTTCTAGAGGAAGAACCTTGCGTTTCTTGTTTGACGGAACCCATGAAGAATTTAAAGCTTTGGTGTACAAATTGGGCGAAACACCCATTCCTAAATATGTCAACAGACCTGTTGAGCCTGAAGATGAATTCCATTATCAAACCATGTTTGCCAAACATGAGGGTGCTGTTGCTGCTCCTACTGCGGGATTGCACTTCACACGTGAATTGTGTAAGCGTCTTGAAATCAAAGGCGTTAATATGGCGGAATTGACTTTGCACATTGGCATTGGAACCTTTAGAACCGTTGAAGTAGAGGATTTGACCAAACACAAAACAGACAGTGAGCAGCTCATCATTCCTGATGTTACTGCCCAAATGGTCAATGAGGCCAAAATCAAAGGCAATAGGGTGTGTGCGGTAGGATCTACGGTTGCGCGCGCATTTGAGTGCAGCATCAGTACAGATCAATTGCTAAAACCATTTGATGGTTGGGCCAGTAAGTTTATCTTCCCTCCTCACGATTTTGTTATTGCAGACAGCTTGATTACCAACTTCCATGAACCAGAAAGTGTTTTGTTGATGCAAACCACCGCCTTTGGAGGACATGACTTGATCATGCATGCATACAACGAAGCTGTGAAAGAAAAATACCGCTTCTTCTGTTATGGAGATGCGATGTTGATCTTAGGCTAAACTTTGTGACCAAGACATTACTTTTTATCCCCCCTTTGACCCAGTTGAATACGCCGTACCCTGCGACGGCCTATCTCACTGGGTTTTTGCGTCAGCAAGGTCTATCCTCGAGACAAGGAGACCTAGGGCTAGATTTGGTATTGTCCATGTTCAATGCCCAAGGCCTATCTGATATTTTTGATCAAATAGAAAACGGTCATTACGCACTAAGTTCTGATTTAAAATCTATCTTATCGAATCGTGAATTGTATCAAAGTACAATTGATGCTGTTATTGCCTTTCTTCAAAACAAAAACTATACCCTTGGATACCGCATAGCCAAAGGCAATTACCTACCCCAAGGTTCCCGATTCAATCAAATCAAAGACTTAGAATGGTTTTTTGGTAACATTGGCGTGCAGGATACTGCGCGTTACAAATGCACCATGTATCTGGAAGATTTGTCTGATTTGATTCAAGCCACAGTGGGTCCACAATTTGGCTTTTCTAAATATGCAGAACGCATCGCGCGCACTGCTGTTTCTTTTGATCCCATTGAGGCAGAACTTCAGAAGGAGACAGGATTTTTAGACCAAATCCTTCTTCGTTGCGTGCAACAATACTTTGATGAAGAGATCCCTGACTTTGTTGGATTTACTGTTCCCTTTGGTGGTAACCTATACGGAGCTTTAAAAGTTGGTCAATGGATAAAACAACATTATCCGCATGTCAAAATTGCCATGGGAGGAGGATATCCCAATACGGAGTTGCGTGAATTGTCTGACCCTAGAATCTTTCAGTACCTAGACTACATTACACTGGATGACGGTGAAGGCCCTATTCTGAACTTGATTCAAAACCATGGAGCACCCGATACCGAAAAAAAATTCAAGAGGACCTTTCATTTACAAGAAGATAAAGTTGTTTTCACAGACAACTTATTGGGCGGAGATTTTTTGCATCAGCAAAAACCAGCTCCATCCTACAAGGGTTTAAAACTTGATCAATACCTATCCGTTATAGACATGCCCAATCCCATGCACCGCCTATGGAATGATGGCCGCTGGAACAAAATGACTGTGGCACACGGATGCTATTGGAAAAAATGCAGCTTCTGTGATATCCACTTGGACTACATCGGAAGATATGATAAAGCAACGGCCGAGCATTTGGTCAATCAAATGGAAGAGCTCATTGCGGAAACAGGGGAAACAGGTTTTCATTTTGTTGATGAAGCAGCGCCACCCGCTGCACTGAGAGACCTCGCTATTGAAATCATCAATAGAAAACTCCAAGTATCCTGGTGGGCCAACATTCGATTTGAAAAATCATTTGATGCGGATTTATGCCAATTATTGGCCGCATCAGGATGCATTGCCGTGACGGGGGGATTGGAAGTGGCCAGTCCTCGTATCCTAGACTTGATTGACAAAGGTATCACGGTAGATCAAGTCGCTAGGGTGGGCAGGGCATTTAGTGAAGCCGGTATTTTGGTTCACGCTTATTTGATGTATGGATTTCCAACACAAACCGCACAAGAAACCATTGATTCCTTAGAAGTGGTGCGACAGCTTTTTCAGCACAATCTATTGCACTCGGGCCATTGGCACCAATTTGCCATGACCGTTCACAGTCCTGTTGGAAAAGATCCTGAGAAATACGGCGTAATTCGCACTGGGCCTGAATTCAAAGGTTTTGCCAATAACGATCTTTACCATGAGGACCCAAAAGGCGCCAACCATGAATTGTTTTCAGACGGATTAAAAAAAGCACTGTACAATTACATGCACGGCATTGGGATAGATTTTCCATTAAAAAAATTCTTCAGCTTCGCGATTCCCGAACCCTTAGTTCCACGAACATTGATTGAGCGCAGTCTCAAAGCATCCCCATTGGATGATACCAATCGAGCAGGATTTAAATTTTGTTTGCTGCAAAATACATTGGTGCTCAAAAAACAAATCGGGGGGAACAAAGAGGTGGAAATCATTGGTGCCAAAGGAAAAGAAACCATTGAAATACCCCTACACGCCGCGCAATTTCTAGTGGACAATCAAGAACAATTCTCTTGGGGTTACGCTGGTGAATGGGACTATAGCACAACACTTGAAAAATTAGCCTCGTTGTGCAAAAAGACAACAGAAGAATTGGTACAACAGAAATGGTGGAAATCCTTCCGCCGCTTTTTTATTGTTATCAAAGGCTAATGACCCTCGAGTTTTACTTTTCTCAACTCAGCCCATTTCAAACGATGCTCTTCAGATCTTTTTTGATCTTTTTTATCAGTATCTGCTGCATAAAATCGAAAAAGCAAGTAATGACCCCGCATTTCATCATGGTCCAACTTGACTAATTTTTTACCAGCAAGAAACACCAGATCCCAATTTTGCATTCTTTCATTGACCAAACCCAATGTCCACCAGTAGGCGGGGGACTCTTGAAAATCCTTGGGAATGGATTTCAATACTTCATTGGCCTCCCGCAATAAATCATCACCTGGCGCATAATTGGTGGCGTGATGCAAATACAAGGCATAGGCTAATTTGAAAAAAGGAAATGACTGGTATCGATTAGCCCACTCTTCAAATTCATTGATGGATGATGAGTTGTATCCATAACCTCGTTGTGCCGATTCGTAGGCGTATTGAGCTGCCTCCTGGATGTGTCCGGATAACTCGGCCACCATGGCCATTTGAAACCAAACCTCACAATTGTGACTGACCCCTATGGGTTCTCCCTCCCATCGTTCGTGCTCTACCTGCATCAGCTTCATCTTTCCGCGCGCAAAAGCTTCCTCATCTCTATCCGTGAACCGCGCCAAAAACATCATATAATCCCATTCATAGCTGGATGAGTGTCGCATCATCACTTGATAACAAGAATCTGCTTTTTCATATTCTTTGAATTGAATGGCCAAAGCTGCAGCATGTTGATTGGATGAAAAATCGTCGGGGTATTTTCGAACCAACTCATACGCCAGAACCTTAGCAGCTTTCCAATCTTCCCTCTCTTTGGCGAGAATCAATTTCTCCGTTTGAAAAATTTTGGTCTCATTATCATCTCGCGCCATGGATATCGCCAAATCAATCAAAGACTCTGCCTTGGACCACCGTTTACTTCTGCGCATTTGCATGGCTTGATTAAAATAATACAATGGGGAAAAAAGCATTTCCTTATGACTCGCTTTCATCCAAAAACCCTCAGATTCCCAGGTTGATTTGGTAAAATGTGTTACACCATAAGACTTGGAGATATGGGCCTGATCAGACCAATAAGGGCTCAAGTTCCATTGCCAACTCCCCTCAAAAAACTGAAGACTATCAAATTGAGGAGTCCATCCAATAGGATTCTCATCAGCCAATTGAATCAAATCAATTCGCATGGTTTTTTGACCCTGATAAAACACCATGGAGTAATTGGGTTGGGTAGTATTAACCTGCCATGGTGTAAGGCGATGAAATGTTATTCCCTCATCCAGTGAAAGTGGGTTGGAAAGACTAACCCATGTTGGATTTCCATAGTTCTCTACAACAAACATCCGGGCTGAATCAGCTTTCATTCCTTTGAATTTTAACCCCGCTCCACCTCCCCCACCCGGCTGTGCAAAAAGGGGAGTTGTATAGAAAAACAAAAGGAGAATAAAAAGCCTGAAACGCATTATTGTCTTCAATTACAACGGAATATTTCCGTGCTTTTTCTTAATTACAGGCTCCGCCTTGTTCTCCAACATCTCAAAAGCGCGTATCAATTTCTCACGTGTTTGTTCAGGTAAAATCACCTCATCCACGTATCCTCGTTCAGCCGCGCTATATGGATTGGCAAAAAGCTCCGCGTACTCTGATTCTTTTTCTTTCCACTTGGCTTCGCTGTCTGCAGCTTCCGCAATTTCCTTTTTGAAAATAATCTCTGCTGCGCCCTTTGCGCCCATCACGGCAATCTCTGCAGTAGGCCAAGCAAAATTCATATCCGCCCCAATGTGTTTGGAATTCATCACATCATAAGCACCACCGTACGCTTTCCTGGTGATAACCGTTACGCGAGGAACGGTCGCTTCACTAAACGCATACAATAGTTTGGCGCCATTGGAGATAATTCCATTCCATTCTTGGTCAGTGCCTGGTAAAAATCCAGGAACATCTTCAAATACCAATAATGGAATATTGAAGGCATCGCAAAAGCGAACAAATCGAGCTGCTTTATTGCTGGATTTGATGTCCAATACCCCGGCCAAATAAGCAGGCTGGTTGGCAACCACACCGATGCTTCTTCCTGCCAATCGGGCAAAGCCAACAATGATGTTCTCTGCGTAATCTTTGTGTACCTCAACCCACGTTTCGCCATCTACAACCTCATTAATGACATCGTGCATGTCATACGGTTGCTGGGCAGATGGAGGAATAATGCCATTTAATTTTTCTCTTTTTTCATTGCCTAAAATGAAAGGTAAACGGGGTGCATCCTCATCACAGTTAGAGGGCATATAAGACAACAAATGTCTAATGTTTTGCAAACAGATAACGTCGTTTTCTGCGGTAAAATGAGTAACACCGCTCTTGGTACTGTGTGTACTTGCACCGCCCAATGCCTCACTTGTAACCTCCTCGTGCGTCACTGTTTTTACAACGTTAGGACCCGTAACAAACATGTACGAGCTGTTTTCTACCATCATAATAAAATCGGTCAAGGCAGGACTGTATACTGCTCCTCCAGCGCAAGGACCCATAATGGCACTGATTTGTGGAATAACCCCACTGGCTTGAACATTGCGATAAAAAATATCCGCATATCCACCCAAGGAGACTACACCTTCCTGAATTCTGGCTCCACCACTATCGTTCAACCCAATCAACGGGGCTCCATTTTTCATGGCCAAATCCATGATTTTACAAATCTTCTGAGCATGGGCCTCAGCCAATGATCCTCCCATCACAGTAAAATCTTGAGAGAAAACATACACCAAGCGACCATGAATTTTTCCATATCCAGTGATCACTCCATCTCCCAAATATTTTTCTTGATCCAATCCAAAGTTGGTGCTGCGGTGTGTCACCAACATGCCAATCTCTTCAAAAGAACCTTCATCCAACAAAACACTGATGCGCTCACGCGCCGTTAATTTGCCTTTTTGATGTTGCGATGCAATGCGTTTTTCTCCGCCACCCAACTGTGCTTTCGCTTGAAGATCTTGTAACCTTTTTACCTGCTCGTTCATGTCGCTAAGATAATAGGAATGGAGACTAAAAATGTTGATTACACACCTTCTGTCAAGGACCCCTTTTGCATCGCCATCACCCGATTGCACATGTATTTCACCACGTGCATATCATGAGAAATAAAAAGGTAGGTCAGTCCCAACTCGTGCTTTAGCGCATTGAGCAAATTCAATACTTGAGCTTGAACAGAAACATCCAAAGCAGCAACGCTTTCATCACAAATGATCAATTCAGGCTCTGCTGCCAAAGCCCGCGCAATGACTATTCGCTGCCGTTGCCCACCTGAAAAAGCATGCGGATATTTCTCCAGAGCTTCCTCAGGTTCCGGCATTCCTACCTTCATTAACCAATTCAACGCTTTTGCTCTTCGTTCTTGATGGTTTTTTCCAATCCCATGAATTTCCATCGGAGCCATGAGCTGATCTCCTATTTTAATTTTGGGATTCAACGATGAAAAAGGATCCTGAAAAACCATTTGCACCCTTCTTCTTTCTGATTGTTTCATCTTCTGCTGACCAGATAACCACGTTTGACCTTGCCATTCTATACAGCCTGAAGTAATGGGCAATAATCCCATAATCATCCTGCTCAAGGTGGATTTTCCGCAACCGCTCTCCCCCACCAAACCCAACGTTTCTCCTTTACGAATTATAAACGACGCTTGATCAACAGCCGTGAAATTTCCAAATCGTTTGGTCAAATTCTTCACTTCCAACAAGACCTCACCAATGGATGCATCTGGAATTTTATCCAAATTATCCAGATTGTCCAATGTTGGTAAATAATACAATCTATTCTTTCCCTCTGGCTTACAAGCCAACAAAGCTTGAGTGTAATGATGTTCAGGATGATTGATGACCACATTGGCTTGTCCCTGCTCCATCACAACTCCTTTCTGCATCACAATGATATCATCCGCCACGGACTGAACCACCTTCAAGTCATGTGACACGAAAATCATCGCCATTTTGCGTTCCAGTTGGATACTGCGCAGTAAATCCAAAACCGTCTGCTGAACGGAAGGGTCAAGAGCAGTTGTTGGTTCATCTGCCAATAAAATCTCTGGGTCACACGACAAGGCCATGGCAATCATCACCCGTTGACGTTGGCCTCCGGAAAGCTGATGCGGATACTTATTGAACGTAACCTCTGGATCTGGTAATCGTACCTCTTTGAACAATGCAATCACGTCCTGGTGGGCTTCCTGCTTTGTTTTCCTCAAATGAAAAATAATCGCTTCGGCTACCTGCTCTCCAACACGCATGGAAGGGTTAAGCGCACTCATGGGTTCCTGAAAAATCATGGCTACGCGCTTTCCGCGCCATGTCATCAAAGTAGTGTCTGTTGGGCTTAATTGTTTGTGGTTGCGGTGATCGATAATTTGTCCTGAAGAATAATTGAAACTTTTTGGATTGAGTTGTAATAAAGTTAAACATGACAGTGTTTTCCCACTGCCCGATTCACCCACAATGGCCAAACACTTGCCCGGATACAAATCAAAAGAGATGCTCTCCACCAAGGTTTTTCCAGCCACCTCAATGCGCAGTTGATTTACAGACAATATGGGCAATTCCATGAAGGCTAATTTGGTCAATAACCATTATCGCGAACGAAAAATCTACTTTTTTTTCATTCTCTTGGGTGTGAATAACCCTAAACCCATTTTTTTCTCAATTCTTTTCTACTCCAAAAGGAGTATTTCAACTGCTCCGTTATCAACATTGAGTTAAAGCTCTTGATTTATTCCTAGTTTTAAAATAAAAAATCATGAAAACAAAACTTTCTACTATTTCATTTATACTTATCACTTTGGGCTTAGTTTTTAGAGTGCTTCATTGGCCTGGGGCCTTTTTTCTTTTTTCAATAAGCGCAATCTTCACGATCCTGTTCACCTCGTTTGAATTTATGAATACCGAGAGCAATGCGAAAAATAGAAACATTCAGATTTTAACAGCAGTAATGGTAATCCTCTGCTCTACAGGAATAATCTTTAAAATCTATGCTTGGCCTGGTTCAAATTTTATGATAGTCATGGGTCTCGCACTGGCATTCGTAGTTTGTGTTTTGATGCGATTTTTCAACCCTTCAGAATATCGTCTTTCACGAAATTTAATTTCAGGTATCTTTTTCATTCTAATTATGCTCCTATCATTCTTTCCAAAACATTCCATAAGGCCCTCGATTGAAGAATTGAAAAAAGAAATTGAGTTGATTCAGCAAAACACCCCCAATGAGCCTGCTCATTAAGTGGGTATATCTTCCAAAAAAAAGGGGCTAATGCCCCTTTTTTTATTTGAACCAACTGGAATACATCACGTAGTTGTTCGCAATCCGTTGAACCTCTCCTTCAAATAGTTCAGGAGATAAATCCTTGACTTTTTTGGCCGGTATTCCTGCATAGACCGATCCTGATAAAACATGTGTCCCCTCCAGCAAAACCGCTCCGGCTGCAATAATACAGTTTTCTTCAATGACACAATGGTCCATGACAATGGCTCCCATTCCTATCAATACATTGTCCTTGATGGTACATCCATGCACCATTGCGCGATGTCCGATACTCACATTGTTACCTATGATGGTTGCTGCCTTTTGATACGTACAATGAATGATGGCTCCATCTTGAACATTGACTTTGTTTCCCAAAACAATGCTATTCACATCTCCTCGAATGACAGCTTGAAACCAAACACTACATTGATTTCCCATCACTACATCGCCCACAATGGTGGCATTTTCCGCAATAAAAACATCATCACCCCATTGCGGTGATTTGTCAAGAACAGGCAAAATCAATGGCATATTATTTTCCAGGTTTAGCAATTGCAGCCTTCAACTCTTTAGCATTGAATGCCTTTTCATTGATGCCCAAAAAAGTCTTGCGCACATTTCCATTCCACAAATAATACACGCCCGGCGTTTCACCTTCTGGTCCCATGGTGGTCCAAAATGTTGGAATATCCAAAATGCGGTAGGGGAAGTTTCTTCCGGCTTGCTTGATAAAATCAGGAATCTTCTCAGGCTCCTCATCCATGAAGAAAATATAGATCGGTGGGAAATCTTTTTCCTTGGACATCTTGGCCAATTCCTTTGCTGTTTCCTGACAATGGTCACAACCCGGAGCAAAGAAACAAACAATGGCTTTTCCTTGATCGATATTGGCTTTCTTTCCATTGAAAATGGCCAACTTAGAAAATGAGGAAGCAACAGCAGCAGGTCCCGGATCTACTGGCACCGTTTCTGCCTGCTCCGCACCCATTCCTTTTTTTGTTGTTGTGTCTATTGCCGCTACAAGCGTATTTTCTTGAGAAGTGGACGTTTCCTCGATTATAGGAGCTTCCGTGGTTTCTTCTGCCGCGCAAGGGCAAAAAGGAAAGAATGAAAAAACCAACAAAGAAGACAATGACCAAATCAACAACAACAGACTAAAACGATGCTTTATTTCTTTTTCTGTTGTTATTTTATACAACCAAATCAAAATACCGATGGTGGCAACATTTTTCAAAAACGCTTCCAACGGGGTCATGGGTATCAATTGTCCGAAACATCCACAATTGCCATTCATTGCTCCGTGCTTCACCATTTCAATGGATAGATGAATACAAAAAACCACCAAAAGCAAAATGGTAGAAGGAATAACAATTCTCTTCAAATAATGCGGCTGAAGAATAGCGATTCCAATGGCCAATTCCACGCCCAATAATAGTCGTGCAAAGTAAGGAGCACTGCACCAAGAAGCAATACCCAAATCAACCAATTGTTTTTCAAACGCCCAAATGGGAAACATTTTTGCCAAAGCAGACACGATAAAAAGCGCAAACACGATAATGCGCAAGGTCCATTGCATAGAAGTACTTTTCATTATTTTTTAATTTTTCGTGGTCTTGACAAATCTAATGCCTAAGTTAATTTCTCGCGTTATATTTGATAGCTTTAGTTCCTAAGAACATGAAACAGCCTGCAAAGAATTACTCTATACTATTGTCTATTCTCATCATTGCGTTCTCTGTTCTTGTGAAAGTCAGGGTCTTGGATCATCTCTCCATCTACTCAGATTATGATGAATATTATACCGCTTCAACTTTTAAAGGGTTTTTTGATCCTGCCTACATTCAAGCCTCGCAAGACAAAATGGGTTTACTCGAAGAATTACAATTTGCAGGCAAGCACGCCCTAAGGGATTCAGGGAACTCAACGGTTTATAATTTCATTGGCATCGTTCTTACAAGAGCACTCGGATTTTCCGAAATAGAAATGCGTTTGATGAGTTTGTTTTTTTATTGTTTTAGCCTTTTCATCGTTGTCAAAATCTTCCAAAAGTTTGATATGGCAGCCTTACAGCAATGGCTGGGTATTTTTATCCTCTGCTTTTATTCATCTTTCTCGCAATTCTCTGTCATCATTAGAACGTATTCTTTTACCTTATTTCTTGTTCTATTGTTGATTTACTACCTGTTTGTTCATCGACCAGAAAATGGATTAAAGACCTTTCTACTTACCCTATTGTTGTGCGTTGCTGTTTTCTTTTCCCATTTTCTCACGGTATTCACTTTGGTTTTAATTTGGAGTTACCTCATCATCACCACACCCTCTAAACTCAGATCATCCGTCTTACAAGGCGTAACCATGGCCGGTGTGATTTGTATGGTCATCTGCTTTTTGAATTGGGAATGGATTACACACTTCCTTGACATGAGCCGAGAAATTGGTGATGAAAACGCCATCAGCGCGCTCAAAAACCGATCTATTCCCTTCACTTGGGAATCCTTTTCCATCAAGTCTTTGGGGTTTTTTAGTAAATATTTTTTCGGAGGCAATGCCTTCCATCTCCTTGGAATGGGAATGGTTTTCAATTTCCTATTTTTAGCCATTTGGGTTGTTTTTTCAATCCAAAATAGAAAAAATCACTTTGTTTTATTTTACAACTTGGGAGGTCTGATTACTTTACTCTTGGTTGTGAAAAGTCAACATTTTTTGCCCTTTGGTCCAAAATACAATTTGTTTTATCTTGGTTTTGGGATTTTGGGTTGGGTTCTAATTTTGAAAGATAAAATCACCAAAACAACCCTTTTGGTTTCATCTATTCTGGTAATCAATGGCCTTGGAAATGTCTATGGCAACTGGAAAGGCCCTTATCCCAAAGAAATTCAAATTGTATTGAATGGATCTTACAAAAAGTTTCAGCCCCAACAATCTGATGAGATAGCAAAAGAAACGATGGTTTTTGCCTCATCCAACAGTGATACACTCACTTTAAAGAATGAAGAAGAGCTTTGTCTTTTTCAAATGATACATGAGAAAAAAAACTGTGCTTTTGTCATTGACCCCGGTGCCAATACTCAAATAGAAATCCCTGGATTCCCAAAATATTATGGCCCTTACTAATTGTTTAAAACGCTCCTTGATTATTTGTTTTGCCCTGCTTAGTTTCGCCGCTCAAGCAGAGAA
Organism: uncultured Chryseobacterium sp.; assembly: GCA_964420985.1. Taxonomy (GTDB): domain Bacteria; phylum Bacteroidota; class Bacteroidia; order Flavobacteriales_D; family Sanyastnellaceae; genus CAMCTV01. The sequence goes on from CAYQUT010000007.1 coordinate 94,430, forward strand.
AGAGCCAATTTTAATTGGAGATATCTTAAAAGTTGGGTTAAAACACCCTGAGAATGCTAGACGGGTTGCTATTTTACTGAATGTTAGTTTGGGTTATTTTGGTGTTCATCGAATGTACTTGGGCACGGATCCTAAAGTTCCCATTTTTTACACCCTTTCCATGGGTGGTGGTGGATTGCTTTGGTTAGTGGATTTGGGAATTTTGATTGCTAAAAAAGATATCGAGCCTTACATCAACAACCCAAGAATGTTTATGTGGGCGGGAAAAAATTAGATTTTTCTATTGGCCAACAACATAGGAGGGCCTCCCGAAAAGGGATTATCCCCTCTGCCGATGGTCTTCGCGTGCAGGCCCGCTGCGCTCATCACCGCTCGCTCCCCAAACTTGTTTCTTATGTCATCCAAAGCATTATACAACTCCACACGATCATCTGCGGCGTCAAACAAATTCATTTGCTGACCACCGCTGACCAAATGACTCATCTTTACCCCCACCAACCGCACCAACATTCTTCTATCAAAGAGCTTTTCAAATAACTCGTGCATTTTAGGCAACAAAATATGGTCCGCCGCTGTGTAGGGAATCCTACATTGCATGGTTTGTGTCTGGAAATCTGAGTAACGTAATTTTAAAGTAAGACAAGATGTGAGCCGGCCACCTTTGCGCAATTGATACGCCAGATTCTCAGTCATTGCTACCAATATTCCTTTGAGTTTCACCAAATCTGTGGTGTCCTTGTCAAAGGTTCGTTCCGCTGAAATGCTCTTTCGCTCTTGATAAGCCACCACAGGAGTATTGTCTTCTCCATTGGCCTTTTTCCAAATCACCAATCCATTCTCTCCCAAGGCGGCGTGCAACAGATCAGGCTGCATCTCTTGCAAGGTTCCAATGCGCTGAATGCCCAGGTTTCGTAATGTTTGATAGGTTTTGTCCCCCACCATCGGTATTTTACGAATGGACAAAGGAGCTAAGAATGGCCGTTCATTGCCCTGCTCCACCCACATTTGATTGTTGGGCTTGGCCTCTCCTGTGGCCACCTTTGACACGGTCTTATTCACCGATAATCCAAAAGAGAGCGGCAATCCCGTCTCTTTGATGACCCGCTGTCGCAACTCCGCGGCAAATCGATAACAACCAAAAAACTTATCCATTCCAGACAAGTCACAATAAAACTCATCAATGGACATCTTCTCAAAAACAGGAACACTCCCCTGCACAATCTCACTCACCATATCTGAATACTTCATGTAATTGTGGCTGTTGCCTCGAATGACAACCGCCTCTGGACACAATTGCTTGGCCAACTTCATGGGCATCGCCGAATGAACACCAAAAGCTCGTGCTTCATAACTGCATGCCGCCACAACACCTCGATCACTTGTTCCCCCAACCAAAATAGGCCTGCCATTCAAACGGCTGTCCATCAATCGCTCAACAGATACAAAAAATGTATCCATATCCATGTGCATGATTGACCGCTTTTGATTCATTGACTGATTCTGATTAAAACGAAATTAAGCGGTATTTTTCCTAAAACATCCATTGTTCACTCTTTTTTCCCGCTGTTAAAATATCTGCCCAGCCCCCAGTTTTCTCAACTTTTTTTTATTGCTTATCTTCGCTTTTTATCCATTTATTGAGGAGCATGAGCAACAACATGAAAATTGGCGTTTTAGGTGGAGGAAGCTGGGCTACAGCGCTCGTAAAATTACTTTGCAGCCCTGAGGCAAAAGTACACTGGTGGATGCGCAATCAAGATGCCATCGACCACATCCAACAGTTTGGACACAACCCCAACTACATCCAAAGCATAGAATTTGACCTAGATCAACTGGTAGTCACCAGTGACCTTCAAGCTGTTGTAGATTACTGCGACTATTTGGTAGTGGCCATTCCTTCTGCCTTTTTGCACGTAACCATGGACCAGTTTAAACCCACTGGCCTTGAAAATAAAATCATCTTCTCCGCCGTAAAAGGGATTGTCAATGAATTTGACGCCATCCCTGCCCGTTACTTCCACAAGCAATTCAACATTCCCTATGAAAACATTGGAATCATCTGTGGACCTTGTCACGCGGAAGAAGTAGCCATGGAAAAATTGTCCTACCTCACCATTGGTGCTGCGGACATCAACAAAGCTGAAATCATGAGCCAGCGTCTGGCCTGCCGTTTCATCAAAACCACCACCACAGAAGACGTATTTGGCGCTGAACTAGCCGCCATTTTGAAAAACGTTTATGCGGTGGCTTCGGGTATTTGTCATGGTATTGGATTTGGAGACAACTTCCAAGCCGTATTGGTTTCTAATGCTATACGTGAAATAGAAAGATTCTTGGATTCTGTCCATGAAGTGCATCGCGATGTTAAATCATCCGCTTACTTGGGCGACTTGATGGTAACCGCTTACTCCCCCTATTCTAGAAATAGAACCTTTGGAACCATGATTGGAAAAGGATATAGCGTTAAATGGGCGACCATAGAAATGAACATGGTGGCTGAGGGTTATTATGCCACCAAAGGAATTCACGAAATCAACAAGAAATTCAATGTTGACATTCCCATCGCTGAAGCGGTATACCGCATTTTATACGAAAAAGCCTCTCCCGCAATGGAGATGCGCAAATTGACCGATTTGCTCAACTAAAATTCCTGAATGAAAAAAGACGCAACCTATTGGAAAGGCTTTGGTCTTCTGCATAGGATGCGACTTTTATTGGTTATCATAGCTTTATTTCCATCATGGCTTTGCGCACAACTCCACATTATTCCCAATCAAGGGCAGTGGGATAAAGATGTCCATTGGATGAGTGAAGTGCCCGGTGGACGAGTTTGGCAAAATCAAAAAGGTCTCCGGTTTGAACTATACAACAACGATTTTTTCCAACAGTTTCATCCCAATAAACACACCGCCGAACTCCATCCACAGGGACATGTTTTTGATTTGATTTGGAAAAATGCCAACCCAAAAATGAGGTGGCAAGGAGAGAAACACCTACCACAATACCATCATTATTACTTGGGTCACAGAAAGGGAAAAACACTACTCTACCATACCGGATCCATGGTAGAGGTTTACAAAAACATTGACGTTCATTGGAACAGTGAAAAAAATCGACTGAAATATGACTGGGTGATTCATCCCTCTGGGAACCCTGGTAATATCGAATTGGAATGGGACCCTTCTGTGCATTGCATTATCCAAAATGGATCTTTGATTGTCACCACTCAAACGGGAGAAATACAGGAAAAAAAACCATACGCCTTTCAGTTTGTACAAGGGAGGATCGTCTCCATCCCATGTGCCTTTGTTCTGAAAAAAAATACCGTTCATTTTGAATTGGGTCAATATGATCCCTCCTTTGACCTTGTCATCGACCCAGAAATTGTGTTCTCCTCCTACATCGGCTCTGTATCCGCTAATTTTGGATTTACTGCTGCAGATGATCCCGAAGGACACTTGGTCAGTGGGGCTGTTGTTTTTGGTCAAAACTACCCCACAACACCTGACGCTTTCTCGTTGAACTTTAACACAACTGCAGGCAACATTTATGACATTGTCATCTCCAAATTCAGTGCAGATGGCAGCACCCTTCTTTACTCAACATTCATTGGTGGTAGTTCCCAAGAAACCCCTCACAGCATTATTTGTGATACCAATGGAAGTATTTATCTGATGGGCGCCACAGGAAGCAGTAATTTTCCTGCACAACCTGGTGGTTACGACACGCAATTCAATCCAGGAACATTGCAGGCGATGAACACCTTCTTTTATGGCACTTTGCCACAAGGTACTGATCTGTTTGTTTCCAAAATTGAAAGCAGCGGAGCACTCATTGCGTGTACTTTTTTGGGCAATGACCAATTGGATGGACTCAATTTTGCCCCTGGTTTATTTTACAATTATGGAGATGCTTTTAGAGGCGAAATCAATCTGCACCCCAATGGCAATGTTGTATTGGCCACTACTGTTCGTGGTGATTTTCCGGTAACCAATAACGCCATTCAATCCGCTTATAATGGGGGAACCAGTGATGGAATGTTGGTTGTCCTCTCTCCCAATTTAGACAACCTTATCTTCTCATCATTCATTGGCGGTAGCGGAAGTGACGCCCTCTATGCGGTACAATTTACGGGAGATGGGGATATACTCATTAGCGGAGGTACTGACAGCAATAATTTTCCTGTTCCTGCCAATGGATTTGACCCTTCACACAACGGCGGAGTAGATGGTTTTGTATTAAAAGTCAATCCACTTACTTGGAATATTGTCAGTGGTTCATTTGTGGGAACCGACGGGGTGGACCAAACTTTTTTTATCCAAACCGATGTCAACCATAACATCTATGTTCTGGGACAAACCACCGGCTCAATGCCCATCACAGGGGGGTGTTACGGACAAGCCAATAGCGGGATTTACATCAAAAAATTCAACCCACAACTCACCGCTCAACTCTGGAATACCACCATTGGAACGGGAAGCGGTGAGGTGGATATCTCTCCTACCGCTTTTTTGGTCAGTGATTGCGAGCAGATTTTTTTCAGCGGTTGGGGAGGAGGTGTAAATCAAAATTGTGGTGGCTCACCCTATTCTTGTATGGCGGTTTTCAGCACAACAAATGGATTACCCATATCCACCGATGCGCAACAGTCTACAACTGACGGTTCCGACTTTTATTTGTGCGTGTTGTCCCCAAATGCAACAGGTTTGTTATATGCATCCTACTACGGAGGAAATGTTTCTGAGGAACATGTGGATGGAGGCACCTCCCGTTTCAGTAAAAATGGATACGTCTATCAAGCGGTCTGTGCCGGCTGTCAAGCCAATGATGATTTTCCCACCTCTCCTGGTGCCTACAGCGCCACCAATCCCAGTAGCGGTTGCAACTTAGGGGTATTCAAACTTTCACTGAGTCCGATATACGCCGCCGCATCATCCAATATTCCACCTCAAGTTTGTTTGAACCAACCCGTCACCTTTCTCAATGAAAGCACCGGAGCCAGCCTATACACTTGGGACTTTGGAGATGGCAATACTTCCACTCTTGCTGAACCCATACATGCCTACTCTGCTCCAGGCAACTATGAAGTAGAACTCATTGCCTCTGATGCCGTGCTCTGTCTTTTGGGTGATACTGTAACATTGAACATAGAAGTAATTGACGATCCTGCGGTAACCATTGCTCCCGTCAATGGAATTTGTCAAGGAGAATCGGTTCAACTCAACGCAACGGCCAATGGCCCCGTGACATGGCAACCCAATATGTTTTTAGACGACAATACTTTAGACAACCCAACGGCCAATCCCCCCGGAAGCATCACCTACACCGCCTCCACACAAAACCAATGTGGATTGGCCAACGCCAACATTGATGTCAATGTGATTCCTGTGAACACTTCCATCTCCGACAACCAGAGCATTTGCGCAGGTCAGTCCATTGGTCTTTTCGCCACTGGGGGTGTCAATTACCTTTGGGACAATGGAAGCTCACTGTCAGCCGATAACATTGACCAACCCATTGCCTCACCGATAAGCACCACAACCTACACTGTAACCATCATAACCGCTGAAGGCTGTGTTACTGCTGAATCCACAACGGTTAGTGTTTTCAATAGCCTTCCTGCCGTCAATCCATACCCTGATGTAGATGTTTGCTTTGGTGAAAACATCAGCCTAAATGCGGAAACGGCCGATTCATGGAGCTGGAGTCCCGTTGCATTGTTTGACAACCCTACTGCGCAAAACCCCACTTTCACAGGTAATCAATCCACCTTGGTCTCCGTAGACATGACCAACAGCTGCGGTTCAGGAACAGCTACTTTTTGGGTCAATGTCATTGAACTGAATGTTTCCCTCATTGCCAACCAAGAGCTCTGTTTAGGAGATACTGTTTTTGCATGGGCCTCTGGTGCCGATAACTATTCCTGGTTTCCCAATGATTGGCTTGTTTTAAATGACAACGATAATGCAATTTTAACCCCCTTCCAATCTGATAGTCTCGTTGTCATTGGAAACAACGCGCTAGGCTGTAAAGACAGTGCCTCACTTTGGATCAATGTTCTGCCTCTACCCAATCTATCGTTGGAAGACAGCATTACCTTTGAATATCCCGACGCCGTTCAAATTCCAATAGTATCCAATATTCCCATTGGTCAATGGGGGCCAACTACCTATCTAACTTGCGATACCTGCGCGCAAACACTAGCCGACCCTATCTCGCCCACCTTGTATCAATTCTCTGTCGCTGATGAAGCGGGCTGTGGCGCAACGGACAGCATTTGGGTGGTTCCTCTTTTTCCATTCTGGGTCCCCAATACCTTCACTCCCAACAATGACCAAATCAACGATGGTTTTGGCGTAGTCTCAAGGACAAAATTGGACCACTTTGAGTTCAGGGTATTTGACCGTTGGGGAAGCTTGGTTTTCTTTTCCAAAGACCAAAACAAACGTTGGGACGGGAGCTTCAATGGATACTTTGTTCCGCAAGATGCGTATGTGTGGGAACTCCAATTTAAGTTGCCAGAGGGCGATCAGCTTTATCGCGGTCATGTCACCATTCTCAGGTGATTGTTTTACATTTGCCCTCATAAATTAAAAAAATGGCTTACTCTTTTATCTCCCTCGACCAACAAGATGCTGTTCTTGTTTTGACCATTCAACGTCCTGATCAATTGAACGCTTTGAACAAAGCCACCATTGAAGAGTTGAATCATGCTTTGAATGAAGCAGACAACAATGCCACCGTACGTTGTGTGATCATCACAGGTTCTGGCACCAAAGCATTTGTCGCAGGAGCAGATATAAAAGAGTTCGCCAACTTCTCAGTAGAGCAAGGCGAAGCATTAAGCCGTGATGGGCACAATTTGTTGTTCAACCGAGTAGAGAACATGAGCAAGCCTGTTATCGCAGCAGTCAACGGTTTTGCGTTGGGCGGTGGATTAGAATTGGCCATGAGTTGTCACTTCCGTTATGCTTCGGAAAATGCCAAATTAGGGTTGCCAGAAGTAACCTTGGGGGTCATTCCTGGCTATGGTGGAACACAACGCTTGGCGCAATTGGTGGGCAAAGGAAAGGCCATGGAGATGATCACTTCAGCTCAAATGATTGGAGCAGCGGAAGCCAAAGAATGGGGATTGGTGAACCAAGTAGTTCCTCAAGAAGAACTCCTCAACACTTGCATAACAGTGGCTCAAAAAATTGCGAGCAATTCTCCCAGAGCGATTTCCGCAGCATTGCGTTCGGTATTGTCTGGCTATGCTTTTGCAGAAACTGGATTAAATACAGAAATCAAAGAGTTCGGAGCGTGCTTTGGTACTGCAGATTTCAAAGAGGGTACCACGGCTTTTATGGAAAAAAGAAAACCAACTTTCGAAGGAAAATGATTGAGGTAGCCATCATCAATCAATCTGCGTTTGAACTGCCTGCCTATGCCACAGAAGGCGCTGCTGGACTGGACATTCGTGCCAATATTAGTGAACCCATAATCCTGAAGCCATTGGAAAGACAATTGATTCCCACGGGACTTTTTGTTGCCATCCCACTGGGATATGAAATTCAAATTCGTCCAAGAAGTGGCTTGGCTTTCAAACATGGCGTTACAGTGCTCAATACACCTGGAACGATTGACGCAGATTATCGGGGTGAAATCAAAGTCTTATTGGTCAATCTCAGCAACACCTCTTTCACTGTTGAGCCCGGTGAGCGCATTGCGCAAATGGTTCTGGCCAAGCATGAAACATTGTCCTGGAAAACAACAGATGTCTTGCCCTCCACTGAAAGAGGCGCCGGAGGATTCGGAAGCACAGGGCTAAAATAATCAATAACCCAAACGCTCTCTCACCTTTCCCAAAGTGGCTTGCGCCACCAAACGTGCTTTCGCTGCTCCTTCTTGCAATACATCTTCCAATGCTTCAGGATTTGACATCCAGTGGTTAAATTGTTCTCGTTCATTTTTAAACCGATCCAAAAGGGCTCCCAATAAATCTTTCTTGGCGTGTCCCCAACCGTATCCTCCAGCGGTAAGTTTATCGCGCAAATCATTGGCCGCTCCCTCACCTGCAATCAATTGCAATAGGGCGCAAATGGCATTGGCATTGGGATCTTTGGGATCCTCCAAAGCTGTGCTATCAGTAGCGATTTTCTTATTGATGACATCCTTCAATTCTTTTTCAGGAAGAAAAATATTGATGAAATTGTCATAACTCTTGCTCATCTTCTGACCATCTGTTCCCGGAACGTACATGGTGTCTTTGCTCAATTTGACTTCTGGGACAACCAAAGTTTCACCAAACAAACGATTGAACGTGCTGGCGATATCGCGCGTTATCTCCAAATGTTGAACTTGGTCCTTTCCAACTGGAACAAAATCAGCATCGTACAATAAAATATCTGCAGCCATCAATACTGGGTAGGTAAACAATCCCGCATTGACATCTGAAAGGCGATCACTTTTATCTTTAAAACTATGCGCATTGGCCAACATGGGGAAGGGTGTCAAACAAGACAAATACCAACTCAATTCTGCCACTTCCGGCACATCACTTTGACGATAGAAAACTGTCTTCTGGTGATCCAATCCCATGGCCAACCATGTTGCAGCTACTGCAAGTGTATTGGCGCGCATGCGCTCAGCGTCTTTGATTTGGGTGAGTGAGTGAAAATTGGCAATAAACAAAAACGAATCGTTATTGCCTTCCTTGCTCATTTCGATGGCTGGTAAAATAGCGCCCAAGATGTTTCCCAAGTGGGGAACATTGGTGCTTTGAATTCCGGTTAAGACTCTTGACATGCTGCAAAGATAGGATAGTGTAAAAAAGGATTAAAGTCTTATTATCTTAGCGCCATGTCATTTGCATTTGGAAAAAAGAATTATTACATCCTCGGAGCAGGATTGTTGTTATTAATCATAGGATATTTTTTAATGAGTGGCGGAGCCGCTACCAGCGCGGATGAGTTCAATGCAGAGGAGCTCTTCAGTGATCGCCGCATCACCGTGGCGCCTATTGTGGTTTTAATCGGATATGTCGTGATTGGCGTAGCCATCATGTACCGTGACAAATCTGAAACGGGCGTGCAGAAAAGTGAATCTGCTGATATAGCGACCAAAAGAAAGTAAACCGTGGGGATTCTCGAGGCCATCATCATTGCCATCGTAGAGGGCATCACCGAGTTTTTGCCCATCTCTAGCACAGGGCACATGATCATCACTCAAGCCATATTGGGCGTAGAATCTACCCAATTTTCAAGAGCCTTTACGGTTATCATACAGTTTGGCGCCATCACCAGTGTTTTGTTTTTATACTGGAAAAGATTTTTTCAGTCGATTGACTTTTATGTCAAATTGTTCATTGCCTTTATTCCCGCCGCTGTCATGGGATTGTTATTCGGTGATTTGATTGACGACATGTTGGAACAAGTGGATGTTGTTGCAGTATCTCTGATGCTTGGGGGATGGATATTGATTTATTCCGATAAATGGTTCGCCAAGAACTTGCATGCCGAAGAAGCTCCCGTCACACCCAAAAATGCTTTTGTGGTGGGGTTGTTTCAATGTATTGCGCTTATTCCTGGTGTTTCGCGTTCAGCCGCCACCATTATTGGCGGAATGATTCAAGGGTGGAACAAGAAACAAGCGGCTGAATTCTCTTTCTTTTTGGCTGTTCCTACCATGTTTGCGGCCTCTTTAAAGAAGACATACGATGTGGTGAAAATTGATTACCACATCATCACTGACCAATGGCAAATCATGCTTTTGGGATCCATTGTTGCCGCCATTGTCGCTTTGGTTTCGATAAAAACATTGATGACCGTTTTGCAAAACAAGGGCTTTGCCCCATTTGGTTGGTACCGTGTCATTCTTGGCGGGGCCATTCTAGCGCTTTTGATGGCGAGGGTTCCGTTGGAGATTGTGAAGTAAGATTCAATCTTGGTTTTAATAATTGTAAATAAAACCTATGCTTGGAGCTATCCAATATGATTTGCTTTTTAAACCATTAACCGATATGGGTTGGTGTTTTTGCATCGCTAAAAAACAAGAAAAATTCATCAAGATCCTTTCATTTAATAGATATCCCATTGAGGGCGCTATGCGGAAACTGATAAAATGATCATATCGCTTTTGATTTTGCGAATAATTGAAAACGGTAACATCGTCTTTCAATAATCTCCCTTCCTGATGCAAAATCAAAGAATAGCTGACGCCCAACTGTATCCCTAGTCTTAATGGCCCCTTATCCTTGTACATACCAAATTGAATAGGAATAGACAAAGTAGAAAGCGAGTTGTGGTGTCTAATTGTCCTGATATTCTTTCCCATTACTGCTTGTTGATTCACAAACAACAACGTATCCGACAAAATAACTTTGTCAAATCGATCCTTCCAATTTGCCCACTCTAACCCTGTTTGTAAAAACCAATTCTGCCCTTTTTTTATTTCCACCATTCCACCTAACAAACTCCCCCATTCGGAACTCAAATCAGCATTCAAACTATCCGACAATGAACCCGGTCCCCTGGAATACGTCTGATGAGCCCAGAGCGGGCCAGCATAAAACTGCCAAGATCGATTCTGTATTGTTTTACGTGTATCTGCTTCTTTAACCAAACCTTTAAATATCGGCATCGATGCCCGATCAATATTCAGTTTTGTGGGCGGGCAAGCTGCCAAATGAATGACAAAAGTTGTTTCCGAATATTCTTGAAAACGACCTTCCGATTCCTGAACAATCGGCCTTAAAGACAGCATTCTTTGCGCCGTGTCATTTCCTCTTGACTGAAATGATGAGCTAGGATTGAACCCTTCACTGAGCAGGCCCGTCTCATTGCTAAATCTTTTTAAATCGCTAACAGAACTGTTTTGAGAAGACGCGGTTGATTTTATTGATTGATCTTTTCCCAAATCACTTTTGCCCATTGAATCCTCATTTGATTCGAGTTGCATTTTCGTTTCTGGCAGTGTTTTATTAGCAACATTAAGTTCGTTATTACTTTGTTGTAAAATAAAACAAAATACAACCAATGCCAAGACCGCGCACATGGACAAAGTGAACCAAAAAACGCCAAAACGCTTCTTTCTTTTTTCGTTATCAAATGCTGAAGTAAAGATAGCGTTCCACAGCTCTTCACTATCTACACCCTCCATAGAGCGAGCCTTGGAGAGCTTTTCTTTAATCCGATTTTCAAAATTTTCCATACATCAAATCGTTTTGTATTTAAAATCAACAAGATCAACACCCAATCGTTCCAATCGTTCCTGAATCCATATTCTGGCTCTGGCCAATCTTTTGCGACTCAATTCCGCCGTGATGCCTAGCATTTCGGCTATTTGTCCATGATCAAATCCATCCACCACATAAAGCATAAATACCTCATAGTACTTGTCCGGCATAGTCTTTAAAAATCGTTCAATGTCCTCAATCCCCAGATTACTTAAAGCCTCTGGATCAATCGTCCTTTCGGGCGGCGCTGTTCTGTACGCGCTAAATTTTTTAGTTGCTTGGTTATTTTTTAAGCAATTGTTAATGACAATTCTACTGCTCCATGAATGAAAAGCGCCTAACGCTGGATTGTACTGATCAATCTTTTTGAAAATGGTAATAAAAGATTCTTGCAAAACATCATAACGCAAAGAGGTGTTTTTTAAATAACGATTGCAAATAGCATTCAAATAAGGAAGTAGGCAATTGTACAACTCTCTCTGTGCAATCCGATTGCCCTCCAAACATCCTTTTATGTATCCCTCTGGTACATTCATCGTCAGAAAAACATCCTGTGCAACAACACACAGGATGTTCCTTTACAAGATTAACTCCTAACCCTAGTTGACATAGTAATCCACCAAATCATCGCAAGGCAAGGATCCTGGCGTTTTGTAATAATATACAACATACCATTCCGCATCTTGAAAATTATGATTGCCCGCGGGTGGAGCAATTCTCCATTTCACCGACATGGTGTTGTCGCAATAAAATTGAGCGGTATATGTTTCTTGCAAGGGAGACCAAGAAGAGCTAGAAAAAGTGAAGTTATACTGCGTTTCAATATTTGACACCCCTTCCCACTGACCTTGTCCTACCAAAACCCCTTGATAAAAATCTTGAAAGGTTTTGTCTTGAAAAAATGTCAAGGTAAGGTGTTGGGGATTTGGCGGGGTATTATCCCTCCATTCCATTGATTGTACTATTTGGCCATTTTGACTACTCAAAATCAATTCCTGCTTTTCACTTTTATACAATTCCCAATCACCAATCACCATAGGTGTTGCAACAGGCGCGGGAACAATGGTTACGGTCTCATCTTTGGCTTCTTTTTTACACCCCGATAAAATCAAGGCTACAGATAAAGAGAGTAATATGGCTTTGAGATTCATTAATTTTTTCATTTGATTTTTTTGTTTTTACAGAATTTAGATTGTAAAGCTTTACACTCTCATTATCCTCTTGAACCAATAAACGTGACAAAGATTAGAAAATAATGTAAAGAATCGTTATCATTCTCCCATCACCATTGCTTTTCAGAATGAAAGAATTTTTAATTGGCGTTACCCAATCTCCCATGCCCGGTGGAGGGATAATGAATTATTCGGATAAAAGATTTGCTGAAATACTTAAACCAGCGTCACTCTGACGCTTTTGATGGCGAGGGTTCCGTTGGAGATTGTGAAGTAAGATTTTTCATTTCT